>DATHKR010000213.1:0-118095 GCA_035489015.1 Kofleriaceae bacterium | reverse complement strand
GTTGCAGGCGGAGAGCCGGGTGCGACTGCGCGAGGGTGCCGAGCGGATGATGCGGGTCATCGAGCAGCTCGATGCGTCGCGCGACCGGGCGGCGGTCACCCAGGAGGAGATGGCCAGCCGGACCGCGGAGCTCATCAACCGCCGGCTCTACGTGCTATCGCTCATCGCGGCGATCTTTCTCCCGCTCGCGCTGGTCGCCGATCTTTTCGGCGCCGGCGTCGGCGGGATCCCGCTTGCCGACAGTCCGTACGGGTTCCTCATCCTGCTCGGTTCCCTCGTGAGTCTGTCCGGGCTGCAGATCTGGCTGTTCCGCAAGCTCGGCTGGCTCTGACCCGGGGCCGGGGAGGGCGCTCAGCGGTACATGCCGCCGCCGGGCCCGGCGGCGAACGAGGCGAGCAAGCTGGCCGCGGAGGTGAGGCGGTTGCGATCGGTCTCGAGGCTGTCCCAGCAGACGATGACGCGCTGGCCGTCGCAGCGGAGCAGCGCGGCGCCGAGCTCGCGGGCGGCGCGGATGAGGCCGCGGGGGACCGGGGCGCGGTAGCTGGAGCCGACCACCGACCCGACGCCGAGCAAGTTCATGGCGAACGGCTCGGTCACGCGGCCGCACGCGGCGCTGACCGAGGTCACCGGGCGGCCGTGCAGGACGCTCGGCTCGATCCGGACCGGCACCGGCGCGACCATCTCGATGCTGGGCGGACGACGCGCGTACCACGGGCCGCTCGCCGACGAGTAGGTGGCCGCGGGCAGCCGGCGATACGCGTCGAGAGCCGACGAGCTCAGGCTGACGATCTCGGAGACCAGCTCGGCGGCGGCATCTCCGTCGGCCTCGCGGCCGAACTCGGCCTCGCGCCACAGCGTCACCATGCGGCCGTCGGAGACCACCCGCGCGTCCTCGAACCAGTGGGCCATGAGGGTGCGTGCCCGGGTCGTGAGGGCGTCCCAGGTGTGGTCCGGCGACGGCGTGCGCACCGAGAAGAAGGCGTCGAAGTAGGGATCGATCGTCGCCGTGCGCGCGGCCGCCCCGATGAGCCGGTTCCACAGCGTGCGCGGGCGCATGTCGAAGCTCGGGCCGGCCTGCATCACGAACGAGGCCCGCGCGCGGGTCAGCCAGACGTTGTTCGCGCCGTCCCACTGGAAGCCGTGGTCCACGAACACGCATGCCTCGCCGATCGAGACCTCTCGCGCAAAGGCGCGGGTTCCGCGGCGCAGCCGCCGGCGATCTCTCGCCAGGTACTCGAACATCGGTCCCTTGGACCCCCTTGCTTGAGTATAGGGGGCCCTCGACGCGGGACCAGCACAGATCAGTGGGCCGGGATCTCGAACAGGCGTCGCCAGCCGTGGAGGGCTGAATATCGGACCGCTACGCCCCCGGCGGTGGCGAGCGCGCGGCCGAGGCCATCCAGCGCCAGTGTGTCGATCGGGCCGGGAATGCGGCTGGCGACCACACGTGGGCGGTCCGCGCCGAGCTCGACCAGGCGGCCGTCGGCCGCGGCGATGGTGCGCTCGCTGCTGGCCGCGAGAAGAACGTCCCAGTTCCGGACGGCGAGGCGAGAGGAGCGCCCGGCGCTGGTCGACCCGGTGAGGTGCATCCGCCGCTCGCCGTCGAGCCGCCAGCTCTGCCCGTCGTGGCCGAGGCCGAACGGCTCGGGACCATCGCCGGTCAGCACCAGCTCGAACGGCCGGCCATCCACGTGGCCGGTGTAGTGGCGGAGGCGACCCGCGCGACCTGCGTCGGCGCCGTCGGTGTTCTGGCCGGCGTCGATGTCGGTCTCGGTGTCGAGGGTGAGCAGATCGACCACACCGTTTGCGCTGACCCGGATCTGGTTGGCCGCGGTGCCGTGGTGCGGCGTGATCTGGCGGCGCCAGGTCGCCCCGTCGTCGCTGCTCAGGTACAGCATCGAGGACAGGCCGCTGGCCTGGTCGGCGTGGAGGCAGAGCAGCGCCAGCCACGGGGACGAGCCGTCGATGGCGAGGACCTGATCGCAGTCGACGTCGTGCCAGCGCGTCCGTCCGCCGGGGGTCAGCTCACCCAGCCGGCCGCCATGGCGCGCGGCGTAGACGCGCCCGTCGGTGCCGACCGCCACGGCGGTCAGCGGCTGCGGCGCGGCCAGCTCCTGGCGGAAGCTGCGTCCGTCGTCGCGGCTGACCCACACCACGCGGTCTGTCCACAGGGCGACGACGCCGTAGCGGTCGGCGGCGGCGGCCGCGCCGCGCAGGAGCGGGGCGCCATCGCGAGGCGCGAGGCGCTCGATCGGATCGCCGATCGGATCGTCGGAGGCGACCCACGCGGTCGGCTCCTCGAGTGTCTCGCTGGCGGCGTACGCGGCGGTCGCATCCACCGCCGCGGCCGCGACCGGGGCGCGGACGACCGCCGGCGACGCGGGGCGCGAGAAGGTCCAGTGGAGGAGCGTCACGCTGGCGGTGAGGGTGATCGCGCTGAACCCGAGCAGGCCGGCCGCGGCCCGGCGCTCGCGCCGGTACCACGGACGGAGCGGCTCGACCTGCTTCTCGAGCGCGGCGGCGTCGGTCCGCCCCGAGCGGGTCGCGGCCGCGGCGCCGATCCGCGCCGCGTCATGGTCTTCGCTCGAGGGGCTCGACGTTCCGGGCTCGCGCATCTCCGCAGCGGCTGCAAGCTCGGTGCCCGCGGCGCTGCTCAGCCGCTCTCGAGCCCTCGGCGACGCCGTGTCTGGCGTGCCGCGGTCGCCCGCGTCACCGCCGACACGGCTCGGGTCTGCCGGCGTCTCGAGCGGCCGTCACTTCACCGGCGTGGCCAGGGGCTTGCCCTTCTCGATGACGTAGGTCGAGATCACGACCGTCTTGCTCTTGCCGGGGTTCTTGGCCGAGTGCACCTGCCCGGCGGCCACGAAGAACACGTCGCCGGCCTTCAGCTTCGCGGCCGGCTTGCCCTCGATCTCGACCACCAGCTGGCCCTCCTGGACGTAGGCCAGCTCCTCGCCCGGGTGAGTGTGCTTGGGCGCCGCGGCACCCGGCTCGAACTCGCCGCGGGCGACCACGGCCTCGCGGCCCGGCGCGCCCAGGTCGTGCCGCTGCAGCTCGACCCGCTTGAAGCCAGGCGCCTGCGCGCTGGCCGTGTGGCTGCCCCATGCTGCCGCGAGCAGACCCATCGCAAACGCCGCTGCAACCGTCGTGTTACGTGCCCTCATTCGCTTCCTCCGGTTTGCTGGTGGCCTTCGACCAGCGCATCGGAACTCCAAAGCTGGAGCCGGTCAAGCTCGCTTGCGCCACACCGACGCGAGCCAGGGCTGGCGGTGGCGCGGCTGCCCCGGCGGACGGTAGTAGTGCTCGAGCTCGTCGAACCCGGCGGCGGTCATGAAGCGCCGCCACTCGTCGAGATCCAGGTAGCAGCCGTAGCGATCACCGGACCATCCCTCGCGGTTCGGCCCGTGCGGATTGGAGCTGAACAGGACGCCGTCCGCCTTCAGCGCCCTACACAGCTCGCCGAGCACTCGGGGCAGCTCCTGGCTCGGCACGTGAAAGAGCGAGGCGTTGGCGAAGACTCCGTCGAACCGCCCGTCCCCGAGGTCGAGCTCGAGGAAGTCCTGGTGCAGCACCTCGCACCCGGAGTGCTGGCGGGCCATGCGCACGAACTCCTCGGCGCCGTCGAGGCCGACCGCCACGTGCCCCAGGTCGCGGAACACGATCAGGTCGCGCCCCGGCCCGCACCCGAGATCCAGGATCGTCTGCGGCGCCGGGCCGGGCAGGTGCCGGATCAGCGCCTCGACGTTCTGGCTCACGTCATGGTCGTGAGTCCCGGCCCAGAACGAGCGCGCGCCGGCCTGATAGTGGGCCACGGTCGCCGAGCGGATCTCGCGCAGCTGGTCGCCGCTCAGCTTCACCAGGCCGGGCCGTTCCTTCTCCATCGATTCGTCCGCCTCGCTACTCGTCACCGACGACGATCGCGTCGGCCTCGATCTCGACCAGCATCCAGTCCTCGATGAGGCGGCTGATCTCGATCATCGACGTCGCCGGCCGGGCGGCGACGAACAGCTCGCGGTGGGCGCGTCCGACCGCCTGCCAGTCGCGCCGGATGTCGGTCACGAACATGCGGGTTCGCACCACGTCGGCCAGCGACGCGCCGACCTGCTCGAGCGCCCACTCGATGTTGCGGCCGATCTGGATCGCCTGGGCGTAGGCGTCGCCGTCGCCGACGTGGCCGCCGCCGGTCACCGTCGCGGTGGTGCCGGTCACCGCGATGTGGCTGCCGACCCGCACCAGGCGCGAGTAGCCG
The DNA here is from genome assembly GCA_035489015.1 of Kofleriaceae bacterium. Taxonomy (GTDB): domain Bacteria; phylum Myxococcota_A; class Polyangia; order Haliangiales; family Haliangiaceae; genus DATFRY01. Next base: position 113,846 of record DATHKR010000213.1, on the reverse strand, counting down.
ACCTCGTCCTCCCAGCTGGTACCGCTCGCCACGCGCATTCGCTTCATCCGCGGAGCGTATCCCCGGCGCGGCGGCTCCGCTACGGAACCACGCGCGCACAGGTCTCGTACCAGGCCTGGCCGCCGCGCTCGTCGCGCTGCACGATCCACATCCTGACGTCGAGCCCGTCGCCGATGAGCTCGCGATCGGTCGGCGCTCGCCAGCGCGCGTCGAGGGTCGGCTCGTTGCCGGCCACGTCGATGGTGCCGCCGCTCTCGAACGGGGACCAGTCTCCCTCGGATGCGTGCCACTGGTAGGTGAGGTTCTCGGTGAAGCGGTTCTCGCCGCCGTCGAAGGTGGCCACCACGTAGCGCTCGCGCGCGCCTGCCGGCTCGACCGGGAGCACCGACACCCGCTCTCCCGGCGCGACCGTGAAGGGCTCCACGTCGCCGCACCGACCGATCGGCACCTCGAAGTCGAGCCCGCGCTCGCCGGTCGGCGTGCGCAGCCCGATGAACCCGGTCACCGACGGGTTGGTGTTCGGCGTGCGCCCAGCCGGGAACTCCGGGGCGTAGCGGATCCGCTTGAACGCGAACAGCGTGTCGTCGGAGCCGCTGCCCTCCGGCGTAACCTCGAGGCCGATCTGGAGCGAGATGCCGCCGAAGCCGAGGAAGCTGTCCGCGTCGAGCGAGTCCATGAGCACCACGGCCAGGTCGGGGCTCGCGCTCACCGTCGCGCAGATCTGGACCGGCTCGCCCGACTCCTCCGGGTCCTCCACCGAGCCCGCGCCGACCTCGACCGCGAGCACGCTGCCCCGGCAGCGCCCGCTGCTGGTCGGCCGGCAGAACGCGAACGAGTAGTCGAGGCCGCGCCGGTCGGCCGGATCGGCGACCAGGGCGCACACGGTCACCTGGCCGAGGTCGCCGATCTCGACCCGGGTCGGGTCGTCCGGATCGTACGGCACCAGGATCTCGGGCGGGTCGGCTCGCATGCCGAGCACCCGCATGTCGACCACCTGGGCCGGATCTTCGAAGTCACTGCACGCGGCGGCCGACGCCGCGATCGCGGCGCATGCCCACGCCCACCGGATCGCGGCGAGCCGCCCCGGCCGCGCGGCCCCGGTCACCATTGGCCGCGCACCCCGACGGTCGGCAGGATCGGCACGCTGGTCACCGGCGACGCCGCGCGATAGCGATAGTCGTACTGGATCGCCTCGTGGTTCTCGATGTTCATGACGTTCTGCACGTCCAGGTACGCTCCGATCATCCACGTGTCGAACACCCACGTCTTCTCCACTCGCGCGTCGGTCTGCTGGAACAGCTTGCGCCGCTGGCCGCGGAACTCGCCCGATACGCCCCGGTAGTCGCCGTCGTCGGCGTCGAACGTGCCCCCGACGATGGGAGTCTCCGGCCGCCCGCTGGCCAGCCGGAAGCGCAGGCCCAGCTCCCAGTTGTTGTCGGTCCGGTAGCTCGCCACCGCGTTGGCCACGTGGGTCTGGTCGAAGGTGCTGAGCTCGTAGCTGTCGTCGTCGAACTCCAGCTCGCGCGTGCGGCTGAGCGTGTAGGACAGCCAGCCGTACAGCTTGCGGGTCACCTCGCGCTTCACCAGCACCTCCAGCCCGATGGTGTCGCCGATCCGGCTGTTGCGGAAGTTGATCGCCCGCACCGCGCCGGTGTCCGGATCGCGCGTGAAGTCGTTGGTCCCCTCGACCAGGTTGCGCCGGTCGATCAGGTAGACCTCGCCGTCGAGCGTCCAGTCCTCGATCGGCTTCCACTCCGCGCCCGCGCCGGTGTGGAGCGCGCGCTCCATGCCCAGGCCGGGGTTGCCGAACAGGTGATCGAGCGCCTCCGGCTGGGGTGGCTGGTGGAACAGCCCGACGTAGCCCTTCAGGGTCCAGCGCCGGTCGAGCGCGTAGCGCGCGACCAGCCGCGGGTCGAGCGACGTGCGGGTCTTGCCGGCCAGGAAGTAGCCGTCGAACCGCAGCCCGGGGACGAGCCGCAGCCGCCCGACGTCGATCGCCACGTCGGCGTGCGCGCCGAAGCCGTACATGTCGCTGGTCCGCTCGGCCTCGACCGGCGGGACGTCGCGGTCGTTGTCGGGCCGCACGTCGAGGTCGAGCGGCGCCAGCACGGCGTACTTGTTGACGCGCGACTCCAGGTCGAGCCCGGCGTCCAGCACCACGCGCGGGCCGATGTGCCCCTCGACGCGCATGCGATAGGCCAGCGTCTCCTGCACCGCGGAGGCCTTGGTGAAGGCCGGACCATCGATCTGACCGCTGGAGAACTCGAACGTATCGCGGCCCCAGGCCGGCGACAGGGTCAGGTTGAAGCCGCCCGCGATCGGCCGCCGGTAGCTGCCGATGATCCGGAAGAAGCGGATCGCGCTGTCGAGGCTGAGCGTCTCCTCGTCGTCGGCGTCCTCCGACAGGACGTCGAGCGTGTCGGCCGAGCCGATGAGGAAGATGGTCGCCTTGCCCTCGCGCTCGAGGTCGTAGTCGAGCCGGGCCTGGTAGTCGTAGTAGATCGGCACCACGATGAGCGTGTTGCCCGGCTCCTGCTCCGGCACGAACAGGCCGAGCATGACGTCCAGGTACGAGCGCCGCCCCGCCACCGCCAGCGCGCCGTGCTTGCCGACCGGCACGCGCAGGTACGCGCCCGAGTCGAGCAGGTCGACCTTGGCCGCGCCGTGGACGCCGTCGCTCTTGGCCGAGCGAGTGTCGACCGACACGATGCCGCCGATCGCGCGGCCGAACCGGGCCGGAAAGCCGCCCGGGTAGAGGTCGATGCGGTCGAGGAACTCGGGGTTGAGGATCGACGGACCGCCCAGGAAGTGGAACAGGAGCGGCACCCGGTGGCCGTCGATGAAGACGCCGCTGTCGTCGGGGTTGGACCCGCGGATGAGCAGGAACCCGCCGCCGAACGGGGTGCGGGCCAGCCCGGGCAGGGTCTGGATGACGCGGATCGGATCGCCGAAGGTGCCGGGCACGCTGGTCAGCTGCCGGCGCTCGAGGGTGCGGCGGGTGACCTCGAGCACCTCGCGCTCTCCCTCCACCACCGTCTCGTACGGGTTGCCGCCCTTCGGGCGGAGATACAGCGACACCTCCACCTTCTCGCCGGCGGACAGCGCGAGCGGTCGGCGGAACCGGTCGAACTTCTCGTCGACCGCGACCAGCGCGTAGCTGCCGGGCTGGACCCCGTGGAAGAAGAAGCGGCCCTCCTCGTCGGTGACCGCGTCGAGGCCCAGCTCGGCGACCGACACGATCACGCCCGACAGGCGGCGGCGGACGCCGCGCTCGAACGCGGTCCCCTCGATCGTCACCGGCGCGCGCGGATCGCCGGCGTGACCGGGCGCGGGGGGCGGGCCGTTCTCACCGCGAGCGGGCGGCCCCTCGACCGGCGCCGGGGTCTCGACCTTCTGCAGGACGAAGTTGATCCCGGTCTCGACGGTGATCGCGCCCGGGACCCCGTCCCACTGGGCCGGCGCGAAGCGGTACTGGCGGGCGGCGGCGAGCGCGGCCTCGTCGAAGCCGTTGCCGACCGGCGCGACCACCACCGCGTCGGTCACCGCGCCGGTCGCGTCGATGGTGAGGCGCACCTTGACCACCGCCTCGAGCCCGGCGGCCGCGGCGGCCGGCGGATACTCGGGCGCCGCCCCCTCGAGTAGCCGGGGCGGCGAGGTCAGCACCGGCCTTTTCGGCTGCGCGGCCGGCGGTGACTGGTCGCGGCGCGCGCCCTCCTGCGCCCAGGCGGGCCGGATCCAGAGGACGAGCGCGCCCACCGACCCGGCTATGGCAACCAGCCTACCGCGCAAGGCCCGACAGTATACTCGCGCCCGCGGTGGGGGTCGCGGCGGCCAGATTTCTGGCCCCGGCGGCGGTTTCGGCTTCGGCTCGATCTCGGCTTCGGGCTCGGCCGGCATGCAGCCGGCGATCGAGTTTCTGGCCCGATGGTGCCCGCGATCAAATCGACGGCCGGCTCCGCGCGTTGAACAAGCAAGCCGATGAGGGTGTACGCCGTCTGCCGCAACTGCGCGGAAGTCCACCTGGCCAGCGCCGTCTGCCCGGGATGCGCGCGTCGGGCGCTGGTGGGAAAGCGCCGCGGGGACGCGGCGCCCGGCCGGGCGCCGGACGGCTGGGCGGACCTCGGTCCGGATCCATCACCGTCGGGACCGCGAGCGGAGCCGACCGGGCTGATCTCGCAGCCGGGCCGGTCGCGCCGCTGGTGGTGGTCGGCGGCCGTGCTCGGCGCCTACCTGCTCGCGATCCTGGGTCTGCTCGCCGCCGTCGTGCTCGGCCAGGCTACTGCTCTCTGACGATCGCCGCGGCGGGCAGCGCCGGCGGCGGCGCCGGCTGCGGCAGCTTGAGCAGATAGCTGACCAGGTCGCGGTGGACGCTTCGCACCGCGCCCTCGAGCGCCTCGCCGCGCAGCTGGGGCAGGAAGTCCTCGCGGAAGCTGACCCTGGGGACCTGGACCTTGGCGCCGCCGGTCAGGAACGAGAGCATCCGGCCCTCGCGGGTCGAGATGGCGACGCGGATCTCGCACTCCACCTCGACGTGCGGTCCGCGCTCGACCCGCGCGAGCTTCACCACGGTCAGATCGATCGCGTACCGGTCCACCGACGGATCTCGCGACACCGTCGGCAAGAGGGTGACCTGCTTGCCGTGGGCGAGCTCGGTGGCCATGAGCGAGCGCATCCGCTGGGCGCGCATCTTGCGGACCTTGAGCGCCGCGCCGCCGGCCGACTTGTCGCTGGTCGACTTCAGCATCACGTAGATCGGCGGCGGGTCGCCGGGCTTCGGCCCCGGCACCTGATACGCCAGGCCGCCCGCGCCGCGCACCGGAGCGCCACCCGCCAGTGGTGCTCGCGCCGCGCTCGCGCCTCGCGCGCGGCGCTGCTTGTCGCGGATGAGATCGATGGCCGCGAGCACCTGACGGCGGACGGCGCGCCGGGGATCGGAGCGGGCGCCCTCGAGCGCCGGCAGCGCGGTCGGATCGCCGAGGTGACCGAGCGCGACGGCGGCCAGCTCGCGGACCATGTAGCTCGCGTCGCCGAGCGCCTGCATCAAGGAGCGGAGCGCGCGCGGGTCGCGCATGCGGTCGAGCGCGGTGGCGGCCGAGAGGCGCGTCTTGACGTGCTTGCCGTGCAGAAGGGCGCGCGACAGATCGTGGACGCGCTCGGCTCGGGCCGGGCGGCCACCACCGTGCGTCGCCGCGAGCGCCAGCAGCAGGGCGACCAGCCCCACAAGGGTGCTGCGGAACGGTCGGCGGCGCGGTCGGCCTGGGCACCGTGACCAGGATCGCTGTCGCTTGGCAGAGGTGAAGGACAACGAGCTTGGATTCATCGGAAAAGCGCGGAGCTACGGCGGCCGACCGTGCTCTTCGAAGGAGCCTAGCATCCCGTACGATGTTCACATGTCGGAAACTTCAGGTGTGGTCGAGTACGCCGCATACGTCGATCGTCGGACATCACCTCGCGTGAGTCGACCGATGAGCTCGCCGCGCCGGTGCTAGTGTTGCCGACGTGCTGGGTTGCTCGGGGGGGCGCCGCGCGCGCCGCTCGGCGCAGCGCGAGTCGGGTCGCATCGCGAGGGTCGGGTGACCGACCGCAGCTTCCGCGTGGTGGTCGGCATCATCTTCCTCGGCATCGCCGCGATCGTCGCGCGCGTCAGCTTCTTCCATCCGGTCGATCTCCCTGCGATCCCGCCGCCACCGGTGCCGGCGCGCGCGGAGGTCGTCACGGCGCGGGCCACCGCCGCGATCGATCGCGACCCCGCCGCCTTCGCCGATCGCCTGGCCAGTGATTCGAAGGCGCTGCGCATCGAACCGGTCGCGACTCCCGCGGATCTGTCGGGCGTGTTCGCGCACCGGTGGGACGACAAGCGCCGCGAGCTCGAGCCCGGTGGCCACCACGCCAGCGCGGAGGTGCTCGGCCTCGCGATGACCCTGTCGATCGAGCGCGCCGCCGAACTCCCGCGCCGGCAGCTGGTCCTCACCGTCGAGAACACGACCGCGGATCACCTCGCCTACCGGATCGTCACCCAGTCCTCGCGCGGTCTTCGGCCCTGTCATGGCAAGAGCGACATCGCCCACGACGCGTTCGCGCTGGCGCCGGGCGAGACGGCCCGCCGCAGCGAGTGCATCTATCGCAAGGGGCTGAAGCTGTTCGTCGACCGGGTCGAGACGATCCGTCTGCCGCGCCTCTCCTATTACTACGTGAGCGATCTGCCCGCGTCGGCGCTCGGCGTCGAGCGATCGGACCAGCTCGCCGCGCGCGGTCACCGCCCGGCCAAGGGACGATCTCCGTGCCGCGTCTATCAGTCCGCGGAGCTCACCGGAGCGCTGATCGACGGGTCCGCAACGTGGCGCGATCTCGTCGATTTCTACGCTCGTCACCCGTGCCGCTCGTACAGTTTCCCTATTGGTTACAAGGCCTTCAATCGGGAAGAGGAGCGCCCGCTCCCCGCGGTCCCGGACGGCCCGTGACCCTCGCGCGAGGGGGCCTGTGCTTCTGCAGACTTACATCTTGCGTTGGGCCGTCGGGCTCGGCTAGAGTTTCCACTAGGTTACGGGACATGGCCATGCATGGAACAGTCACGAAGTCCGAGCTCATCGAGCGAATCTCAGAGAAGCTCAAGCTTCCCAACGGGAAGGCGGAGCAGATCGTCAACTGTGTATTCGACTCGATGGTGAAGGCCCTCCAAGAGGGCGAGGGCATTGAGATTCGCGGATTTGGTAGTTTCACCGTCCGCGAATACAAGGCTTACGAGGGCCGCAACCCGCGCACCGGTGAAACGGTGCACGTCGCGCCCAAGAAGCTGCCGTTCTTCAAGGTCGGCAAGGACCTGCGCGAGCGGGTCAACTCGGCCTTCCTCGTCGGAACACCGCTCGCGCCGGACGACGACGACGACGACGACACCGACGACGAAGACGCCGCGCTGTACGCCGAGAACGACTCCGAAGACTGAGCTCTGCGTCGGTGAGCGACCGGCCCGGTCCGGTTCAACCGACGGATAAGACGAGCACAAGGCCGACGTCCCCGTCGACGAACACCTCGTCGCCGGAGCGGATGCCGGCCCACACGCCGGCGCACCCGACCACGCAGGGCAGCGCCAGCTCGCGGGCGAGCGCGGCGGCGTGATCGAGGACTCCACCCTGCTCGCACACCAGGGCGGCCGCGCCGGCGAGGTCGATGACCACCGCCGGGGTGACCGATCGGGCGACGATGACGCGGCCGCGCGGATCGCCGTCGAGCCGGCCGAGATCACCGAGGTGGAGGGCGCGACCTCGGGCGGTGCCGGTCGCGGCGGTCCGCCCGCGCCAGACCTCGCGCGCGCCGGCCGGCGCGGTGGCGGAGATCGACCGGCCGTCGCGGAAGGCGCCCGGCGCGACCCGGCCGCGCTGGGCCTCGCGCGCGGCGCGCGCGGCCTCGCCGATGCGGTGCGCGGCGGCGGGATCGAGAACCTCGGCGCGGTCGACGTGGGCGCGGACCTGGGCGAGCGGGAGATAGAAGACGTCGTCCAGCGGCGAGAGCCGCCAGGCCTCCGCGACGGCGAGGAGCGCGCGGCGCACCGCTCGCTGGGCGCGAAAGAAGAGCAGGTCGTCCTCCTCGCCGACCGCGCGGACGGCGCCCGCGAGATCGCTGGACGCGGCCGGCGGCGGAGGCGCGCGGTCGGGCTCGGCGGCGGCGGCGGTGGCGTCGACCCGCTCACCGTAGGTGGCGGCGGCGACGTCCCAGACCGGCGCGAGGGCGTCGAGCGCGTCGCGGTCGCCGCGGCGTAGGGCGCGCCCGACCGCGCTCTCCGGCGATGCGATCGGCTCGCCGCGCTGGCGCAGGGCGGCGCGGGCGCGCTGGAGCACCGGCGTGAGCCGCACCATGTACTGGCGATAGACGGCCCGGTACGCGCCGAGCGCGTCGGAGAGGGAAGCGGGCGCGGTGGTCTCGACCGGCGCGAGGGCGCGGGTGATGGCGGCGCGCACGTCGTCGAAGATCGCCTCGACCGCGGCGGCGGTGGGCGCAGCCCCGGCAGGGAGCGGCGCGGCCGGCGAGGTGGCCACGTAGAGGTAGCCGTCGACCACCCGCATCGGCGACGGCGCGATGTCGCCGACCAGGTCGACCAGGCCGATCTGCGCCGGCGTCAGCGGATCCGGGTTGTGCGACGCATCCCAGCGCCAGGTGACATGGGGGTCGGCGCGCGAGAAGGCGATCTCGGACTCCAGTCCGGCAGCCGCCGCGATCGAAGACGGCGCTGCGGGGTGGCGGATCGGGCGGGCCTGCACCAGCCACATCGCGCGCGCGGGCCTGGCCCCGGGAGCGTCTGTGTCAGCGTCGGTCTCGACGTCGGTCTCCTCGGCGACCCATTCGACGTCGGCGCCGCCGTCGGACGCGATGGCTCGCTCGGCCGCAACGGCGAGGCGGATCAACCCGGCCAGCTGGTCGGGCTCGAGCGGGAAGTCGGGATCGCGCGACAGCGGCTCGCCGGTGCGGCGCGCGGTGGCGCGGCTGGCCAGGCCGTCGGGGCCGGCCGCCTCGATCCAGACCTCGTCGCGATCGGGCTGGCCGGGCGGGCGGGTGTAGAGCACGCCGCTGGCGCCGCCGACCTGGCGCTGCACGATCACCGCGAGATCGGTCGGCGCGCCGCGCCCGCGCCGCTCGAGGTAGGCGCCGACCGCCGGGCTTCGCGCCGACGCGATGACCGCGGCCACCGCCTGGGCCAGCCCGTCGGGCCGGATATCCAGCTGGCTGGAAAACAGGCCGGGGGCGGCGCCGTCGGCCTGGTCCTCGGCGGCGGACGAGGACCGCACCGCCAGGACCGGGCCGAGCCGGGCGGCGGCGGCACACACCTCGTCCCATGTCGCATCGGCAGCGGGAGGCGGTCGCGCAGGAGCTGCTTCGGCCGCGCGGAGGCCGTCGGACCCGGCCGGGAGCACGAAGCCCTCGGGCACCGGCAGGCCGGCGGCGCACAGGAGCCCGAGGTTGCGAGCCTTTCCCCCCACCGCCGCCACCGACGGGCGCGCGGCCGCCAGCTCATCCAACCGGAACAGCTCGAGCGCCACGCCGCGATGATACAGTCTCGAACCGTGCGGTCGCTGGTCGTCGGCCCGACACTCGCCCTCGTGGCGCTGACGTCCAGCCCGGCGAGCGGGCCGGTCCCGCTTCCGCGCGGGCGCGCGGCGGAGGGGGCGAAGCTGGCCGCGCAGCCGATCTCGATCGAGTCGCGCGGGCCGGCGCCCGGCAAGGACGAGGCCTGCTGTGGCTACCCGCTGGTCCGCGAGCGCGGCTTCGGCCTGCGCTTCTACTGGCTGGCCCACGAGGACCGGTTCGAGCCGGAGGACGACCACGTCGCCATCTACAGCCGCGACGGCTTCTTCATCGGGGCCTACCCCGCCGGCTTCATCAAGTCGCTCCTCATGGAGGGCTCCGGCATCCTGTCGGACGGTCGCGTCCTCAACTACAGCGGGCGCTGCCGGTTCGGGGTCGGCACCTGCTACGAGTGGCTCGACGAGACCGAGTACCCGTTCGGGCGCGGCGCCGGCCGCCGCGCGCTGGTCCCGTTCAAGTCGGTCGCGGTGGATCCCCGGCTGGTGCCGATCGGCGAGCCGCTCTACATCCCGGAGTTCGACGGGCTGGTCATGCCGGACGGGAGCGTGCACGATGGCTGCGTCCGGGCCGACGACACCGGCGGGAACATCAAGAAGCGCGAGATGGACTTCTTCGTGGTGAGCTACGACAACTTCCGCCTGCTGCTGGACTCGCTGTCCGGCGTCATCTGGGTGACGCCGCACATCGAGAACCCGCGCTGCGCCTATCTGCGGGCGGACTGACGTGGTCTCGCTGTTCTCGGGGAACGCGGCCCAGGAGGTGGAGGCGGCGCTGGTCGGAGCCGGTGCGGCCGGCCGGGTGGCGGTGGTCGGCGATCTGCGGCTGGCTCGCCGGCTGGTCGACGCCGGGCGCGACGTCCTCTGCATCGCGGCGGCCGAGCGCGGGCTCAAGCGCGCGCGGGTGCCGGTGGTGAGTGGCTCGGCCGATGCGCTGCCGCTGGCGGACGGCTCGGTCGGCGCGCTGGTGGCGAGCGGGCTGGCCGGGCTCGACCCGTGGGAGCCGCGCCTGGCCGAGTGGTGCCGGGTGGTCGCTCCGGGCGGCGTTCTGGTCGTGGTCGACCGCGGCGGTCAAGCCGAGCTGGGCCGGCGCGCGCTGTGCGGCGGGCTGACCGCGATCGAGCAGCGCACCGCCGGTCGCACGGTGATCACCGCCGGGCGCTGGCATCCGTTCTGATCTCGCCCGCAGCGGCGCGCTCGCTCGATCGACCGAGCAGGATCGCGGTCGCGATCAGCCGCCGAAGCGGAGCTGGATGCCGAGGACCAGCGGGTAGCGGGTGGCCGGGTCGTCGTCGGCGGGCGGATCGGGGACGCCGGTCGGCTCGTCGTCGCCGACGGTGAGGCGGCGCTGCACGCTGATCTGGAGGAAGTACTCGAAGCCGAGGACGCCGGCCGGGCCGGCTGGCGACGCGCTCCACAGAAATCCCGCGCCGCCCTCGACCGCCGCCTCCTCCTGCTCGCCGCCGGCGAAGCCGTAGAGGCCGCCGCCGTGCAAGTAGGGGCGAAGCGCGCCGCGGCCGAGGAACACGCGGAGGTCGCCGCCCACGCTGCCGACGCCGTCGAACACACCGACCAGCGCCGATGCGTCGAGGACGCCGGAGGCGGGGCGCGCGCCCAGGACGAGCGCATAGCTGAAGCCGGGGTCGCCGCCGGCGTCGTAGCCGTACGACGTCCCGACCAGGAGCGCGCGCGCCGGCCCGGGCGGGTCGGGGCGCACCGGCGGCGCCGAGGCGCCGACCGACAGCGGGGCGCCGCCCGAGAGCGGAGTCAGGGTGGCGTGGACCTCCTCGCTGCCCCGGGCCGGCACCTCGACGCGGCGTTCGACCGCGCGGTGGCCGGCCAGCTCGATGGTCAGGCGGTGCGGTCCGGCCGCGACCGGCGCGGACAGCGGCGTGCGCCCGACCGGCGCGCCATCGATCCGCACGTCGGCGCCGGGCACATCGGTCTCCACGGTGAGGAGTCCGCGCTCGTCGGTGATCTCGATCGTGAGCTTGACCGGCTCGCCATACTCCGGCGACACCGGGTGCGCGCGCGAGCGGCGCCCGCCCGTCTCCGCCACCAGCTGGTGGGCGATCCCGCCGGCGAGGGCGAGGATGAGCGGGGCCTGGCCGCGGTCCACGCCGTCGACCAGGATGCGCGCGTTATCGGGGCGAGACGCGACCGACACCCGCGACGGGCGCAGGCGAAGGGCGCGGACCCGGGCCAGCACGCGGTCGCGGTCGTCGGCGCGAGGCGACAGGTCCAGGTAGCGGAGGAACTGAATCGCGGCGTCGCGGTACTCCTCGAGGCGCTCGTGGTCGATCGCGATGTTGTAGAGCACCGAGGGGTGGGGCGAGAGCTGGTAGGCGGCCTCGTACGCGTCGATGGCGGCGCGCCACTGGCCGCGCGCCTCGGCCGCTTGCGCCTCGGCGAACATCTCGGCGGCGCGCGCCTTGTGGTCGTCGGCGCGGGCCGGACCGGGCCAGGAGGCGACGAGGATCGCCGCGACGAGGAGGCTCGCGGCGAGCGGCCGGCGCGTGGAGGGCACGGAGGGCGTGGAGGGCACGGAGGGCACGGCGCTCGTGCATCGGCGGTGCCGCGGCCGGGTCAAGGCAAGCGGCGCGGCTCGATCCGTCGGTCCGCACCGATCGGCGCTCTGTCGCGCTCCTCGTCCATCGCGGTCCCCGTCGCGATCCGGCCGCCGCGTCACGGCGCGCCGGGCCGGTGCTCGAGGTACGGGTTCGACTTGCTCTTGTCGCCGGGCGGATCCGGCTCGGCGGTGGCGCCGGACTGGAGCGGGTCGGCCCCGGTGGGCTGCGCGGCCGGCTCGGCGCGCAAGGTGCCGCCGCCGTCGCGCCCGGTGCGAGTCACGCCGCCGCGCCGGCCGCTGCCGCGCCTGGCCAGCGCCGCGAAGAAGCTCTCGGTGTAGCCGGCCCGGATCGCCTTCTCGGCCTGGACCAGCTCGTAGCCGCGCAGCTCGAGCCGCAGCGTGTGCGTGCCGACCGCCACGCCGTCGAGTCGGAGCGGGGTGCGGCCGCGGTGCGCGCCGTCGACGAAGACCTGCGCGCCGCGCGGACCGGAGTCGACCTCGAGGACCGCGGTCGCCGCGGTCGCCGTGGCTCCGGGCGCGGTCGCCGCGGTCGCCGCGGCTCCGGGCGTGGGCATCGCCGCTCGCGTATCTCCGCCGACCGGACCCGACCCGGCTCGCACGGCCGGTTCGCCCGGCCGATCGCCGTCACCCGCGCCGTCACCCGCGCCGGCGCCGGCGCCGCGCCACACGCCGACCGCGGCCGCCGCCGCGGCTCCGCCGATCAGGAGCGCGACCCGCGCGGCCGTGCGCGGCCGGCGCCGCGGCGGCGGCCGGAACACCGGCACCTCCACGCGCAGCGGCGACGCCAGCCCGCCCGGCGCCGACGCCGACGCCGATGCCGGCAGCGATCCGGACCCCGGCAGCGATCCGGACGCCGGAGCGCCAGCGCTCGCCGGCGAGCTCGGCGCGCCGGTCGAAAGCGACGCCGCCGTCGACGGAGCCCGACCCACCGACGAAGCCGGCACCGACGAAGCCGGCACCGACGAAGCCGCCGCCGCGCCCGCCGCCGCGCCCGCGAGCGCCGCTCCGCCCTTCATCGGCAGCGTCTCGTATCCGTCTCCCGCGCCGCGCGCCGCGGCCTCCCCCGCGACCGCGGCCAGCGCGTCGCCGAGCTCGCGCGCGCTGGCGAAGCGCCGGGCCGGATCCTTCTCCAGGGCTCGGTGCACCGCCGCGAGCAGGCCGGCCGGCAGGCCCGGTCGCAGCTGCTCGAGCGGCGGCGGCGGCTCGGTCAGGTGCTGCGCCACCAGCGAGGCGTAGCTGGAGCCGACGAAGGGCGGCCGGCCGGCCAGCATCTCGTAGAGCATCACGCCGGCCGCGTACAGGTCGACCCGGTGGTCCAGGTCGGGCGCGCCGAGCGCCTGCTCCGGGGCCATGTAGATCGGCGTGCCGACCACCGCGCCGGTGTCGGTCAGGCGCACCTGCTCTTCCTGCGCCGCGATCACCTTGGAGATGCCGAAATCCATGATCACCACGAAGTCGGCCACCCCGCCGCGCTCGGTCAGGAACACGTTCTCCGGCTTCATGTCGCGGTGGACGATCCCCTGCGCATGCGCCGCCTCGAGCCCGCGCAGCACCTGGCCCATGATGTGGAGGGCACGGGTCGGGTCCAGCGCCCCGGCCGCGCGCAGCACCTCGGCCAGGTCGCAGCCGTCCAGGTACTCCATGGCGATGTAGCTCTTGCCGTCCTCGGACTCGCCGACGTCGGTGATGTGCACGATGTGCTCGTGCCCGATGCGGCTGGCGGTTCGAGCCTCGCGGTGGAAGCGCTGGAGCGCCTCGCGGTCGCCGGTGTAGCGCTCGAGGATGAACTTCAGCGCCATGCGCCGATCCAGCCCGACGTGCTCGGCCTCGTACACCACGCCCATGCCGCCCCGGCCGATCTGCCGGCGCAGGAAGTAGCGGCCGCCGATGGTGCGGCCGAGCATCGGGTCGCTGGCCTCGCCGTCCACCACCGCGCCGCCGTCCAGCGGACAGAACCGCTCCTCGCCGGCGTAGGCGGCGTGACAGATCGAGCAGCGCCGCGCCGCCTTGGCCCCCAGCATCAGCCCTCGGGCGGCGCGATGCCGAGCGGCGCGATGTCCTCGGGCTTGGCCCGCTCGCGGTACACCAGCGACATGCTCTTCTGCGGCCCCTTGTTGTCGCCGCGGTCGCGGGCCTCGACCCCGCGCGGCACCTCCCACGGGATCGGCCGGTTCGGGTGGCCGATGGCCGCCTCCGCCATGAAGCGCGACCACATCGGCTCCACCACGATGTAGGCGGCGTCCGAATGGCCGAGCGGGCGCTCGCGCAGGTCGTCGCCCATCCACACCGTCGTGATCCAGCGCGAGGTGAACGCCACGAACGTGGTGTCCATGGTCGCGCTCGACGTGCCGGTCTTGCCGGCCGCGACGATGCCGGTCTTGCGCAGGATCCCGGAGAAGCCGTGCTCGACCACCTGGGTCAGCAGCTTGGTGACGAGGAACGCGGGGCGCGGCGGGATGGCCTGCTTGGGCGTCACCCCGGACGTGACGTACAGGCGGTCGAAGCGGTCCGCCGCGGTCAGCCCCGGGTCGAAGTAGACCGTGTTGTCCTCGACGGTGTTGCCGGAGCGGTCGAAGATGCGGCGCGCGTACACCCAGTCCACCCAGCGGCCGTTGCGCGCAAAGACGGCGAACGCGCGGGTGAGCTCGTTCAGCGTGGTGCACGACGCGCCCAGCGCCAGCGCCTTGTCGGCGATGATCTCGGTGGTGAAGCCGAGCCGCCGGGCCCAGTCGGTCACACCCTGCGGGCCGACCTTCTTGAACAGCGCCACCGACGGGATGTTCTTGGAGTAGACCAGCGCGTACTCCATGTTCACCACGAAGTCGACGGTGCCGCCCAGGTTGCGCGGCACCCACACCTCGCCGGTGATCGGGTCGATCTCGCCGCGCGGGATGTCGTTGAGCGCGGTGTCGAAGCCGTAGCCCAGGTCGAGCGCCGCCGAGTAGTAGATCGGCTTGTAGGTCGACCCGGGCTGGCGGCAGGCCTGGATGGCGCGGTTGTACTGCGAGCGGTCGTGGTCGGTGCCGCCGACCATCGCCACCACGTAGCCGGTCCGGTGATCGGCGGTGAAGATCGCGCTCTGCGGGTGCGGGACCTGCTCGAGCACCACCCGGCCGGTCGCCTCCTCGCGCATGCGCGATAGTCGCTCCTCGCCCGGCGAGCTGACCCAGCGGGGGCTGGAAGTGCCGTCGGTGATCCAGTCGCGGAACTCGCCCGCCACCGGCTCGTCGCGCCGCACCCAGATGACGTCGCCGACCTTGAGCGCGCGGGCGAGGGTGGTGATGGTGTGGTCGTTGGTGTCGTCTTCCTTGGACCACGGCGCGGCCCAGCGGGCGTTGGCCAGCGGCAGCTCGTAGCGGTTGGCGCCGACCAGCACCGTGGCGCGCGTGGCGCTCATCTCCTCGATGAGGCCCAGGTAGCGCCGGCCCGAGGTCAACGGGTCGCTGCCGTAGCGATCGCGCGAGCGCTGGCGGAACAGGTCGCGCGGGCGGCCCTCGTCCAGGTACGCCTCCGCCCCGCGCCAACCCTGCCGCTTGTCCTGCTTGCGGGTGCCGAAGTCGACGTTGTCGTAGGCGAGCGCGTCGGCGACCGGCTCGACCGCGGTCTCCACCCGCAGGCCGCGCTCCATGATCGCGGTGGCGCCGTACTTCTTGCTGATGTAGCGGCGCACGTGCTCGGCGTAGTAGGGCAGGCGATCACCGAACACGTCGCGGTACGGGTGGATGACGAGCGGCTTGTCGCGCCAGGCGCGCTCCTCGGCCGCGCCGAGGAAGCCGTAGCGGGTCATCTTGTCCAGGATGGCGTTGCGCCGCTCCTTGGCCCGGTCGGCGTGGCCGACCGGTGAGTAGTAGGACGGCGCCTGGGCCAGGCCGGCGATGGTCGCCATCTCGCCCAGGTCGAGCTCCTCCAGCTTCTTGGAGAAGTAGCGGCGCGCGGCCGCCTTCACCCCGTAGGCGCCGTTGCCCAGGAAGATGTGGTTGAGGTAGACGGCCAGGATCGCCTTCTTGCTGTAGGTGCGCTCCAGCCGGCGCGCGAAGATCGCCTCCTTGGCCTTGCGAAGGAGCGACTTCTCCGCCCCCAGGAACTGCTTGGCGACCTGCTGGGTGATGGTCGAGCCGCCCTGCTCGAAGTCGCCGGCCACCAGGTTGCGCCACGCCGCGCGCGCGATGCCCTTGAAGTAGATCCCGTTGTGCTCGAAGAACTCGTGGTCCTCGGCGGCGAGGAAGGCCTCGATGAGCTTGGGCGGGATGCGGTCGTAGGGGACCACCTCGCGCCACTCGGAGGCGAACTCGCCGAGCAGCGTGCCGTCGGCGGCGTAGAGGTGGCTGACCGACGGGACGACCTGGGCGTACTGGGCCAGGTTCGGGATCGGCGGGGTGCGCGAGGCGGCCGACGCGTACAGCGAGAAGCCGGTGATGCCGAGCGCGATGATGATGACGAGCGCGGTGAAGCCGTACAGCTTGCCGACCCAGTAGAGGATGCCGCCGTCGGCGCGGTTGCCGATGAGCACCCGCCCCCCGGGCCGCGCCACCACCTGGACGCCGGCCAGATGGCCGATCCGCAGCGGGTTGGGCTGCCAGATCCGGGTGACCTCGTCCTCGTCCTCGTGCAGGGCCGGCGACTGGTAGGGGGCGGGGGCGCCGGGCATGTCGCCGTACAGATCGAGCGGCGCGCGCTGATGCGGGGGGAGGGCGCTGGCCTCGGGAGGCAGGGGGCCGGGCTGGGGCGGACCGAGCTGACCCGGGTGACCGAGGTGGGCCGGCTGAATCGGGAACCCCGACCGCGGGGAACGAGCCGGCGGCGGCACCGCGCCGAGCGGCATGCGCGGGTTGAGCGGTCCGAGGGTCTGGCGCGGGTTTTGCGGGCCGAGGGTCTGGCGCGGGTTGCGCGGGCCGAATCGCGGGTCGTGCGGCTCGTGCCGCGGGTCGTGCGGGCCGAGCCGCGGGTCGTGCGGATCGTACGGGCCGAGCCGCGGGTCGTGTGGATCGTACGGGCCGAGCCGCGGGTCATGCTGGCCGGGATAGTGCCCGTCGGGGCCATTCGGGCCATTCGGACCATTCGGGCCATTCGGACCGAGCCGCGGGTCGTACGGTGCCGGGGTCTGGCGCGGATCGTACGGGCCGTGCTGCTGCGGCGGGGCCGGATGGTGCGCGGAGACCCGGCGAGCTCCACGGCGCGCACCGTCCGACAGGCGAGTCCAGGCGCGAGCGGCGCCGTCGCGCCAGCTGGTGAGGATTTCACGCCCTTTCGCCACGCGAGTGCTCTCAGCCTAACCCTGCACCACCGAAATGGCAGCAGCGCTCCAGTCTAGCGGCGCGGTTTCGGGGCGGCAAGCCGCACGCACCCCCGGTGGGCGGTGTCCGACGCTCTCGGCGGGGTCGGCGCCTCGTCGGTGGGTGCCCGGCGCGGCTGCCCGGCGCGCTACCCGGTCGGCTCGGTCTGCCGCCGACCCAGGTTCGGCAGGGGCGGCACCGACCCGGCCCGCCGAAGGAGCGCGCGGCGCGCACCGATCCGCTCCAGCGCGCGCGACAGGTCGATCATGTTGTCCGGTCGATCGCTCGGCCGCTTGGCCAGCATCCGCATGATGAGCTCATCCAGCTCGCCCGGCAGCTCGCGGTTGTGCCAGCGCGGCGGCACCGCCGGCTGGTAGCGCAGCGCCATCTTCACCTCGCTGAGCCCGCCCGAGAACGGCAGCCGCCCGGCCACCATCTCGTACAGGATGCAGCCGAGCGAGTAGATGTCGGAGCGGTGGTCGACCGGCGCGAAGCCCAGGCACTGCTCCGGCGACATGTAGCAGGGCGTGCCGAGCACCAGCCCCTGCTGGGTGCACGGTGCGATGCCGCCGGCGGCCGGCCCGCCGACCAGCTTGGCGAACCCGAAGTCGAGCACCTTGACGGTGAGGCGGTCGGGGCGGTGGCGGTGGCGCTGGAGGAAGACGTTCTCTGGCTTGAGGTCGCGGTGGATGACGCCCGACTCGTGGGCCGCGGCCAGCGTGTCGGCCACCCGCGACGCCACCCCGATCGCCATGTCGATCGGCAGCGGGCCGTCGGACATCTTGTCGGCCAGGCTGCCTCCCTCGAGCAGCTCCATCACCAGATACGGGGTCCCGTCCTGGGCGTGGCCGTAGTCGAGCACGTTGACCACGCCCGGGTGCCCGATCTGGACCGCGGCCATCGCCTCGGACAGGAACCGCCGGCGCAGGTCGTTGTCGCGCAGCACGTACGGGTGCGGCAGCTTGATGGCCACCTTGCGGCCGAGCCGGACGTGGCGGCCGAGGTAGACGACGCCCATGCCGCCGCGCGCCAGCGGTCGCACCAGCGCGTAGGCGCCGAGCGTCGCGCCGACCCGGGCGTCGCGCTCGGGCGCGAACAGCTCCTGCTCCTCCACCTGGGTCGAGTCCATGAGGTCGACCTGCTCGTACCGCATCATCGGCTTGCCGCCCGGCCCGGTCACCTCGTCGCAGACCCACGCCGCGGTCGGCCCCTCGTCGAGTTCGGCCTGGCTGTAGGCGGGGATCGGTGAAAGCGGGGCCACCAGACGCCTGAGTGCAAGGGAGGTGCCGCGTCTCCGGCGCTCGCGAGGCCCCAGGCGCGATCGCGCGCGGGCGAGGTTTTGGTGTGAATGGTCACTGTGGTGGCCACCCTCCGGGGAGTCGCCGTCTTCGCATCGAAGGCCATCGATGGTCATCGATGGTGTCAGCCGATCCCGGCCTGTGGACCTCCGGGGACCACAGGCCGTAGCGCCCGATCGGCATGGCGCGTCAGCGGCTTCACAGACCGCGGCCAGCCAGTGCTCCGGCGGGTACCGCTTCGGGGCGATGTGCGAAGAATGCGCAGGGTGCACACCGCCGCCGACCTCGACCCGCGCCGCGCGATTTCCCGTCGGTGACGCGGCGCAGAAGAGCGGCGCGGATCGTTCCGATTGCCAGCCCGTCCCGGTTTGTTAGCCTTGAGAGAGGTGGTCTCTCACGCAAGCAGCTCTCTGGTCCGGCTCTGCGCCACCTGCGGAGAGGCCGCGGTGACCTCCTGCGCCCGCTGCGCCCTGCCGGTCTGCGACAGGCACCAGCCCGGCGCGGACCGCCGCTGCAGCGAGTGCGAGGCCGGCTTCCTGCGCCGTCGCCCCGCCCGCATCCTGTTCTACACCGCCTCCCTGGTGTCGGCGTCGATCATGCTGGTGGTCGGGCTGCTCTTCCTCGTGGTCGCCACCGGCGGCGGCGCGCTCGGCGTCGCGCCGCTCATCCTGTTCGGCTCGTTCCCGGTGCTCCTACACTGGCTCGAGCATCGGGCACGGGCCCACTTTCTGGCCGAGCGGCGCGGCGGACCCGCGCTGCCGCCCGCGCGTCTGGTCCGATAAGTCGGCCGGCGCCGCCCCGCGCGGGTGGCCGCGCGCGCGAGACGCGCGTCGCGCAGCCGAGTTCTTGCGGAGCGACCCGGGTCCGATGCTACGATCGCATCGTGCGCGTCCACTGGCTCGCGGTCGTCGGCGCCGCCGCTCAGCTCGCCATCCTCTCCTCGTCCGCCGCCGCCGAGTCCATCGAGCCCGGCAGCGTCTCGTGCGGCGCGGCCAACCGCGGCGCGCTGGCCGCGGCCCACGCGATCCCGGACAGCGGCAACGGATTCGTCGCGCCGGAGCCGTGGCGCGCGCGCGGCCTTCGCTTCGCCACCGACGAGCTGGTCGGCGTGATCGAGCGCGCCGCCGGGCGGGTCACCCGCGACTACCCCGGCTCGGTGCTCGGCGTCGCCGACCTGTCGGCCGAGCGCGGCGGCGCGGTGGCGCGCCACGCCTCGCATCAGTCCGGGCGCGACGCCGACCTCATCTACTACGCGATCGATCGCAACGGCGATCCGTTCCCGCCCGACCGCTTCATGGCCTACTACGGCGCCGACGGCCGCTCGATCAGCGCCGAGTCGCCCGAGCCGGCCGATCGCATCGACGAGCGCTTCTTCGACCTGCAGCGCAACTGGGCGGTCATCGCGGCGCTGGTCAGCGATCCGGACGTCCGCGTCTACCGCATCTTCGTGTCGACCCGCGTGCGCAGCTGGCTCCTGGCCTACGCCCAGGCGGCTCGCGTCCCGCCCGAGCTGGTCGGGCGAGTGCGCGCGGTGCTGTCGACCGCGCGCGACACCGGCACCCACCAGGACCACATGCACCTGCGCATCGCGTGCAGCGCGGCGGACGTGGCCCAGGGGCGCTGCTCCGACGAGGCGGCGGCCCGGCCGCGCCGCCGGCGAGGTCGCCGCGGCCGCGCCCCGAAGCCGCACAAGTGGTACGCGCACGTGCGCTGCCTCGATCCGCGCGTGGCTGGATCGCCGTCCGACGATCGCCCGGCCGCTCGCTCGCCGTCGCGCGCGGCGCGCTCGTCCGGTCAGGCCCGCTCGCGCGGCGGCCGGGTCAAAGCGCGGCCTGCAGCTGGACGATGACCCCGTCGCCGTTGGGGCCCTCGTCGTTCCCCTGGCGCCGGACCCAGCCGAAGATCGAGACGCGGTTCCAGCGATCGCGGGTGGCGAAGTAGGTGGCGCCGGGGCCGGCCGTCCACCAGTCCACCTCGCCGTCGTAGTCGCCCCGCACGAACACCAGGAACCGGTCGCCGGCCAGGACGCTCACCTCGGCCGCGCCACCCAGGGCGACCTGCTCACCGTCGACCGACAGGATGAGCTCGGCCAGGGCGGCCACCGCCTTCAGCTTGCCCCCGCCCGACAGCGACAGGTCCACTCGCTGCCCGGCCTCGCGCCAGCGCCACAGCACGCCGGCCCCGGCCGATGCGCGGGCCGTCTCGTACCACGGATCGTCGCTCGGGCTGGGCGCGCTGCCCGGGCCCATCGGCGCGCGCGGCGTCCACTCGACGTGCGCGGCGACCGCGGTCCGCCCGCCCGCCGACGGATCCGGCAGCGGGACCACGTCGTCGAGCGACGGGACCGGCGGCACCGGCGGCGCCGGCGGCATCTCGCCGTCGCCCGACCCCGACGGGCGAAGCTCCAGCCAGTCCGGGTCGGCGTAGAGCCCGGCGGCGTACGCGATCGAGCCGAGGTCGCCGTGAAACGCCGCGCCCCAGCGCCGGTCCGGCGCCACCCGGTCGACCAGGAACGGCTCCGCGCTGCCGGTCTCGAGCGCCTCCTCGCCGTGGCGGAAGCGCGAGAACACGACCGGCTGGCGCCCGACCCACAGCTGCGCCCACGCCCGCGCGATCCACGCCCCGTACGCGTCGTCGAGGATCCGGTCGGCCGCCGCGACCGGTGCCGCCTCGAAGTCGTCCTGGTCGAGGCGGAGACCCTCGGCCAGGTCGGCCCGCAGCGAGAAGCCGAACGGCGCCCAGCCGGACCAGCCGACCAGCCCGACCCGCATCCGGGCCAGCGCCGGCTCGCCGCCCTCGAGCGGACCGACCTCGGGGAACACGGTGGTGCGCTCGGCGCCGAGCACCCCGAGCGCGTTCATCTCGGCCACGAAGGCCAGCTCGCTGGTCTCGGTCCGCCCGGGCAGGCGCGACGGATCGCTCGACCCGGCCGCCGCGGCCGAGCGCCGCCGCCGGCCCAGCTCCTTCTCGAGGGTCCGCTCGCTTCCATCCGGCTGCGGACCGAGCAGCCCGCCGCGCCCGACCGGCGGCAGGTCGAGGATCGGGTCCGCCGCGGCCGACCCGCCGCGCGCGCCGATCGCGGCCGCCGCCAGCGCGATCGCGATCGCGACCCGCGCGCCCGGCCCGGCTGCTCGCCGACCACCGGCCCGGCGATGCGGCGCGGACCTCCCGTCAGCCGACGGCGAGGTCGGACGCCGCCGGGTACCTACGCCTGCTGCTCCAGCTTCTGCTGGCGCACGCGATCCCACTCGCCCTCGTCGATGAGCTGATCCAGCCGCTGCTTCAGCTCCTCCGGCGGGTCGGGCTCGGGCAGGTTGCCGTAGATCGCCACCACGTCGCGGAGCGGCTCGTCCTCGTTGTCCGGCCCCGAGCCGTAGCGGCCGAACGGCTCGGGCGGGCGGCGCAGGTTGATCTCGCCGGCCGAGCGGATGAAGCCCTTGCTCACCGCCACCCCGACCCGCGCCGGGCACCGGCACGGGTTCAGCGGATCGACGTGCTCGCAGCGCGGCGCCAGGTAGTCGGTCACCTTCTTCTGCGCGCGCGACAGCCGGACCTTGTAGGCGCTCTTGGTGATGCCGAGGACGCGCGAGGCGTCGTCGTCGCCCAGCTTCATCACGTTGGCCAGGACGAACGCGGCGCGCTCGCCGGGCGAGAGGCAGTTGATGACCGAGGTCATGCAGCCCTGCTTCAGCTCCCAGAGGAGGAAGTCGCGCTTGGGCTCGGTCAGCGAGCGGACGAAGTCGGTGCGGGTCGCCTCGCTGCGCAGCGTCTCGTCGAGCAGATCGAAGCTGAGCTCCGGCGTGCGGCTCAACTTGTTGCCGAGCACGTGCGACGCGATGTGGAGCAACCAGGTCCGGTTGCGCCCCTGCTCGGGGTTCAGCTTCTCGGATCCGAGGTACGCGCGGAGGAACGTCTCCTCCACCATCTCGGACGCCCGCTGTCGATCGAGGCACATGCGGAACCCGAAGTGATAGAGGCTCCGCCAATGCTCGTCGACGACAGCCTTGAATTCCTCGGCTGTGGCGATGTCACTCACTGCTGGAGCGCAGGATAACACGGACACGAGCGTCAATCGCCTTGGTGCACCGCTCGCGTACCCCGCGGACCGGCCAGCCCGACGGGCGGGACGGAAGGGGGACGGACAGCATCGGGTTCACCGGACGATCTCGGTCACCGGCGTCGCCTCCGGCGCCGGCTCCGGCGTGACCGTGGCACACCCAGCTTCGTGCATTTCCGGCTGGCTGGACGCTCTTCGCTCGACCGACTTGCCGTTGGCAGGAGCCTGAAATTTATCCAGCTCCTGGGTGATCACCTTCAGTAAATCCACCTTCTCCCGGTACGGCATGAACGAGCTCTTGAAGCCGGCGACGATGATCTCCTTGATGCGATCGAGCGTCCACCCGTAGTGCTGGTGGCAGAGCCACAGCTCCTTGGACACGGTGGTGTCGGTGACCGTCCGGTTGTCGGTGTTGATGGTGACCCGGAGGCCGTAATCCACGTAGAAGTCGACCGGGTGGGCCTCCCAGTTGGCGGCCGCCTTGGTCTGGATGTTCGACGACACGCACACCTCGAGCGGGATGCGGTGGTCGTTGACGTAGTTGAGGAGCTCGCCGTTCTCGCGCAGGCGGGTGCCGTGGCCGATCCGGTGGGCGCCGCACTTGTGAATCGCCTGGGCGATCGAGTCCGGCCCGTACGCCTCGCCGGCGTGGGCGGTGCAGTTGATGTTGTTGTCGAGGATGAGCTGGAACGCGGCCCGGTGCTCGCGGGCCGGGTTGTTGACCTCGGAGCCGGCAAGGTCGAATCCGACGACGCCTCGGTTCTTGAAGGCGACCGCCAGCTCGGCCATGCGCAGCGACGACTCGGCGCTCATGGTGCGGATGCCGCACAGGATGAGCCCGTAGCGGATGCCGAACGTGCGCTTGGCCATCCGCAGGCCGCGCAGCACCGCCTCGACCACGTCGGTCAGGGTGAGGTCGGCCCGCGTGTGCAGCATCGGGGCGTAACGCACCTCGATGTAGCGCACGTTCTCCTTGCCGGCGTCCTCGGCCAGCTCGAAGGCCGCCCGCTCCAGGCTCTCCTCGGTCTGCATGACCGACAGCGTGACGTCGAACGCCTTCAGGTAATCGTCCAGCGAGTTGCAGACGTCACCGGCGTAGATGAGCCGGAACAGGTCATCGCGATCGAAGGTGGGCAGCTTCACCTTCTGCTTTCGCGCGAGCTCGATGATCGTGTCGAGCCGAAGACATCCGTCCAGGTGGACGTGCAGATCCGTCTTCGGCAGCTTCTCGAGGAACTCGAGTGACAGTTCCGTAGCCATCTCGCGATTATACGAGACGGCGAGGCTGGCGCCAATCAGGGTCGGGGGGGCGCCGGG
Organism: Kofleriaceae bacterium; assembly: GCA_035489015.1. GTDB lineage: Bacteria > Myxococcota_A > Polyangia > Haliangiales > Haliangiaceae > DATFRY01. Next base: position 90,237 of record DATHKR010000213.1, on the reverse strand, counting down.
CGCGCGCGCCGTTCCACCCACTCGAAGAGCGGGGCGGCATGACGCGCCTCGCCAGCCAGGACATCGAGGTGGCGGATGCCGGTCGGCGAGGTGATGTTGAGCTCGGTCAGCCGCCCGCCGATGACGTCGAGGCCGACGAAGATTTGGCCGTGCTGGGCCAGGAACGGGGCGACCGCGCGCACGATGGCGTGGTCCTCGGCGGTGAGATCGCACGCCCTGGCGGTCCCGCCGACGTGGAGGTTGTCGCGCGCCTCGCCCGGCGGTGGCACCCGGAGAAATGCGCCGATCGGCGCCCCGTCGACCAGGAGGATGCGCTTGTCCCCCTCCTGCGCCTGGGGCAGGTAGCGCTGGGCCACCGTCCACGCCCGGCCGACCCGGGTCGCGGTCTCGATGAGCGACGACGTGTTGGGGTCGCCGGCGCGGATCAAGAAGACGCCCAGCCCGGCGTAGCCGTCGACCGGCTTGACCACGATGGCGCCGCCCTGCTCCTCGAGGAACTCGCGCAGCCGCCTGGCGCTGCGCGTCACGATGGTGGGCGGGGTGAGCTCGGGGAAGGCGAGGACGGCCAGGTGCTCGTTGAGGTCGCGCAGGCCGCGCGGGTCGTTGATGAGCAGCGTCTTGCCGCGCGCGCGGTCGAGCAGCCAGGTCGCCTGCAGGTAGTCGACGTCGAAGGGCGGGTCGGTGCGCATCAACACCGCGCCGAACGCGTCGAGCGGGATCGGCATGCGCGCCTCGGTGCGGAACGCCTCGGCCGCGGTGGTCGCCGCCGAGACCGCGGTCAGCTCCGCCTCGGCGATCGGATCGTCGTGCTCGAGGCCGAGGTGGCCGGCCTGGCAGGTCCAGACCTCGTGGCCGCGCCGGCTGGCCTCGAGCATGAGGGCGTAGGTGGTGTCGCCGGCCAGGTGGAGCGCGGCGAGCGGATCCAGGACGAAGAGGACTCTCATGAACGACTCCGCTTGGGGGGCCCTCGGGTCGGGCTACTCCGGGTCCGGCCCCGGCGCGGGCGCCGAGCCGGGGACCGCCAGCTCCGCCGCGCCGGACGGGCCGACCGTCGTCTTGGTCGGAAGCAGGTGCTCGAGGCCGTGCTTGCGCATGCGGTAGTAGAGGGTGGACCGGTTGATGCCGAGCATCCGGGCGGCGAGCGCGATGTTGCTCTCCGACTTGTCCACCGCCGCGATGATCTCGCGTCGCTCCTCGTCGGCCAGCCGCTCGGCCAGCGGGCGGCCGCCGGACGGCAGCGCGTGGGTATCGCTCGACGACGCCGACGACGCGACCGCCTGCGGCGGGATGGTCGGCAGCGGCTCGGTCTTGACCCGCGAGCTCACCTGGTGCGGCACCGACGAGGCGTGGCTGCGCCGGCCGAAATCGAGGTCGCTGGCGTCGAGCCGGTCGCCCTTCACCAGGATCATCCCGCGCTCGATGATGTTCTCCAGCTCGCGCACGTTGCCCGGCCAGGTGTACGCGCGCAGCCGCTCGAGCGCCTCGGCGGTGCAGCCGAGCACTCGCCGCTGGGTGTTGCGCGAGAACTTGGCCACGAAGTGATCGACCAGCGCGGCCACGTCCTCCGGCCGCTCGCGCAGGGCCGGCAGGTGGATGGGGAACACGTTCAGTCGGTAGTAGAGGTCCTCGCGGAACGTGCCGCCGTCGATCATCTGCTCGAGGTCGCGGTTGGTGGCGGACACCACCCGCACGTCCACCTTGATCGTCTCGCTGCCGCCGACCCGCTCGAACTCGCGCTCCTGCAGCGCGCGGAGCAGCTTGATCTGGACCTCCATCGGCAGGTCGCCGACCTCGTCGAGGAACAGCGTGCCGCCGTCGGCCAGCTCGAAGCGGCCGGCCCGGCGGGCGATCGCCCCGGTGAACGAGCCCTTCTCGTGGCCGAACAGCTCCGACTCGAGCACGCCGGGGGCCAGCGCGGCGCAGTTGACCCGCACGAACGGGCGCTCGCCCCGCTGGGAGTTGATGTGGATGGCGTGGGCGACCAGCTCCTTGCCGGTGCCGGTCTCGCCGCGCAGCAGCACCGTCGAGCTGGTCGGCGCGACCTGCTCGACCTTGGCCAGCACCTCGCGCAGCGCCGCGCTCTGCCCGACGATCTGCCCGAAGTCGAACGCGCCGTGCAGCTCGTTGTGGAGGTAGCCGGTGTACTGCTCGAGCTGCTCGAGCAGGCGGCGGTTCTCGCGGCGCAGGTGGAAGCGCTCGATCGCCTGGATGAGGACGCCGCGCACCTCCTTGGCGTCCCACGGCTTGGTGATGTAGCGGTAGATCTGGCCCTGGTTGATCGCCTCGATGAGGACGTCGACGTCGGTGAAGGCGGTGAGGATGGTGCCGACCGCGTCGGGGCGGATCGCCAGCGCCTCGCGCAGGAGCTCGAGGCCGGTCATCTTCGGCATGCGCTGGTCGGTGACGATGACCGCGACGTCGTTGCTGGCCAGGAGCTCGAGCGCTTCCTGTCCGCTCTGGGCGCAAAGGATGGTGAACGCCCGCTTGAAGTTGAAGCGGAAGGCGTCGAGGTTGTCCTGCTCGTCGTCGACGACCAGGACCGGGTACTTGGCGAGGTCGAGGGTCAAGCGCGGTAGGGTTTCGGTAGCACGGTCGCCTGCCTGTGTACACTACCTGCCTGGGCGGGCCCGGTGACGCGCGGGGAGCAGAAAAAGCTGGCGGCATCGGGCAGTGGATGGCTCGCCATCGCCGACTGCGTCGTGTTCGCGGCCGCCTTTGCGCTGTACGCGGTGAGCGCCTCGCCGGCGCTCGGCTGGCTCGATTCGCCCGAGCTGGTCGCGGCGTCGGTGTCGCTCGGCGTGCCGCACTCGCCGGGTCATCCGCTGCCGGTCTTCCTCGGCGCGGCGGCCGCGCTGGTGCCGATCGGCGACCTCGCGCTGCGCGTGAACCTGGCCGCGGCGGCGGCCGGCGCGGCGGCGTGCGCGGTCGTCGGCGCGGCGGCGCGCGAGGTGGCCGCGCGGGTGGCGCCGGAGCTGCCGGCCGCGGCGCGCGCGGCCCTGGGCGCGGCGGCGGCGCTGGTGCTGGCGGCGTCGTGGGCGGCCTGGTCGCAGTCGGTGCGGGCCGAGGTCTATGCCCTGGCCGCCGCGCTGTCGGTGGCGGCGCTGGCCGCGGCGGTGGCGTGGGACCGCGCGCGCCAGCCGCGCTGGCTGGTCGCGGCCGGGCTGGCCGGCGGGCTCGCCCTGGCCACTCATCATCTGATCGCCGGGCTGGTGCTGGTGCCGGCCGGCGCGTTCGTGCTGGCGCGAGCGCGCGGCGCGCGGCCGTCCCCGCGCGTGGCCGCGATCACGGCGGTGGCCGGGATCGTCGGGCTGGCCGCGTTCCTCTACCTGCCGGTGCGCTCGGCCGCCCCGCGCGCCGCCGAGCTCGACTGGGGCGCGCCGCGGGTGGTGTCTCGCTTCGCCTGGACCGTGTCGGGCGCGATGTTCGCCGGCACCGCGTCGGCCGAGCACGCGTCGTCGCGCGCCGAGGATGCGGCCGAGGCGATCTGGGCGGCGGGCGCGGCGGCGAGCGCGCCGCTCGCGCTGCTGGCGCTGCTCGGCGCGGCCGCGCTCCTGCTCCGGCCCAGCGCGCGCGCGCTCGGAGGGCTGCTGATCGCGGTCGCCGCCGCCGGGGTGGCCGCGCGCGCGGTGCTCGGCTTCGACCCGGAGACATCGGATCACCACGGCTATCTGCTGCCCGCCGCGGCCGCGCTGGTCCTGCTCGCGGTGGCCGGCGCGGCGGCGCTGGCGCGGTCGGCGGGCGGGCGGGCAAGGCGGGCCGCCGCGGTCCTGGCGGCGGCTGGATTCGCGCTGGCCGCGGGGCGCGCCGCGCTCGGCTGGCCGGTCGCCGCGCTCGCCACCGCCGACGCGTCCGACCAGCTCGCGCGCCGCGAGCTCGAGCCGCTGCCGCCGCGCGCGCTGCTCCTGACCAGCTACTTCCAGACCAGCGCGCGCGCGATCGCGATCCGCGCGGTCGAGGGCACCCGGCCCGACGTGACCGTGCTGCACCGCGGTCTGCTCACCCTGCCGGGCGCGCGCGAGGCCGCCGCGCGGCGACACCCGGAGCTGGCCGCGCTCATCGACGCGCCGCTCGCGGCCGGGCAGCCGACCCCGGTGGCCGAGCTGGCCCGGGTGGCCGCGGCGCGCCCGGTCTCCGTCGAGCTCGACCCGGACCTCGACCCGCCCGCTCACCCGCACCTGATCTCGGCTGGCCGGTTCGCGCGCTTCACCGCCGCGCCGCTCGATGCCGGCGATCGCGCCGCCGCCGAGGCGGAGGACGAGCGCGCCCGCGCCACCCTCGACGCGGTGGTCGCCGGCGCCGGCGGGACGGACCGCGCCGACGCGGCCGCCGCGCTCCTGTGGCTGGATTTCTGCCGGCTGGAGCACTACTGCGCGCTGGGCCGCCGGGCCGCGGCGCGAGAAGCCCTGCGCCGGGCCTGGGATATTTCCCCCGGAGACGTCATGCTGGAGGAGCGCGCCGCCCGCTGTCGCCTGGCCGCGCCCGAGTCCCGATGAGCCAGTCGCAGGCGAGCGAAGTGCCCCGATGAGCGCCTGGTGGAACCTGCCGTTCGCGGTCCTGGTGATCCTGGCCCTCGCGTGCCGGCTGGGCGCGTCCGACTCGCTGGTCGGCGGGCTGGGTCGACTGCTCGGCTTCTTCGGGGTCGGCGGCGGGCGACAGGCGGTGGTCGATTTCCTCGGCATCGCCGGGATGAGCGGCCTCCTGTTCGTCGGCTGGGCCGATCAGCTCGCGGTCGCCCCCGACGCGTGGCTGGCGATCGATGCGCTCCTGAGCGCGCTCGGCCTGGGCCTGTCGGGCGCGTGGGTGCTCGCCCGGCTGGGCGCGAGCCCGGCCCAGGGCGGCGACGATCCGCGGATCTCGCGCCAGATGACGATGATGGAGGTGGACGAGCTGCCGGACCGCGCCCCGGCCAGCGGCGGGCCGCCGGCGTCGGATCCGGGCTGAGCCGGGTCCGGAACGGGGAAAACTGGCTCGCTGGCCCGGGGGGCGCGTAGCATCCCGGGATGGGCACGCATCTCCCGGCCAAGACCGCGCGGGCCGACCTCCCGCCGAGGAAGCCGATGGCGGCGGTGCGCCGCGTGTCGCTGTTCGAGCGCGAGATCCGCGTCGGCCTGTCGTCCGCGGCGATCGAGATCCTGTTCGATCTCGCGTCGGTGCTGTCGGAGGGGGCGCGCGAGCCGGACGGCTACTACGGCTCCACCATGATCACGATCGAGCTGGCCCGCGCCGCCAGCCTGGTCAGCGACCCCTGCGACGCCCGCACCGTGCGGCGCCTGGCCGACCTGGTCGCCGGCGACGCGCGGGTGCGCGATCGGGCCCGCGCGCTGGCCGCGGCCGAGGCCGAGCGCCTGGCCGGGCAGCCGCTCGGCGGCGCGCAGTACGACCTGCGGGTGCGCGAGAGCGGCCGCCACCTCCACATCGACGTGGAGCTGGAGGCGCGCGGCGGCGATTCCACGAACTCGATGCGGGGGCGGCCATGACGTCGGATCAGGTTCTCGAGCTCTACAGCGTGCGCGACGCCGCGCGCCTCTTCAGCCTGGCCGAGTCGCGCCTGCGCTACTGGATCCAGGCCGGCTTCCTGCGCCCGTCGGTGCGCCAGGGCGGCCGCTTCTACTACACGTTCGCCGACCTGGTCGGGATCAAGGCGGCGGTCGAGCTGCTCGGCGCCGGCATCCCGATGGTGAGGGTGCGGCGCGCGCTCGACGGGCTGCGCGGCTCGCTGCCGGCCCACGTCGCGCCGACCTCGCGCCTGCGCGTGCTCAGCGACGGCGAGACCCTGGTCGTCATCGACGACGGCGCCGCCTACGAGGCGCACTCGGGCCAGCTGGTCATGTCGTTCGCGCTGTCGTCGCTGAGCGGTCACCTGGCCCGGCTCGGCTCGGTGCGCGACGAGGTCGCGGCCGGGCAGGGCGCGGCCGGCGCCGCGCGCGCGGCCGAGGCGCCGCAGCCGGTCGAGCCGGCCTGGGAGGCGACCGTGCCGCACGGCGCGCCGTCGCCGTACCAGCACTTCCTGGCCGGGTGCCGCGCCGAGGAGGCGGGCGAGCTCGAGGCCGCCGAGGTCTGCTACCGCCAGGCGATCGAGCTGGAGCCGTCGTTGGCCGCCGCTCACACCAACCTGGGCAACCTGGCCCACCGGCGCGGCGCGGCCGACGAGGCGCGCAAGGCTTACCAGCGCGCGCTCGACCTGGATCCGGACCAGCCGGAGGCTCGCTTCAACCTGGCCAACCTGCTCGACGAGCTGGGCGAGACCGAACTGGCCCTCGCCGAGCTGCTCGCGGTCTGCTCGCACCACCCGTCGTTCGCCGACGCCCACTACAACCTCGGGCTCCTGCTCTACCGCATGGGCGGAATGGCGCAGGCGCGCCACCACCTCGGCCAGTACCTGGCGCTCGACCCGGCGTCGGAGTGGTCGACCCGCGCGCGCGATCTGCTGACCTCCGCGTCCTGATCGCCGGCCGCCGAAAATGAAAACAGGAGACCGGCTCTCGCCGATCTCCTGTGTGTGTGGGCGCGCGGCCCCCCGGCTACGGCTTGGGCTGCGGCTGGGTGGCCGGGGCCGGCTTGTCCGGCGTGGTCGCGGGCGGCGTGGTGCCCGACGCGGGCGGCGTGGTGCCCGACGCGGGCGGCGTGGTCCCCGGCACGGGCGGACCGTTGCTGAGCAGCGTGAACTCCACCCGCCGGTTCTGGATCTGACCTTCCTTGGTGTCGTTGCTGGCGACCGGCTTGTCCGGGCCGTAGCCCTTGGCCTCCAGCCTGTCGGCGGCGACTCCCTTGCCGACCAGGTACTCCTTCACCTTGTCGGCGCGCTTCTGCGACAGCTCGCGGTTGTGCTCGGCGCTGCCGGTGATGTCGGTGTGGCCCGAGATCTCCATCCGGATCGCCGGGTACTGCTGCAGCACCGCGACCGCCTCGTCGAGCGTCGTGGACGAGCCCTTGGTCAGGTTCGCCGAGTTGATCTTGAACTGGATGCCCTTGATCGTCCCGGTGAACTGCTGCACCGCGGCCGGCACCTGGTCGGCGCAGCCGTCCTCGTCCTCGAAGCCATTGCGCGTCTCCGGATCGGCCGGGCACTTGTCGTTCGGGTCGAGGATGCCGTCCTGGTCGTTGTCCGGGTCGGGGCAGCCGTTCTCGTCCTCGAACCCGTCCTTGTCCTCGGGCTCGGTCGGGCACTGGTCGGCCGAGCCGAACACGCCGTCGTGGTCGTCGTCCTTCTCCGGGCAGCCGTCGTCGTCCTCGATCTGGTTGACGGTCTCGGCCTCGGCCGGGCACCTGTCGGAGGCGTCCGGCACCCCGTCGCCGTCGTTGTCCGGATCCGGGCAGCCGTCGTCGTCCTGGAACTTGTCCATGTCCTCGGCCTCGGTCGGGCACCGGTCGGCGCTGCCGAGGATCCCGTCGCCGTCCGGATCGGCCGGCGGCTCGGCGGCGCCGAACATCTTGTAGAGCCCGATGAGGCCCTCGACGTCGGTCGTCACGCTCTCGGAGCGGGTCGACGGCGGGAACAGCGCGCGCGCGTCGACCCGGATGCCCCACGAGTCGCCGATGGCGAACTTCGCCCCGACGCCGGCGTGAAACATGAAGTCTGTGTCGTCGAGCAGGATGTCGTCGCGCTCGGACGAGTTACTCATCCCACCGCCGCCGACCAGCAGGAAGGGCATGATCCGGCCAGTGTTGAACTGGAGGATCGCGCTGCCGCGGTAGCCGACGATGAACTGCTCCGACGCCGCGCCTCCCACCTTGGCCTCGGTCGGCATCGCGATCCCCTCGGCCTCGATGCCGAACATCGGCGTGATCCAGAAGCCGAGCCGCAGCCCGAAGGCGACGGAGGTCTCCGGAGAGGGCGAGTTGGCGACGTCACGAGCGCCGAGCTCGTTGTGGTCGTTGAAGAAGTGTCCGCCGCCGAAACCGCCGAACTCCCACCGGGCAGCGGGATCGGCCAGCGCAACGGATCCTGGAATGGCCAGAGTCACAGCCCCGGCCATCAGTAGACCAAGCAAACGGGTCCTCATCGCAGTCTCCTTGCCAGAGCCGGTCCAGCCTACGCCAGCTCGCGTGCCAGTCGCAAGGAACCGGCGGATATCAATCAGGGCATGACCCCCGCGCGGTACGTCGCGTAGAGGTAGAACCAGGGCGCGATGAAGAGCACCGCGTCGAGCCGGTCGAGCAGTCCGCCGTGGCCGGGCAGGATCGCGCCCGAGTCCTTCACGCCGCGCGAGCGCTTGATGAGCGACTCGACCAGATCGCCGAGCTGGCCCAGCACGCTGCCCACGCCGGTCAGCACCACCACATCGACCACCGCGAGGCCCTTCAGGCGCCAGCCCTGCATCACGAAGCCGCCGGCCAGCGCGGCGATCGTCCCGCCGATCGCGCCGGCCCAGGTCTTGTTCGGGCTGACCGCCGGGTAGAGCTTGCGCTTGCCGAGGAACTTGCCGGCGAAGTAGCCGCCGGTGTCGGACAGCCACGCGGTGGCGAGGACCAGGACGATCATGTCGCCACCGACGGCGCCGAAGTCGCGCTTGATGAGCGCGATGAACGCGAAGGAGATTCCCCCGTAGATGATCCCGAACACGGTAAAGGCCAGCCTTTCGGCCGCGGTCAGGATGTCGCCCGGACGGAAGAGGTAATAGAGGGCCGGACCGGCGAAAGCGAACAGGAAGGCGGTCGTGTGCGGCACGAAGCGCGCCGGCAGCCAGTAGAAGCCGGCCGCGGCGAGGGCGCCGAGCACCAGCGCGGCGACCCGATCGGGCCGGGCCGGCAGCGTCATCGCGAACAGCTCGTACATCGTCACCAGCGAGGCGGCGAAGATCACCGCCCAGAGCAGCTCGTGGTGGCTCTGGAACAGGAGCAGCAGGATGAGCGGGACGGCGATCACCGCCACCAGGATCCGGGTTGCCAGGTTGCCTAGGCGCGCCATCGCGCTCGAAGAGACACTCGCGCCGGGCAAAGTGTCAAGGGTGATGCCCACTTCCACCCATGCCGGAGCTTGCCGCTCCGTCCCGGCCGCCCCGGGTTCCCATCGGCGTGCAGTTGCGTGTTGGTGCGGAGGAGACCGAGAGGGAGCCCGAGATGGATGATGGAGACGGAGATGGCGCCGGCGACGGAGATGCAACCGCACACTGCGATGGAGACCATGGCCTCGTGACCAGGGATCGACGCCCGCGCGCGCCGGCCGCGCTGACAGGCATGGCCGCCGGCGTGGCGGTGCTGGCCGCGCTCGCCGCGCTGGCCGCGCCCGCCGCCGCCGCTCCGCGCGAGGCCGACCCGGCCGCGTTCGCGCTGGTGGTCGGCTCCAACGCCGGCGGCGAGGGACAGACCGAGCTCCGCTTCGCGGAATCGGACGCGCGCCGTATGGCCGATGTCCTCCGCGACCTGGGCGGCTACGGCCGCGAGCACGTGCAGCTCGTCCTCCACCCGACCCGGGCCGCGCTGTTCGCCGCGCTCGACCTCCTGACCGCGCGCGCGGTGAGCGAGGCCGGGGCCGGCCGGCCGCCGCGCATCTTCTTCTACTACTCGGGACACGCGCGCTCGTCGGCGCTCAACCTGGGCCGCGAGGAGCTGCCGCTGGCCGAGCTGCGCCAGCGCCTGGTCGGCATCTCGGGCGGGCTGACCGTGGTCGTGCTCGACGCCTGTCAGTCGGGCGCGTTCTCGCGGGTGAAGGGCGCCGAGCCGACCGCCGACTTCTCGTACAACTCGCTCGCCCGGCTGAGCGCGACCGGCGTGGCGGTGATGGCGTCGTCGAGCGCGAGCGAGCTCAGCCAGGAATCCGACCGGCTGGGCGCCAGCTACTTCACCCACCACCTGCTGGTCGGCCTGCGCGGCGCGGGCGATTCGAGCGGCGACGGCGAGGTCTCGCTCGACGAGGCCTACCGCTACGCCTATCACCGCACGCTGGTCGCGACCAGCGCCACCGCGGTCGGCGCCCAGCACGTCAGCCTCGAGGTCGATCTCAAGGGGCGCGGCGAGGTGGCGATCACCTATCCGGCCGCGGCCGACGCCCAGCTCGAGCTCGGCGCCCGGCTCGAGGGCGAGGTGCTGGTCGAGCGGATCTCGGCGCGCGCGGTGGTGGCCGAGCTGCACAAGGTGCGCGGCGCGCCGGTCCGCCTGGCCCTGCCGGCCGGCGGCTATCGCGTGATGGTGCGGCCGTGGCGCGCCGACCACCTGCGCCAGTGCGACGTCGAGATCGGCCGCGGCCGGGTCGAGCCGCTCGCGTCGGTCGACCGCTGCGACGAGGTCGCGCTGGTCGACGAGGCGGCCAAGGGGGACCGCCCGTGGTACCGCCCGCGCCTGGCCGCCGAGCTCGCGGTCGGCGGCATCCGACCGATCGAGGACGACTTCAACCGCACGCTGGAGGGCTTCGGCTACCGCGAGGGGCTGCAGCCGTTCGAGGACGCGCACGTGTCGATGAGCGCGCTGGCGATCTACGGCCCGCACCTGTCGCTGGTCGGCTCGTTCTCGACCCTGGGCCGCGGCGACTACCGCCGCGAGAGCGAGGTCCGCGAGCTGACCTACACCTGGCAGACCTGGGCGCTCGGGCTGGGCGCGCGCGGCAGCCTGCCGCTCGCCGGCGGCGCGGTGACCCCGTTCGTCGAGGTGCGGGGCGGCCTGGCGCTCGGCAAGGCGGCGTTCACCGGCCCGACCGGCGCGGAGGACGGCGACGTCTACTGGGGCTGGCACCTGGGCGCGAGCGGCGGGCTCGCGGTGCGGGTCGCCCGACACGTGTCGCTGTTCGCCGAGGCGACCTGGGTGACCGCGCCGGTCATCGACAACCTGATCGGCGACACCCACGACAGCGGCGGCGCCATCTTCGCGCTCGGCGGCCGCGCCGACATCTACACCGGGAACGGACCGTGAGGCGAGCCATGAAGAAGAAGGCGACGCGATCGAAGGGCGCCGGCCGGTTCGGCGCGCTCCTGTTCCTCGCGGTGGTCTACCTGACCCAGAGCGGCTACGACTCGTGCACCGGCGATCTCCTGCACGACTCCGGGTTCGACATGTGGTGCGGCGACCAGCTCTGCTCGTGGAAGGTGGAGCGTGGCGAGGCCAACCAGGCGCCGACCTGGCACGAGTCGGACCTGGGCGTGGCGCTGGTCGGCGACGACGTGCTCATCAGCCAGCGCACCGACATCGACGACGGGATCGCGCCGTGCGTGCGCTTCGAGCTGGTCGCCGACATCGCCGAGGACGCGAGCGTGACGCTGCAGATGGACCTCTTCGGCGACGGCGAGATCGACTACGAGCGCCAGCTGCCCACCTCGTCGTGGGCGCCGCTGGTCTACGTCGTCCACATGCCGCTCCGCTACCAGGGGATCCTGTTCCGCCTGGTCAAGACCGGGGGCGGGCGCGCGGTGCTGGCCCAGATCCGGGCCCGCACGCTGTCGCTCGACGAGTGCGGCGGGGCGACCGCGATCGACGACCTGCCGGTCCCGCTGGGCGGCAGCTGCTACTCGCGCGACCAGGACGATCCGTTCGCCCCCGACGACGCCGCGTGCGAGAGCGGCGAGTGCGCGATCGCGCGGCCGGCCGCCTTCCTGCCGTACAGCTGCAGCGAGTGCCAGGACGACGCCGGCTGCGGCGAGGGCGAGGTGTGCGGGCTGGCCGCGCGGGTGCCGCCGTTCCTCGATCCGTATCGCGCGTGCGTCGCGGCGGCCAGCCGCTCGATGGGCGAGCTGTGCATGGCCGACGGCGAGTGCGCGACCGGCATCTGCTGCCAGGGCTGGTGCGCGAGCTGCTGCGCCGACGACGGGCGCGAGTGCGCCGGGGGCGCCACCTGCTCGGCGCTCATCGACGAGAGCGGCGCGCGCGCGCCGGACCAGTGCGACGCCGGCCAGGGGCACGGCCAGAGCGGCGAGGCGTGCCTGCGCGATGACGACTGCGCGAGCGGCGCGTGCGCCGGCGGCGAGCCGCTGCGCGTGTGCCCGGTCGACGGGCGCCTGTGCGACGACGACCCGGACTGTCCGCCCGACGCGGTCGACGAGGGCGAGGGCCGCGAGATCGGCAGGTGCGTCGTGCTCGGAACCTCGGGTGGAAGCTGCCAGTGAGCCGCTGAGCGCGCCGGACGCGTACCGAAAGTACGGTCCGGCGATGCGTCGCAAGGCGGAGCGCATCCTCCAGAACCGGGAGGACGCGGGGGACGTGGTGCAGGGGCTGTTCGTCGACCTGGTCGAACGCGGAGTGGAGCGCGTGGAGCTGGCTTATCTCTACCGGGCGGTCACCAACCGCTGCCTCAACCTGATCCGCGACCGGCGCAACCGCGACCGGCTGCTCGAGCGGCAGCAGGCGGCGCTGCGCGGGCCGGCCCGGGTGCGCTGCGACGACCACGTGATCGGGCTGGACCTGCTCTGCCGCCTGAGCGGGGCGCTCGACGAGAAGCACATGGAGGTGCTGGTCTGCCGCTACCTCGACGACATGTCGCAGGACGAGATCGCCGAGCTGTGCCGGACCAGCCGCAAGACGGTCGGCAAGCGGCTGCAGCGCATCCGCGAGCGCGTCGCGGAGATCGGCGCCAGCGTGGAGGGGGAGAGCGGTGGCGGCGCCGGATCGCAGGGAGGTGACAGATGAGCGGGTCGACCTGCACCGGACAGCCGGTCTCCTGGCTCGCGCTGGAGCGACACGTCCTCGGCGAGCTCGACGCCGACCGCGCCGGCGCGGTGCAGGCGCATCTGGACGCGTGCGCGGCCTGTCGCGCCGCGCTCGGCGTCATCGAGTCCGACCGGGACCGCGCGCTGCCGCCGCTCCCCGACCTCGCGCTGGCCGCTGCCGCTCGCCGGCGTCGCTCTCGCCGCGCGGTCGCCGCCGGCGCCGTGGCCGCGCTGGCCGCCGCCGCCGCGCTGCTGCTGGTCTGGCGCGACCGCGCCGCGCCCGACGCCCGGCTGGTCGGCTCGAAGGGCGGCGACGAGGTGGTGATCGGTCTGGTGCGCGAGCGCGGCGGCGACGTCGCGCTCGACCCGGCCGGCTTCCGCCCCGGCGATCGCTTCAAGGTGCTCGTCACCTGCGCGCGCGCCGGCGCGGCGACCGTCGAGGTCTCGGTCCGCCAGGCGGGCAGCGTCGATCACCCGCTCGCGCCGGTCACCATCCGGTGCGGCAACCGGGTCCCGGTGCCCGGGGCATTCCGCCTGACCGGCGATCAGCCGGCGTCGATCTGCGCCTCGCTGGGCGGCGCGAGCGCGTGTCGCGCGGTGGTGCCGGAGTAGCGGCCCGGGTGAGCGGGCCCTGAGGTAGCCCTAAGGCGCGAGGTCGCCGCCCGATTCGATCTGGGCGCCGGTCAGGCCGTAGCGGCGCTCGCGCGAGCCGTACGCGTCGAGCGCGGCGTAGAGATCGGCGCGGCGGAAGTCCGGCCACAGCGAGGTCGAGAAGTAGAGCTCGGCGTACGCCGCTTCCCACAAAAGGAAGTTGGAGATGCGCAGCTCGCCGCTGGTGCGGATGACCAGGTCGAGCGGCGGCAGATCCCAGGTCGGCAGCATGCGGCCGAACCGCTCTCCGTCGAGATCGGCGACGTCGAGCTGGCCGGAGGCGACCAGCAGCGCCGCGCTGCGCGCTGCCGCCGCGATCGACTCGCGTCCGCCGTAGGAGAGCGCGAGCGTCAGCACCATGCCGCGGTTGTCGTTCGAGACCGCCATCAGCTCGTCGAGCGGCTCGCGCACCAGCGGAGGGAGCTTGTCGATGTCCCCGATTGCGCGCAGCCGGATCTCGTTCTCCATGATTTCCGCGCGTTCAGTCAGGAGGTAGTCGCGCAGCAGCTCCATCAGGCCGGTCACCTCGTCGATCGGCCGGGCCCAGTTCTGCGAGGAGAACGCGTAGAGCGTGATCGCCTCCAGGCCGATCTGGCGCGCGGCGCGCACCACATCGCGCACGCTCTCGGCTCCCTCGCGATGCCCGGCGAGGCGAGGAAGCTGGCGCGCCTCGGCCCAGCGTCCGTTGCCATCCATGATGATGGCCACGTGACGTGGCAGTCGAGTTCTATCGCCGGAGGCGCGCTCGCCGCCCATTTGCCGTCCCTATCACGCAGGCCTTGGCGTTTGCAACCGAGGGGGATATCTCGTAACCTCGATCGAGGGCGCCGTTTCCCCCCGACATCGAGCAAGCAATGGGCATCTTTTCGCGACTCGGAACACTGATCAAGTCGAACCTCAACGACCTCATCTCGAGGGCGGAGGATCCGGAGAAGATGCTGAACCAGGTGCTGCTCGAGATGCAGCAGCAGCTGGTCGAGGCCAAGAAGGCGGTGGCGGTCGCCATCGCCGACGAGAAGCGGCTCCAGAAGCAGTACAACGCCGAGCTCGACAAGGCCAAGGAGTGGGAACGCAAGGCGATGCTGGCGGTCCGGGCCGGCGATGACGGCCTCGCCCGCCAGGCCCTGGTCCGCAAGCAGGAGCACGAGAACATCTCGTCTCAGTTCCAGCAGCAGTGGATCGCGCAGAAGGCCGCGGTCGACAAGCTGAAGGACGCGCTCCGGCTGCTCGCGAACAAGATCGAGGAAGCCAAGCGCAAGAAGAACATCCTCATCGCGCGGAAGAAGCGCGCCGAGGCGCAGCGCCAGATCGCCAACACCATGCAGGGGCTGGGCGATACCAGCGCGTTCGACACCTTCGATCGCATGGCCGAGCGGATCACGCTGCTCGAGGCCGAGGCGGAGGCCGGCGCGGAGCTGGCCGGCGAGATCTCGGGCGACACGCTCGAGTCGAAGTTCCTGGCGCTCGAGTCGGGCGGGCACGGCACCGAGGAGGACGCGCTGTCCGAGCTCAAGGCCAAGATGGGCCTGCTCGAGTCGGGCACGACCACCGCGACGCCGCAGCTCACCGCCAAGTCGTCGGCCGGTCTCTCGGAAGAGGACCTGAAGGAGCTCGAGGACCTCGATCTCTCGGGGATCGACGTCGAGGGCGACAGCGACGGCGGCAAGGGCGAGGGGAAGAACGACCTCAAGCCGGACCCGAAGGTCGACGAGAAGAAGACCGCCAAGCCGGGCGGTCGCGCCAGCGCCGCCGAGTAGCGCGGCGCCGGGTAGCGCGCCGCCGGATCGCAGCCCGCCGGGTCGCAGCACGCCGGGTCGCATCGACGCCGGCCGTCGGTGGTCGCTGGCTGACCGCTCGTCGCCCGCTCGTCGTCGCCGCCGCGGGTGACGCGGTCCACGCTTCGCGCGATGCGCCGCCGCGGGGCGTAGCCGCCGGTGGACGGGGTGGCTGTGAATGAATGAGCACGATCGATCCGCCAGGAACTGGCGTTTCGGTGGCTTGGGCAGGGGCTTGCTTCTTGCACGGGGGCTTGGGGTTCATGCGCATTCGAACCATCTGGATGCTGTCCGCCCTGGTCATCGGTCTGGTTGCCTCGCCGGCGGGGGCCGACCTCTCGAAGAAGTCGCCGCGCGCCTCGCTGGTGCAGGTGCTTCGCGGAGGTCGCCAGGCGCTTCTGCTGGACCGGAGCACGGGCGAGTACCAGGTGGTGAAGATCGGCGACGCGGTGCAGGGCTACCGGGTCTTCGACATCGAGGACGACCAGATCGTTCTCAGCAGCCCGTTGACGCCCGAGCGCTTCTTCGTCCTGCCGCTGGTCGGTATCGTGGCGCCAGGCAGCGCGGCGGTGGGTGGTGTAGCGGCGGGCGGAGCAGTAGCAGGGGCGGGCGACGCGGCGTCACCGGCGCCCGCGCCGTCACCGTCGGTCTCTCAGCCGGCCCCCGAACCCGGTCCGGGCGACGATCCGGCCGGGATGCCCGGCGAAGTCGACCAGGGCGGCGAGCTCGACGCCGCCGGTGACGCGGCGGGACCGGATGCGCCCGCCGGCGGCGACGTGCTCGACCCCTACGCCGCTCCGGGGCCCGCGACCGGTGGCCTCCCGTCGGTGATCGCGCCGCCGGCCTCGCGCGTCGAGCCCGGCGCCGGAGCAGGGGCGGCCTCGCCGTCGGCCACTCCGTCCGGTCCGGCATCGGGTCCGGTGGCTCCGGTCGACCCGGCGTTCGGCGACCGCGCCGGCGACGCCGCGCCGCAGCCGCCCCTGGCCGACGGAGCGGATGCGGTCGATGACATCGGCCTCGATATCGACTCGGTCTCCGGCACCGCGCCCGGCGCGGGAGCCGAGCCGGGCGCCAGGCCGGCCGACAAGCCGGCCGACAAGCCGACCGTCAAGCCTGCCGACAAGCTGGGCGCGGCGCCGGCGCGCCGCGGTTCGCGCGACGCCGTGGTCGACCCGGCCGAGGTGCGTCCGGGTGGCTCGGCTCGTGCGGCCGCGCCCGCGGCCGACGACGCCCGCAAGGTCAGCCGCCGCGAGCTCGACGCCGCGCTGGCCGATTTCTCGGCCCTCACCCGGCAGGTTCAGATCGAGCCGGCCGAGGGCGGCGGCGTCCGCATCCTCGACATCGAGGGTCGATCGTTCTTCGCTCACCTCGGCATCGAGCGCGGCGACATCATCCGCCGGGTGGCTGGCCACTCGATCGACACGGTCGACGAGGCGGCGGCCGCCTACGCCGCGCTCACCTCGGCCAGGGACGTGGCGGTCGATCTCGAACGGCGTGGCGCCAAGCTGCGCCTCCGCTATCGGTTCACCCGCTGACCCTCCCGATGTAGGACGTCGTCTCCCGCGCGCCGGCTGGCCCGCAGCGCCACATATGCGCCCATTGAGTTAGGATAGGGCGCGGTGCGGCGGATCGAGCTCAAGCTGGCGGACAAGGCCGACTGGGTCAAGGTCTTCGATCCACGCGACTCCACCGTGTTCCTCCCGAACGACGAGCCGCCGCAGGTGGGGGAGCAGCTCAGGATCGATCTCCTGGTCGGCTCGTCCGGTCCGCGGGTGATCCTGCGCGGCAAGGTCATCGCGCGCCGGATGAAGGGAGACACCTCTCACCCGCGCGGCATGAGCGTGGCGCTCGGACCGGATGAGCGCGAGAAGATCAACTACCTGAACGGCTTCGTGCGCGGCGGGCTGCTCAACCTGCGCGAGATGCGCCGCCTGCCGCTCCGGTTCTCGGTCACCTATGGCGGCATCGGCGGGCCGTGCAAGACCCACTCGCGCGACATCAACGAGGAGGGGATCTTCATCATCACCGAGGATCCGCTGCCCGAGGGCTCCGAGGTGCACCTCCTGGTCACGGTCCCGAATCGACCCACCCCGATCTCGCTGGCCGGCATCGTCTCGCACACGGTGGTGGTCGAGGACGAGGACGTGCCCGGCATGGGCATCCGGTTCCGCCACCAGCCCGGTCAGCGCGACGAGATGGTCCGCGTGGTCGACGAGCTGGAGCGGATGTTCATGGAGAACCGGTTCGAGGACGAGCACCTGATGTGAGCACCGCGGAGGGGAGGGCCGGCGGGCCCTGACTCAGCGCGGGCGCAGGCCGTCGAAGACGATCTGCAGCGAGCGGATCTGGACCTCGCGGTCGCCGGTGGCGTGCTCGGCGGAGCGCGCCGCCCCCATCAAGAGCGCGATCACGTCGGGGATGCCGATGTCGCCGCGGACGGCGCCGGCCGCCTGGGCCCGGGCCAGGAGCTCGCCGAGCGCCCGCTTCAGCGCGTCCGCGTACGGGGCGACCACGCTCTTCACGTCGACGCCGGCGCTGGCAAGAGCGTCGGTCAGCACCTTCTTGGTCGCGGTCTGCTCGACCATGCGCTCGAAGAAGGTGTAGAAGGTCGCGCCCGGGTCGTCGGCGCCGATCAGCGCCTCGGCGTCGGCCGCGAGCCGCTGCATGCGGGCGGTCACGATCGCCTGGAGCAGCGCCTCCTTGGTCGGGAAGTGGCGAAAGACCGTCCCGATGCCGACCCCGGCGGCGCGGGCGATCTCGCCGGTCGACGCCGAGGCCCCCTTGGCGATGAAGACCGCGTCGGCCGCCTCGAGCACGCGAGCCCGGTTGCGGCGCGCGTCGGCGCGCAGCGACTCGTCGGGGCGCTGCGACTCGCACGGTCTGGCCGGCTCGTCGGCGGGCCGGGAATCGCCGTCCCCGGGAGAGGCCTCGACGCACGGCGACGCGTCCGCGCACGGCGACGCGTCCGCGCACGGCGACGGGTCAACCGGCGGCCACTCGTCGGCCCGCGGCACCATCGCGCGAGGTGTCTCGTCGGCGGTGGTCGCCGTTCCGGGCTGCGGCTTTTCATTCACTGCAGACGATCTACCCGGTAAACACCGCTCCTGACAAACCAACCATGCATTTCCTGGCCTTCAAGCGGAGCAGAGGCTCCCATTGTACGCCAGGGCGGCCCCGGCCGCGCGTCGATCTGGGGCCGCGGCCATCATCCACCCCACTGCGGTGAATCGAGCCGTCCTCGACCGGCGGCAGCTCACCCGACCTGGCCTACCTGACCGCGCTCGGCCCACTCGGTGGCGAGGAGCGCGGCCAGGCCGAGCAGCGCGAAGCCGGCCACCAGCGGGATGACCGTGCCGTCGTAGGCCAGCCCGATCGGAATGGCGGCGGCGAGCGAGATGGTGGTGGACACCGAGCCGATCACCGCCGCGGCGACGCCGGCGATGTGGCCCATCGGCTCCATCGCGCGGGCGTTGTAGTTGCCGAAGAGCAGCCCGTTGCAGAAGAAGCAGAGGCTCATGTAGACCATGAACGCGGCGAGCGGCGGGTGACCGCCGATCGCCCAGACGATCACCAGGAAGCCGAACGACAGCGCGCAGTCGGCCCGCAGCGCCCACTTCGACAGCGCCCGCATCCCGAAGCGCATCACCAGCCGGGCGTTGACCAGCGACGCCGCGCCGATCGCCACCGCCAGGAGGCCGAAGAAGACCGGGAACAGTCGGCCCAGGTCGTACTGCTCCTGGAAGATCTGCTGCGAGGTGCCGAGGTAGCTCATGAAGGCGCCGAACACGAAGCCGTTCGCCAGCGTGTAGCCGAAGGTCACCCGGCTGGAGAACGCCTCACCGGCGGCGCGCGCGATCGTCCGCGCCGAGAAGCGGACCCGCCTGGCGCGCGGCAGGGTCTCCGGCTGGCGCAGGCCGAGCCAGAGCAGGTCGATGATCGCGACCGCGACCAGGCCGAAGAAGATCGCGCGCCAGTGCGCGATCAGCAGCACGGCCTGGCCGATCGACGGGGCGAGGACCGGGACCACGATGAACGCCGACGTCACGAACGACATCACCCGCGCCATGCGCCGACCGGCGTGGAGATCGCGCACCATGGCGACCGCGACGATGCGCGGGCCCGCTGCGCCCACGCCCTGGATGCCGCGCCCGATCAGCATGGTCATGAAGTGCGTGGCGGTCGCGCAGACCAGGCCGCCGGCGATGAACAGGCCGATCGAGGCGAACAAGGCCCGCTTGCGCCCGGTGCTGTCGGAGACCGGACCCCAGAAGGCGAGCCCGGCGGTCAGGCCGGCAAAGAATGTGGTGATGACCAGCTGGCGGTCGTTCGGGTCGCCGGCGCCCAGCTCCGCGGCGATGTCGCCGAGCGCCGGCAACATCGAGTCGATCGACATCGCGACCAGCGAGGTGGTGAGCGCGACCAGGGCGATGAACTCGGCCGCCGATCGAGAATCGGGCGGCGAAGGCTCCTCGACCGGCACGCGCGGACATTACCGCGAATCGCGCGTGGGCGACCGTCACTCGCCGATCGGGAAGCGGATGACGACGCCGCCCATCACGTCGCCCACCTTGAAGTCGCGCCGCGGCGAGTCCGGATGCTTGTTGTGGCAACGAACGCACGCCTCGCCCACCGCGACGTCGGGGTAGACCGCGACGAAGTAGCGCTTGCCGTCCAGCACCTCGCTGGCGTAGACGGGCTGGCTCGACCTCGCGATCTGGTCGAGGCCGCTCCGCTCCGCGTCGGTGCGCGCCCGGTTCTGCGGGTTGATCGGCCACGGGCTGAGCAGGAGGTAGGAGAAGCCGTCGCTGGCGCTCAGCACCTTCTCCGCGCCCATGCGGAACATCTGGGCCGGCAGGGGCAGCTTGCCGTGCTCGCTGCGCCAGTCCTCGCGCGCCTCGAGCGGGACCGCCGCGCCGCCGCCGGGCGGGGCCACCTGCACCTTCTGCTGGATGGTCAGCCGCTGCACGACCTCCAGCGTGTAGACCTCGCGGTCTGCGGCCAGCGCGGCGTGCACCATGTCGGCCGCCCGACGCGCGGAGACCTCGTCGCCGCGCGCGCCTCGCGCCACCGATCCGGCCTCGGCGCGGTCGCCGGTGCACGCGGCCGGCGCCATCGCGCACGCCAGCACGAGGAGCGCGGCGGCGCGCGGTCTCCAGGCGCCGGGCCTCGCCCCGATCGGGATCGTCGTCGTCGCGGTGTCGTGGGGGGTCGTCATCGTCCATCCTCCTTCGCGTCCGGCGCGGGCCGGCGAGCTCTGTCCCGGACCATCTCGATGGCCTTTGCCGGCGCCGCCGGGGCGCCGCGAAAGTTGCGCTCGACCAGCGCGCGGTCGGCCAGCGCGGCCAGCGAGAAGGCCACGCCGTGGCACGGCTGACAGACCGGGCGCAGCATGGTCTCGACCGGGCGCAGCGCCGCGTTCTGATCGTGCTCGACGACCACGCCGGGCCGCGCCGTGTCCACCCGGCTCACCCGCGGCAGGTGGCAGGTCGCGCAGCTCACCCCGCCTCCCTCCTCGCGCGGGCGGATCGACTCCAGCTTCCAGCGGTCGTGGTGGGGGCTGTCGAGATAGGCGCGGCTGTGGCGATCGTCGTGGCACTCCAGGCAGGCCTCGACCGCGGCGCGCCGGCGGTCGAACGCGTGCGCGCGGTGGCAGCTCGAGCAGCCGAGCTCGCGGGCATGCGCGCTGCCTCGCATGGGCAGGCGAGCCAGCTCCGGGCGCATCGGGCCCAGCTCGGCGGCCAGGCGCATGCCGTGCTTGCCGCGCAGAAAGCCGCTCGCCTGATCGGCGTGGCATGCGCGGCAGGCGGACAGGCGGGGGCGATCGGTCCACGGCGTGGCCTCGCCGGCCGGGTCGCCGCCGTGACAGCCGGTGCAGTTGACCCCGGCCGCCGCGTGCTCGGACTGCTCCCATTCGGCCAGGACCGCCTCGGTCGCCGTCACCGACGCGGGCGCGTCGGCGTGGCGGCGGGTCAGCGGGCGGCTGCCGAGCCCGCCGTGGCGCGAGTCGCGATCGAGGGCCGGCGCGACCGGGCGCGCGGCGAGGTCCGGCTCGTCCAGGTGGCCGGCCAGGAACGCCTCGTGCAGCGCGCGGTTGTCGTGGTAGTTGTGGCAGCCGGCGTCGGCGCACCCGGTGAAGGAGAACCCGCGGTGGCTGGGCCTCTCGGTCGCGATCGCGGCGTGGCAGGCGACGCAGAAGGTGGCCGGCCGGCTGACCCCCATCGCGCCGGTGATCGACGGGCGGTGCTCGACGTGGCACGGCACGCAGCGCCGGCCGTCGATGGCGGTGAGGAGCGACGCGTTGCGGGGATCGCGGAACAGCGTGACCGGATGCGAGTCGCTGGCCGCGGCCAGCTCGTCGCGGTGGCACCCGAGGCATGCCTCCTCGCGCACCCGGTTGCCGCCGACCTCGTGACAGAGCTCGCAGCGGGTCTCGATCTGGTGGTGGCCGGAGCTGGTGCGGCCGGGCAGGAACAGGGTGCGCCCCTCGCTCTTGAGGGTGAAGACGAGGACGCTGCACGCGCCCGCGGTGACGAGCGCCCACGAGGTTGCGAACGTGGCGCGGCGCATGATCCTCAGAAGTAGTAGACGGCGATCACGTGGAAGGTGATCAGCACCGGGAGGAGCCAGAGGAAGACCCAGTGCCCGCCCATGAGCCAGCTCCGGGTGCGGCGCGCCGCCGCGACCGACGCGCCGATCCGCCCGGCCGAGGCGGTCGCCACGCCGACCATCCCGCCGCTGGCGATCACGCCGAGGAAGGTGAGCAGCAGCGCTCGGTTGAGGTTGCTGCCCATGTGCATGCCCGTGTGGGCGAGGAGGATGGTCAGGGTGAGCGCGCCGACCACGGCGTGGAACAGGCGGAACCAGGTGAGCGGGGTGCGGCGGAGCGCGCGCACCCGCTTGCGCACCGACAGGGCCAGGACCGCGGCGGAAACGCCGACCAGCACGAAGCCGGACAGTCGCTTGCCCGCCTCGTCGCGCCAGAACTGCGACAGCCACTCGATCGGCCCGTCGGGCGCGAGGGTGAGCGGGGTGAGGCCGACGAACGCTCCGACCCCGGCCAGCGCGGCCAGCGACGCGACCAGGAGCGGCCAGCGCGGCCGCGCCGGCGCCGCCGCGCGATCGCCACACAGCTGGGCCAGGAGCGGGCGGCAGGTGCCGCACACCGAGCCGGCCCCGGTCGCCGCGCCGATCGCGGCCAGCGTGGTGCAGCCGCGCTCGACCTCGGCTCGCACCGCGCCGAAGCTGGCGCTGGCGCAGTGGCAGACCAGCGCGGCGTCGGCGTAGAAGCGGATGGTGGTGAGATCGGGATCGTAGTCGCGCCACAGGTCGCCCGACCGGACGAAGCGGTCCAGATCGGCCGCGCTGATGCGCCGCTTCTCGGCCATCGCGCGCTCGACCGCGATCAGGCTCGGCCACGGGCCGACGCAGCGGATCCCGGCGATCTGGTCGCCGCGCACGAGCAGAGTGCGGCGCACGGCGCCGTTCTGGTGGACCAGCTCGCGCGCATCACCCGCGCGATGCTCGCCCAGCGCCGCCACGTGGACGCCGGCGACGTTCAGCCGGCAGGACGGATCGCCGCCGCGGAAGCGGCTGCTGCCGCCGGCCAGGCGATCGGCCGCCACTCGCGCCATCTGGTAGCCGGGCCCGACCAGGCCATAGGCGACCCCGTCGTGGCGCGCACAGTCGCCGATGGCGAGGATCCGGCGATCCGAGGTGGTGAGGTCGTCGTCCACCACCACGCCGCCGCTGCGGTCCTCCACCGCCAGGCCGCCAGAGCGGGCCAGCCGGTCGCGCGGGCGGACCCCCGCGGCGACGACGACCAGGTCGACCGCCAGCGGAGGCGAGTCCTCCAGGTCGACCATCAGGCTGTGCGACTCGCGCCGGATGGCGCGCACCCGCCGCGCGACCGCGATGCGCACCCCGGAGCGCTCGATCTGCTCGTGAACGAGGTCGGCCGACAGGCGGTCGAGCTGGCGCGGCAGCAGGTGAGGGGCCGACTCGATGGCGTAGGTCTCGACGCCCATCTCGGCCAGCGCCTTGGCCACCTCGAGGCCGAGCAGGCCACCCCCCAGGACCGCCGCGCTGGCGCAGCGCATGGCGAGCAGGCGGACGGTCGAGACGTCGTCGGCGCTGCGGTAGGTGAGGACGCCGGGCAGGTCGCAGCCGGGGATCGGCGGCACGACCGGCGCCGCGCCGGTGGCGAGGACCAGGGTGTCGTAGGACGCCTCGCGCCCGGAGCTGGCCGCGATGCGGCTGCGCCGGCGGTCGATGGAGACCACCGGGTCGCCGAGCACGAGCTCGATGCCGTGCTCGTCGTACCAGGCGCGCGGCGCCAGCGAGAGGTCGTCGATCGGCTCGCCCTTCAGGACCGAGCTGAGGTGGATGCGATCGTAGGCGGGGCGCGGCTCCTCCCCGAAGACCGTGATGTGATGGCGTTGCGGTTCGCGCTGGACCAGCTCGCGGCAGAAGCGGTGGCTCACCATCCCGTTGCCGGCCACCACCAACCGTGGCCGCGCCGACTTCATCGCAAGAGGCTCGCTGCCGATCGCAGCAGGTCGCCCATCTGGCGCGCGCTCGGCCCGGGTCCGACGGTGAGGGTGATGAGCGCGATGCTCGTCTCTCCCGTCTGCGGGCAGGTCGTGACGGTGGTGTCGTTCTCGTCCTCGACGATCACCCGGCGGATCGGCCCGAGCGGCAGGAAGTCGCGCGCCTTGCGTCCGATGTCGGTCAGATAGCCGGCGAACGCGGACAGCGTGCTGGGATCGTCGCCCAGCCCGACGATCGGCAGGCCGATCTCGTCGGACAGCGCGATGGCGCGCATGTTCTTGCCGCGCAGTCGCGCCAGGAGGAGCGAGAGCTGCTCGGCCGTCGAGCGCGGATCCCCGGGCGGGCGCGGCGGCGAGGTGGTCGCCGTCCCGTTCAGGCGCGGCGGCGGCGCGGTGGCCACGCCGCGCGCGCGCAGGTCGCGCACCTCGTCCCCGAGCTCGGCCAGGCGGGCGCGCGCGGCGTCCCCCTCGGCCGCCCGATCGCGCAGGGCGGCGTTCTCGTCGCGAACCTCGCCGATCTCGGCCAGGCCGCGGCGGGCGGCCTCCAGCTCCATGGCCAGCTCGCTGCGCGCCTTCTTCTCGGCCTCGGCGCGCTCGCCGCGCAGGCGGAGGACCTCGCGCTCGAGGTCGGCGTGGCCCTGCTCGCGCACCCGCGCGTCGCGCAGGGCGTTGCGCAGCTCGTTGACCTGCGCGCGCAGGGTGGCCAGGTGCGGGTCTGGGTCGGCGGCGGCGGTCGGCGCTGGTAGCTCGACGACCGGCGGGGGCACGCGCGGCGGAACGACCAGGTCGACCGCCGCCGCCTCTCCCAGGTGACGACGGGCAAGGAGAAATCCTGCGGCGAAGAAGAGCATCGCTCCGGTGAGCGAGGCGATGAACATGGACGAGAGCGGCATCATCGGGGGGTCATCTCCAGGCCTCGTCGCGCGCGACACGGACCTCGGCGCGGCGGTTGCGGCGGCTGGCCTCGGCCCCGGCGCCGCGCTCCAGGGGGCGGCGCTCGCCGAAGCCCCGCACGGTCATCCGCGCGCGCGCGACACCGCGGGTCTCGAGGTACTCGGCCACCTGCTCGGCCCGCAGCCGGCTGAGCTCCTCGTTGTGCTCGCTCTCGCCGATGGCGTCGGTGTGACCGTCGATCGTGGCGGACAGCGACGGATCGGCGGCCAGGCGACCGGCGAGGCGGGCGAGCGTCACCAGCGCGCGCCCGTGGATGTCGGTGCGGTCGCGCGCGAACTGAACCAGGACCGGCTCGAGGCGAGCGGTCGCCCGACTGCGATCGGCGGACGGTGCCGGGTCACGCGGTCTGTCGACCCGGCTGGGTCGGGGCAGGTCGGGGAGGCTCTCGCGCGCGGCTCGCGGCTCGATCGCCGGCCCGGCCCCGGCCGCTGGGCCCGGCGCGCTCGTCATTGCCGGCTCGTTCGTCATGGCCGGCGCGTTCGCCATGGCCGGCGCGTTCGCCGTGGTCGGGTCGAACGTCGGCTTCGCCGCGGCGAGCTCGGGCGAGCCGGCGGCAGCCAGGACCGGATCCTCGCCCCCGCCGACCAGGGCCGGAAAGACGGACAGGTTCAGGTACAGGACATCCGCCAGCCCGAGGACCAGCAAACCGATCGCGGCGGCGGAATGGGCGCGCGACATGGATCAGATGAGGCGAGCCAGCTCGCCGATGGCCCGCTTGAGCTCGAGGAAGATGAGCCCCAGCTTCGCGTCGCGCGTCACCAGGAGGACCAGCGCCGACTCCGGCGTGATCGAGTTGATGATCACGTAGCCCTTGGGCGACCTCACGTAGACCTGCTCCATCTCGGCGCGCATCAGGTCGTGCCCGATCCGCTCGCCGACGCCGAGCAGCGCGGCGGCCATGCCGCCGATGAGCTCCTCGTCCACCTCGGACGGGATCACCGACGAGACCACGAAGCCGTCCATGTTGATGACGACCGCGCCGATGATCTCGGGCGTGCTGGTCCGGAGACCCCTCAGTTGATCTGCCACGCTTCTGGCTAGCGTTCCCACAGTGCTCCCTTCCTGGGCGGTCGCCCGAAGGCACACCTCACCCGTCCTCGACCAGCTCCCCGCTGGTCTCGCCTCGAGCGGCTCGTGCCGCCCACCGCCTGGGTTCTGACGCCTTCGCTGACCGCCTACGACATCACATCGTCACGAGTGGCTCTTCACCGGGCCGGCCTCCTCTGCTGCCGGATCCCCGGGCGCCGGGTCTCTGTCCGGACCTTCGGATCGGTCCACCGTTCGCGCCCATGGCCACGGGTCGCTGTCGTCGCGCGACACCCGCGCGCCGAGGAAGGCCGGCTCGCTCGAGCCGGTGCCGCGGGCTGGGTGGGCGTGCCGGCCGCCGTGGCCGGAGAACAGGTCGGCCCCGAGCGGCGCGATCGAGCGGGTCGGCTCGGGAAAGATGTCGACGTCGGTCGGCAGCGGCGGCACCGTCAGGCGGCGGGACGATCGCGGACCCACCGCCGGGTCGAGCGGGCGCGCGACCGCGGCGTCCGCGACCGACGACTCGACCATCGGCGGCGGCATCGTGCCGAGCGGCGAGGATGGCCGCGGGCGGCGACCGACCTCCTTCACCCGCCCCGCGCCGGTCAAGAGCGGGCTGCCCGCCGCCGTCGCGGCCGGATCCGGCTGATCGATCTCGGTCGACTCGGCCTCGCTGCTCGGGGTCTCCAGGTCGAGCGGCTCGGCGGCCTGGAAGATGATCTCGATCCCGTCGTCGGGCTCGATCGGGGTCGCGACCAGCTGGCGGCGGGCCGCCGACTCGGGCGCCTCGGGGAAGAGCCCGGTCAGGCAGCCGGACAGCTCGGGCGGCTCGACCACCGCTCCGATCGCGCGCAGGTACTCGCGCAAATCTGTCGCCAGATCCCTGGCGTGCTGGTGGCGGGCGGTGACGTCGTTTGCCATCGCGTGCATCACGATCTGCTCCAGGCGCGGACTGACCCACGGCGCGTACTGGCGCACCGGAGGGGCCATGTCATTGGCGATCTGGTGGAGGAGCTCGTACTCGCCCTGCGCACGAAATGGCCAGCGCAGCGTGAGGCACTGATAGAGGACGACGCCGAGCGAGTAGACGTCGCTGCGCCGATCGCACGACTCGCCGCGGACGCGCTCGGGCGCGAGGTAGTGGAACTTGCCCTTGATCGTTCCGGACTTGGTCTTGTATCGCCCGCGCGCGGCGGTCGCGACTCCGAAGTCCAGGAGCGCGACGCGGCCGGCAAACGTCAACATGATGTTACTGGGACTGATGTCCCGGTGGAGCATGCCGAGTGCGCGCCCATCATCATCGGCATAGTCGTGTGCGTACTGCAGTCCATCACAGGCAATTGCGATCAACGTGAGGAGCACCCGAAGGGTCAGTCGTTGACCCATGTCATGCGAGCGGCGCAACATCTGCGCGAGCGAGCGCCCGGACAGGTACTCCATGGCGAGGTAGTAGAGACCGCCGACGCATCCGAGGTCGAACACGTGCACGATGTTGGGGTGATCGAGGCGGGCGGCCAGAGACGCCTCCTTGACCAGCATCTGCACATAAGCCGGTTTCTCCATCAGATCGGGGAGAACCGTCTTGATGACGACGCGCTTCTGGAAGCCGCCCGGGCCGCGCGCCGTCGCCAGCCAGACCTCTCCCATTCCCCCGCGAGCCAGCCGCGATTCGACGACGTAGCGGCCGAAGCTACTCCCCGGAGACAGCCTCGTTTCGAGTGCACCCGTACCTGCCAAGATCCCGCTCCCCCATTGCCAACATGCACGCTCGACCGACGGAGAATCAACAAGATCCTTGTCAGTGCTGCTGCAGACAACAAGTAATCGGCACGTAACGCATCTGCGCTCGTGATAGTGGTCTTGAGAGAAAAGGGGGGCAGTGGGTATGAATCCATCACAGCAGAGTGGCGGCCCGGATCGCCCGAATGGCGCGAGAGAGCACCAACGAGTCGACGTCGCGAATGCGCTCTCGGTCCTTCGTCCGACGCTGGGTGACACCGCCGGTGTCGCTCTCTATCGCCTGCTCCGCCTGGTCGCGCTCGAGGAGATCATCGGGCGAGGCGCGGCCGGCACCGCGTACGTCGCCGGCAAGAAGCTCGGCAACTCGCTCGGGTTGACCAAGCTCGATCAGTTCCTCGAGCTCTGCAACTCGCTCAAGGTCGGCATCATCGAGGTGCCAGTGCTGACCGAGTCGCGCGTCTATGTCGATGTCTACGAGTGCGTGACCTGCTCCGGGATGCGCACGGTCGGGCGCACGCTCTGCCACTTCGAGGCCGGGCTCATCGCCGGCGTGGTCGAGACCGTGGTGAAGAAGCGGGCCAAGGCGCGCGAGGTGACCTGCATCGGCGGCCTCGGCCACGACTCGTGCGGCGTCGAGGTCGAGCTCACCTGAGCGGGCTCGCCGCGCGCGCGTCGGATCAGAGACCGAGGCGATCGCAGCTGCCGGGCTCTCCGCAGGAGTACTCGCCGAACAGCGCCGGATCGACCGTGTTGGCCTCGACGACGCGCTGATGGACCGCCGCGCCCGCGCCGGGCGTGCGCGGTCGGTCCGGGGCGCAGCTCGTCGACCGGCCGATGCCCGCGTCCGCCGGCCCGGCGTCGTCGCCGCCGCTGGCCGGGTTGTCGAAGTCGCCGCAGCCGGCGCCGGCGAGGAGGGCAGTGAAGGCGAGAGTGGAGATCGGACGACTGCTCATCCGGGGACGAGAGTCGCTCACGAGCTGGCAATTGCTGTGGAGCGCCAGCCGTGGCAGGGTGTCCTCGTGGGGAGGAAGGGCAAGTTGCGGGCCGCCCCGCCCGCGGCCGATCAGCCGGTGGTCTGGCGCGGCGGCGTGCACATCTCGGGCACGGCGATCTGGTGCGACGCCCGCCGGGCGCGCGAGCTCTGCTTCGTGTCGCGCGCCGATCGAGTGCCGGCCTCGCAGCACGGCCAGATCATCGCCACCGGCGAGACCCTCGCGCTGCTCTCCCACCACGGCCGCCGCGCCGACGCCGCTTCCGAGCTGTCCGTGCCGCTCGGGCGGCCGTTCTCGCTCGGCACCCTGCGCCTCGAGCTCATCCGGTCGGGCAGCGCGATCGGCGCCGCGTCGCTGTCGGTCGACCTGGGCGACTTCCGCGTCGTCTACGCCGGCGCGGTCAACCCCGACGGCGGCGGCCTGGGCGGCGCCGCCGATCAGCGGAACTGCGCCGCGCTGGTGGTCGACGCCCACTACGGCCACGCTCGGTTTCGCTTTCCGCCGGTCGATCAGGCGGTCGACGAGGCCACGGCGCTGGCCGGGCGCGTGGTCGGCGCCGGTGGCGCGCTGGTCCTCCTGGTCACCTCGCCGCTGAAGGGGCTCGACGTGGCGCACCGGCTGGGCGGCGCGCCCGGCGCCGAGCAGCTGGCCCATCGATCGATCCACCACGCGGCCCAGAAGCTGCGCGCGGCCGGCTTCGCGGCGCCGCCGGTGCGGCGGTTCGCCGCCTCGCGGGTGCCGCCCGGGCAGGTCCTGCTGTGGCCGGTCGGCCGGCGCGCCGAGCTCGACCGGGTCGAGCTTCCGCCGGCCAGCGAGGTGGCGCTGGTGTCGGGCGCGGCGGCCGAACGCGAGGCGGTGGCCCGCGCGCGTGCCGGCCACGGGATCACGTGGAGCAGCCAGGCCGATCACGCGGCGCTGATCCGCTACGTCGAGGAGACCGGGGCCGGCTCGGTGCACCTGTTCGGCCGCTTCGCCGAGGCGATGGCGGTGGAGCTGTCCGGGCACGGGCTGTCGGCGCGCGCGCTCGGCCCGCCGCTGCAGATGAGCCTGTTCGCATGAGCCGCGCGG
Source organism: Kofleriaceae bacterium (assembly GCA_035489015.1). Taxonomy (GTDB): domain Bacteria; phylum Myxococcota_A; class Polyangia; order Haliangiales; family Haliangiaceae; genus DATFRY01. The sequence goes on along the minus strand of DATHKR010000213.1, from coordinate 60,913 downwards.
GCGGCTCGGGCACGGGCACCGGCATCGGTCGCGCCCGTCCGTCCGGCCCTCGCACCCGGGTCTCGATCGGCAACCGGCGCGCGGGCGGGGCGTGGTGGCGCCTGCCCCTGGTGGCGATCGCCTGGCTGATCGTGGCCGCGCCGCTCGGCGCTGCGCTGGTCGCGCTGGCGGTGCTCGACGACTACGCGCGCGATCTTCCGGCCGAGCCGGACCTCGACGCCTGGCAGGCGGCGCTGCCCCGCACCAGCTCGATCCGCGCGGCCGACGGGACCATCCTGGCCGAGATCCCGTTCCGCGCCGACGAGGTCGAGATCGGGAACCGGCGCTGGGTGGCGTATGGCGACATCCCACCGCTGATGGTGAAGGCGCTCATCGCCGCCGAGGACGAGCGGTTCTTCCAGCACCGCGGGGTCGACCTCGAGGCGGTGGCTCGCGCGGCGTGGGCCAACTATCAGGCCGGCCACGTGGTCGAGGGCGCGTCCACCATCACCCAGCAGGTCGCGCGCGCGCTCCTGCCGCGCGAGATCGGGCGCGAGCAGTCGCTGCGCCGCAAGGTGCGCGAGGCGCTGGTCGCGCGCCGGCTCGAGCGCCACTACGACAAGCGCCGCATCCTCGAGGTGTACGCCAACCAGGTTTTCCTCGGCGCCGGCGCCTACGGGGTGGCCGCCGCGGCGCGCGCCTACTTCGACCGGCCGCTCGGTGAGCTCGGCCCGGCCGAGGCGGCGCTGGTGGCCGGCCTGGCCCAGGCGCCCGGTCGAGCGAGCCCCTACGTCCAGCCGGCCGCGGCCCGGGCGCGGCGCGACCACGTGCTCGACCGGATGCGTGGGGCTGGATTTCTGACCGAGCCGGAATACCGGCTGGCGCGGGCGGCGCCGGTCGAGCTCCACCCGCCGGTCCGCCGCTACGGGCAGATCGCGCCGTGGAGCACCGAGCGGGCCCGACGCGAGGTCGCCGCCGCGCTGCCGGTCGAGTACGCCCGCGGCGGGCTGTCGATCGAGACCGCCGCGCTGCCGGTCCTGGCCGCCGAGGTCGAGGATCGGGCTCGCCGCCACGCCGCCGCGCTGCGCCGGGACGGCGAGCCGACCCCGCAGGTGGCCGCGCTCCTCTGGGACCAGGTGACCGACTACCTCGAGGCGGAGGTGGGCGGGCTGCGCTGGGAAGAGTCCAGCTTCGACCGCACCAGCCAGGCATGCCGCCAGCCCGGCTCGGCGTTCAAGCCGGTGCTGTACGCCGCGGCGCTGGCGGCCGGCGCGATCACCCCGGGCACGCCGCTCCGCGACGGACCGATCTCCGAGTACGACGAGCGCCTCGACGTGCACTGGAAGCCGCGCAACGGGGGGCGCGCGTTCCGCGGCGTGGCGCTGGCCCAGGACGCGCTGGCCGCGTCGCTCAACGCGCCGGCGGTGGACGTGCTCGATCGAGTCGGCGGGCCGCGGGTCATCGCGATGGCGCGCCGGCTCGGCCTGTCCACCCCGCTCGACGACGTCCGCCCGCTCGCGCTGGGCGCGTCGTGCGTCATCCCGATCGAGCTGGCCGGGGCGTTCGCCGCGTTCGCGCGCGGGGGCAGGGCGGGGCGGCCGATCACGGTGGTGCGGGTGTGGCGCGACGGCGCGGTGCTGGTCGATCGCGCCTCGCCCTACGATCCGTGGATCGACCCGGCCCGCCGGCTCGACCGCCTGGCCGCGCTGGCCGCCGAGCCGGCCGCGGCGGCCCCGGCGCCGGCGCTCGACCCGGAGACCGCGTTCCTGGTCGCCGGGATGCTGCGCGACGTGGTGCTGCGCGGGACCGGCTCGGCGGCGCGCGACCTCGGCCGCCCGGCGGCGGGCAAGACCGGCACCACCAACGGCAACACCGACGCCTGGTTCATCGGCTTCACCGCGCGCCTCCTGGCCGCGGTGTGGATCGGGCACGACGATCCATCGCGCCAGCTCGGCGCCGGCCGCGACGGCGCCCACGCCGCGCTGCCGCTGTGGATGGAGCTGGTCGCGCTGTCCGAGGCCTCGCGCGCGGCGCGCCCGGTCCCGGCCGAGCCGCCGCCGCCCGGCGTGGTCCGCGCGGTGATCGACCGCGAGACCGGCCTCCTGGCCGAGCCAGGCGCGGGCGGCGCGGTCGAGCTGTGGTTCCGGCGCGGCACCGAGCCGCACGAGCGCGCCGGCGACGCGCCCGGCGTGCCGGCGGATCTCTCTCGCGCCAGCCGCGAGTTCTGACTACCAGCTCTTGGCGCCGGCCAGCGCGAAGGTGATCAGGCCCTCGCCGGTGTCGTCCTCGAACACCGAGTCGACCGACAGGAAGAGGCCTCCCTGCAGGCGGACGCCGGCCAGGGCGACGCCGAGCGAGACGCCCGCGTTGGTGAGCGTGCTGTCGCTGAAGCTGGCGTCCTCGTTGCCGGTGGCGAACAGGTTGATCAGCTCGAACGAGAGCGTGCCCGGTCCCATGCCCAGGCCGACCGCGCCGTTCAGGCGCAGGATCGGATCGTGCGCGACGTCGCCGTCGTCGTCGGTGGTGAGGAGGGGAACGTCCATGCCTCCGTCGAACCGGTAGACCAGGCCGGGCACGCTGCCCAGGAACGAACCGCCCAGGCGCAGGGTCGACGTCTCGGGTATCGCCTGGACCAGGTCGGTCAGGCGCGACTGCACGCCGGCCACGTTGGCGATGATCTCCTCGAAGTCGTCTCCCTGCGCGGTGGGGAGCACCACCCCGACATGCAGCGCCAGCTCCTGGCCGAGGGCCACCTCGCGCGCCATCAGGCCGCCGACCTCGATCCCGCCGAGCGCGGTCTCGTCGTCGCCGTCGTCGATGTACAGCTGGTGGATCGGGGCGGAGAAGTAGCCGCCGAACCCCGACGGCGCCACGTACTGGCCGTTGAGCTCGATCCTGGCCGCCCCCTCGTCGAGATCGGTGTCCTCGATGTGGAGCAGGCCGAAGAACAGGCCGGCGCGCGACTCGTGGTCGGCCCGGTCGAGGGTCATGAAGGCCCCGGTCGGCTGCGCGGCGGCCGGGCTCGCCGCGGCGAGCGCGCCGAGACCGGACAGGAGCAGTGGCGCGAGGATCTGCCGCGGGCGCATGAGACCAGGCTACCGGTCGCCGCGCGCGGCCTCCATGGACGACTGCGGCAAAGACTGGTGTGTGTAGGTGGTCAGAGGCGAACCGTCTCGCCGGTGCGGGCCGACTGCGTCGCGGCCAGCGCCATGACCACCGGGGCGCGCCCGTCGGCGCCGCTGACCGGAGGCGCCGCGCCGGCCGCCACCGCGTCCACGAACTCGCGCATCTCGGTCGCGAACGACCCGGCGTAGCGCTCGAGGAAGAAGTCGAGCGGGCGCGGTGTGTGCAGCCCGGCCGCGTCGGCCAGCCCGGTCCGCCGGCCGGTCTGGTTCTCGGCCCACACCATGCCGCCGGCGCCGAACGCCTCGATGCGCTGGTCGTAGCCGTAGACCGCGCGGCGCGAGTTGTCGATCGAGACCAGCGCGCCGCTCGCCATCTCGAGCGTGATGATCGCTGTGTCGAAGTCGCCGGCGGCGCCGATCTCCGGATCGATCCGCACCGCGCCGACCGCGCGCACGGTCAGCGCCTCCGACCCGGTCAGGTAGCGGGCCATGTCGAAGTCGTGGATGGTCATGTCGAGGAAGATGCCGCCCGAGGCCCGCGCGTAGGCGGGCGGCGGCGGCGCGGGATCGCGGCTGGTGATGCGGAGGATGTGGACCTCGCCGATGTCGCCGGCGGCGATCCGCTCGCGCAGGTGGCGGAAGCTCGGGTCGAAGCGCCGGTTGAAGCCGACCTGGAGCGCCACGCCGGCCGCCTCGACCGCGGCCAGCGCGCGGTCGATGCGGTCGAGCCGGTTGTCGATCGGCTTCTCGCAGAAGACGTGCTTGCCGGCGCGCGCGCACTCCTCGACCAGGCGCGCGTGGGTGTCGGTCGCGGTGGCGACCACCACCGCCTCGATCGTGCCGTCGGCCAGCAGCTCCTCGGCGCCGCTCGCGGCCCGCACGCCGAGCCGGGCCGCGCACGCCTCGGCCGCCGCGCGGTCGAGATCCGCGACCGCCTCGAGCCGGGCCCCGGGAACCCGCCAGGCCAGGTTCTCGGCGTGGAGCCGGCCGATCCGCCCGACGCCGAGCACCGCCACGCGCACCGGTCCGCTCTGCCTCGCCATGTCAGGCTCCTCGCTCGCGCAGGTAGGCCCGGCTGCGCCGCGCGCTGTCGAGCGGGCGACCCATGCCGGGAAAGACGTCCTGCTCGACCACGATCCAGCCGGCGTAGCCGCGCCCGCGCAGTTGAGCGAGCAGCGCGGTGAAGTCGACCACGCCGGCGCCCAGCTCGCAGAACACGCCGCGCCGGACCGCCTCGAGGTAGTCGACCTGGTCGCGCCGCGCCGCCTCGGCGACGGCCGGATCGCAGTCCTTGAAGTGGACGTGGCGCACGCGCTCGCCGTGGCTCGCCGCCGCCGCCACCGGGTCGCCGCCGCCGTAGGTGACGTGGCCGGTGTCGAGGCAGAGGCCGACCGCGGCCGGGTCGGTCAGCTCCATCAGCCGATCGATCTCGGCCGGCGTCTCGACGAAGCCACCGCAATGGTGGTGGAAGGCCAGCCGCAGTCCGGTCTCGCCGGTGACGGCGCGCGCGATCTCGTCGGTGGCGCCGGCGAAGATCCGCCAGCTGTCGGCGTCGAGGCCGTCCTCGGCCCGGATGCGCCCGGCCCGCCCGGCCCGGGCCGGATCGCGCCCGTTGTCGTCGGACAGGACCAGGACCGCGTCCCTGTCGACCGCCGCCATGAGCCGCGCGGTGCGGACCGCGCGCTCGCGCCCCTCGCGATGTGCCGACCGATCGGCCAGCGCCACCGGAACGAACCCGCCGGCCAGGCCGAGCCCGCGCCGGGCCAGCGCCTCGCCGAGCGCGGCCGGCTCGACCGGCAGGAACCCCCAGTCGCCCAGCTCGGTGGCGGCGTAGCCGGCCGCGGCCATCTCGTCGAGCACGCGGTCGGCCGCGGGCACCTCGCCAGCCAGCTCGAACTCGAGGGCGCCCCACGAGCAGGGCGCGTTGGCGATGCGGATCATAGATGGTGGCGTTCCTTCCTGACCGACTCCTCCCACGCCGCGCGCGCGGCGGCCACGCCGTCCATCTCCGACACCTCGGCGACCGGGACGTCCCACCAGGAGTCATAGCCGCCGACCCGCACGCTCGGATCGGTCTCCACCGCGATCACGCTCACGCCGGGGCGGGCGCGCGCGGCCGCCAGCGCGGCGGCCAGCTCCGCGCGCGACGAGACCGCCGCGGCGTGGGCGCCCAGGCTGCGCGCGTTGGCGGCGAAGTCGATCGCCACCACGTCGCCGTCGAGCTCGCCGCTGGCCCCGCGCCGGCGGGTAGCGCAGGCGAACCCGTCGCTGCCGACGCTGGCCGACAGCGCGCCGATCGACGCGTAGCCGTGGTTGTCGACCACCACCACGCACAGCGTCACCCCCTCCTGCACGGCGGTGACGATTTCCTGGGCCATCATGAGGTAGGAGGCGTCGCCGACCATCACGGTCACCGCGCGGCCCGGGTCGGCCATCGCGACGCCGAGCCCGCCGGCGATCTCGTAGCCCATGCAGGAGTAGCCGTACTCGACGTGGTAGCCCTTCGGGTCGCGCGCGCGCCACAGCTTGTGCAGGTCGCCCGGCATGCTGCCGGCCGCGCAGACCACGACGTCGCGCGGGCCGCTGGCAGCGTGCACCTCGGCGATGACCTCGGCCTGGGCGGGGCGCGTGGTCCCGGCCCCGGCCAGCAGGCGGTCGAGCTCGGCGTCCCACTCGCGCCGCAGCGACTCGATCCGCGCGCGGTGCGTCTCGGCCACGCGATGGCCGACCAGCGCCGCTGCCAGCTCCTCGAGGGCGGCGCGCGCGTCGGCCACGACCGGCAGCGCGGCGTGCTTGTGCGCGTCGAACGACGCGACGTTGATGTTGATGAAGCGGACCGACGGGTGCTGGAACGCGGTCTTCGACGCGCTGGTGAAGTCGCTGTAGCGAGTGCCGATGCCGATCACCAGGTCGGCGTCGGCGGCGGCGCGGTTGGCGGCCAGGGTCCCGGTCGCGCCGACCGCGCCGAGCGACTGCGGGTGATCGAACGCCAGCGAGCCCTTGCCGGCCTGGGTCTCGGCCACCGGGATGCCGGTCGCGCGGGCCAGCCGGTCGAGCGCGTCGCACGCGCCGCTGTAGATGACGCCGCCGCCGGCCACGATGAGCGGGCGCGCGCTCTTGCGGACCAGCTCGGCCGCGCGCGCGACCAGCTCCGCCTCGGGCCGCGGCCGCGGGATCCGCCACACCCGGCGCGCGAACAGCTCCTCCGGGTAGTCGTGGGCCTCGGTCTGCACGTCCTGGGGCAGGCACAGCGTCACCGCGCCGGTCTCCGACGGCGAGGTGAGGACGCGCATCGCCTCCGGCAGCGCGGTCAGGATCTGCTCCGGCCGCGTGATGCGGTCCCAGTAGCGCGAGACCGGCCGGAAGCAGTCGTTCACCGAGACGTCCTGGCTCCGCTCCGACTCGAGCTGCTGCAGGACCGGGGCGACGTTGCGGCGGGCAAAGGTGTCGCCGGGCAGCAGCAGCACCGGCAGGCGGTTGATCGTCGCGCCGGCCGCGGCGGTCAGCATGTTGGTCGCGCCGGGGCCGATCGACGAGGTGCACGCGAAGGTGGACAGCCGGTCCTTCATCCGCGCGTACGCGGCCGCGGCGTGGACCATCGCCTGCTCGTTGCGGCTCGGGTACGTGCGGAGCCCGGCGACCTGCTGCAGCGCCTGGCCGATGCCGGCCACGTTGCCGTGGCCGAAGATCGCGAAGCAGCCGGCGAAGAAGCGCTGCTCGGCGCCGTCGCGCTCGACGTGCTGCCGGGTCAGGAACTCGACGAGAGCCTGCGCCATCGTGAGCCGGCGAGTGGCCACGCTGCCTCCTGTGCTGTCGGGCGTGAGGACCCTCGGCCGCCCGTCGATTGCCTCGCTGCGCGCGGTCGGATCAGGACAGCCAGCGGGTGACCGCGTCGAGATCGGGGCTGCCCGCCGCGTCGGGCTCGAGCGACTCGGCCGCCTGCTCTGCGCCCCATCCCTTGTGAATGATACCGTCCACCGCGCGCGCCACCACGAGCGGATCGCGGTCCCCCGGGTAGAGCACGCTGCGGCCGACCAGGGCGCCGCGAACCGCGCTCCCGGCGGCGAGCGCGCTCGACACCGCGCTCAGGAAGGGACGTGGGTCGCCCGCCGACTCGCCGCCGAGCAGCAGGATCGGCAAGGTGGTGGCGCGGGCCACCCGCTCGTACCCCTCGCAGTAGGGGAGCTTGAGCCAGAGGTAGCGGCTGGAGTTGCCGAGCGCCGAGGCCACACCGGCGGCGCGGGCCAGGGCGCCCGCCTCCTTCTGCACCTTCAGGCGCCCATCGGCGCCGCGCTCGACCGGCAGCGGCTCGAGGAAGGTGGGCAGGCCGAGCTCGTTCATGCGCGAGATCGCGTCGGCGCAGGCGGTCAGCGTCCTCAGCGAGCCCGGGTCGTCGTCGCCGATGCGGAGCAGGAGCTTTCCGCCGTCGAGCCCGAAGCGGCGCACCGTCTCGGCGCTGGCCCCGGTCATGGGATCGTCGAGCTCCCACGATGTGCCGGCCAGGCCGCCGCGGTTGAGGCTGGCGATGAGGAGCTTTCGGTCGAGGAAGGCCGGGCCGCCGCTCTCGCGCAGGAGCTCGCCGAGGAGGAGCAGGTCCTCGAGCAGGTCCATGGTGGCCATCACGCCGTCGACGGCGCCGCCGAGCAGGATGCGGACCACCCGGGCCAGGTAGTCGTGGCGATCGGCCATCGCGAGCGGGTCACTGCCGACCGCGGTGACCCGGCGGGCGGGGTGATCGGCGGCCAGGAGGTTGAGGCGGCCGTCGCTGGTGAGGGAATCGCGCCGCCGCCGTCGAGCCGCGGCCGATTCGACCCGGCGCGGATCGCTGACGCGCAGGTCGGTGATGCGGCCGAGGACCGAGCGGGGCAGGAACTCGCTGGGGGAGAACGATGGGCCCGACACGTCGCGCGATCCTTGCGCGCAGCGCGCGGTCGTGTCCAGGGCCCGGGGGCGGGTGATCGCCCCGGGCTGGCCCCGGTTCAGGGCGGCGGCCGGCGCGGCGCCAGGCGGCGAGAGGGACGGGCGAGGAAGCGGCGCAGGGCGCTCATCGTGCGGCCGAACGCCTCGACCTGCGGGACATGGCCCACGCCGTCGAGCTCGACCAGCTCGGCGCCGGGGATCGCGGCGGCGGCGCGGCGGCCGAGCGCGGGATAGTCGCCGAGCCGGGCCGCGACCGCTGGGGCGACGAGGTCCTTGCCGATCGCGGTGCGGTCGCGCTGACCGATGATGAGCAGGGTCGGCACCCGCAGATCGGGGAGCTCGTACACGACCGGCTGGGTGAAGACCATGTCGGAGGTCAGCGCCGCGGTCCACGCGATGAGGTCGCGGTCGGGGCCGGTGGCCCAGCCGGCCTGGATCGCGAGCAGCGGCTCGTAGCTCGGCTTCCACGTCCCGCCGAAGTAGCTCTTCGACATGTACTGGCGGATCTGGTCCGGCGTGCGGGTGCGCTCGCGCGCGTACTGCGAGTCGATCGAGCTGTACGGGACGGTGCGCTTCCAGTCCTCGAGGCCGATCGGGTTCATGAGCACCAGCGCGCGGGTGCGCTGCGGAAACATGAGCGCGAAGCGGACCGCGAGCATGCCGCCCATCGAGTGGCCGACCACGGCCACGTCGCGCGCGCCGAGGTGATCGAGGAGATCGGCGGTGGTGAGCGCGAGGGCCTGGAACGTGTACTGGAAGTGGCGCGGCTTGTCCGACTTGCCGAAGCCGATCTGGTCGGGGACGATGACGCGGTAGCCGTCGCCGACCAGCGCGGCGATGGTCGACTGCCAGTAGGCGCCGGAGAAGTTCTTGCCGTGGAGGAGGAGGACGGTGCCGCGCGCGGGGCGGCCCGGCGACACGTCCATGTAGGCCATCTCGAGGCGCTGACCCTGGGCGGTGACGCGGTGGATCCGGACCGGGTAGGGATACGGATGGCCGCTCAGGCGAGCGTCGAACCGCGCGCGCGGCGGTGGGCGATCGCCGGGCGCGGCGGCTGCGGCGCGGGTGGTGGCGGTGGCGATCGCGACGGTGACGAGCGCCGCGATGGCGGCGGTGAGGAGAGAGGCGGTTCCGGACCTGGACGGGGCGAGCCTCGTGGTCATGCGGCAAGAATAACCAGGTCGCGGCGGGGCGCTCCGGTTCGATGCGCTCCGGGAGTTGCAGCTCAGAAGCCGCCGCGGGCGGCGACGAACTCGAGCGCCTCGGCCTCGCTCGGCATGAAGTTGGCGCAGCCGTGTCGGGTCACCAGGATCGCGCCGCACGCGTTGCCCATCCGCGCGCTCCGCTGCCAGTCCCAGCCGCGCAGGTGGCCGTACAGGAATCCGGCCGCGAACGCGTCGCCGGCGCCGAGCACGTTCACGACCTCGACCGGGAACGGCGCGGCGTGGACCGGCTCATGGCCGGGCCGGTGGACCGCGGCGCCGTCGGGGCCGCGCTTCACCACCAGCGCGCCCGGTCCGCGCTCGAGCACGGCGGTGATCGCGGCGTCCAGATCGCCGCCGACCTCGGCGCCGGAGACCTGCGAGCCGGACACTGCCACGTCGGCCGCCCGCTCGAGCACGACCGCCTTCACCTCGGCCTCGGTGCCGATCGCGACGTCGCAGAGCGGCAGCGCGCCGCGCACGGCGACGCCGAACGCGCGCGGGTCGTGCCACTGGTCGGGGCGGAAGTCGAGGTCGATGACGACGGTGGCACCCGCGCGGCGGGCCCGCTCGGCAGCCAGCAGCGTGGCGCTGCGGCTCGGCTCGCGCGACAGGCCGGTGCCGGTGAACAGGAACGCGCGGGTGCGGTCGAGCGGCGCGGCCAGGACGTCGTCGATCGACAGCTCCATGTCGGCCGGTCGGTCGCGGTAGAAGACCAGCGGGAAGCGGTCCGGCGGCTCGACCCCGAGCAGGACCGCGCTGGTCCGGTAGCCGGGCTTGTGCGGCACGTGGCGAGTGTCGACCCCCTCGCCGCGCAGGAACCGGAGCACGAACTCGCCAACCGGATCGTCGCCGACCGCGGTGAGGAGCGCGGTGCGGAGGCCGAGCCGGCGCGCGCCGACGCTGATGTTGGTCGGACAGCCGCCCACGAACGCGGCGAAGCCGGTGATCTCCGCGAACGGCGCGCCGATGTCGCTCGAGTAGAGATCGATCGAGCTGCGACCGGCGGTGATGAGGTCGAAGTCGGTGTCGGCCGGCCCGCGGCCGGTCATCGGGTCGACCGCCGCGACGCCGCCTCCATCGCGAGCGTCACCATCGGGACCCGCGGGTCGGCCTCGCGCCAGGTCTCCTTGACCCACGCGTGCTCGGGGTCGTCGGCACAGGCGAGCGACTGGGCCGAGCCGGCCAGGAAGTTGAGGTAGTAGCAGTCGTAGCCGAACGCGGCGCTGACCGGGTGATAGCCGAACGGGACCAGCACCACGTCGCCGTCGCGCGCGGTCATCGACGCGTCGAGCCCGCGCTCGGGCGAGTACACCCGCTGGACCGCGTGGCCGCCGGTGCGCGCCATCCGGTAGAAGTAGATCTCCTCGAGATCGGCCTCGACGAGGGCGCCGTCGGGCGCGGTCCGGTGCTGGTCGTGCTTGTGAGGCGGGTAGCTCGACCAGTTTCCGGCCGGCGTGAACACCTCGACGCACACCAGCCGGTCGCAGGGGAACCCGGGCGGGAGGATGCCGTTGATCTGCCGGCTGTTGCTGCCGGCGCCGCGGATCTCGACGGTGACGTCGTCCGGGGTGACCAGGCGGGCCGGGTGATCATGGTGGGTCGGGGCGGTGGCCAGCGCGACCTCGACGCGATCGCTGGCGGCGACCAGCTCGAAGCGGGTGTGACGCGGCAGGTAGAGCGCCCACGGCATGCCGGAGAAGACGTCGGGGCGGCGTCCGAGTGACCAGTCGCCCCGGCTGGAGTGCACCGACGCCGACCCGCCGAGCACGACCAGCGCCGCCTCGCGCTCGCCGGTTCCGAGCTCGAGGACCTGGCCACCGGCCATGCGGTGGGCCTCGAACGCCAGGTCGCTCCACCCGGCCTGCTCCGGGGTGACCGCGTTCATCACCCCGACCTCGTCGGCGGCGAGGCGCGCGCGGCGCAGCAGGGTCTCCGGCGAGTAGTCCACTCGACAGAAACGCTACGTTCCGCGATCGCGGCTGTCAACGAGCGTCGAGCTTGGTACGATCGAGGGGCCCATGTCGAATGGTCCGGGGCGCGGGGAGCTGGCGGAGATGCTGGCGGTGGCGCGCTCGATCGCCGCCGAGGCCGGCGCGCTCATCCGCGCGGGCTGGCGGACGGCCGGGACGGTGCATCAGAAGGGGCCGGTCGACCTGGTGACCGAGTACGACCTCCGCTGCGAGGAGCTGGTGCGAGGCCGGCTCGGCCGCGAGTTCCCGGACCACGAGATCGTCGGAGAGGAGGGCGGGCGGAGCGGGGCCGCGGCGCCGGCGGAGGCCGCCGAGCTGGTCTGGTACGTGGATCCGATCGACGGAACCACCAACTTCGCGCACGGGCATCCATTCTTCGCGGTCTCGATCGGGCTCTGCCATCGCGGCAGGCCGGTGGTCGGCGTCGTGCTGGCGCCGGCGATCGGAACCGAGTGGTGCGCGGCGCACGGCCTGGGCGCCACGCGCGACGGCGCGACCTGCCGCGTGTCCACCACGGAGCACCTGGTCCAGTCGCTGGCCGCGACCAGCTTCCCGTACGACAAGCCGGCCGGCGAGAAGAGCAACTTCCGCCAGTTCGAGGCCTTCTACCGGCGAACCCGCGGCGTGCGCCGCTGCGGCGCGGCGGCCCTCGACTTCGCGATGACCGCCGACGGGACGTACGGCTTCTACTGGGGCTACGACCTCGGCCCCTGGGACGCGTGCGCCGGCGCGATCCTGGTCGAGGAAGCGGGTGGCAGGGTGACCGACGTCGTCGGCGGAGAGCTGCGCCCACCGGGAGGCGCCGTCCTGGCCACCAACGGCCTCATGCACGAGGCAGCGCTCGAGCTCCTGGCCGAGGTGCGAGCGATCGGCGCCCGGTAGCCTCGAGTCCGCGCGCGCGCGATCGGCGCCGGTCAGCGGCCGAGCGAGGCGAGGCCCTTGCGCGCGCTGGCGCGGACGTCGGGGTCCGGGTCGCCCAGGGCCGCGCGGAACCGGCGAGCGGCAGCTTGACGATCGCCGGACTCGAGGAGGAGCCAGCCGAGCATGGCCGATGCCTCGCCGGCGCGCGGGTGGCGAGGATGGCGGGCGAGGAACTCGCCGAGCGCGGCGCGTGCCTCGGCGCTGCTGCCTGCGCGGGCGAGGGCCACGCCGCGCCAGTAGCGAGCGTCAGCCGCCAGCGCCGAGGCCGGCGCGTCGCGGACCGCGGCGGCGAACTGGCTCGCCGCCTCGCCGAGGTCGCCGCCGCGCAGGGCGCGGAAGCCGCGGCCGAACGCGGCCTCGCTCGCAGTCGGAAGCGCCGGAGCCGCGGCGGGGGCCGGGGCCGGGGTCGGGATGAGCCGGTCGCGGTCGCCGGCGCGGCTTGCGGCCGCGGGGCCGGGACCTGGACCGATCGCGACGGAGGCGGCGCCGGTTCGAGCACGGCGCGAGGGAGCGGCCCTGTCGCCGGCCGCCGACCCCGCGGCGTGGTCGGCTATCGCGTCGCGGCCGCTTGCATCTCCCGGCGTCGAGGATCCGCTCCCCCCGGCGCGTGATCCGGCGCCGGCGACAGCCTCTGCTCGGGCGGTCGTCCTCGCCTCTCGCGCGCCGCTGCCCGTCGGCGACGGTGCGCCCGCGCCCGCCCCGGCACTCGCCCCCGTGGCCGGATTCGTGTCGGACCCCGCGCCCGCCCGCGCGATCGCACCGGCACCGGCACCGGCACCGGCACCGGCAGGCAGAGTCTGCGCTGCCGCCGCCGCCGCCCCCGCCCCCGCCCCCGCCCCCGCCGACACGGAAGGCGAGGCCGCGGCCGGCCCCGACGCCGCCGGCGACATCGAACCGGCGATCGAGCTCCTACCGGGATCTGCCTCGGTGCTCGCGCCTGTCGCCACCGCCGGCGCGGCCCCGGTCGCGGTCTGCTTCCCACCGCTGCCGGCTCGGGCGACGCTGCCGTCCGCTCGCCAGCGATCGCCGGCGACGAGCGAGACGCGGTCGCGCCCGTCCGGTCGCACGTCGACCACGCCGGACGTCACCGCCACCTCGACCAGCCGGTCTCCGTCGACCACCACGTCGAACGCGGTGCCGCGCACCTCGACCTCGGCGTCGCCGGTCACCACCCGGAACCGCTCGTCGCCGGCGAGGTGCTCGACCGCGACCGCCACGCGTCCGCCGTGCAGGCGCACGACCTCGTCGACCACTGCGCGCCTCCGGCTGCCCGCGGCGCGCGCCACTCGCCGGCGAGTGTGCTCGAAGTGGGCTCCGCTCGAGCTCTGGATCGTCGCACGCGGCGTGCCGACCGCTGCGCTCTCCTCGATCTGGTCGGCGCGGCCCTCCGGTCGCGGTCGCGCGCCCCACCACAGCGTCAGGCCGGCCGCGCACAGCGCGGCGACCGCGGCGCCACCGGCGGCGGCGAGCGCGGTTCTCCCGCGCCGGTGGGCGAGCGGCGGGGTGGCCCGCGCCGCGTCGATCAGCGCCGCGCGCATGGCGTCGCGTCGCGCCGCGCTCGGCTGGTGATGGGGCAGCTCGCGGGCCGCCTCCACCAGCTCGGTGTCCTGCTTCCGATGGTCCAGCGTCATGGTGACGACCTCCCGGCGAGGATGTCGCGCAGCCTTCTTCTCGCGTCGTGCAGGCGCCGCCACATGGTGCCCTGGCGCACCCCGAGCGCGCGGGCCGCCTCCACCGCGGGCACCTCCTCGAGGTCGCACAGGACGAACGCCACCCGCAGATCGTGAGGCAGCTCGTCGACGCCCCGGGCCAGGCGATCGATGAGCTGGCGCCGCGCGGCCAGGTCGTCGGGGCGGGCAGCGCCGCGCTCCGGCCGCTCGGCCAGCCCGGCCATGGCCGAGCGCCGCCGCACTTCGCCGCGCACGTAGTGGCGGACCAGGTTGGCCGCGATGCCGAGCATCCAGCTGCGCGCGCTGCCGTTGGCCCGGAACCGCGGCGACGACCGCCACAGCTCGAGGAACGTGGTCTGCGCCAGGTCCTCGACGTCGCTCGCCCCCGCCGACGACGCGCGCGCGACGAAGCGCAGCACCAGCCGGTGATGGCGATCGAACAGCGCGGCCAGCGCGGCGGTGTCGCCGGTCGCGCAGGCGGCGACCAGCGCCTCGTCGGTGAGCTGGTCGCTCACCGCCGCCTCTCTTCCGCCATCGCGCGGCGCGCTGCTCGCCCCGCGCCTCCGGAACGGCAGGACCGGCGCGCCGCCGGGAGGCTGGCCGATCGACGTCACGGCAGCGCGACCACCAGGCCGACGCCGATGCGGGTGAACTGGTTCGGCTCGGCCGGCAGCGCGAGGACGAGCGGCTCGATCGGCTGCCCGTCGTTGCCCGTTGCCGGGTCGTCGTCGGTGCCGCCGTCGCCAGGGGAACCATCGCCGGTCGAGCCGTCCGGGTTGGGCGGTGGCTCGTCCGGTCCGCTCGGGGGGGACGGGACGTCGCCGCCGGGCGTGAGCGCCGCGCTGCGCGCCATCGGCGCGAACCCGACCGACGCGGTCACCAGCAGCGACACGCGCGACGAGATCGGAAACGCGCCGGCCAGCCCCATCTCGGCGCGCGGCCCCAGGCTGTACGAGACCACCGGGTAGTCGCCGCAGGCGACGACGTCCCCGGCCGGGTCGCCGTTCTCGCAGGTGCCGGTCGAGCTGCGCAGGAGCCCCATCCCGAAGCCGATGCCCGGCGAGATCTCCATGCGACCGACCTCGAACGGCGCGCTCAGGCTGGCCAGCAGGTCGACGCCGAGCCGATCGAGCTGGATCCACGGCGAGCTGGGCGGAGGGAAGTCCTGGTTGTCGCCCAGGTGGCCCACCAGACCGGCGCACAGCGGCCCCCAGCGCGCGCACGCCGACATGGTGAGCGCGCGCCACTCCGAGTCGTCGCTGGCGTAGAGCTTCTCCGCCGCGGCGCCGACCACGAAGCCGGCGAAGCGCATCGCGCGGTCGGTCGGGGGCGACGGCGAGCTCGGCGCCGCGGTCCGCTGGCCAGCGATGAGGGCCGGGCCGGGCGCCACCGCCCGCAGGGGGCCGATCGAGAGCAGGCCGCGACCGGCCAGGAGCGGCGCGCCCAGCTCCGGGTGGACCCACGATTCGATCCAGATGGCCGCGACGTGCGGGTTGGTGACGACCTGCTGCGCGCGCCGCCCGGACGGATCGCGCAGCGCGACCGAGACCTGCTCGCCGGCCGTGGTCAGGCTCACCTCCACCGACGGACAGAGCGGCGGGATGTCCCGGCTGAAGACGCCGAGCACGGCGAGCTCCAGCCCGACCAGGCGGGCCAGCTCGCCGTCGCCGCGCAGGCGCGCCGCGGGAGGGCAGGGCGGCGCGGCGGCCGCCGCCTCGCCCTCGTCCGCGAACCCGCCACGCGGGCCGAGCGCGACCGCCGCCGCCGCCGCGACGAGCGCGCTCGCTGTCCGGACCCGCGTCATGCGCCGCTTCGCATTGCGCCGCTCAGCCTCCGGCCGCCGCGCAGCCGAAGTCCGGCAGCGGATTCTCCGCCACGGCGCCGGCGGCCCAGCACACGTCGGTCATGCCGGCGTCGGGCTGGTCGCTGCACACGGGAGGCTCCGGCTGCGGCCAGCACGTCGGGTCATCATAGTCGCAGGGAGGAACCGGCGGGTCGGTGCAGGTGCCGTCCGGACCGGGCTCGCACGGGACCGGCGGGCAGGTGCCGTCGGGAGACGGCTGCGAGCAGCAGGTCGGGTCGCCCGGGTCGCAGGGCGGCGGGGGCGGCGGACAATCGCCGCCGTCGGGTCCGCAGCAGCCGTTGCCGGTGCCGGGATCGCAGGGAGGCGGCGGCGGAGGGCAATCCTGACCGTCGGGTCCGCAGCAGCCGTTGCCGGTGTCCGGATCGCAGGGCGGCGGCGGCGGAGGGCAATCCCGACCGTCGGGTCCGCAGCAGCCGTTGCCGGTGTCCGGATCGCAGGGCGGCGGTGGAGGCGGAGGGCAATCCTGACCGTCGTCGCCGCAGCAGCCGTTGCCGTTGCCGGGATCGCAGGGCGGCGGTGGAGGCGGAGGACAATCCTGACCGTCGTCGCCGCAGCAGCCGTTGCCGGTGTCCGGATCGCACGGCGGCGGGGGCGGCGGCGGGGGCGTCGGGCAGTCGCCGCCGGCCGGGCAGCAGTTCTCGCCGGTGCCCGGATCGCACGGCGGCGGTTGCGGATCGTCGCAGCCACCGTCGGGCCCGGGCTCGCACGGTGGCGGTTGCGGATCGGTGCAGTCGCCTTCCGGACCACAGCAGACGCCGTCCGGGAAGCAGCAGGTTCCGTCGGCGCCGCAGCACGTGCCGTCCGGGAAGCAACAGTTGCCCTGATCGTCGCACGGGGTCGGCGGCGGACATCCGGGGTCGCCGGGGTCGTCCGGGTCGCCTGGGTCGCCGGGCTCGCCGCCGCTGCCACCGCCGGTTCCGCCGCCCGGGTCGCCGGGGCTTGTGCCGCCGCCGCCACCGCCGGTCCCGCCGCCCGGGTCGCCGGGACTGCCGCCGCCGCCGCCTCCGCCGCACGGCGGCGGATCGCCGCAGCCCTCGCCCGGCTGTTCCTCGCTGCTCTTGCTCCAGCTGTGCACGTGACCGACGTCGAAGGGCGCCGCGCCGGCGCACACGCTGAACTCGAGCGCCCGGGCCCCTTCCGCGCCACGCGTGACGAAGCCGTGGCTGCCGCCGGCGGTCACGACCTCGAGCCGGTACCCCTCGCCACTCGGCACCTGCAGGTCCCACCTGCCGCTCGCGTCCACCTTGCTCCACGCCACCGCCGCGCCGTCCTGCACCGCGCGCACGCCGATGACCTCCGAGGAGAAGTTGTGGCGCGCCACCTGGCCGCTCAGCTCCTGGGTCTCGCTGCCGCTCGGGTCTTGCCCGCTGCACGCTGCCGCCAGCGCGGCGGTGGCCGCGAGGAGCAGCACGCGCGCCGGCCGCCTCTGTCTATGCTGGTTCATGTCGGAACCTCCGGGTCGAGGAGTTCAAGAGATGGAAGACGAGCGCGCGCTCTCCCTGTAGTGCCCGCTTCCCGACGACCCTTCGCTCGCCGCCCGCAAAATCGGCAGGCGCGCCCGCCGATGCCGCGCGGGCCGCCGGGTGACGCCACCAGGCATCCGGGCTATGCTGGCGCCATGTTTGGCATGGGTATGGGCGAGCTGTTGCTCATCCTGGTCGTGGCTCTCCTGGTCGTCGGGCCGGACAAGCTGCCTCAGGCCGCCAAGACGATCGGCAAGGGAATCCGCGACTTCCGGCGCCATTCGCAGGAGCTCCAGTCGACCCTGGAGCAGGATGAGAAGCTGGGCGAGGCGGTGCGTGAGCTGAGGAGCGCGCTGCGCGACGATCCGCTCCGGCCGCTGCGCTCGCCCAGGACGCTGTTCGACAAGCTGGTGCCGCCCACCCCCGCGGTCGACCCGGTGACCGGCGCGCCGGCCGAGCTGGCCACGGGCGGGATGTCGGAGGCCGCCGCGGCCGCCGGCTCGATCGCATCGACCGATCTCTCGCCCGCGTCGGCGTCTGCCGCCGGTGATCCAGCGGCCGCGTCGAGCACCGACTCCCCCGCCACGACGAGCACCGACTCGACTGGAGCCGCGACCACCGAGGCTTCGTCCGCCGCCACCGCCGGCTCCGCGGCCGAGGCCGGACCGCCGCGCATCTTTCCCGCACCGGGGGCGGTCGCTCGCCGCTCGCCCGAGACGCGACCGCCCGCCGAGCCCGCGGCGCGCAGCAAGCCTGACGACCCCGCTCATGGCTGAGCTCCATGGCTGAGTCCGAGCCGGGTCCCCTCGTCGTCCAGGATCCGAGCGCGCCGGTGCTGGTGCCCGCGCCGGGCCCGCCCGGGCCGCGCACGCCGCAGGACGAGCTCGAGGACTCGCGGATGCCGTTCCTCGAGCACCTCCGCGAGCTGCGCGTGCGCCTGCGCAACGCGGTCATCGCGCTGGTGATCGGCTTCCTCATCGCCTTCACCTTCAGCCAGGAGCTGTTCGTGGTCCTGGCCCGGCCGCTCATCGAGGTGTGGCACGAGGTCGGGGCGCACAACGCATCGCTCGGCAGCCCGGCGCTCTACTTCAACTCGCTGTTCGAGCCGTTCTGGGTCTATCTATCGGTGGCGCTGTGGGGCGGCATCTTCGTCGCCTCGCCGGCCATCTTCCACCAGCTGTGGCTGTTCGTGGCGCCGGGCCTCTACCGGCACGAGCGCCGCTACGGGGTCGCGTTCGCCGCCTCGTCGGCGACCCTCTTCGCCGGCGGCGCGGTGTTCTGCTACTTCCTGGTTCTGCCGGCGGCCTACCGCTTCTTCCTCGACTACTCGACGCACAACCTGGCCGAGCTGCAGCGCGGGCTCGGGGTCAGCTACTCGATGGCGACCGCGGTGGCGCTCCAGCCGCTCCTCGGCATGGACGCCTACCTCGACTTCGTGAAGAAGCTCCTGCTCGGCTTCGGGCTGGTCTTCGAGCTACCGCTCCTGATCCTGTTCCTGACCCTGGCCGGCGCGGTGACCTATCGCGGGCTGTGGCGCTTCAACCGCTGGTTCATCGTGCTGTCGTTCATCGTGGCCGCGGTGCTGACCCCGGGCCCCGACGTCATCTCCCAGGTGCTGATGGCGCTGCCGATGGTCGTGCTCTACAACGGCTCGATCGTGATGGCGTACATGATCCACCGCAAGCGGGAGAAGGCGGCCCGCGCGATGGAAGGCGGCCCCGACGGCAGCGGCCCCGACAGCGCCGGTCCCGACGCCAGCGACCCCGACGGCAGCGACCCGCCGAGCTGAGCGATCAGCCCTCGCGAGGGCTCGGCTCGCGAACCAGACGAGACCAGGCGAAGCCGGCCGCGCCGGCCACGGCGATCCAGATGAAGCACGCCGAGACGACGTCGCGCGCGCGGCGCGAGTCGACCAGCGCGATCGCGTCCTCCCGCGCGGCGGCCAGCGTCTCCCACCGCTCCTGGGTGTCGGCGGTGCGGTACTCGGCGGCGAGGTCGGCGCGGATGTCGTCGTAGCCCGAGCTCGCCCGCGACCAGGCGTAGACCTGGGCCGGCACGAGTCCGATCAGGAACGCCACGGTCAGCCCCGCGACGAATCGCGCCCGCGCCGATCCATCGAGCAGCTCGCGGGCGCGCACCATCAGCGGTGGTCGGATCAGCGATTCACCCTCGCCGACGTGGGCCAGCGGCGGCGCCGACGAGGCCGGGCGCGACCTCTCGCCGACCGCGACCACCCGGGTCGGCACCTCGGCCAGCTCCGGCAGCGATCGCGGCCCGGCGTCGGGCGGAGCGAACCGGTCGGCCGCCAGCTCGATCCCCGGCGGCGGCACCAGCGCCTCCCCGACCCCACCGCGCTCGCGCGGCAGAGCGACGCCGGGCCGATCTTCTCGCCGCTCGAGCGGATCCCGCGCGACCGCGCCCGGCTCGAACGGTGGCGGCCGCCCCGTCGTCGCCGGCGCCTCGCGCATCGGGCCAGGCGTCCCCCGCGGATCCCGCACGACCGCGCTCGGCTCGAACGGGCCCGGCCGCCCGGTCGTCGCCGGCGCCCCGCGCATCGCCTCAGGCGTCCCCTGCGCCTCGCGCATCACCTCAGGCGTCCCCCGCGCCTCGCGCGCGGGCGTCGGCGTCCCTCGCGCCTCGCGCGCCGCCGTCGGAGCAGCCGGCACGCGCGGCGCAGTCGGCCCCGCCGGCCGGCCCGGCACCGGCGGCGGCGTCGCGGCGTCCGGCCGGCCCGGCACCGGCGGCGGCGTCGCGGCACCCGGTCGGTCCGGCCCACCCGGTCGGTCCGATTCATCGACCCGCGCCGCGCCCTCCGCCTTCGCCGCGCCCTCCGCCTTCGCCGCGCCCTCCGCCCCCGCCGCGCCATCGGCGACATCGCCCGAGCCGTCGACGTCGGCCAGCGTCCAGCCCACGTCGGTCTCCTCCGACGGCGCGCGCGCGCCGAGGACGCCGAGGTCGAGCCCGACGTCGTCGCGCAGCTCGCCGCCGGCAAAGGCGGCCGCCAGGCCCGACTCGTACGCGGGCGCCCTGCCGTCGTCGGCGCCCTGCGCGGCGATCAGGCTGGTCCGTGCCCCGAGGGCCTCCAGCTCACCGGCCAGGCGCTGGGCCGGCACCAGCTCGAGCGCCGAGCGCGCGCAGAACCGGCCCTGCTTCAGCCGCTCGAGCACCGCGGGCCCCGACATGCCGTAGCGGCGGCCCAGCGCGGCAGCCAGGAGCTCGATGCCGGCCGCGGTCGCGTCGCGCGGACCCTCGATGAAGACGTGGTAGCGCACGAGGCACGCGACCGGCGGCCGCTAGCGAATCACCCGTCGACCGTCGGAGCCCATCATCGTCCCTGCCGGCGAGAGCGATGTGCCCGGTCGGAGCACTAGGCGAGATCGATGACGATGACGTGGCTGCCGACCGTGTCGTCGGCGTCGCCCGCCGGTTCCGATTCGTGATCGACCTCTCCGTGGGTCGGATAACGGTTCTTCTGCGCCGGTGGTCCTGGTGCTCTGGACGGCCGATCGAGCGGAAGGTGGAGCGGAACCGGCTCCCAGGAGCTGCGGCGGCGCGGTGCCCGAGGTCGATGAGAGCGCGCCATGGCGATCGGAATCATAGCAACCGGCCGATCGCCGAAGTCTCGGGAAAGTTGCAGGCTTACTGACGATACATGTATTGTCATGTAATGCCCAAGCCATCGAAGCGGTCCGCGCCCAGCGGTCGAGGCGCCCGCATCCGTCTGCGCTCCTCTCATTCCTCGAGGGTTCGCCTGGGTGTGAGCCACCGCGACGGCAGCGCCTGGAAGCCGCCGGCCAGGCAAGCGGACGCCGAGCAGCCCGAGCTGCACCCGGATCACCCGGATCGCGCCCGAGGCTGAGCGGACCCGCAGCTACTCGAGCTCGCTGGGCTTCGAGCCGTCGTCGGCCGGCGGGCGCGCGGCGCTGCCGGCCGACTCGTCGAGGCCCGCCTGGGCGCGCGAGTCGCCCGGCTGGATCTTGAGCGCGCGGCGGAAGCTCTGCGCCGCATCGCGCTTGCGACCCGACGCGAGCAGCGCCTCACCCAGGAGCGTGTGGGCGCGCGCGCTGCCCGGCTTGAGCTTCGCGGCCCGGCGCAGGTGCGTGACCGCCGCCGCCGTCGAGCCCTGGCTGAGCGCGATCTCGCCCAGACCGAGCACCGCGTTCGGGTTGCGAGGATCGAGCGCACGCGCCTTGTTGAAGTTGGTCGCCGCGCCGAGGAAGTCGCCGCTGGCGAGATCGCGATCGCCCAGCCTGGCGTAGAACTCCGCCTTGCCGGCGTCCACCGCGCGCTCGCTCGGCACCGGCTCGGTCGGCCCGGCGCCGACGTCGTCAACTTGCTTGCGCGGCTCGCGCGGCTCGCGCGCCCCGCCGGTCTTGCGCCCGCCCGACGACTTCGGCGGCGCATCGCCCGAACGAGCCAGCTTGCTGGCGATCGGCTTCGACTCCTGCTTAGAGCCGGGCGCGTCGGGCTTGCCCTGATCGGCCGGCTTGCTCGCCTCGCCCTCGCGCTCGCTCGCGCCAGCCACCGCCACGGCCCCGGCCGCGCCCGCCGCCACCGACGCATCCTGCCCGGCCGGCTGCACCGCGCCCGAGCCGACCGCGCTCGCCGTCGCGCCGCCAGCCTCGGCCGGCGCTGCCGCCGCGGTCAGTCCGTCGCTTCCGGCCGCCCGAGGCTCCTCGGCCTGGGCCGCGACGGAAGTCTCCTCGCCGCCGCCGCGCGCCGACACCACCGCGAAGACCGCGACCGCGCCGAGCAGCATGGCGCCGCCCAGCACCGCGGCCAGCCGCCAGGGCCGGCGCCGCGGCTCCCGGTCGTCGTCGTCGCGGTCGCGGTCGCGCGCGAGCACACCGGTGTCGCTGGGCGACAGGCGGCGCGCCCGGCCGGGCCGCGGAGTCAGCCCCTCGATCGGGAGATCACCCGCGCCGGCCATCGCCTCGCCGTCGGCGTACCACGCCGACGAGAGCCCGCCCGATCCGCCGTTGCGGGCCGACGGGATCGAATCCCTGGACTGGCGCGCCGCCGCGGATCCGCCCGCGCCCGGCGCGCTGGTCGCTGTCAGCTGCGCCCGCTTGCCCCCCGCCGCGCCGACGCCGAGCCCGAGCGCGGTCGCATTGCCGACGCGCCGATCCTCGCCGTTTCTGGGCGCGACCGCCGCGCCCAGCCGGGGAGCCATGACGGCCGGCCCGGAGTCCGCCGCCGCACCGCTGGCCGCCCTGGCCGCACCCGCCGCTGGCGACGGCGATGACGCCGGCGACGGCGATCGCGGCACCTCCGCCGACATGTCGGCCGGCGCGCGCGCGCCCAGCTTCGCCATCGCGTCCGACACCGACGCCGGCGGCACCGTCTCCGGCCGCCGCGCGATGTCGTCCGTCATGATCGCCCCGCTGTCGGAGCCCTGGCGCAGCGCCTCGATCACCCGGTACACCGTGATGAAGCGCTGGTCGGCCCGCTTGGCCAGCATCCGCGTCACCGCGCGGTCGAGCCAGGTCGGCACGTCCGAGCGCCGCGCCTGCGGTGCGTCGGGAGTCGCCTCGACGTGGCGGGTCAGGATGTCGAACACCTTGCCGCCCACGAACGGCGGCTCGCCGACCAGCATCTCGTGCGCGATGCAGCCGAGCGAGTAGATGTCGGCCCGCCGGTCGAGGGCGTCGCCGCGCGCCTGCTCGGGCGACATGTAGTGCGGATCGCCGAAGGTCATGCCCAGGCTGGTCGACGCCGCCTCGCCCTCCTTCTCGACCAGCTTGGCCAGCCCGAAGTCGAGCAGCTTGACGAACTCCTTGCGCCCCTTGCCCCGCCGGACCGCCAGGAACACGTTGCGGGGGCGCAGGTCGCGATGGATGTAGCCCATCGCGTGCGCCTCCATCAGCGTCTCGCTGAGCTGGATCAGGATGTCGACCGCGCGGTCGATCTCGAGCTGTCCCTCGCGCTCGATGAGGTCGGCCAGCGTCTCGCCCTCGAGCAGCTCCATCGCCAGGTAGAGCCGCCCGTCGCCGGTCCGCCCGAAGTCGAAGATCTCGACGATGTGGTCGTTCTCGATCTGGCCGACGGTGGTCGCCTCGCGCCGGAAGCGCTCGATCGCCAGGTCGTCGCGGCTGAGCTCGTGGTGCAGCACCTTGACCGCGACCTTGCGGCGCAGGGTCACGTGCTCGGCGCGGTAGATCGTGCCCGAGCCGCCGTTCCCGATCCGCTCGAGCAGGACGTAGCGCTCACCGATCGTGGCGCCGACCATCGGGTCGCCGGAGTCCTCGTGCACTCGCGCCGTGCCGCAGTTGGGGCAGAACAGCGCGTCGCCCGGGTACTCCAGTCGGCACTTGCGACAGATCGTCTTCGCGGGGGGCGTGCTCACCGCGCCTCGAATATAGCGTATCCGCCGGGCCGCGCCCGGTGCCGACCTGGAAAGGACCGGCACTCGGCTCAATCGTCGGGGTGCATGAGCCGACGCACTTCCTCCTCCAGCTCGTCCTCGCTCACCACCTGCCTGGCCAGCAGCAGGTTGATGACCGCGCGCAGGCGCGTCTCCAGATCGGCGTCGTCGGACAGCCGGTGGAACGGGACCGTCGGCTCTCCCTCGAGCGCGCCGGCGCGGGCCGCCTGCGCCCCTGCGCGGTTCGCCCCGTCGGTCACGTCTCGTCCGCCGCCCTCGCGCCCGCCGCCCTCGCCGGCCTTGCCGCGCGGCCGCACGGGCGCCGCCGCCTCGTCCCCGCGCTCGCCCGCGCGTTTCATGACCTCGGTCACGAGCGCGCGGTAGGTCTTCTCGACCAGCTCCTCCACCGCCGACAGCGTCATCAGCACCGGGTCGACCCGGCAGCCGGTCACGTGCTCGACCTCGGCCACCGCCACCGCGTCGGTCGGATCGGCCATGGCCAGTCGCAGCACCCGGCCCTCGCCGCCGTACGACGACACCGACAGCGGCGCGACCCGCTGCCGCCGGCACACATCGCGCTGCAGCTCGCGCACCGCGTCAGGCTCCGGCGCGATCGTCAGCGGGTCGCCGGTCGCCACGCGCACGTGCCTGCGCAGCGCGGCGAGCAGGGCGATCTCGTCGATGCCGGCCTCGCGGACCAGCGCGCAGACCAGCGGCGTGCCGTCGCGGTCGGCGGCCGCCGCTGCGCGCTCCAGCGTCGCCGCCGTCGCCAGCCCTTCCTCGAGGACGATTTCGGCGAGCGGCTTGGGCAAGGGAACCGGTACACGCTACAGGATTCGAACCTGTGACCTTTGGCTCCGGAGGCCAACGCTCTATCCAGCTGAGCTAAGCGTGCGAGACAAGACGGTGTATACCGGAGCCCGCCGGCGTCGGCAAGAGGCCGACGCACCGTCGAGGCGGGCGCGGTTAGCTGCCGCCCACGTCCCCCGCTGCGCGGCCGGTCTGGGATAATCTACGCCGCCATGCCATCGGAAGTATCTCAACCTCCATCAACCACCCGCCCGTCTCCACGGACTCTCGAGCACGTCGTCATCCGCTTCGCCGGTGATTCCGGCGACGGCATGCAGCTGACCGGCACAGAGTTCACCAAGGCGGCCGCCGCGGCCGGGAACGACATCTCCACGTTCCCCGACTTCCCGGCCGAGATCCGAGCCCCCGCCGGCAGCCTCGCGGGTGTGTCCGGGTTCCAGCTCCACTTCGCGTCGAGCGACATCTACACCCCGGGCGACGCGCCCGATGTGCTGGTGGCGATGAACCCGGCGGCGCTGCGCGCGAACCTGGCCGACCTCATCGAGAACGGCATCCTCATCGTGAACACCGGCACGTTCACGCCGCCGAACCTCAAGAAGGCGGGATACGACTCGGATCCGCTGGCCGAGGAGTCGCTGCGCCAGAAGTACCGCGTGCACGGCATCGACATCAGCAAGCTGACCAACGGCTCCCTCGACGGGACCGATCTGACGACCAAGGAAAAGGCGCGCTGCAAGAACTTCTTCGCGCTCGGCCTGATGTTCTGGGCCTACTCGCGCGACCCGGAGACCGAGATCTCGCAGATCAAGGGCAAGTTCGGCAAGAACGACCGCCTGGCCGACGCCAACGTGCGCGCGTTCAAGGCCGGCTATCACTACGGCGAGACCGCGGAGATGTTCCAGGACGTCTACCGGGTCGAGAAGGCCGTGTTCCAGCCGGGCGTCTACCGCAACATCACCGGCAACGAGGCGATCGCGCTCGGCCTGGTGGCGGGGGCCAACCTGGCCGGCAAGCCGCTCTTCTACAGCGGCTACCCGATCACGCCGGCGTCGTCGCTGCTCCACTATCTGTCTCACTACAAGAACCACGGCGTGACCACGTTCCAGGCCGAGGACGAGATCGCCGGGGTCGGCGCCGCGATCGGCGCGGCCTACGGCGGCGCGCTGGCGGTGACCGCGTCGTCCGGCCCGGGCATCTCGCTCAAGGCCGAGGGCATGGCGCTCGCGGTCATGACCGAGCTGCCGCTGGTGGTGGTGAGCGTGCAGCGCGGCGGCCCGTCCACGGGCCTGCCGACCAAGACCGAGCAGTCCGACCTCTTGCAGGCGATGTACGGCCGCAATGGCGAGTGCCCGGTTCCGATCATCGCGGCCAACTCGCCGGCCGACGCGTTCGACTGCGCGATCCTGGCCGTGCGCCTGGCCATCCGCTACTGCACGCCGGTCGTGCTCCTGTCCGACGGGTTCCTGGCCAACGGCTCGGAGCCGTGGCGTCTGCCCGACGTCGACGCGATGGAGCCGATCCCGGTCACGCACCGCACCGATCCCGCCGGCTACCAGGTCTACGCGCGCAACCAGGAGACCCTGGCCCGCGAGTGGGTGGTGCCCGGCACCCCCGGCCTCGAGCACCGCATCGGCGGCCTCGAGAAGGACTTCCTGACCGGGGCGGTGTCGTACGACCCGATCAACCACGAGAAGATGGTCCACATCCGCGCCGCCAAGGTGGACGGCATGGTCCAGGACTGCGGCCCGCTCGACCTCCACGGCGAGGACGAGGGCGACGTCCTGGTGATCGGATGGGGCGGCACCTACGGCGCGCTGCGCCAGGCGGTCATCCGGCTGCGCGAGCAGGGCAAGAAGGTCTCCCACGCCCAGCTCCGCTGGCTGCACCCGCTCCACCCGGACGTGAAGGGGCTGCTGCCGCGGTTCCGCCGCGTGCTGGTGCCCGAGCTCAACATGGGTCAGCTGTCGATGATGCTGCGCGCCCGCTACCTGGTCGATGCGGTCGGGCTCAACAAGGTCCAGGGCCAGCCGTTCAAGGTGGCCGAGGTCATGAAGGCGGTCGAGGACCTCTTGGTGGACGATCGCCCCACATCGATCGATGTGGCAAGGAGGGCGGCGCGATGACTCCCCCGATCAAGCTGAGCAAGAAGGACTTCGCCACCGACCAGGACGTCAGGTGGTGCCCCGGCTGCGGCGACTACGCCATCCTGGCCGCGGTGCAGAAGACGCTGGCCGACCTGGGGGTCAAGCGCGAGGAGACCGTGTTCGTGTCCGGCATCGGCTGCTCGAGCCGGTTCCCGTACTACATGAACACGTACGGCTTCCACAGCATCCACGGGCGCGCCCCGGCGATTGCCACCGGGCTCAAGGTGTCGCGGCCGGATCTGTCGGTGTGGGTCATCACCGGCGACGGCGACGGGCTGTCGATCGGCGGCAACCACCTGCTCCACGCGCTGCGCCGCAACGTCAACCTCAACATCATCCTGTTCAACAACCAGATCTACGGGCTCACCAAGGGCCAGTACTCGCCGACCTCGGCGGTCGGCACCAAGGCGCCGTCCACGCCGCTCGGCTCGGTCGACTACCCGGTCCAGCCGCTCCAGGTCGCGCTCGGCGCGGGCGCCACGTTCGTGGCCCGCTGCGTCGATGTCGAGGCCGCGCACCTGGGCGAGATCCTGACTCGCGCCCAGGCCCACCAGGGGGCCTCGTTCATCGAGGTCCTGCAGAACTGCCCGGTCTTCAACGAGGGCGTGTGGGACGCGGTCACCGACAAGTCGACCGCCGACGCGCGCCAGCTCCGGCTCAAGCACGGCCAGCCGCTCCTGTTCGAGGGCGGCAAGCGCGGGATCCGGGTGCGCAACGACCTGGTGCCCGAGGCAGTGGAGGTGGGCGACGGCCCCGGCCAGGTGCCGCTCGGCCAGATCATGATCCACGACGAGCGGGCCGCGCCGGCCTTTGCGTTCCTCTTGACCCAGCTCACCTACCCGGAGATGCCGATCCCGCTCGGCATCCTGCGCGCGGTCGAGAAGACGCCGTACGACCAGCTGGTCCACGAGCAGATCACCGCCGCGGTCTCCGCGCGCGGCAAGGGCGACCTCAAGAAGTTGCTCCACTCCGGCATGACCTGGACGGTCGAGTAGGGTCGCTCCCCGGTCAGCGGTCGTGTCTGCGGCGGCGCAGCGCGACCGCGCAGGCGACGACGATCGCCGCCTCCGCCGCGATCCACAGGTACTGCCGGGCGTCGGGGTGCCCGTCGATCGCGAAGCCGATCGCGCGGGCCAGGCCGATGCCCGCCATCGTCCACAGGAGCAGCCCGAGCCCGCTGCGCAGCCACGGGCGCGGCGCCGGCCACCACGCGACAAAGGCGCCGAGCCCGGCCAGGGTGCCGCCGAAGCTGGCGCGCAGGTTGATCCAGTCCGAGCTCGTCGCCGGACGGCGGCCGAGCAGGTCGCGAATCACCTCGGGCGAGAAGACCAGGTAGGCGCCCACCGCGGCCACGAGGAGGCCGAGCGCGATCTGAACGCCGCGTCTGACCGTCATTCCTGAGGCTTCCACGGCGCGATCCAGCCGTGATCGCACGGATGGAGCTTTTCTTCGCGTCGCTCTCCGCGCGGTGTCGATCCGGCCCGATCCCGTTCGTATAGAGCGTGAGACCTGGATGACCTCATGACGCGAGGAGAACATGCCATGAAGCAGTACATGCTGAGCATCTATCAGCCCGACGGACCGCCTCCACCTCCGGAGAAGCTGGACCCGATCATGCGCGAGGTGAGGGCGGTGCGCAGCGAGATGAAGGCCGCCGGCGCGTGGGTCTTCGCCGGAGGCCTGAACCCGGCGACCACGGCCACCGTGGTGCGGGTCAAGGGCGACGAGGTCGTCACCACCGACGGTCCGTTCGTCGAGGGGAAGGAGCACATCGGCGGCTTCACCGTCATCAACGCGCGCGACCTCGACGCGGCGCTCGAGTGGGGCGGAAAGCTCGCCCGGGCCACCGGGCTCCCGATCGAGGTGCGACCGTTCCAGGAGCACGGCGAGAGCTGATCGCGGCATGCCGGACCTGCCCCTCTCCGAGATCGAGCGTGTGTTCCGCAGCGAATACGGGCGCGCGGTGGCGGTCCTGGTCCGCGTCTTCGGCGCGATCGATGTCGCCGAGGAGGCGGTCCAGGACGCCTTCACCGCCGCGGTCGAGCGATGGCCGTCGGCCGGGCTGCCGCCGAGCCCGGCCGGCTGGATCATCACCACCGCCCGCCACCGGGCGATCGATCGCCTGCGGCGGGAGGCCTCGCGAGATGACCGACAGGCCCAGGCCGCCCTCCTGCAGGCCAGCGGCGAACCGGACGAGGAAGACGCCGTGCGCGATGATCGTCTTCGCCTGATCTTCACCTGCTGCCACCCGGCGCTCGCCACCGCCGCCCAGGTCGCGCTGACCCTTCGCCTGCTCGGCGGTCTCACCACCGCGGAGATCGCGCGCGCGTTCCTGGTGCCCGAGACGACGATGGCGCAGCGGCTGGTCCGGGCCAAGGGCAAGATCCGCGACGCCAGGATCCCGTACCGGGTCCCCGACGAGGTCGATCTCCCGGGTCGCCTGCGCGCGGTGCTGGCGGTCGTCTACCTCATCTTCAACGAGGGTCACACGGCGAGCTCGGGCGACCGGCTGGTCCGCGACGACCTCTGCGCCGAGGCGATCCGCCTGGGACGGTTGCTGGCCGAGCTGGTGCCGGACGAGCCCGAGGTGATGGGGCTGCTCGCGCTCATGCTGCTGGTCGAGTCGCGCCGGGCGAGCCGGACCACGGCCGACGGCGACCTGGTGGTGCTCGCCGATCAGGACCGCAGCCGGTGGGATCCCCGCCTCATCGGCGAGGGCCAGGCGCTTGTCCGCGAGTGCCTCGCGCGCAACCAGCCGGGCCCCTACCAGATCCAGGCGGCGATCAACGCGGTCCACGGCGACGCGCCGGCCGCGTCCGCCACCGACTGGCGGCAGATCCTGGCCCTGTACGATCAGCTGCTGTCGATCGCGCCCGACCCGGTCGTGGCGCTCAACCGCGCGGTCGCGCTGGCCGAGATCGACGGACCGGACGCGGCGCTCGCGATCCTCGACGACATCGAGCTCGGCGACTATCACCTCTTCCACGCGATCCGCGCCGACCTGCTCCGGCGCGCCGGCCGCGCCGAGGAAGCCGCGCTCGCGTACGAGGCGGCGCTCGCCCGCACCGACAACGCGCGCGAGCGGGACTTCCTGGAGCGCCGCCGTCAGGCGCTCGGCCGGACCTGATCGAAGTCGCTCACGGACAGGCGAGCATGGCGGCGCAGTCCTCGCCCGCCTTGTCGAAGCACGCGACGTGGCGCTTCACGATCTTGTCCCCCTCGGCGTCGCGGCGGAGCGAGGTGCAGGCCGCGATGCACTCGCTCTGGTCGAACTTGGTCTGCTCGGGGATGGTGGCCGGGGGCGAGCCGGGCGCGGCCGCCTCGCCCTTCTGGTCGACACAGCGAGCCTGCTTGCTGCACACGTCCTTGCACTCCGGGCTCGACCGCTCCGTCGCGCAGGCGGCGAGGACCGAGGCGAGCAGCAGCGCGAGGGCGAGGCGCACCTCGGGAGTCTACGGGATTTCTCGATCCGTTACTGGGCCGGCAGCGTGGCCATCAGCCGCGCGACCGCGCGCTCGATCTGCTCGGGCCGCTCGGGGCTGGCCGGGAAGCGCTGCTGCGCGTGCCACAGCGTGCGCCCGCTGTGATTGTCGATGAGCGTCATCTCCAGCATCATGGCCGACCGACCGCGGCGCGGCCCCTCGGCGTAGTAGTCGGGGCGGCCCGAGTAGACCTGCGCGTGGGTGCCCGACTGCGCGAACACGTCGATCATGTCGACGGTCAGGCGGAAGAGCTCCGGGTCGCGCATGACCGCGAAGCCGACCCGGCCCGCGGTCCGCGTCGCGGCGACCGCGACCCGGCCGACCACCTTGACCGCGCCGCTCGCGACGTGGCCGGCGCCCTCGGCCACCTTGCCGACCGCGCTGCCGCCGCCGCCGCCCTTGTCGCCAGCGATGACCGCGATCGCGATCACCGCGATGATGCCGACGATGAGGATGGCGCCGATGATCTTGGCCGCCTTGTGCGACGACTTCTTCTTGCCCGCGAACGCCCAGCCGCCGATGTAGAGCGTGGTGTCCGAGCCGGTCGCCTCGCCCAGGCGGGCCGGCAGGAACGGCATCAGCAGCGCGCCGGCGGTGCGGCTCTGCGCGCGCCCGTAGCCGGACAGCGAGATGGTCGTGCGCGTCACGTCGTCCGGCACCATCGCGTCGTGCATCGATCCATCGGGGCCGACGTAGCGCCCGTCGCGGTCGATCTGGGCCACCACCTGGTAGCCGCGCCGCGCGAGCTGGCTGGACACCATCCCCGCCACGGTGCCGTCGACCTCGCTGGCCACGACGTACGCGCCCGTCTGGTGGCCCGGCTCGGTCCAGACCTGAAGATCCACCGGGAGGACATCGACCGTGTCGACCACCTCCTGGTGGGCGAGGAAGCGCGGGTCGCCCACGCCCCGCACGGTCTTCGGCCAGGAGGGGCCGCCGCACGCGGCGATCGAGCTCCCGATCACGAGGGCGGCGAGGACGAGTGCCAGCGTCTGCCGGCGAGGGCCGTACGAGGAGCGCACGCCGGCCGAAAGAGCAAGCTGGATGCCCGCGCCGCTTCCCGCCAAGTAGGCGAAACGGCCGGGCCTCCGCTGTGGTCCGCGCGGCACACTGTGAGAGGGCCGGGGGGTTGGGCCGCCGCGGAGACATGAGCTGGTATGCTCCCCAGCCGTGGAGAACGGCTCCCCCTCCGACGCACCCATCGATCGATACGTGGTGCTCGAGTACCTGGCCGAAGGCGGCATGGGTGCCATCTATCTGGGCAAGAAGATGGGGGCGGGCGGGTTCGAGAAGCAGGTGGTGCTGAAGCAGCTCCTGCCCGAGTTCACCCGCCAGCCGGAGTTCATCGACCTGTTCCTGCGCGAGGCGCGTCTGTCCGCCACGCTCGACCACGCCAACATCATCCACACGATCGACCTCGTCACCGCCGGCGAGGACTACTTCATCGTGATGGAGTACCTGGACGGCGCCGACCTGCGCACGCTCCTGCGCCGGTGCAAGAAGAAGCGCCGCCGCCTGTCGCCGGCCGCCGGGATCTACGTCGCGCGCGAGCTCCTGTCCGCGCTGGCCTACGCCCACAACAAGGTGGGCCCCGACGGCGTCCCGCTCCGCCTCATCCACCGCGACATCTCGCCGTCGAACATCCTCATCTCCGGATCCGGCGAGGTGAAGCTGACCGACTTCGGCATCGCCAAGGCGTCGACCCACAACTCGGTCTTCTACCGGGTGAAGGGCAAGGTCGGCTACATGTCGCCCGAGCAGGCCAAGTCGGAGCCGCTCGACGCGCGCTCGGACCTGTACTCGCTGGCGGTCTGCCTGTTCGAGATGATGACCGGCGAGCGCCTGTTCGTGAACGCCGGGCTCACCACCTCGGCCGAGGAGATGTACGCCCAGCCGGTCCCGCTCATCTCGCACAAGGTGCCGGGGCTGCCGCCCGAGCTCGACAAGGTGATGTTGAAGGCGCTGTCGCGCGACCCGGACCACCGCTACCAGACCGCCGGCGAGTTCCAGGAGGCGCTGCTGCGCTGCGCTCACCGGCACGGGATCATGATGTCGGCGCCGGATCTGTCGGAGCACCTCCGCCACATGTGCGGCGACGCGCGCGGCTGGCGCGACGACATCGGCGAGCACACCGGCGCGATCGGCACCGAGCTCTACGACATGGAGGAGGGCACCGACCAGATCGACCCGGACGAGGTCCTGGGCGAGGGGTCGGGGGTGGTGGTGCCGGAGCTGGACTCGGACCCGGGCATGAGCGTCGCGCTGGCCGCCGATGGCGCCCTCCTGCCCGACGACGACCGCCGGCGCCGGCGGGCGCGCACGTCGATCACCAAGCTGACCGAGCTGCGCGGGATCGAGCTCACCTCGATGATCAACCTGGGCGGCAACGCGCCCGATCACGCCGGCGCGCGACCGCTCATCGACTTCGACGACCTGGCCCAGAGCCCGATGCTTCCGTCCAACACCCCCGCGCTGCTGGGTGGACCGATGGTCGGCGATCCGGATCACTACCCGCCGTCGCCCGGCTTCGCGCCCGGGCCGCCCAATCCGTACGGCCACGGGCCTGCGATGGGGCCGGGGCCTGGACCCGCGCCGGGTCATCCGGGTGGCTACCCCGGCGGCCCGCCGCCGTCGCATCCGCTCGCGCATCCGGCGGTGCACATGTCGCCGCCGCTCGGCTCGCTGGCCGATCTCGATCCGCTCGAGCAGACCGGGATCGTCGTCGACGCGGGCGATCCGATGTTCGCTCAGCCCGGCTTCCCGCGCGGAATGCCGGGGATGGGCGACAGCGGACCGCTGCCCGGCCCAGGGTTTCGGCCCCCGGGAGCGCCGGGCCCGATGATGATGCAGGGTCGCGGCCCCGTCGGTGGGCCGAGGCCAGGGTGGGCGGCGATGAGCCCGGCCCGGCGGCCGTGGTTGCTCCTCGTCGTCATCCTCCTCGTCGGGGTGGGGACGGCGGCGATCATCGGTCTGTCCGGGCCGACGGTGGAGGCGGGGGCAGCGCCGCGGTCCCCCGCGCCGGCTGCAGCGGACAAGGCGACGCCGTAGCGTTCGAAAGAACCCGCGCGGGTTCCACGGGTCTTCTACCCCGCCCGTAGACAGAGGTGGGTGGCGACCCGTAGTATCATCAGCTCGAAGTCTTTATGTCTCGGGGAGATAAGACTCAAGTCCTGGAAGAGCTACCGGCCTTCTCGCGCCAGACGCAGGGTGGAATCTTCCTGGCGATCGCCGGACCGGATCGCGGAGAGTCGGTGCAATTCCGGCCCGGCAGGCCGATCTACTTCGGGTCCTCGCCCGAGTGCGAGATGGCGCTGTCGGACAAGACGGTGTCGCGCCGCCACCTCCTCGCGCTGTGGGAGGGCGATACGGTGCTCCTGCGCGACCAGGGCTCGACCAACGGGACCTTCGTGCAGGGCTCGCGCTTCAAGGAGATCGCGATCGGCTTCGGCGCCGAGTTCAAGCTCGGCCGAACCGTCATCAAGTTCCTGCCCGAGGAGGAGATCGTCAATCCCGAGCCGGCCGAGGAGAGCGCGTTCGGCCACCTCATCGGCGGCGACACCAAGATGCGCCAGCTGTTCAAGCTGATGCAGGACGTGGCGACCACCGACGCGACCGTGCTCATCGAGGGCGAGACCGGGACCGGCAAGGAGCTCATCGCGGAGGAGATTCACAACCACTCCCACCGCAAGGACGGCCCGTTCGTCGTGTTCGACTGCGGCTCGGTGCCGCGCGAGCTGATCGAGAGCGCGCTGTTCGGCCACGTGAAGGGCTCGTTCACCGGCGCCATCGGCGACCGGCGAGGCGCGTTCGCCGACGCTCACGCCGGGACGATCTTCCTCGACGAGATCGGCGAGATGGCGCTCGACCTGCAGCCGTCGCTCCTGCGCGTGCTCGACAAGAAGGCGGTCCGGCGGGTCGGCTCCAACACCTACGAGCGGATCGACGTGCGGGTGGTGGCGGCGACCAACCGCGACCTCCGCGCCGAGGTGGCCAAGAAGTCGTTCCGCGAGGACCTGTACTACCGACTGGCGGTCATCCGGCTGTCGGTGCCGCCGATGCGCGAGCGCGGCACGGACATCCCGCTGCTCATCGAGTGGTTCATCAACCGGTTCTCCACCGCCGGCAAGCCGCTCAAGGTCAGCCCGGAGGACCTGAACCGGCTGCGCCGGCACTCGTGGCCGGGCAACGTGCGCGAGCTGCGCAACACGATCGAGCGGGCCTGCCTGCTCGCGCGCGGCGAGTACATCAACCTCGACGACGCGCTGCACGAGGAGCCGACCCCGTCGCTCGGCATCCGGACCGACCTGCCCTTCAAGGAGGCGAAGGGGCAGCTGGTCGAGATGTTCGAGCGCGAGTACATCGAGGACCTCATGCGGCGGCACCGGATGAACCTGTCGGCGGCCGCCCGCGAGGCCCAGATCGACCGCAAGCACCTGCGCGAGCTCATCCGCAAGTACGACCTCGACCCGCGCGGCAAGGCGACCGACGCCGACAGCGGCGAGTAGCGGCGCCAGGCGGCGCGCGCCCGATCAGTCGACCCGGACGCGGTGGCTGAGCCGGGTCTGGTCGACGTGGACCTTGTAGGCCCGGCGCGAGTCGGTGACCGGATCGTAGATCTCGGCGGTGTGGTCGCCGAGCTCGACGCCGAGCCGCTCGGTCGGGCACAGCTGGCCGGTCGGCTCTCCGTCGAGGGTGACGTAGTAGCGGTTCTTCTGCCGGCAGCGGATCTTGATGCCGGCCGGACCGTTCGACGGGGTGACCTCCTCGAGCGTGACCGACACGCTGCCACGCCCGTCGATCTCGGCGATGTGCGGCTTGTAGCCCGGCGCGATGATCGCGAGCTTGTGGCGGTCGGCAGACGACTCGAGGGTGAGCGGGGTGCGGCCGACCACCGCGCCGTCGAGGTAGACCCGGGCGCGAGCCGGACGGCTGTCGACGGTGAGCTTGTCCGGCGGCTCCCCGCGACCGCCAGGCGGCTCGCCGGTGGAGGGGCGGCTGGGCGCGGTGGAACGAGCCGAAGGAGAGCCCGGCCTGCGAGCGCCGGCGGTGCCAGCGGTGCCGGCGGTGGTCGACTCGGTGGTGCCGGCGGTGAGCGAGCCGGTGCTGTCGGCGGTGGTCGAGCCGGTGGTGCCGGCGGTGGTCGAGCCCTTGGCGCCGGTGGTGGTCGAGCCGGTGGGCGTGGTCGAGCCCGCGGCCGCGGTCGCGCCGGTGGCGTCCGGGTCGCCGGGCTGTCCGGCCGAGGCGCGCTCGTCGGCCCGCTCCAGGTACAGCGCGAGGTAGCCGAAGTAGCCTCCACCGGCGAGCGTGAGCAGGAGCAGGGCGAAGAGGGCCGTGCGCAGGCCCCGCCGGCGGCGACGAGGCCCGTTCTCGGGCGACCGCGGGCTGGTCTCCGCTCGCTCGATGCGTCCGTGGCCACCGATCAGCACCTCGCCGGTATCGGGCGAGCCCGAGATCCGGGCGCGCTCGAGCCGGGCCGGCGGCAGCGGCTGCCCGGTCGGCACGCCGGAGTCGACCAGCGCCGGACGCGGCGCCCGGATGCGCGGCTCGGGCAGCGACCCCGGATCGATGACGAAGCGCGGATCCGGCTCGACCGGCGAGCCAGCTGGCTGCCAGGACGGGGCAGGGCCCATCCCCGGCGACATCGGCGGCGGCGAGGTCGGCGGCATGCCCCCCGGTGTCGGTGAAGAGAACGGCCCCGGCCCGGGCTGCGAGGACCGCTGCGGCGGCATGCCGAGCGAGGGCGGGCCCTGCGGCGGCATGCCCCGCGCGGACATGCCCTGCGGCGGCATTCCCTGGGGCGGCATGCCGTGCGAGGGCGGGCCCTGGGGCGGCCCGCCGTGCGAGGGCATTCCCTGGGGCGGCATTCCCTGGGGCGGCATTCCCTGGGGCGGCCCGCCGTGCGAGGGCATTCCGTGCGACGGCATTCCCTGCGAGGGCCTTCCCTGCGGCGGCATCGGCGGGGACATCCTCTGCGGCGACGGTGGCGGCACCATGCCGGCCGCCATGCCCGGCTGGCGCATCGGCGGCGGCGCGGCGCCCGGCGACATCGGCGGCGGGCGCATCGCGGGCCCCGCCAGCCTCGGATCCGACGATTGCCGCGCGTCGCGAGCCTGACCGCCCGCGGGTCGCGCCGCGGGGGCGCCGGTCGTCCGCACCAGGCGCGGATCCGCGCCCTGCCGCGGGTCGCGAGCTGGATCGCCCACGGGTCGCGCCGCCAGCCCGCCCGTCGATCCTTTCGGTGGCGGAGGGGACGCCGATGGCAGCGTGCTCAGCGCGGATCGCGGCTGCACCGGCGGCTCCGTCATCGCGAGCATCTCGGCCAGCTCGGGCATCGGCGTCAGCACGTCCGGCGGCGGCGAGTGCACCTCCGGAAGCGGCGTGCCGCTGTCGGCGCGCCTGATGACCTCGAGCCCCGGTCGCCGGCCTCCTGGTCCGGGCCGCGCCCCGGCCTCCGGTCCCGGGCGCATCGCGCCCGACGGCGACGGATGCGCCTCGGCCCTCACCTGGTCCGATCCGGCCGAGCGGAGCGCGGTCGCCGTCGATCGAGGCCCGTTTTCCGCGCTGAACCTCGGCGGTCCGTCCGGGCGCGGCGGCGCCTCGGTCGCCGATCGCAGGGACCCGGCCAGACTCCCGCGCCCCTCCGGCCGCGCGGCCTCGGCCGCCGATCGCAGGGATCCGGCCAGACTCCCGCGCGGCGCGGGCCGCGCACCCGAGTCGCCGGCCGGTCGCAGCGATCCGGCGAGCGGCGATCGCGGCGGCCCCGCCGCCCGCCCGGCCTCCGCGGCTCGCGGCGCGCTCGTCGCCGGCGCGAGCTCGTCGCGCAGCTGCGTCACGGTCTCCTGCGCGTAGAAGTCGCCGTCGGTGCCCTCGCGCTCGAACGGATCCGGGGTGCCTTGCCGCGAGGAGGCCTCGCGCGGCCGGGTCTCGCGGTCGTGATCGCCGGCCGCGTGGGCCTGGCGCCGTCGCGTCTTCCGCGCGTCCTCGCCGCCGACCAGCGGCGCCGGCCCGCGTCCCTGCGCCCCCGCGCCATTCGAGCCGGGCCCGGCGTTCGGCCCGCCGCCCGACACCGGCGAGGCCGGCACGGTCAGCGAGCTCGACGAGGCCGGCGACGGCGAGGTCGGCACCGTCATCGAGGTCGACGAGGCCGGCGAGGGCTGCCCGATCAAGGTCCGCACCATGTGGTCCGGCATGACCCGGGTCGGCGGACCATCTTGCTCCTCGTCGCGCACCCGGGTCGGCTCCTCCGACGTCTCCGCGCGCTCCGGCAGCACCGGCGGCCGCGGCGCCGCGGCGGCGACCGCCTCCGGCCGCCCGCCGATCCGCCCGGGCCCGCGCGCCGGAGCCGACCGCGGCGCTGGATTGCCGGTCAGAGTCATGCGCCCGATCGACGGCGGAGCCGAGCGCGCCGACGGCGGCGGCACCGCGCCCCCGGCGCCGATCGGCCCACCGGGCACGCCGGGGCGGCGGTCCTCGACCGCGACCTGCTCGTCCACCGCCGCGCGCACCACCGCCGCCAGATCGCGCCGGTCGCCGGCCAGCGCCGTGGCCCGCGCCGCCGCGTCGAGCGCATCGGCCAGCGCCCCGGCCTCGGGAAAGCGATCCGCCGGCGCCACTGCCAGCGCGCGCCGGATCACCTGCACGAGCGGACGCGGCAGATCGAGCGCGACCACCGGTAGCTCGCCGGACAGCGCGCGTCGCTGCACCTCCCGCGGATCCGCGCCGGCCAGCGGCGATTGCCCGGTCAAGAGCTCGCACGCGAGCAGACCGAGCTGGAACACGTCGGTCGCCGGCGTGCCGGCGTCACCGCGCAGCTGCTCGGGCGCCAGGTAGGCGAGCCGCGGCGCCAGCCCCGGATCCTCCGCCGGCCGGGTCGACAGCCTGTGGCTCAGGTGGCCGAAGTCGGTGACCTTGATGTCGCCGTCGACGGTGCAGAGCACGTTGGTCGGTGAGAGCCCCAGGTGGGACAGCCCGCGCGAGTGAGCGAAGCCGAGCGCGCGCGCGGTCGCCGCGATCAGGCCGACGCCGGCTCCGGACGGGAGTCCCGCGCCGCGCGCGCCCGCCCTGGCGAGCAGCCGGTGCAGATCGAGACCGCGCACCAGCTCGGTGGCAACGAACGTCTCCGGGGCCGCCACGCCGAACTCGTGCAGGCGCGCGATGCGAGGGTGCTGCAGCGCGCCATAGCCGCGCGACGCCTGGGCCAGAAGCCCGGCCCGGTCGGCATCCGAGACCATCTGGGGGTGAAAGCGCTTGACCGCGAACTGTCGCTCGAATCCGGCGACGCCGATGACCTTGGCCCGGAAGACCTCGCCGGTCGGACCCGCTCCGAGCGACTCGGCGAGGTGGTACCGGCCGAGCCTCCGTCCCGAGCCCCCCTCGCCCTGAACAGTCACTCGTTTTACGGTAGCTGCCACTCGCCAATCTGTCAATGAATTCGGCCTCATGGAATCGAATCGGCATGTCGGTGTCCCTCGGACAGGGCCTGCCGCGAACCTCATGCGACCAAACACTTGCCCGGATCACCCCGGATCCCGAATGATCCGAGAGCCGCTCAACTCGTGTCCCGTCGTTCCAAAAGCAAAGGATCCGCAGCGCCTCCGCCCGGCGAGGGCGCATCGGACAGCGAGGATCATCCGCCCTCGGCGGCGGTCGCGATGGGCCAGACCGCGCGCTGGTTCGCGCGCTGGGTGTCGCGCGCGCCGTCGCGCTGGCTCGGACGCACCAGCCCGGTCGCCGAGGATCTGGCCGGTGGCACACACGGGCTCACCTATCTCCGCCACCTCGCGCGCGGCAATCGCATCCGCCGGCGCGCCACCTTCGACAAGATCGACGAGCGTCATCCGCCGGTGCTGCTCATCCACGGCTTCCTCGGCACGCGCGGCTCGATGTATCCGCTCGAGCGCCGCCTCGCCGACGAGGGCCTGACCGTGTTCTCGTTCAACCTCGGCGCGCTCAACAGCCGCGACATCCGCGCGTCCGCGTTCCTCATCCACCGCAAGATCGAGAGCATCCTGTCGCAGACCTCGGTCAAGCGCATCGACATCGTCGGCCACTCGATGGGCGGCCTCATCGGCCTCTACTACATCAAGAAGCTGGGCGGGCAGGCCCGTGTGCGCCGCCTGGTCATGATGGGCACCCCGGTGAGGGGCACCTGGGCGGCGCTGGCCGGCGTGGCGACGCTCGGCCTGTGGTCGAAGTCGTCGTGGCAGCTCCTGCCGCGCAGCCGCTTCCTCGACGAGCTCCACCGCGGTCCGCTTCCACCCGAGGTCGACATCTTCACGCTGGCCGCGGCGCGCGACTGGGTCTGTCCGCTGCCGACGACCCGTCTGCGCGGCGCAACCCCGGTCACCGTCCGCATGGGTCATTCGAGCCTCGTCGTCTCGGAAGAGGTATTCTCGCGCATCCTCTCCATCCTCCGCGCGGCGCCGCGCGATCCGGCCCGGCGCGACGAGGAGAACGAGGCAGCGATCGAGGCGGCCGTGGACGAATGGACTGACAGCAAGCGCGGAGCGAAGGGGTCGCGTCGATGACGTGGCAGGAAGGGGCTGCCGGAAAAGACCCGTCCGCCTTGCGTAGACAGGTGGACGAACGTAAGATCCTAAGCGGTAACAGCGCGAAGCCACTAGATAATATGCAGTCTGATCGACCGCGGTATGCTCTCCGATTCATCTCGGGGAAGTACCAGGGGGGTGAATTCCCGCTGAGGATGAACCGCGAGATCATCATCGGGCGGTCGAGCGATCTCGACATGGTGCTGGTCGAGGACATGGTCTCGCGCAAGCACGCGAAGATCACGACCACCGACGGTGAGGTCTACATTCAGGACCTCGGGTCGACCAATGGCACCTTCGTGAATGGCGAGAAGGTCACTCGCTCTCGCCTGCAGGAAGGCGATCGGATCCTGGTCGGCACGTCGATCATCAAGATGGTCTCGGTCGACCCGCTGCAGTACGCCGAGCAATCCGAGGCCGAGGCGCGCCGCCGGCTCGAGGCCGGTGCCAGTCGCCAGCAGACCTCGGGCCGCCCGATGTCGGGCGTCATCGAGGAGATCCCGCTTCCGGATCTGCTCCAGCTGCTGTCGACCAGCCGCAAGTCGGGCGTCCTGACCGTCGCCACCCAGGGCGCGCTCGGCCGCATCTACCTGCGCCAGGGTCAGATCTACTTCGCCGCGATCAACGAGGACTTCGCGGTCAGCCCGCACAAGGCCATCTTCCGCATGCTCACCTGGACGGCCGGCACCTTCGAGCTCGAGCCGGGCGGCGAGATCCGGGTGATGGAAGAGATCCAGGAGTCGACCGAGGCGATCCTCATGGAGGGGATGCGCCAGCTCGACGAGCTCCGGAATCTCGAGAACAAGCTGCCGCCCTACCAGTCCGCCCTCGCGGTGCCGACCCCGCTGGCCGGCAAGCTGCGCGACCTCTCGCCGCAGGAGCTCGACGTCTTTCAGCTCGTGCTCGACCATGGTCAGGTGCAGGCGGTGCTCGACAACT
This sequence comes from Kofleriaceae bacterium, assembly GCA_035489015.1. GTDB lineage: Bacteria > Myxococcota_A > Polyangia > Haliangiales > Haliangiaceae > DATFRY01. Next base: position 20,509 of record DATHKR010000213.1, on the reverse strand, counting down.
ACTACGGCACCGACCTCGACGCGGCCCAGCGCCTCATCGGGCTCATGCAGCGAGAGTTCATCGTCGTACCCTGAGCGCGGGTCGCGCGCCGGAAGTCATGCCGCACAAGCCCAACAGAGCGCCGCTGGTGGTCTTCGGGGGGATGATCGCGATCGCCGTGACCGGCCTCCTGGCCGTGTTCATCAACGACTGTCGGCGCGACGAGCCCTATCTCGATCCGGTCGAGATCAAGCCGGGCGAGGAGGGCCGCGTGCCGCCGCCTCCCCCGAAGAGCCCCTAGTCACTCCTGGCCTCTACACCTCGAGCTCGAGGCCCTCGGCCGCGGCGGTGAGCCGGATGTCGCGCCCGCCCAGGCGGTCGAGCTCGGCCCGGCAGGCGCCGACCAGGTCGTCGACCGCGTCGTCGGCGTAGTCCTGATCGTAGTGGAAGAGGACCAGGTGGCGCGCGCCGGCCGCGACCGCCGCCGACGCCGCGCACGCGTAGGACGAGTTGCCGCGCTCGAGCCGGGTGGCGCGGTCGGCCGGCGTGTAAGTGGCGTCGTGGATGAGGAGGTCGGCGCCGCGGTAGAGCTCCAGCACCTCGCGGCTCGGCCCCGCGGGCGGATAGCCGGCGTCGGACGCGTAAACCAGCGCGCGGCCGTCCTCCTCGAGCCGGTAGGCCAGCGCCGAGGTGTGCCCGTGCGGGTTGGGCTGGGCGGTGACGCGCAGCCCGGCCACGTCGTACTCCTCGCCGGCGACGACCGCGGTGAAGCCGATCGCCGCGCCCAGGTTCTTGAGCGTGCAGATCGGGGAGAAGTGCGGGTTCATCTGCCCCTCGAGGATTCCCTCGAGCATGTCCGACGAGTGCGCGTTGCCGTGAATCGCCAGCTGGTTGCCGGGCACGAACACCGGCGGGAAGAACGGGAAGCCCTGGATGTGGTCCCAGTGGGCGTGCGAGAGCAGCACCGCGGCGCTGCCCTGGCCGCGGCCGAGCGGGCCGGTCATCAGCTCGGCGCCGAGCCGCATCGCGCCGGTCCCCATGTCCAGGATGACCAGCTGATCGCGCCCGCCGGTCACCGAGACGCACGAGGTGTTGCCGCCGTACCGGTTGGTCTCCGGACCCGGGGCCGGGATCGCGCCGCGCACCCCCCAGAAGCGGATCTTCATCGGCCCACCTCGGACCCCAGATCGACCTCGAGCCCCTCGTAGGCGGCGACCAGCCGCAGCCGGGTGCCGACCACCGCCGCGCGACAGGCGGCCAGGATCGCGTCCTGCTCGTCGTCGGTGCGCTGCGGCGCGTGGTGATAGAGAGCCAGCGTGCCGACCTCGGCCTCGCGCGCGATCGCGATCGCGTCGTCCGGCGTGGAGTGGCCCCAGTGCGGCTTCTGGCGGTACTCGGCCGGCGTGAACTGGGTGTCGTAGATGAGGAGATCCGCGCCGCGGCAGAGATCGACCAGCGCCTGGCGCATGACCGACAGCGCGGCCGCCTCGGCTGGATCGAGCGGCGCGCCCGGCGCCGGCGGCTGGCCGATGAACTCATGCTCGAACAGGATGTCGCGGAACGGCGCGGTGTCCGACGCGTAGACGATGGAGCGCCCGCCGTGCTCGATCCGGAACGCGAGCGCGATCCACGGGTGGTTGAGCCGGGTGCAGCGGACCTGGGCCGGCCCGATCGCGAAGCTCTGGCTGTCGCCCAGCTCGTGGAAGGTGACGTCGGCCCGCAGCTCGTCGAGCGGCACCGGGAAGTACGGGCTCTCGGTCTGCGAGGCGAACACCGCGCGGAGGTGAGTGTCCCGCCGCCGAGCGTAGACGTGCAGCCGGTTGCCGCGGGTGTAGAGCGGGGCGAAGAACGGCAGCCCCTGGATGTGGTCCCAGTGGGTGTGGCTGATGAGCAGGTGGGCGGTGCCGTTGCCCGATCCGAAGGGGCCGCCGGCCAGCTCCTTGCCCAGACGACGGATCCCGGTCCCCGCGTCGATGATGATCGGGTCCATTCCTTCGACGTCGATCTCGACGCAGGAGGTGTTGCCGCCGTACCGGTTCGTGGTCGGACCGGGGACCGCGATGGAACCTCGGACGCCCCAGAAACGAGCCCGCATGCCTTCGGTCAGGCTAGCACGCGGAAGTATGCAAGATCCATCAGTTCACTTGACGGCGGGCGCGCGCGGGGCACAGAGGACGTGATAGCCTTCTCGGCCGTGGCCGAGAGCGAGTGGATCGGCGCCACGCTGTCCGAGGCGTGGTCCGACCTGACGTTGGTCCTGGTGCTCGGGTTCGTGGTCGCGGTCGCCATCCGCAGCCGCGAGACGCGCTCCGCGCGCAGCCGCGCGAGCATGCGCGGCACCGGGTTCCTCCTCCTCCTTCACCTCGCGTCGCTGCCGCTGCTCGGCTACCTCGAGGCCAACGCCGCCACGTCGTACCCGATGTGGCGCCTGATCTCGATCTCGATCGCGACGATCGCCGGGATCACCATCGCCCTGGCGATCGTGTTCGACGGGCTGCTCCGCTGGGTGCGCGCGGAGGCGCCCCGCATCGTGCAGGACGTGGTCGGAGCCGGCGCGTTCGTGTTCGGCGGGCTGTTCCTCCTGTCCGCCTGGGGTGTGAACCTCGGCGGGCTGATCGCCACCTCGGCGGTCCTGACCGCGGTCATCGGCTTCTCGCTGCAGGACACGCTCGGCAACCTGATGGGCGGCATGACCCTGCAGATGGAGAAGTCGGTCCGCCCCGGCGACTGGCTGCAGATCGGCGACAAGGTCGGCCGGGTGCTGGAGGTGCGCTGGCGGCAGACGACGATCGAGACCCGCGACTGGGAGACGATCTGCGTGCCCAACAGCATGCTGGCCAAGAACCAGTTCACCGTGCTCGGCCGGCGCGCTGGCCAGCCGACCCAGCTGCGCCGCAAGGTGAAGTTCGACATCGACTACCGGTTCAGCCCGACCGACGTCATGCGCGTGGTCGAGGAGGCGCTGCGGCGCGCGCCGATCGAGGGCGTGGCGGCCGAACCGGTGCCCGACTGCGTGCACGGCGACATGCGGGACAGCTTCAACAGCTACACCGCGCGCTACTGGCTTTCCGACCTGCAGCGCGACGAGCCGGTCGACTCGCGGGTCCGCACGCGCATCTTCTTCGCCCTGCGCCGGGCCAGCATCCCGCTGACCTTGCCGGCCCACGCGATCTTCATGACCACCAACACCGAGGAGCGGCGCCAGCGCAAGGAGCGCGACCTGGACCAGAGCCGCGAGGAGGTGCTGCGCTCGGCCGAGCTGTTCCAGGGCCTCAGCCCGGACGAGATCGACCAGCTGGCCAACAGCCTGCGCTACTCGCCGTTCTCGGCGGCCGAGACCATGACCCGGCAGGGCAGCGAGGGGCACGACCTGTACCTCATCCACCGCGGCGAGGTCAGCGTCCGGGTCGATGCCGACGGGGTCGAGCGCGAGGTCGCCGCCCTCGGGCCCGGCATGTTCTTCGGCGAGCGCTCGCTCATGACCGGCGCGCCGCGCAGCGCCACCACCGTGGCCAGGACCGACGTCGAGTGCTACCGCCTGGCCAAGTCGGATCTCGAGAAGGTGCTGAAGCAGCGGCCGGAGCTGGCCGAGGCGATGGCCGAGATCCTGGCCCGGCGCGAGAGCGAGCTGACCAGCAAGCGCGAGGACGCCTCGCGCGAGTCGCGCGAGAAGCACATCGCCAGCCAGAAGCGGCAGATCGTCGGCAAGATCCGCAGCTTCTTCGGGCTGGGCTGAACCCGGCCGCGCGGCGAGAGGCCGCGAAGACGCCGGCGGCGGCGCCTTCGCGGGGGCAGGGGCTCAGGCGCGCAGCGCGTCGATCGGGCGCATGCGCGACGCCCGGAAGGCGGGGATGATCCCGCCCAAGAGGCCGGTCATCCCGCCGACGACCACCGAGGTGACGACGATGCCGGGCGTCATCTGGAAGGTGAAGACGATCTCCGACCAGGACGCCCAGTTGATGACCGAGAACCTGACGAAGCTCATGAGCGACGCCAGCACCACGCCGATGGCGGCGCCGGTCATGGCCAGGACGATGCACTCCAGCGTGAACGACATCAGGATCGCGCGGCGCGAGAACCCGATCGCCCGCAGGGTGCCGACCTCGCGCTTCCGGTGGGCCACCGCCGTGTTCATCGTGATGAACGCGCCGATGACCGCCGCGATGATGAAGAAGACGCTGATGACCCAGCCGAGGACGGCCATCAGCATCGAGGTCGCCTCGCTCTGCTTCTCGTAGTAGGTCGTCTCGCGCAGGACCTCGAGGCCGAGCCGCTTGTCCTGCTCGACCGCCAGCTTGAACGCGTCGTGCTTGCTGGGCGAGTCGAGGGTCACGGTCGCGGACGTCACCGTTCCCTCGCGGCCGAACGACGAGCGCACGGTCTCGACATCGGCCCACACCTCCGACTCGAACGACGAGCCGCCGTCCTCGAAGACGCCGACCACCGTGAGCGGGCGGTTCTTCTTGAGGTCGAAGTGCTGGCCGAGGTCCATGCCCTTGAAGCGGCCGCGGATGGCGCGCCCGATGATGACCTCGTCGGAGCCGGGCCGGGCCGGGCGGCCCTCGATCACGTGGGCCTCGGGGCGGAGCTCCATGACGTTGTCGGCCACGCCGCGGACCAGGACGTTCGACACGCCGCCGCTGCCGTCGGCCTTGTCGCCGAGGATGACGGTGACGATCTCGCCGGAGCCGATCGGCTTGCCGGCGCTGTCCTTCTTCACCCCCGGCCCGGCCAGGACCATGCTGAGCGCGCTGGTCTCGATGCTGCTGGCCATCTCGGCGTCCGAGCCCTTGCGCAGCACCACCACGTGGTCGGACGATCCTGACGCCGCCAGGGTCTTGTCGATCCCGGCGGTGAGCATGAGCGCGGTGGCCAGGACGAACACGACCAGCGCGACGCCGATCAGCGTGGCCAGCGACGTCGTGCGCCGGACCAGGAGACTTCTGACGTTGTAGCGAAGTGGGATCATGGTTCGGTTCCTCTATTCGACCGTGCGCAGCGCGTCGACCACCTTGAGTCGGGACGCGCGGTAGGCCGGCCACACCGCCGCCAGCAGGGCGAGCAGCATGGCGATGCCGAGGCCGACCAGGGCCAGCTCCGGCGGGATCCGGAAGTGGGGAAGGATCCCGCCCATGTTCTCCTCGATGAACGGCCCGAGCGCCTGGTTGACCAGCAGCCAGGAGATGCCGAGCCCGAGCAGCCCGCCGAGCAGCCCGATGGTCACCGATTCACCGACCACGAACGCCGCCAGGTGCGAGCCGCGGAACCCGATCGCGCGCAGGCAGCCGTACTCCGCGGTCCGCTCGCGCACCCCCATGGCGATGGTGTTGCCCAGGATGAGCACGATGATGACCAGGATGGCGAACGTCACCACGTCCACCGCCTTCAGGATCGCGGAGAAGAAGCCGAGGAAGGACTGGTTCAGCGCCTTCTCGCTCATGGTGACCGTCTGGGTGTCGCGCTCGTCGAACATCGCGTCGATCTTCTTCGAGATCGCCGCCGACTGGCCCGGCTCGTCCACCCGCGTGATGATCCAGCCGACCATGTCCTTGGGCTTGAAGACCGGCGATTCGTTCAGGTAGTCCCAGTGGAACCACAGGGTCGACCGGTCGACCGTGCGCCGCTCGGCGGTGTAGATGCCGTCGATGTTGAACTCCCAGTTGCCCGGGAAGATCGTCCCCTGGAGCACGACCTTGTCGCCCACCTTCCAGCCGAACTTCTTGGCCAGGCTGTCGCCCACCAGCGCGCCGCGCCGGTCCTGCTTCCAGGCGGTCGCCTGGGCCGGGTCGACGATGATCTCGTCGTAGACCGACAGGAACGTGGCCGGATCGGTGGCGATGGTGCCGAAGAAGTCGTCGGGTCGGTTGGGATCCTTGGCGCCGAACCAGTTGGCCCAGGTCACCTGCGGCACCCCGTTCACCTTGGTGACGCCCGGCATGTTGCCGATGTCCTCCACGTAGCGCTTGGGCAGCTGCATGATGAAGGTGACCTTGTGGCGGGTCGCGATGCGATCCTTGGCCGACGCGTCCACCGCGCCGGTCCAGGACAGCACCACCGTGCGCATCAGCATGAACAGCACGATCGCGACGGCAATGCCGATGGCGGTCAGCGCGGTCCGGCCCTTGTGCCGGGCCACGTTCTTGACCCCGAGAGTCGCGAGGTTCATTGCAGCGCTCCCTTGTCGAGCCGGCGGAGGTGCTGGGCGCGCTCGGCCGCGTGCGGGTCGTGGGTGACCATGATGATGGTCTTCTCGAACTCGCGGTGCAGCTTGTCGAGCAGGGCCAGGATCTCCTCGGCGCTGTCGCGGTCGAGGTCGCCGGTCGGCTCGTCGGCGACCAGGATCTTCGGGTCGGTCACGATGGCGCGCGCGATCGAGGTGCGCTGCTGCTGCCCACCGGACAGCTGATCCGGCCGGTGATCGCCTCGATCCAGGAGGCCCACCACCTTGAGCGCGGTCTGGGCGCGCTTCTTGCGCTCGGCGCCCGACAGCCTGGTCAAGAGCAGCGGCAACTCGACGTTCTGCGCCGCGGTGAGCACCGGGATGAGGTTGTAGTTCTGGAACACGAAGCCGACGTTGGTCGACCGCCACTTGGCCAGGCCGGCCTCGCCGAGGCTGCCGAGGTCGACCCCGCCGACCACGACCGTGCCGGAGGTGGGCCGGTCGAGCCCGGCGATGAGGTTGAGCAGCGTGGACTTGCCGGAGCCGGACGGGCCCATCAGCGCCTCGAACGCGCCCTGGGTGATGTCGAGGTCCACGTCCTTCAGGACCTCCAGCTTCTCCTTGCCGCGCCAGTACGTCTTGGAGACCTTGCGCACCCTGATGATGTGCTCGGCCTCCACGGTGCCGCGATAGACGCCGTCCTCGCCGCTCCGGCCCTGCGCGGTCTTCTTCGCGTCGGCACCGACATTCTCTGTCTGATTCATCCGCCGGTCCTTTCTTTGACCTGTTGGCCGTCGACCAGATCCGGTCCCGGCTGTGAGACGACCCGCGTGCCGGAGCCCGGCCCGCGCACGACCTCGAACCCCTCGCCGAACGGCTTGCCGAGCTGGATCGGCATCATCCGCAGCCGCCCGTCCTCGATGACGAACACCACCTTGGCGCCGCTGCGATCGGTGACCGCCGAGCCGGGGACGATGAGGTGGGGCGGCTCCTTCATCGCCTCGGCGTCGAGCTTGCCCGACAGGAAGCTGACCCGGGCCGACATGTCCGGCAGCGCGCCCTCGCTCGAGTCCACGAACTTCACCTTCACCACCACGGTGGCCTTGGAGCGGTTGACCCGCGGGACCACCTCGTACACCTCGCCACGGATGCGGCGATCGGGGAACGCGTCCAGCTGGATCTCGCACGGCTGGCCCAGCTTGACCTGGTGCAGCCGCCCCTCGGGCACGTCGGTCTCCACCGCCAGCGAGTCGAAGTCGGCGATCTCGATGGAGCCGGCCGTGTCGGCCACGCCGGACATGGCCGGGCCGACGAAGTCGCCCAGCTCGGGCGGGCGGTTGATGATCTTGCCGGAGATCGGCGAGACCAGCGTGTAGCTCTTGAGGTTGACCTCGAGCGCGCTGACCTCGGCCTGGGCCGCGCGCGCGGCGGCGTCGGCGGCCTTGACCCCGGCGGCGAGCGCGTCGGCCCGGCGCGCGAGATCCTCGGCGGTCGCCTTGGGCGTGACGCCCTGGCCGGACAGGTCGCGCTCGCGCTTCAGCTGCTGCTGGACCTCGGCCAGGTTGGCCCGCGCGGTCTGCGCGTTGGCCCGCATGGTCGCCACCCGCGTGCGCGACGACGCGATCGCGGCCTGCTGATCGATGGTGTCGAGGACCAGGAGGACGTCGCCGGCCTTGATCTGGTCGCTCTGCTTGACCCGCACCTCCGCCACTCGACCGGGCGCCTTGGCCACCGCCCGCGACACGATCTGCGGCGTCACGTAGCCGGTCGAGGTGAGCTCGATCGAGGCCTGGGCCGGCGACACCAGCGCGATCTCGGTGGCCGTGACCTCGGTCTTGTAGAACTTCGACCGCACGTTCGGCAGGACCGCGAAGTAGACGATCGCAGCCGCGACCGCGATCAGGACCGCGTAGAGCGCGAGCCTGGGCAGCCGACGGCGCGACGGAGGGGCGTCGTGATCGATGCGCAGCGACGCGAGATCGGATGAGAGCTGGTCTGACACGAGGGCGGAGACTTTACCTGACCGAGGTGGCGAGGAACGGCGGTTCGGCTGCGCCCGGGATCTCCCCGCCAGCCCTGCCGCGCATCCGAGCCAGAGGATGCGGCGGGGTTGTTTTACCAGTTCGCGGCGTTCCGTGAAGAAGCGTGAAGATCGCCACCACCGGCCGTCGACGGGCGCAACCGCCCAGAAGAATTCGGGCGAGGAGGATCCCGGCGGTCAGCCCGCCAGCGGGGCAGGGCCCAGGATCGTCACGAGCTTGGCTCGCCCCAGGCCTCGCATCGTCGGCGGGCTCGCCACGCCGACCTCGTCGCGCCAGAACATGTCATCGGCGAGGAGCTCGTGGGTGGCGCGCAGCTGTCCGTCGAGCGTGAAGAGGACGCCGCCCGGCCGCAGGCGCGGGTAGAGCTCGCGCAGGCACACGCGCGTGGAGTCGAGGAGGTCGACGTCGAGCACCACCACGTCCAGGTGCGGGCGCGGCTCGAGCGCCGGCAGCGTGTCGGCGAACCAGCCCTTGTGGAAGGTGCACCGCTCGGGTGCCCCGAAGCGGGCCACGGTGCGCTGGACCGACGGCAAGGTCGCGCGGAAGGCGCCGGCGCGGAACGCGATCGTGCGGCCGTCGAGGTGGGTGTGCCGCTCGCGGTTGGCGGGCAGGCCGCGGAACGAGTCGAACACGGCGAGCTGGCCGCCGGAGGCGCGCGCGGCGAGGCTGAGCTTGGCGGTGCTCGACCCGTGACCGCAGCCGGCCTCGAGCACGACCGGGCGGGCGCGGCGGAGGATCTCCTCGGCCACGCACAGCATCTCGCCCAGCGTGTGATAGCCGCGGGTGTGGTTGGTGATGGCCACGAAGCGGCGCACCAGGTCGATGCGGCCGGCCAGGCCGCGCGCGCCGCCGCCGACGACGAAGCGCGCCACCGCGCCGCGATCGCGTGTGGCCAGGTACTCGAGCGACTTCAGCCGGCGGTAGAGGCTGCCCGGGCCGCGCCGCAGCGGCCGCGCCGCGGGCCCGCGCACTGCTACTCGAGCGGGGCCGACGCGCAGAACGCCTGCGGGTCCTGGCTGACCGCCTCACCCGGCGGGGGCACCGGCTCGCCGCCGTGCTCCTGCATCAGCGATTCGTCGCGGCACTCGTAGTTGTCGCGGCAGTCGCCGTTGCCGCCGCAGGTCTTCATGCAGTAGCGGACCTCGGCGGTGCGCGGCACGCAGGTGCCGCTCAGCGTGCAGAACTCGTCGGCGGTGCAGTCGTTCTTGTCGCCGATGTCCTCCTCGCGCGGGTCGCACAGCCGGTTGGAGCTCGACACCGAGAAGAAGCGGACGCAGACCGACTCCTCCGGGCAGGTGTCGAAGTCGCAGCCGATGATCGTGCAGTAGCCGTTGGGCGAGCTGATGTCGCAGATGCGATCGCCCTGGCTCGAGCAGTCGGTCGAGAGCGAGCACTCGTCGCCGATCTCGTCGCCGCACGCAGCGGCGCCGAGCAGCAGAAGAATTGCAAAGGTGGCGCGCATTTGCGGCATGGGCGGGGCGATACTACCATCCGTCAGACCGAGGACAAGGTGGCGGGGTTGCCTGGAGCGCGCGGCGGCGTGTCCGTGAAATCGGTGTGTTATAGAAGGCCCGGTGCGAGCGGTGGCGCAGCGAGTGACCCGCGCCCGGGTCGTGGTGGCCGACCAGGTCACCGGTGAGATCGACGGCGGGCTCCTGGTGTTGCTCGGCGCCGGGACCGGCGACGGCGTCGCCGACGTCGACTACATGGTCGACAAGGTCGCCAACCTGCGCGTCTTCGCCGACGACGCCGGCAAGATGAACCGCTCGGTGCTCGACACCGGTGGCGGCGTGCTCGCCGTGTCGCAGTTCACGCTGTACGGCGACGCGCGCAAGGGACGCCGGCCGGCCTTCACCGGGGCGCTCGAGCCGGGCGCGGCCGAGGCGCTCTACGACCAGTTCGTCGCCGGGCTGCGCGCGGCCGGCGTGGCGCGGGTGGCGACCGGCGTCTTCCGCGCGACCATGGCGGTCGAGCTGGTCAACGACGGGCCGGTCACGATCCTGCTCGACTCGGCCCGTCAGTTTTGACCTGGGTCTGACTCAGGTCAGAACTGGGTCAGCGCGACATGCGGTGGGCGACCGCGACCGGCAGCGGCGGCGAGTGGCGATCGGCGACCGCGTTGATGCCGCGGCCGAACTGCGACAGCACCCCGAAGATGGTGAAGATGGTGATGACCGAGCCGAACGGGATGATCGACAGGATGCAGTGCCAGAGGAAGAGGCCCGTGCTGGCGCGGAAGCCGGGGACGCCCTGCCGGTCGGCGAACGCGTTGTACTCCTTCGCCCAGCTGCCGATGGCGATGAAGAGCCAGTAGATGTTGAAGAGCGGGATGAACATGAACCCGATCGCCTTGCCGGGCGTGGTGCGGGCGTGGCCGTCCTGGATCGCGGCCCAGGCCTTGTAGATGAGCACCCAGATGGCGATGGCCCCGATGAGCATCGGCAACCAGGCCACGTACAGGAGCTCCTGCACCTTGCGATCGGCCGCGGCGATTCCCATCATCCCGCCGCCGCCCAGGATGCCGATGAGGAAGAGGGCGATGTACATGCCCGTCTTCACCCGGCGCACCGGCGGCACGCCGCCCGGCCCACCGTGGCCGCCCTGCGGGCCGTAGCCCTGCTGGGGATAGCCCTGCGGCGGATAGCCGCCCTGCGGCGGATAGCCGCCCTGCGGCGGATAACCACCCTGCGGCGGATAGCCACCCTGCGGCGGATAACCGCCCTGCGGCGGATAACCACCCTGTGGCGGCTGACCGCCCTGCGGCGGATAGCCGCCCTGCGCCGCGTGACCGCCGCCCTGCGGATGAGCGCCCTGCGGTGCGTATCCGCCCTGTGGCGCGTGGAGGTCCTGCGGCGGTTGATGGCCTTGCGGCGGATACCCGGGCGGCTGTCCGTTGCGATTCCAGTCGTTCATCGGCCTCGATGTTACGCACCCTGGCTGCTCAAGATCTCCGGCTTTGATGCTTTCCTCGGATTTTCGAGGACGTCGCCCAAGAACCGGGCGGAATCACGTGTACGGCGCCCTCCACTCGCCATGGCGCAAACCCTGCAACTCTTGCGCGCCATGCGAACGATCCATCTCCTGCTCATCCTGGTGGCGGCTCTCTGTTCGTGCGGTGACCCCTCCGGGGCCGGGGTTGGCGAGCAGTGCGCCGGCTTCCAGGGCACCCAGTGCCGCAGTGACCTCTTCTGCGACTTCGAGCTCGGGGGCTGCGCGCTCGCCGACGGCGCCGGCACCTGCCAGGTACCCCCGATCGAGTGCACGAGCGGTGGCGAGCCGGTCTGCGGCTGCGACGGCGAGCGGTACGCCAGCGAGTGCGAGGCGCACCAGGCCGGCACCGACGACTCGGGCAACTCGGACTGTCTGTCGGTCGTGGACGGCCGCTGAACGGCTACCATGCCCGGCGATGTCCGTCGCCAGGCGCATCCACCTCACCGTCCACGGGCCCGATCGACCGGGCATCTGCCACGCCCTCTGCCGGGTGCTGGCCCGCCACCGCGTGCCGGTCATCGACATCGAGCAGGCGTCCACCCATCGCCTCCTGTCGCTGTCGTTCGTGATCGACGTCGGCCACATCGACGACGACCAGGACGAGGCCGCGCTGGTCAAGGAGCTGCTCTACGAGGGCTGGCAGGCGGGCGCCAGCGTGCGGCTCGAGCCGATGAAGGACGACGATTTCATCGCGTTTCCCGAGCTGGCCGACTCGGTCAACCGCAACCTCTACGCCATCACGCTCATCGGCAACCGGGTCGGCGCCGAGGGGCTGGCCGCGGTGACCGGCGTGCTGGCCCGCCGCTCGGCCAACATCACCAACATCTACAAGCTGTCCCGGCGGCGGCTGGCCGCGGTCGAGATGATCGCCAGCGTGCCGAGCAGCGAGGGGATGGCCGAGGTGAAGCGCGAGCTGCTCCTCGCCGCCCAGGGGCTCGACATCGACGTCGCGGTCCAGCGCGAGAACCTGTATCGCCGCTCGAAGCGGCTCGTCGTGTTCGACATGGACTCGACCCTCATCGCGCAGGAGGTGATCGACGAGGTGGCGCGCGCGGTCGGCTGCTACGAGCAGGTCGCCGGCCTGACCGCGCAGGCCATGCGCGGCGAGCTCGACTTCCACCAGGCCTTTGCCGCCCGGGTCGCGCTCCTGGCCGGCGCTCGCTTCGACGACGTCGTCGCGCGGGTGGCCCCGACCCTCGAGCTGACTCCCGGCGCCCTCGACCTGGTCCGCGCGCTCAAGAAGCTGGGCTACAAGCTGGCGGTCATCTCGGGCGGCTTCAGCGCGTTCGTCGACCCGATCAAGGAGCAGCTCGGCCTCGACTACGCCTTTTCCAACGAGCTCGACGTCGAGGGCGGCCTGTTGACCGGGCGGGTGCGCGGCCAGGTGGTCGACCGCCAGCGCAAGGCCGACCTCCTGGTCCAGGTCGCCGCCGCCGAGGGGATCCAGCTCGATCAGGTCATGGCGGTCGGCGACGGCGCCAACGACATCACCATGCTCGAGCGGGCCGGGCTCGGCGTCGCCTTCAACGCCAAGAAGACGGTCCAGGACGCGGCCCAGGTCGCCGTCAACCAGACCAGCATGGCCTCGCTGCTCTACCTGCTCGGCATCCGCGAGGACGAGCTGGCCGAGCTGTAGACGAGGGCGGCGGAATAGGCGCGCGGGCGGGCCGGTTGGAAGCGGTCATGAGATGGACCATCGCGCTCGCGATCCTCTCGCTGGCGGCGACCGCGCATGCGTCCCCGCCGACCGTCTTCGCGCCCGGCGTCATCTCCGGGGCCGCCCATGACAGCGCGCCCGCGTTCGCGCCCGACGGACGGACGGTCTACTTCACGCGCTCCAACCCGGCGGCGTCGACGATCGTGGTCGCCGAGCGGACGGCCGCCGGCTGGTCGACCCCGACGATCGCTTCGTTCTCCGGCGAATGGAGCGACATGGAGCCGGCGATGGCCCCGGACGGCTCCTTCCTGGTCTTCGTGTCGAACCGACCGGCCCGGCCGGGCGGCGCTCCGATCGACGGGACCTTCAACGGCAAGACGTACCCGGCCGGCGGCGGCAACCTCTGGCGCGTGGATCGCCGCGGCGCCGGCTGGAGCGCGCCGGTGCGCCTGCCGGAGTCGATCAATCGCACCACGGCGACCTTCGCGCCCTCGGTGGTGCGGGACGGCAGCATCTACTACATGGAGGCGGGCAAGGACGGCGCCTTCGGCCTGCTGCGCGCCCAGCGCAGGGCCGGTGGCTACGGCGCTCCGGCGCGAGTCGCATGGAGCGCGCCGAAGACCAGCGACGTCGATCCGGCGGTCGCGGCTGACGAGTCGTACGCGGTCTTCTCGTCGAACCGCGCGCCGGCCGCGAAGATGGACCTGTTCCTGGTCCGCCGCGCGAGGCGGGGCGGCTGGGGCAAGCCGGTCCACCTCGGCACCGAGGTCAACAGCCCGGGCTCCGACGCGGAGGCGCGGCTCTCCCCCGACGGGCGCACGCTCTACTTCTCGAGCGAGCGGGTCGTGCCGGTCGCGTTCCCGCGCAGCCGGGCCGCCGCCGCGCGCGACCTCGACCGGCTGAGCTGGGACAACACTCTCTACAACATCTGGCGGGTCGACCTGTCACCCTGGCTCGACGCCGGGCGGTGACCGGCGATCGCGGAGCACCGGGAACTTCTCGCGCGCGTCGCGGACGACCCCGGGGTCGACCTCGGCCAGGATCATGGTCTCGCCGCCGGCCGCGGCCGACAGGACCTCGCCCCACGGATCGATGATGCGGCTGTCGCCGCTGTAGTCGATGCCGCTGCCGTGGCCGACCCGGTTCACCCCGATGACGTAGGCCTGGTTCTCGATCGCGCGGGCCTGGAGGAGCGCGGTCCAGTGATGGCGTCGGCGGTCGGGCCAGTTGGCGACCACGATGTACGCGTCGGTGACCTGGGCGCGGACCCAGAACTCGTCGGCGAAGCGCAGGTCGTAGCAGACGAACAGGCTGCAGCGCACCCCCTCGACCTCGACGGTGACGTGCTCGGTGCCGGCCTGGTAGTGCTCGTCCTCGCGCGCGAACGTGAACGGGTGGAGCTTGCGGTAGCGGTGGACCTGCCCGCGCGGGCCGGCCAGGACCAGCGTGTTGTACGGCCTGGGCGCGCCGGGCGGCAGCTCCGGGATCGAGCCGCACACCCACAGGCCGTTGGCGCGGGCCTGCTCCTCGAGGAAGCGCGCGCTGGGGCCGTCGACCGATTCGCGGACCCGCGCGGTGTCCATCGAGAAGCCGCACGCGAACATCTCCGGCAAGGCGACCAGCCGCGCGCCGGCGGCGGCCGCCGCGGCCAGCCACGGGCGCAGGCGCTCGAAGCTCGCGTGCGGGTTTTCCCACACGATGTCGCTCTGGATCGCGGCCACGCGCATCGACCGTCTATAGCACCTCGCGAGCACCTCGCGTGGCCGGCGACGGGAGGTCACAGGGGCCGACTCGCGGTGTCACATGTCATGGATCTCACGGCTTCTCGAGCGCGTTCGTCACCGACGGATCGGCCCTTGACGCAACCGCGAGCGCGCGTATCGTGCCGTGGCGTACGGCGCTCTCAGGGGGAGAGCGCGAAGGAGGAGGGGAGACATGGGGAAGCCGACGATCGAGAATCTGCGCGCGCAGGTGCGGGGCGCCGTCATCACCGCTGACGACTCGCGCTACGACGAGGCGCGCGCAGTCCACAATGGCATGTTCGACAGGCGACCGGAGGTGGTGCTGCGCGCCGAGCAGACCGCCGATGTGATGGCGGGGGTGGTGTTCGCGAGGGACGCGGGGCTGGACCTGTCGATCCGCGGCGGCGGACACAGCGCGCCCGGGTTCGGGACCAACGACGGCGGCGTCGTCATCGACATGTCAGCGATGAAGACGGTGTGGGTCGACCCGGCGACCAAGACTGCCCGGGCCGGCGGCGGCGCGACCTGGGGCGATTTCAATCACGCGGCCCACGCGTTCGGGCTCGCGACGCCGGGTGGGATCGTGTCGACCACCGGGATCGCGGGCCTGACCCTGGGCGGTGGCATCGGCCACCTCACCCGCGGCTACGGGCTGTCGTGCGACAACCTGCTCTCCGCCGAGGTGGTGACCGCCGAGGGCAAGGTGGTGCGGGCGAGCGCGAGGGACAACCCGGACCTGTTCTGGGCGCTTCGCGGCGGCGGCGGCAACTTCGGCGCGGTCACCTCGTTCGAGTACCAGCTGCACCCGATCAAGGACGTCTACGTCGGGCTGTTCTTCTACGAGATCGGCTCGGCCGGCGACCTCCTGCGCTTCTTCCGGCGGTTCATCGTCGACGCGCCGGAGGCGCTGGGGGCGTTCCCGGCGTTCCAGATCGCGCCGCCGCTGGAGTTCATCCCGGCCAATCGCCACGGCGACACCTTCTGCGCCGCGATCGTGCACTGGGCCGGGCCGCTCGATCAGGGCGAGAAGATGATGAAGCCGTTCCGCGACGTCGCGCCGGTGGTGGCCGAGATGGTCGCGCCGCTGCCCTACCCGGCGCTGAACATGGCCTTCGACGCGATCTTCCCCAAGGGGATCCGCAGCTACTGGAAGGGGAACTTCGTCAGCGAGCTGACCGACGCGGCGATCGACGCCCACGTCGAGCACGGCGCCAAGGTGCCCGAGGTCTCGGCGACGATGCACCTCTACCCGATCAACGGGGCGTGCCACCGCGTCGCCGCCGACGAGTCGGCGTTCGCCTACCGCAAGGCGACGTTCGCCGAGGTGATCGTGTGCGCCTGGAATGACCCGTCGAAGGACGAAGAGCGCATCCGCTGGGTGCGCGACTACTACCACGCCACCGCACCGCACTCGGAGGCGGGTGGCTACGTCAACTTCATGGCCGACGACGAGAAGGGGCGGATCGCCGACAGCTACGGCGGCAACTACAAGCGGCTGGTCGAGCTGAAGAAGAAGTACGACCCGGACAACCTGTTCCACATGAACCAGAACATCCGGCCGGGCGACTGAGGTCGGCGCGCGGGATCGGCATGCCGATCCCGCCGGTCGATCGGCGCCGGGCGCGGCGACGGCCGGCTTTCGGCCGCTTGCCGCGCCGCCGGCGCGCACCGTCGGTGGCTCGCACCTTGCTGAGCTGATCTCCGCGGCGAACACCGCCGCAGGAGACCTCGACAATGAAGACGACCCGACGATCCGGCCTGGTGCTCGGACTGGCGCTCGTGGCGCTGACCGGATGCAGCAGCACCGAGGCAGAGGCAGAGCTCGACTCGCTGGCGGCCGGCCCGCCGCAACCGCCGAGCTGGAATCCGCACCCGATCGACCCCCGGCTGTGCCACAACCAGGAGGGCCCGCCCTCGAAGCCGCCGGAGCCGGGCGGCTACTGCGATATCGAGGTCAGCCTCACCGAGGCGACCTTCTCCGGGCAGGGCATCTCCGAGGGCAAGGGAGACATCCGCGGCCTGTTCTACGCCAACCCGACCGACGTCCCGGCCGGCTCGGAGGAGACGGTCGCGGTCTCGCCGGGCCAGGACTACTCGGCCGGCCAGTCGGAGAACCTGGGTCTCGACATGGGCACCTACCGGGTCGCGATCGGCGACATGCGGCAGGTGGAGATCTGCGCCAGCTTCGCCGAGGATGACCACGGCGGGGCCAACGGCGGCGACGATTTCTCCCAGCCGTGCACCACGATCACCTTGAGCTGCGACGCCCAGACCGGGCAGCCGTCGTTCGAGGACCAGCTCGGCCCGGAGGACTTCTGCGAGGCGGACGGGTCGTGCAACGGCAGCATGGAGGCGACGATCTCGGTCAAGGCGACCGACGCCGACATGGACGAGATCCCCAACGAGAAGGACTTCACCCCGGAGCCGTGCGACGAGGAGCTGAAGGGGACCGGCGGCATCGCGGCGCTCATCTACTTCCACTACGACGACAACGGGCTCATCACGCTCGGCCAGTCGATCTGGACCAACCTGTCGCAGGTGTACGGCGCCTACGACTACGTGGTCCTGGTGGCGGACAACGCGAGCTCCAATCCCCTGGACACCAGCGGCGCCGCGTGGGGCAACGCCGACCGCGTGTTCCCGCCGACCCGGGCCGGCCTCCTCGACGCGATGCAGCACCTCACCTCGTTGCACTACCGGTTCGACACGTTCATCCATGCCCACGGCTACAAGCGCACGGCGGACGACTCGCAGTTCGAGGCGATGAAGGGGCCCGACTACGTTCCGAACTCGCCCTACTACATCAGCGGCCAGTGGCTGGCCTTCGCGACCGGGGAGGACGACATCGGCACCGCCCTGGGCGGGATTCCGATCGTGGCCTGGTGGTCGACCACCTGCATCGCCGAGCGGCAGATCGACACCTGGCGCGACCTCGGCGCCGTGACCACCTCGGGGGCGAAGGACGTCCAGTTCCGGCCCAACGCGTGGGGCAACTTCGCCGACAACTGGATCGGCGGGCAGACCTACCAGACCGCGGTCGACGACAGCGAGACGCCGCTAGTGATCGCGGAGGCCGAGACTCTGATCAACATCGAGGGGTCACTCCCCCCCTGGCTGTGCACCGATGCGAACAGCGTCCTCGGCCTCAACGCCTGCGCCGACGACTTCTTCAACGACGACGACGGCATGAGCGGCACCGCCGACGACGCCGCGTACAACATCTACGAGGTCTACGACCACTCGCTGTCGGGGTCGGAGAACATGGCCATCTCGTCGGAGAGGACGTTCCTGGGTGACACCCAGATCACCTTCGGGGCGCCGACCCACACCTGGCCGTGACGGAAGCGAGGGCGCCGGCCGCGCGGGCTGCATGGTAGAACCGATCCATGCGCACCGTGTTGCTCGCGCTCTCGCTGGTGGTGGCTTGCGGTGGTGGCGGTGGGGGCGGGGCGCCGGCGACCGCGACTGCGCCGACTGCCGATGCGGTGAGCGGGGCCGCGCCGGCGGCCGCCGCGCCGGCCGCGGAGCCCGGCCTCGCGCCGCGGCCGTTCACGGCCGAGCAGATCCGGGT
Source organism: Kofleriaceae bacterium (assembly GCA_035489015.1). Taxonomy (GTDB): domain Bacteria; phylum Myxococcota_A; class Polyangia; order Haliangiales; family Haliangiaceae; genus DATFRY01. Next base: position 2,367 of record DATHKR010000213.1, on the reverse strand, counting down.
CGCGATGCCGGTCGGGACCGAGATCCGCTACCGGCTGGAGGAGACCGGCAAGCCGGCGGTGATCGTGCACTCGAAGGTGACGGTGGCGGACGCGGCGGCGATGACCATGGTGTCGCGCGTCCTGGCCGAGGACGGATCGGTCCTCTCGGAGGAGCCGGCCCGGACCACCCGCTGGGATGATCTGCTGAAGCACGCGAGCTTTCCAGCCGACCACACGAAGCGGTCGCAGGGGAAAGTGGAGGTGCCGGCCGGAACCTTCGAGACCCTCGACTACGTCGTCACCGAGTCCGCGAACGGCGCCACCACGGTGACCACGTTCCGCTTTGCCACGGCGCTGCCCGGCCCGCCGGTCTCGCTGGTGGTCGAGAAGGGCGGCGCCGTCGTGCAGCGGATGACGCTGCTCTCGCGCAAGTAAGGCGGCGCGGGATGCGTCTCATCGTTGGTCCACCGCGGAGGACACTGACTCGCCGGGTGCTCACTCGGGCGGACAGCCATACCATGACGTACAGCGCGACTGGCGTCGCGTTCGGCCCGGAGTGTCGAGCAGATGGCGCGCGACCGCGGCGCGGTCCGCCGGTTCGTGCCCTGGTGCACGCCTTGCTTGGAGCGCGGGCTCCAGGAGGGCTCATCGATGAAGCTACGAGGAACGCGGTCGAGGATCGGATCGAACCGGATGATCATCGTCGCAGCGCCGCTGGCGCTGGCGCTCGGTGGGGCGGGGTGCGCCCTGGCGGAGGACGCGACCGGCGAGCGTGAAAGCGCCGGGGAGCTCGCGCAGGAGGTGCTCGCCCCGGGCGACGAGCTCTTCGAGATCACCGCATCCCCCACCAGCCAGACCATCGGGGAGAACGGCTTCGCCTTCGTCGATCTGGTGGTCGAGCCGCTGAACGGGTTCACCGGCGAGGTCACCCTCAGCGTGACCTCCGCGCCCGACTTTCCCGGCGAGGTCGACCTGTTCTCCCCGGTGGTGACCCCGCCCGATAGCTCGTTCCTGGAGCTGTTCGGCGACTGCGTGACGCCGCCGGGCGACTACGCCCTCACCATCACCGGCACCAGCGAGGACGGCGCGACCGCGACCGCCACCGCGACGCTCACGGTCCTGGACTCCACGTTCCCGCCGTCCGCCTTCTTCTTCTTCGACCGGGACGGCTTCACCTTCCAGTTCGAGGATTTCAGCTCACCGGGCGGCTGCGGGGGCGGGGCCGACATCGTCGAGCGGGCGTGGGACTTCGGCGACGGCACCACCTCGAGCGAGGAGAACCCGGTCCACACCTACGCGGCCCGCGGCGACTTCACGGTGACGTTGACCGTGACCAACGACGAGGGCCTGAGCGACACGGAGACCCGGGTCGTCACCGCGCTGCCGCCACCGCCGGTCCTGTCGATCTTCCGGATCACCCGCGACCCGTCCCACTTCGAGTTCCGGGTCGATCTGCGCTGGAGCGGCGCGGAGGGTGATCTGGTCGAGCTGCACCGCAACGGGTTCGTGGTCGACCTGCCCGACAACGACGGCGTGTACCGCGATCGGTTCCGCACCCTCGACACCGACCTCAGCTGGGTCGTGTGCGAGCTGGGCCTCGACTTCTGCTCGAACGAGGTGAGCGTCCACCTCGGCGCCGGCCTGGACGGCGACCAGGCCACCGTCACCACCCGGGTCGGCGGCCAGGAGGTCGTCGAGACGCTCCTCATCGAGGACGAGTCGGATCAGTAGCGGGGATCAGGACCGCGCTGCCGGTGGTCGCGCCGGACTCGAGCTCGGCGTGCGCGCGGGCGACCTCGGTGAGCGGGTAACTTCGCCCGGGCGCCGGGGCGATCCCGCTCGCGATCACCTCCGCGGCCGCCCGCCGGTACGCCGCTCGATCGGCCATGTAGTGCATGACGCTCGGGCGGGCCAGGAGGAGCGAGCGGCGCGGCCCGAGATCGTCGACGTCCAGCGGCGGGATCGGGCCGCCCGACTGGCCGAAGCTCGCCACCGTGCCGAACGGCCGCACGCAGCCGAGCGTCCGGGCCAGGGTGGTGCCGCCGACCCCGTCGTAGGCCACGTCGACGCCGCGGCCACCGGTCAGCGCGCGGACCTCGGCCTCGAAGTCGGCGTCCCGTCCGACGATCACGTGGTCGGCGCCGTGGCCGCGCGCGATCGCCGCCTTGGCCTCGCTTCCGACCGTGGCGATCACCGTCGCGCCGCGTTGCCTGGCCCACTGCACCAGCAGGCTTCCTAGCCCGCCGGCGGCGCTGTGGATCAGCGCGGTGGTGGTGGCGTCGACCGCGTACACCCGGGTCTGCAGCATGTGGGCGGTGATCCCGCGGGCCAGCAGGGTCGCGGCGGCGCCGTCGGACAGGGCGGCCGGGACCGGCAGCGCGCGCCAG
>DATHKR010000212.1:0-7835 GCA_035489015.1 Kofleriaceae bacterium | reverse complement strand
CGGAGCCCGCGGATCACGGCGCTGACGAAGGGGAAGAAGCCCTCGGGCCCCGAGTCGATGTCCTTCATGTGGACCGTCGTGGCCGAGCTCAGGGTGAAGACCTCGCGGACGATGGCCAGGCGGATCTCGAGAGGGAGGCCGCCGCCCAGGATGACGTGATCCACCGGCGTCGTGGCGAAGATGGCCCGCATGTCGTCGAGGCTGCCGCCGCCGAAGATCTCGACGTCGGCGAGGTCGATGTGGGCGCGGGCTTCCTCGACGACGACGCCGCGTAGGCCGAGGAGGAGGACCTTCATCGTCGTGGCTCCATGAGAGCCATCTTGGCTCGAAACCCGGGCGCCCGCCTCATCCAGCGTCTGCCACCTGGTACCTCGTCCCTGGTCAGTAGGCCCCGACGTCGCCGTCGTGGAAGCGCAGGAGCCCGCCGCTGACCCGCAGCACCGGCAGCGCCTGGTCCTGTCGAGGCAGCTGATACACCCTCTCCGGCGTGAGCGCCGCACGGGTTGCGTCGAAGACATGGAGCAGCGGGCCCGCGCTCGCCACGGCGTCGCTCTTGATCCAGAGCCTGGTCCTCGCTCCCTCGAGCTCGACGGCATGGAGCGACATGCGCTGGATCGGCACCGGCACCGGCTCTCCACAGCTCTGCTGGTCGCAGAGGACCCACTCCAGCGGCCCGCCCCATGATCTCGATCCGATGAGGGCCAGCCGAGAGCCGCCGCAGGAGAGCCAGGAGCGAGCGAACGGAGCCGCCAGATCGCGCACCTCGTGCCAGGTGCGGCCATCATCGGACGACACGACGAGGTGGCGATCGCGGACCAGCGCCCAGTGCCGCGAACCGTCGCGACAGGCACCGAGGCCGCGGCCATCGTCCTCCGCGGCCGGCCAGCTCAGCTCTGCGGTGGTCGGCCGGACGCCACCCGCCTCCACACGCCGGGCAATGAACCGAGCCGGGCCCTCTTCGGACGCGGTGAGCAGCACCACCGCCCCCTCGGGCGAGACCGTGGTCGTCTCGGCGACCCTGCCGGTGTTCGCCGGCACCACCGCCGGCTTCGAGAACGTGGCACCGCGATCGGCCGATGAAAGCAGCAGCCGCCTGCCGCCCTCACCGCCCGCGACAACGACCAGGAGGTCGCCCGCGGCGCGGATCTGATGGATCCCGTACACGGGGAGGCGCGCGCGTTCTCGCCAGGCGTCCCCCTCTCGGACCCAGACCCGCGCGCGGTCCGACGCCGCGACCTCGACGAGCCAGGGGACTGGACCTGACCAGTCGAGCCGGTCCGGGTCAGCTCCTGGCGGCAGCTCGCGGACCTCCCAGTCCTGGCCGTCGCGAGTGCGTCCCACGCGTCCTCGCCCTCGCGCCCCTGGTTCCACCGACGCGATGACGATCGAGCCGTCCCGGACCGTCGTGCGCTGGACCCAGCCGGACCGCAGCCGGAGCTCCGCGGGCGGTTCCACCAGCTCGAGCTGCTCCAGCGCGCAGGAGGGCGCCGGGCCGGCGCTCGGCGCGTCCACCGCGGCCAGCAGCTGATCGAGCGCGGCGTGCGCCCGCCCGATCCACTCGCAGTCGGCATCGTCGATCAGCAACGGGCGCGGCAGATCGATCGTCACGCCGAGGCCCTCGGCGGCTCGCTCGAGATCGATGTGGAGGTCGCTCGCCCGGCAGTCCAGACTGCCGGCGCGGGAGTCGACCTTGCGCAGGAGGAACGCCTCGCCGCTGGGGCGCCGGTCGCGCGCCATGCAGCGCTCGATGCCGGCGAGCGCCGTGCGCGCCTCGTCGACCAAGGCCGCTCGCTCCTGGCCCTCCTGATGGCGGCCCCACGCCCAGCTGGCCAGCCAGGCGACCCCGACCATCGCCGCGATCGCCCCCAGGATCAGCATGAGACGGCGACGGAGGCCGCGGCGGAGATCGAGATCGACGTCTGCTGCTCCCATCGCCGCTCATTCTACGCGGAGGCCAGGGCCAGACACCCCTCAGTCACATTTGTCGGATGGGCGGCACTGCAGGCGTCCCCAGTTGAACTTGCAGCATCCCGATCGACACTCGGAGTCCTTCCAGCACCCCTGGCCCTCGTTCTTGTCGGGCTCGCACTCGTTGGTGCCGAAGATCCCTCCCAGCACATCCCCGTTGTCACAGTACTGGTTGGAGTCACAGTCGCCGTCGCCGCTGCACTCGTCGTCGTCGTGGCCGAACGACTCGTCGAGCGTCTCGGCCGCGTCCTCGAACCAGTCGACGACGTCGTCCCATACCGAGCTGACCCAGGCGGCGATCAAGATGACCGCGTAGGCAACGAGGATCACGGCGGCCACGACGGCCCCGAACTCCGGGTTGATGGCCATGGCAACGATGATGATCCCGATCGGGGCCAGGCCTGCCAGGATCCCCGCGATGTCGCCGGCCCAGCAGCAGTAGCCGGGCGGGCCATCGTCCCCCGAGTCCGGCGGCGGATCGTCGTCGGTTTCGCCCGCGGTCTTCCTCGACGCCTCCGCGAGCAAAAACGCGCGAGCAGCCGCCGCCCGCGCCGCGCGAGTGGACGGGTTCCGCGACGCGACGTCGAGCGCGGGGACGGTGCTCAGCGCGCCCTCGTAGGCCGCGTAGAGCTGCGGATTGGTCAAGGTCGCCAGCCGGTGCAGGTCGACGCCGTGAGTCTTGATCCACGGGAAGCGCGCGCGGACGGTGGCCCCCAGCTGCGCGACGTCTGCCAGGTCCTGGGTGGTGAGCCCGGAGAGGGCCAGGACCTGCGCGTCGGTCACATCGTCGGAGGAGAGCAGCGCAAGCTGCTGGTCGGTCATGACCGCCGCGCGCGGGAGGACGCGTGCGGTGAGCTGGATCGACTTCTGCTGGAGCGCGACGTAGTCGGGATCGAAGGCGATGCTGTTGACCAGGGTCTCGTACTCGGACGCGGTGACCGACGCCTGTTCCCCGATCGTCTCGTCGGATTCGCCTCCGGAAGGGTCCAGGCGTGCGCATCCCAGCGCCACCAGGGGCCCAATGAGTGTCGCCGCGACGGCGCGGTTCAGATCGTCTCGCCAGGACACACGCCGTCGGGGCCGAGTGCGTCTCCGTCGCGATGCCGTCGCGCGCGGTCTGGTCTCGAGGACCTCTTGATGTTCGAGCTGGATCATCTGTTGCGCTCCTTTCGTGCCCGACAGCCATCGCAAGCGACGTGCCGGCGGAAGGTCGCAACGCGCGCCCCGAGACCGACGCGAGCGCCCGGGTCCGGCGAGCGCAGATCACACAGAACTCGAGAGGATGGCGGCCGACCCGGATCAGCGCCATCCGCCGGAGCGCGCGCCGCCCGCGCAGCGATGGCCGCCGCGCTCGACTGGCAGGCTGGACCGGCATGCCGATCCAGCAGCCAGATCCGCGAGGTTCTTTCGATGATCAGGGATCGGCGATCGTCCCGGTCATCGAGCCGGCGCCTCGTCGTGCACGGATGCGCGAGAGGATCGCGGCGACTGGACGGCCGAACAGCGGGAGGTCTTGCACCGTCTGGATCGCGCCGCCCTGCGTCGCGAAGGGCGACCCGACGACGAAGAGCATGAGCGGGATGACCGCGCTGCTGAAGGAGATGCCCATGGTCGCCTCGATGGCCAGGTGCATGCCGAGGAGGGCGATGCCCCAGGGGCGAAGGAGGCGCGGCCGAAACGCCACCACCAGCGCGAAGCCTTCGAGGTAGAGCACGCCGAGCTGGACGCCGTAGGTCATCCATGGATGGCCGATGAGGAAGTCGGACAGGAACGCGCCGTCGGGGCGCCGGGCGTTGGCGATGAGGTAGACCAGCCCGTCGGGGGCGAGCCACGACGGGCGCCCGCCCAGCAGATCGCCGATGCCGGCGATCACCTTGTTGATGCCGGCGAGGGTATAGGTGAGCAACACCGCGGCCCCCGCCGTCCACATGATCCGATTGAAGGCGCGCCGGGCCTGTTCATCTTCGGCCGCGCGGCGAAACGACGGGAGGAAGATGACGATGAAGGCGACCCACAGCGTGGTGTGCTCGCTGTGATCGATCTTGCCGCGCAGGTCAAACGCGACCGCCATGAGGAAGAGATGGCCGACGAAGAAGAGCGCGCGCGCCGCGCGCAGGCCGGGACGAACGGCGCTCACCGCCGCGCCGACGACGCTGCACGCTGTGGCCACGAGGACCGCGACCGAGAAGATGTCGGCCGAGAGCCAGGACAGGATGCCGATGCCGGCCTTGGGTGCCCAGACGATCGCTCCGCCGGCCACCGACTGGGCGACCTCGATCGCGCTGAATGCCTTGGTCAGCGCCCAGATGTAGAAGAACCACAGGAGCAGCCGCCCGCGCTCGAGCTCGGCGCGCCCATCCGCCAGCCACGTACGCGCCTCCATCGGTGCGGAGCGGGCACGAGGACGAAGGTCGGCACGCGACACTCAGTCGCCTCCGCGCACGCGTTCGATGCGCTCCTGCATGCGCCCGTTCAGGCGGGGCGGGTGGGCGAACATCGACATCGACGTGACCGGGAAGATCAATCGCTCGGATCTGGTGTGCATGGCGTAGTCGATGCCCTTCGCCACAAGCCCGATGACTGCGAACGCCACCAGAAAGGCCACCTCGAAGCGGCGCGCAAATCGATCACAGCGCTGGCCGGGATCCCCAGACACGGCGCTCGCCAGTATGCGCGACAGCCGACGAACCCAGGTATCGCCCGGATCACGCCGCCGCTCCGGTCGCCGCTTGTTCGATCTCGGCAAGCGGCAATCCATGAGCGCCCACGAGCGCTCGTGCCGTGCGTGCGAATCCGCCGAACTGGGTTGCGCCACTGTGCGGATCGACGCGTGCCCAGCGAGGTCTCATCCCGAGGCTGTCTCTGACGCGACAGCCTTGATGGAATTTTCAACGCCCCTACCGCTTCTCAACAGAAGGGCTTTGACCGCGACTGCGCGGCAGAGCTCACACACAATCTCGCTGCGCCCCGATTGCAGGTCAGATGGGCGCGGTCGAAGGGGACGAGGGGTCGGGGCGGCCGGCCCACCAAGATCAGAAGCCCCAGCGCAGGACCTCCTGCAGCGACCGAGCGACCCAAGCCTGCCCGTCAGATCGCGCAGCGCCTCCAGCGCCAGCCCCGCATGGTGGGGCTTCGGGAATACCCGGCGCCGCCGCTTCCGTTTCCTCCGCGATGGTCCTGCCTCCGATCCGCAGCCGCCGCGCCGTCCTCGCCCTCGCCCTCCTCGCCGGCCTGTTCTGCGTCGCCGCCATGATCCAGACCGCGGGGAACGCCCTCGCGGCGCAGCACCGCGAGGACCTGGCCGAGAAGCAGCGGTTCCGGCAGCAGGCGTGCGCATGTCAGACGGTGGAATGCGCCAAGCGCGTCGCCCGATCCCCGGCGTTCGGCGATTCGTCGGCGAGCGACGACGCGCAACAGGCGCAGATCGACGGCTGGCTGTGCCTGTCCCGCTTTTCCTACACCTGCACCCTCGGCGACCTGCTGAAAGACCTCGACGACGAGACCATGCGCTCCCTCCGCGAGCGCTGGCTTTCGGGTAACAAGAGGTAGGACGACTCAACCCGGTGGCGACGTCCCATCGCCGACCAGCGCGGCGGCGCGGCCGTTCGTCACCGCCACGATTCCGAAGCAAACGGCGAAGCTCGAGCGGTTCTACAAGAGCGACATCACGCGCGAATGCGAGCAGCCGCGAATTCGCGCGCGCGCTCTTCGATCGGCGTTGCTATGCTGCCGGTCATGACGTGCGCGCTTCGAATGTCGATGCCCGAGCAACAGCATCGGGCATTCGTTCGCGCACAGGTCTACTGACGCGCCTGCGGCTGCCCTCGTGGCAGCTGCATTGTGCGAACGCGCGAGGGCGGCCTCCGGCAAGGAGGATCGCCATGACCACGTCCACGTTCATCAGCACTGCCATTCCCTACGTCAACGCTCGTCCGCATCTCGGGTTCGCGTACGAGCTCGTGCTCGCCGACATCATCGCGCGCCATCGCAGGCGACGCGGGCACGCCGTCACCTTCACCACCGGCACCGACGAGCACAGCCTCAAGAATGTCGTCGCGGCCGCGCGCGAGGGCATCTCGACGCGCGCGCTCGTCGATCGCAATGCGGGCGCTTTCCGCGAGCTCGCCGCGGTGCTCGACCTCACGCCCGACGACTTCGTGCGCACGTCGACCGATGCGCGGCATCGCGATGCGGTCGTTCGATTGTGGCGCGCGTGCAGCGCCGACCTCTACCGCGCGAGCTGGCGCGGCCGCTACTGCATCGGCTGCGAGGCGTTTGTCGACGCCTGCGACGAGCACGCGACCCCGCTCGAGGAGGTCGCCGAGGAGAACTGGTTCTTTCGGCTCTCGCGCCATGGAGGGCGCATTCGCGACGCGATCGAATCGGGTCGCGTGCAGATCCTTCCCGACTCCGCCCGTGCCGAGACACTCGCGTTCCTGGCCGGCGCCGTCCGCGATATCAGCGTCTCGCGCGATGCTGCGCGGTCGGGCGGCTGGGGGATTCCGGTCCCCGACGATCCGGCACAGGTCATCTACGTCTGGTTCGACGCCCTCGCGAACTACCTCGTGCCCGGCGACTGGCACTCGTGGCGAGAACGCACGCACGTGATCGGCAAGGGCATCACACGCTTTCACGCCGTCTACTGGCTCGCGTTCCTGCTCGCCGCCGAGCTGCCACTGCCCGAGCGCCTGTTCGTGCACGGCTACCTCACCCTGGACGGCAAGAAGATCGCGAAATCCGGCGAAGGCTTCGATGTCGTGCCGGTCGTCGAGCGCTGCGGCGTCGATGCGCTGCGGTGGTTCTACGCCCGACAGTGTCGGGCGCGCGCCGACTCCGATGTCTCGATCGACGCGATCCTCGCCTGCCATGACACCGACCTCGCGAATCGGATCGGCAACCTCGCGCATCGGACGGCGACGCTCGCGGCGAAGGTCGGCACGGCGCCACACGTGTCGTCCGAGCTCGACGCCTCGGCATTGCCCGGGCGCATCGACGCCGCGCTCGACGCGTTCGCGATCGACGAGGCCGCCGCCGCGATCATCGAGACCGTCGACGCGGCGAATCGCTACCTCGATCGCGCCGCGCCGTGGAAGCTGGCACCGCGGGACGCGGCGGCGGCGCTGGCACCCGTGCGCGAGGTCGTGCGCATCGTGATCGACGAGCTCGAGCCGTTCGTGCCGTCGACCTCACGTGCACTTCGCAACGCGGAGGTGATCCCGCGGCGGCGCGGTCAGTACTCAACTGTGGGTCCGGTGTGACCGCCAGAGTAGACGGCTCCGTCGTGGTCGTCTGGTGCCGGCGAGCCGACTAGGATCGATCGACGAAGTAGTACGGGGCGAGCTGCCAGAAGGCCCACCAGAGGACCAGGCCGCCGACGGTCGCGCCCAGGAGGGTGCGCGCGAGCAGCGCCCCGTCGAACCGGGTCGAATCCCGGCAGGCGACCGCCGGCTCCGGCGCCGGCCGGGCCCGGCACGCCGCCTCGCAGATGCCGAACTCGGCCTGTCCGGTGGTGGTGGCGTGGCACTCGTCCAGGCAGTCGGGCCCGGGCCCCCGAAGCGGGCAGCGGTAACCCTCGTAGAACCGCACCCCCGGGCACGCCGCCAGGCACGCGGTGTAGCGCTCGGCGTCGCCCGCCCGGCCGCAGTCGGCCGCGCACCGCGCCCCGATGTCGGAGCGCGCGCCGCGGTAGGTCTCGACCTGGTAGCTGCCGCGCCGCATACATCCGCTCGCGACCACGAGCACCGCGAGCACCACGCCGCGTCCGGTCTTCATGCGCCGACTCTAGTCGGCCCGATCCTCCCGCCTGCCCGGCAAACCTCGGCGCACCCGGGCTGAGACCGGCACCGCGCGGCCGCTCCGCCCGCTGC
>DATHKR010000211.1:0-11022 GCA_035489015.1 Kofleriaceae bacterium | reverse complement strand
CCGTCGCCGAGGAGGACGATCCCGGCCCACGCGGCTGACGGGGCGCCGTGGTCGACGGCGTACTTCTGGGCGAGCTGGACGGCCCGGTCGAGTCGCTCGCCCTGGCCGAGGCGGGTGTAGAGCTGTCCAAAGAACATCTCGGCCTCGTCGTCCCGCAGCGGCCAGAGGCTTCCGATCACCGCCGTGGCGCCGGCCTCGAAGAAGGCGCGCGCCAGGCTGAGGACGCCCTCGCCCTGGATCACCTTCCCGGACGCGGTCCGGCAGCCCGACAGGACGACGATCCGGCCCTCGAGATCGAGCTCGCTGATCTCGCGCGGCTGGAGCAGGCCGTCCTCCGAATCGTCCCCCGGCGCGAGGAGGACGGCGGATCGCTCGGGGTGCTCGTCGTCGATCACCGCGTGAGCGGCGAGGTGCAGGATGGCGAACGAGCCAGGGTGCCCCGCCTTGAGCGCGTGCTCGCTCGCGTCGGCCCCGATCAGAAGGACGTGCTCGCCACCCAGGGTCCTGACCAGTCGCTCCCCCTCCTGTCGCGCGTGAGGGAGCGGGCCGAGCGGCGCGCCGGAGCCGGACAGCCACGAGCGCTCCGCCGCGGCGGACGTCCGGGCGCGCGAATCGGGGCCGACGACCGGGTCGGCGAAGGCCCAGACGGTCTTCGGCGCGCGCTTCGTCGCGCCGCGCCGCCACGACGCCCAGATGGTGGCCGACGGGACGACCGACAGCGCGTACCGGAGGCCGAGCGGCTGGCTCGAGGGCGGCACGCGGAGGGCCGGGAACGGGAGCTGATGCAGGCGGCCGTCCGGGATGATCACCAGACGGGTCACCTGGGCCGGAAGCTCCTCGAGCGCGGCCGAGAGCAGGCGCTGGTAGAGCGCCGCGGCGGGCGCGCCCTCGCGCCCATCTCGCGCCGCGAACAGCCCCGTGAAGGTGGGCACCATTGCCTCGAGCTCGACCCGGTCCGGGATCCGGTGAGCCCGGACGTCGTCTCGCGTGACGACCAGGAGCCACGCTCCTCCCTCGAAGGCGCCGAACATGTCGCGCCAGAGCCCGACCTGGAACGACAGCAGGGCCTCGTCCCCTGCCAGGAGCCGCTGGACGTCCTCGAGCCGGGCGAACGTCCGCGGCGAGGGTGCCGCGTGGGAATGCGAGGAGCGGGCGAGCTGGTCGCGCAGATCCGCCTCGCGCGACTCCAGGACCTCGAGCCGGCGGAGCGCCTCGTCTCTCTCCCCCGACTTCACCTCCGGACGCAGGAGCTGGCGGTGGACCTGGGAGATCGCCTCCAGGGTCTCCTGCCTCTCCCTCGCGGCGGACGGATCCGCCGGCGGCGCGGTCCCGGCCCGCACGGTCGCGATCCGGTCGAGCAGGACGCGCGCCCGGAGCCGCTCGGCGACCTGGAACCCCAGCTCGAGCTCGTGTCGCGAGGGGCCACCGCCGCCCCCTCGCAGCAGCTCTCCCGAGACGCGGTAGTAGTCGCCGGCCCAGCGCGACAGGACTCCCGCGCGCCCTCCTTCTCCGACCTGCAGCTCGCGGAACGTCTCGATCACGTCGAGCAGCCGGAGGCCGTCGGCGACCGCCTGATCGCGGGGGCCGGCGCGGAACTCGAGCTCCGTCCGGTAGCGCCAGGCGAACGGGACGAACCAGCGGTCGGCGCCCTGGTCGGCGATCTCGATCGCCCTCGCGACGTACCCGGCGGCGGCGACCGGATCGCGGTCGGCCTCGAGCTCGGACAGGTACCAGAGACATTCGCTCTGCCGCTGCGGTTGAAGCGAGCGCCTCGCCAGCTCGAGGCAGCGATCGAGGTGTTGCCTGGCCACGTCTCGCTGACCCGGATCCGAGGCCAGCAGGCGGGCCACGAGCGCCCGGGACACCGCCTCGTACAGCGCGTTTCCGGACTCGATGCCCGCGTGCAGGGCCCGCTCGGCCGCCGCCAGGATCTCCTCTCGAGCTCCGGGGGTGGGCAGCTCGAGGCGCTTGTCCAGCATGCTGTTCGCGATGCTGTAGAGCGCGGCCGCGAGCTCCTGCGAGGGGCTGGCGTCGCCCAGGAGGCGCGCGAGCTCGCGGTAGTGCTGGATCGCCTCGTCGTAGCGGCCGAGCTGGTGGGCCATGTTGCCCAGGAGGTGGAGCGCCGGGTTCCGCACGCCGGGCGGCACATCGCGAAGCGACTCGACCTGGCGCAGCACCCGGTAGGCGCTCTCGAGGTCGGTGCCGCTGTGCTCCATGAGCTGGGCCGTGCCGACCAGCGCGCGCGCCTGGAGCTCGCGATCTCCGGACGCTTCGGCGACGGCGGTGGCCCGGCGGATCTGCTCCGCGGCCTCGGCGACCTTGCCGGGTCCGTTGACGAGGTACGTGCCGAGGTTGAGGCGGGCGAGCACCTCGCCCTTCGCCACGCCCTGGGCGGCAAATCCCTCCGCCGCGGCCTGAAAGAGGTCTTCGGTCCCGGAGCCGCCCTGGTTGTACTCGATGTAGCCCAGGCACAGGGTCGGCCAGTGAACATCGGGGTGGGCGCGGCGGAGGCGGCGAAGATGCTCCCGCCCGAGGCCCCAGCGCTGCGAGCCCGCGGCGGCCTTGTAGAAGCAGAGCGACGCCTCGTAGGTCTCCGGGTGGCTCGCGAGCTCCTGCTCACATCGCCCGAACGGATCGTCGGCCCGGGCGCTGCGGGTCCAGAGGACGACCTGCAGCGCGGCGGCCACGAGGAGAGTCGAGCGGCGAGCAGCCACGCTACGGCGCGCTCGTGAGCTGGCCCACCCGATAGCCGCCACCGCAATCGACCTGCACGGGGGGTGGAACGGTGGGACCACGAGGACAGCAGGGGCAACCGCACGCGCTCGAGACCTCGGTCTCCGAGGTCGCCGTGTTGTAGATCTCGAAGGACGTGACCGGACCCGGGTCGTCGTCGGGGCAAGGGAGCTTGTACTCCGCCCGGATCGGCAGCCCGGGCGGGTCGCTGCCCGGCGGGATCTCGTTCCGGGCGAGGTCCAGGAAGACGGGTGCGTTGGGCGTGAGCTGCTCGACGGTCTGGCGGAGGACGCGCCGCTTGCCGTCGATGACGAACAGGCGCACCTCGCGAGCCGGGCGACTGCCATCGACCTCCACGGCGCTCACGCGGAGCGCCCTGCCCGGGCGGAACGTCATCAGCCCCGTGGACACCGAGACCCAGCGCGTCGTCGACACACTGTCCGAGACCGGCTCGCTGCTCGCGTCTCCCGTCAGCGCGACGGGTGCCAGCGCGAGGATCCCCACCGTGATCCAACCACCCACTGCCATCGACATGCGATTTGCCCTCATCCCCTGATCTCCTTGCGCCCTGGAACGCGCTCTACTGGATCACCGAGACGAACGTCTCGGATCGCACCTCGGCCCCCGAAGGGGGACGCGCCGTCACCTGCCACAGGACCCGGGAGCCGGGGGCAAGCGCGCGCAGACGAGAAGACGGCACCAGGAGCTCGGGCCGGGCCAGGTCGCGCGCCGACGCGATCTCGACGAGCGATTCCGTCATCACGCGGACGTCGTAGAGCGCGCCCTCGACGGCCGGAGACCATCGCAAGAGGAACCGGCTGCGGTCGAGCGCCCGCTCTCCGGGCACCTCGGATCTCATCTGATGGTGATGGTGATCCAGACCGTGACCACCCTGATCGTGGCCCTGATCGGGACTGCGATAACTGGGTGTCTCCGTCGCTGCCGTCGGACCCGGCCGGGTGGCCCAGGTTCCCACCGCGAGCACCACGGCCGCGGCAGCCGCCCACGCGGCGTACTTGACCAGTCGTCGGTCCACGGTCGGCCGCGCCTGCGGCGCGGGAGGCGCGGCGTCCTGCTCGCCGGACGGCTCCCGATCGGCCTGCAGCTCGCGGGCGAGCCGCCAGAAGAGGGCCGCACCGGGCCGCTGCGCGATCTCATCGACCACCTTCCGACGCTCGGCGGCCGGCGAGGAGCCGTCGATCGCATCCCAGATGCGGCCGGCGTCAGGGCCGCCCCGGTCCTCGGCCTCGTCGACCAGCGTCCGGAAGGCTGCCCGGAGCGCCTCGTCGCTGTACCGATCGTCTCTCATGGCTTGACCCCCATGAGCTCCAGACGGCGGCGAAGATCGGCGCGGCCGCGGAAGATCACGTTCTCGGTCTTCTTGTGACCCCAGCCCAGGATCCGGGCCGCCTCGGGCACCGAGTGGCCCTCCAGAAAGAGGACCAGCGCCTGGCGGCGCTCGGTCTTGATGGTGCGGAGACACTCCCCGATCACCTGACCGAGCTGCCGATCCTGAAGGCGGCGTTCCGGATCCGTGACCCGCGGGCTGGGTCCGTCGCACTCATCACCGCCGGCCCCGGAATCACCCGCCAGCGGGACCTCCGAGCGGTGGCGCAGCCTCCGGATCTCGTCGACCAGCACCGCATGGGCGACCTTCCTCAGATATGACGCGGAGAAGGTCCGGTCCGCCTCGTCTCGATTCCGGATCTCGAGGATGCGGAGCATCGCGGACTGGACCAGGTCGTCGCGATGGGCGGACAGCCAGGGTGGACAGACCCGGCCAACCGCCTTCACCAGCCCGCGGCGGATGTCCTCGGTCCGGACCATTCGCTCCGGGCCGGGGATCGAGCCCATCGCCGCCGGACGAGCTGCGGTGCGGGCCACGCCGGCTGGCGCGGCGCCGCCCGGCTTCCCCTCCTGGGCGATGACAGCATCGAGCGATGTGATCCGCATCAGCCTCCTCGCCGAGCGGCGCCGGCGCACGGTGGTCGCGCCAGAACCTCGGAGCCGGTGCCCCGATGCAGGAACGTACGAGCCGCTCGAAACCCCTCACCCGCCTCTCCCGAAATCGGGCAGCCCGATCCGTGATCCGGAGGAGGGCCTCATGAAGGTAGAGAGGGGCAGGCCTCCACCGTTTCACCGAGCCAGTCGATTTCTGCCGCGAGCCGGGGGCGTGTTAGTAGTCAATCCTGCCTGTGGGGGATGGGGCGACGATCCGGCGCGAAGTCAACCGTGGCCTGTCCTGGGTCGGGCTGGCCAGCACGCTGGTGTCGCTGCTCGACTTCGTCGCCATCATCCTCATCCTTCGGTTCTGGATCCGGACTGACGAGTACGGCATCGCCACCAAGGCAGTGTGGGTGTTCCCGATCCTGGACCTGGCGACCGATCTCGGCCTGTCGGCGGCCGTGATCCGTGCCGCGTCGCCGTGACCGGCATCGGCACCCAGATCTGCCACCCGTGGCGGCCGCGGTTCGTGCTGCGCCTGCGCGAGGCGCTCGACTACGCCGTGTTCGGGCTCAAGGCGTCCGGGAGCCAGATTCTTTTCTACTTCTACACGAACGTCGATTACCCGATCGTCGGCTACTACTTCGGCGATCACGCGCTCGGGCTCTACAAGTGGGCGTACGAGGTGGTGCTCGAGCCGGTCCGCATCATCTCGGAGGTGGTCAAGGACGTGGCGTTCGTTGCGTTCTCGCGCCTCAAGTACGACCGCCCCCGGCTCGTCGACCAGTTCTTGATGCTGTCGCGGCTCAACCTGCTGACCGTGACGAGCTACCTGGCGTTCGTCGTCATCGTTGCCAGCGAGCTCAACGCCGCCGTGTTCGGCGACAAGTTCGCCGGCTCCGAGGCGGCCATCGCCGTGCTCGCGGTGGTGGGCGTGTTCCGCGCCATGAGTTACGTCGTACCGCCGCTGCTCGACGGCATGGGCTACCCCGGCCGCACCCTCATCTACCAGACGGTTGCGGCGGTGCTGCTGCCAGCCCTGTACTGGCTGGCGGCCGAGCTACTCGGCGATCGACTCGGCATGCTGTCGGTGGCCTGCGCATGGGCGATCGGCTATCCGCTGGCGTTCGCCGTGCTGGCGATGATCGGCCTGGCGGCGATCGACATGCGGGCCGCCGACTATCTGCGCCGCGTTGGCGGCATCCCGCTGTGCGTCGCGGCGTCGATGGTCATCGGCATCGTCGTCCACCACATCGCAGGCGCCCTGCCAGCAGGAGCACATCTCGCGGTGGTCGCCGCGGCGATGTTCGGCCCGCTCGCGTTGCTGCTGGCGCGCACTCAGGGGATCACGCCAGCGGCGATCGCGCGCGCGGTGCGGGGCGACCCCGCGGCGCCGACGTCGCCCACGCCGGCCGACAGCGAGCCGCGCTGAGACGCGGCGCCAGGAGGGCTGGCGCGAGGCACGGGCATCCGGATGACTCGACCGAAGGCGGGTTGACATCGAACCAGGAGCTGACCTCGGTCATCACCAAGAGCTCTGCCGAGCGTCCTTCGCTCAAGAAGGGGGACGCGGTCAAGGTGGTCATCAAGTCCACCGAGGTCATGCTGGCCAAGTGAGTCGCGGTCGCCTTCTCGCGGGTCCCGGGACCGAGGGACGTGCGACATGCGACATGCGACAGCGATGATCCGCTGCGACGGGTCGATGTTTCGCGGAGATGGAGCCGCGCCGACTCTCGCGGGGCGGGACCGCGCCTTGCAGATCGAGATGATCTCATGAACGCATACCCTGTTCGCTACAGCGTCGACAAGCCGGCGCGCTTCACGCGTCTTCAGCTCCTGGTCCGCGTGCTCGCCTTCGTCGTGCTGGGCATGCTCGGGCTCTCGCTCGGCCTCCTCTTCATGGCCGCGTACGTCGCGCTGCCGGTCTTCGCGGCCGCGCGCCTGTCGGGGCGCGATGCAGCGTCCTATCTCGAGGAAGACGGTCCCCGCGTGGTGCGAGCACTGCGCTGGTTCGCCGCGATCTTCGCGTGGCTGGGTCTGGCGAGCGAGACCCTGCCGGTCCACTCGCCCGAGGAGACGGTGCACCTCGATGTCGAGCCCTCCGGTCAGCCGACCGTGTCGTCGGCGCTGTGGCGCCTGCTCATCGGGTTGCCCAGCGCCCTGCTCCTCGGCGTGCTCGCCTTCGTGGGCAGCTTCGTGTGGCTCTGGGCGGTCCTGAGCGTGCTCGTCAGCGAGCGGGTCGGCGACGGCGCGTTCGGGTTCCTGGCCGGGCTGCAGCGCTGGAGCATCCGCCTGCTCGCCTACCAGGCCTCGCTGGTCGACCCGTACCCGCCATTCTCGTTCGACGACCGCCCGGCGCCCAGGCTCCCCTCGGCGCGCGTCGCGCCCTGATCAGCCGCGACTCGACGTGCGTCTCGGCTCTCGACCCATCAGGTAGAAGTCCTCGTTGGGCTGCATGCCCGTCGCGTTGGCGAGGCGGTTGCTCATCGCGAAGAAGGCGGCGATGGCGGCGATGTCCCACGCGTCCTCGTCGGTGAATCCGTGCTCGCGAAGACGCGTGAAGTCGGCGTCGTCGACCTCGCCGGAGCGCAGCGCCACCTTCATGGCGAAGTCGAGCATCGCGCGCCGGCGCGGTGTGAGGTCGGCCCGGCGATGGTTGACCGCCAGCTGATCGGCGATGTGCGCGTCCTTCTCGTAGATGCGAAGGATCGCGCCATGCGCGACGACGCAATACAGGCACTGGTTGGCGCCGCTGGTGGCGACGACGATCATCTCGCGCTCTCCCTTGCTGAGGCCGCCCTCCTTCAGCATGAGCGCGTCGTGATAGGCGAAGAAGGCCCGGAACTCGTCCGGGCGGCGGGCCAGGACCAGGAAGACATTCGGCACGAAGCCGGCCTTCTCCTGCACCTGCACGATGCGCTCGCGAACGTCCTCCGGCAGGTCCTCGAGGGCGGGAGTGGGGAATCGCGAGATCTCTCTCTTGGCCATCGATTCAGTATGACACTGGCCCGCGCGCTCCGAGCCCGGACACGCTGCTCAGACGCGCGGCGCCATCGGCCCGGGTGGCATCAGGTTGCGGCCGTCGAATCGCTCCGTCTTCAGCTCGAAGACATCGCCCCTTCGAGGCATCGAGCGTTCACCGACACGCTCTGGTCCTTGTACCCCGTGCGGAGAACGGGCGTGCCGCAGGTCGGACAGAAGTGCTGACTGCCGCCCAGGTAGTGCCGCGCGCGAGAGAGACGGCGGTGTAACGTATGCGCATGGCAGAGCAGAAGCGTCCGGCCTGTCCGCTGAATGCTGCGACCGAGGTCCTCGAGCCGCTCATCGGGGTCTGGGACACCGTCGGTAGTCACGGGCTGATCCCGGGGAAGACCCTGCACGGCAGGACGTCGTTCGCCTGGGACGAGTCGGGTTGGTTTCTCCGCATGAGCTCGAGCATCCGAGAGGATGTCGGTATCCCGGCCGGGGTGGCGATGATCGGCAGTGACGACCAGCTGGGCACCTACGTGATGATCTACTACGACCAGCGCGGAGTCTCCCGGCTCTACCAGGTCAGCATGCAGGGCGACGTCTTGCGATGGTGGCGCGAGGCGCCCGAGCTCTCTCAGCGCTACAGCCTCACGATCAGTCGAGATGGACGGACCATGGCTGGCAAGGGTGAGCTGTCGAAGGACGGGTCCACGTGGGAGAAGGACCTCGATCTGACCTATACCAGGGTCGATTGAGCTCGCAGTTGAAGATGTTGCTCCGGGCGGGCTGAGCCTGCTGCTCCGGGACGATCGTCCGGTCAAGCAGCGCGGGCGGGGCCATCCCGGCTATCATCCAGAGCCACGATGGCAGCCCCCCACTCCCTCACGGGATCGATCCTGGTGGCCGCGGTGGCGCTGCCCGGCGCTGTGTTCGCCCACCCGGGAACTCTGCCGGCGAGTGACGACCTCCGGTTCGATCCCTCCGATCCGACGACGCTGGTCATCGTCGCCACTTTCGGCGTGTTGATCGCCCCGGACGAGGGCGAGAGCGAGGTCCGCTGGATCTGCCCGGACGCGCTGGGCTACTCCGATCGTCTCGAGCCCGATCTCGAGATCGCCGCCGACGGCGCCATGTTCTCGACGTCGTTCTCCGGACTGGTCGCCAGCCGCGACGGCGGGTGCTCCTGGGCGCCGGTAGGCGGTGTGGTCTCGGGGGCGCACGTCGAGGACGTCGAGATCGACGCTGCCGGTCGCGTCTGGGCCGCGATGGCGGACGTCAGCGTGAGCAGTCACATCGCGGTCAGCACTGACGGCGGGCGCACGTTCACTGCCAGCACGCCGCCGGTGGAGGGCGTGCTGTGGACGGAGGTCCGGGCGGCCCCGGGCAACGCGGATCGCCTGTACGCGGCCGGGCGGATCTTGCCGTCGGAGCCCAGGCTCATCCGGTCGAACGACGGCGGCGCCTCCTGGACCGATCTCCCGGTCGAATCGATCGAGACCGGCGAGAGCGGCTCGGTCCGTCTGCTGGCTGTGTCGCCCACCGAGCCGGACCTGGTGTTCGTCCGCGCCGAGCGGGGGACCGAGGACGGCCTGTACCGGTCGGCCGACGGCGGCGCGACCTGGACCGAGGTCCTGACCATGGACGGCTCGATTCGCGCGCTCGTCGTCCGCAGCGACGGCTCCTCGGTGATCGCGGGGACGATCTACGGAGGGGTGCGCGTCTCGAGCGACGGCGGCGTCACCTGGACGGAGCCGGCCCAGCAGCCGCAGATGGCGTGTGCACACGAGCGCGCAGACGGCACCCTGTTCACGTGCGGCGCCAACTGGGATCCGGACGGGTTCATGGTCGGCAAGTCGCCCGACGCGATGACATGGCAGCCGGTGCTGCGAGCATCCGGGGTGACCGCGCCGCTCGAGTGCCCGTCGGGGACCGTGCAGGAGAGGTGCGCAGGGCTGGCCTGGCTCCAGCTGTGCACCGATCTCGGCCTGGCAGCGTGTCGCTCCGTCGACGCCGGCCCCGTGCCCGGCCCCAGCGTCGACACGGCCGACGGAGGATGTGGCTGCTCGAGCTCCGGCGCCATGGCCGCTGCGCTGGCTCCGATCTTCTGGCGCCGCCGCGCTCGCCGTCGAGCGCGGTGATCAGGCTCCTTCACCGGGTCGCCCGCTCCGCGCGCGGCATGGCGGGTTGAAAGACGCATCTCGCTCGAACTGGACGGCCGACCAGCGTCGCGAATCGCGCGGCGAGGACAGGTTGAATCTCATCGTGTCTCGCGCGTCAGCCCGGCCATGTTGCACGTCGGCCGGGAGGAGCAGCGCAGCCCGGAGTCCTGCGCCGCGTCGTTGCAGCGTGTCCGACGGCAGCGCGGGCGTTGGCGTCGGCGCGACAGTCGGCCGCGACATTGGCTCGGAAGCCGGGAGGCAGCCACGGGGCCCCAGGCCTTGGCCTGCCCCTGGCGGTAGCCGCCCGAGCAGGAGCCCGCGCTGGTGGTCGAGGTCCCGCCGCGCATCGACGGCCGCCCGCTCGACTGCCTGGTCAGCGCTCGACCGAGCACTGATTAGATGGGCAGGACCAGGCCGGTCCCGCCGCTGAAACGGACGACCCGCCCGTCGGCCGTCAAGACGAGCGCGCCACCCCGGTGATCGGGGGTTACGTCGACGGCGTGTTCGGTGCGCTCCAGGTGGCCGAGGTCGATCCTCGACGGCGCGCCCGGCTTGCGCCGCACGAGCCGGACGACGCCGCCGTCATCGACGACCGCCACCGTGCGCTCGCCGTTGTGGCGGACCAGCACGTCGCAGGCCTCCCCGCGCGTCGCGCTGCTCGCGTCGGAGGCGGTCTCGAGGGTACACGCGCCGCCGGCGTCTCGGAACCAGCGATAGATCGACCCGTCGGCCGCCAGCGCCGGGGTCCGGTGGCCGAGGCGACGACCGGTCCAGCGGCGCGTGGTGAGCCGCCGTCCACCCGCGCGAAGCTCGACGAGCGCCTCGAGGACGTCGGCCGAGCCACACGTATCGAACGTCGGCGCCAGGACGGTCAGCCCTCCGTCGGCCCGCGCCCGCGCCGTGGCCGCGTAGAAGCCGTAGCCGTCGACGGACCACGTCGCGATGCGGGTGGCGCCGCCGCCGGGGGACGCCGTCCAGGCGCCCGAGGCGGAGACGATGAAGGGCGGCGCACGGCGACGCGGCACCAGGTGGAGATCGCCGGCGGCGTTCGATCCGGGGATCTCGCGCCAGACAATCTCGGTCCCGGCGACCACGCGGGCGAGCCTGGCCGGCCCTTGCCGCGGGACCGGTCCGATCGCGATCCAGAGCGAACCAGACCGGTCGGGAAGCGCGTCGAGGGCCCAGGAGTCGGGCGGCAGGGAGATCGCCTCCCGGG
>DATHKR010000210.1:0-210144 GCA_035489015.1 Kofleriaceae bacterium | reverse complement strand
CGCTTCTGGGCCGCCGCGCCCGCACCATCGGTGGCCCGCGCGGCCGCCGTCCCGCTCGACCCTCGACCGGCCGCGCCGACTCGCGCGACCGTGACGTTCACGACGATGGCCAAGATCGACCTCGCCCCCGGGGTCAGTCTGGTCATCGAAGCCGCCGGACCGGGCGGCGCGCACCTGCCGGGCGGCGCGTCGATCGATCCAGGCGAGCTCGCCCGCGCTGCGGCGCCGCTCCTGGACGCGCTGCGCCGACATGGCCTGACCGGCGATGCCCACGAGCAAGAGGAGACAGAAGAATGACCCACGCACTCGATCTCATGACCCCCGCCGAGCTGGAGCGGCTGCCGCGCGACGCGGATGCCTGCTTCGGCTCGCTCGCCACCGCCCGCGGCCACCTGCCGCTCGAGGCCATGGATGTGCACGCGCGCGCGGTCGGGCTCGACGTCAGGGTCGAGCTGCGCCAGACCTTCGCCAACAGCCTGGCCCAGCCGATCGAGGCCACCTACATCTTCCCGCTGCCCGACCGCGCCGCGGTGACGCGCTTCCGCCTGCGCGTGGGCGAGCGCGTGATCGAGGGGGTCATCCAGGAGCGCGGCCAGGCGCGCGCCGCGTACGACGACGCCATCCGCGCCGGGCATCGCGCGGCGATCGCCGAGGAGGAGCGGCCCGACGTGTTCACCGTGCGGGTCGGCAACCTCATGCCGGGCCAGCGGGCCGAGGTTCACATCGACCTGGTCGGCGCGCTCTCGATCGACCGCAACGAGGCCACCTTCCGCTTCCCGCTGGTGGTCGCGCCGCGCTACATCCCGGGCACCCCGCTGTCGGGCGAGAGCGTGGGCGAGGGCGTGGTCAGCGACACCGACGCGGTTCCGGACGCGTCGCGCATCACGCCGCCGGTGCTCCTGCCCGGCTACCCCAACCCGGTCCGCCTGCGCCTGCGGGTCGACGTCGATCCGGCCGGCCTGCCGATCAGCCGGCTGCGCTCCAGCCTGCACGCCGTGATGGAGACCGCCGGCGAGGGCGGTCAGCGCACGATCGAGCTGGGCAGCGCCGAGCGGCTCGACCGCGACTTCGTGCTGCGCTACTCGCTCGGCGACGGCGCAGTGCGGACCAGCCTGCGCCTGGCCCGCGACGCGGGCGGCGGCGAGGAGAGCTTCGTCCTGACCATCCTGCCGCCCGAGACCGGCGCTACCGGCGCGCTGCCGCGCGACGTGGTGCTGGTCCTCGACCGCTCCGGCAGCATGGGCGGGTGGAAGATGATCGCGGCCCGCCGCGCGGCGGCCCGCATCGTGGACTCGCTGGGCGAGAGCGACCGGTTCGCGGTGCTCGCGTTCGACGACGTCATCGACGCGCCGGCCGCGCTGGCGGCCGATGCGCTGACCCCGGCCAGTGACCGCAACCGGTTCCGCGCGGTCGAGTTCCTGGCCGGGCTGGAGGCGCGCGGCGGCACCGAGATGGCGGCGCCGCTCCTGCGCGCGGCCGATCTGCTGGGCGGCGGCTATCGCGACCGCGACCGCATCCTGGTGCTGGTCACCGACGGGCAGATCGGCAACGAGGACCAGATCCTGCGCGAGCTGGCCCCGCGCCTGCGCGGGCGGCGGGTGTTCGCGCTCGGGGTCGACCGTGCGGTCAACGCCGGGTTCCTGCGCCGGCTGTCCGGCCTGGGCGGCGGCGCCAGCGAGCTGGTCGAGTCGGAGGACCGGCTCGACGAGGTGATGGACCGCGTCCACCGGCAGATCGGATCGCCGGTGGTGACCGAGCTGTCGCTCGAGGGGCAGGGGCTGGAGATCGAGCCCGACTCGGTCGCGCCGCGCCGGTTGCCCGACCTCCTGGCCGGCGCGCCGGTCGTGGTGCGCGGGCGCGTGCGCCGCACCGGCGGTGAGTGCGCCGTCCGCGTGCGCGGGATGGACGCGGCAGGCGCCGCGTGGTCCGAGCGAGTGCCGGCGGTGGTGGCCGGAGGCAGCGAGGTGGCCGCGCTGTGGGCGCGGGCGATCATCCGCGAGCTGGAGGACCGCTACGCGATCGGCGACACCGCGGCCGACGCGCTCATGCGCCGGATCATCGACCTGTCGGTGCGCTTCTCGGTGCTGTCGCGCTTCACCGCGTTCCTGGCGGTCGATCGCACCGAGCGGGTCAACCCGGGCGGCGAGCAGCACCGCGCGGTGCAGCCGGTCGAGCCGGCTTCCGGCTGGGACATGCTCGGCGCCGGCGACAAGCTCGACCAGGCCAAGTCGCGCGGCGGTGCGGGCGGTGGCTCGCGCCGGCAGCGGATGGCGGCGCCGGGCGGGGCGATGCGGCTGACCGCCGCGCGGGCCACCATGGCGGCGCCAGGCGTCGCGCGGCCCTCCGCGGGGTACGCGGCGGCGCCCCCGGCGACGAAGGCCCCACGGAAGGAGCTGGCCCGGGCGAAGGAGGCCGAGTACGCACCGGCGCCCGCGCCCGCGTCGGAGAGCCTGCACAACCAGGCGGAGTGGGAGCCCGACCTCGATGCGCCGCGCGGCGCGGAAGGCGACGACGAGGCGCGCGCCGAGGAATTCGCCGACGTGCCGTCGCCTCGCGACGTGGAGCTACCCGGGCCAGCCGACCGCAAGCCAGCCGATCGCATGATGGACGCGGCGGCGGCGCCGACCGCGGATCTGCGGCAGCCCCCCGACCTGGTCGGCTGGGCCCGCGCGCTGGCCGAGCGACTGGCGCTCCGGTCCGGCCGACCGTCGGCGATGCTGGCGCAGATCACCCTGCACGAGCTCGACACGATGGCGCCGGTCCTGGCCGCGGCTGGACACGGCGGCGGGTTCGCGCGGCTCGAGCGAGCTCGCCAGGCGCTGCGCGGCCTGGTCGCCGCGAACGCCGAGCTGGCCGCGATCGACCGCGCGCTGGTCGAGGTCGAGGCCGCGCTCGGCGAGGTGATCGCCGCCATCGCGGGCGGGGTGCCGACGCCGCGCGCGCGGCCGGACTTCTGGAAGTGACGCGACGGGTATCGACATGAAGATGAGATGAGATGAGGTGAGAGGAGTCGAGGGCCGCTCCACGGCGATGGTTGCGAGTGGAGCGGCCCGGCGCGGTCGGCGCGGTCGGCGCGGTCCGCGCGACGTCGGCGCCGCGCGGAGGCCGTCCCGGCCGCGCCACGGCGTGACGCCCGCACCACAGGACGGCGTTGCGCGCTTTCACAGGTCGGCGCGGTTCGCGCGGCTCCCGGTCGAGGTGGCGCACAACCACCTGTTCCGGTTCCGTTCCCCGCTGGTGCGAGAGTTGCTTCGTGAGCGACCGTGCCCCGCACCGCCCTGGTCGCTCTCGCCGCCGCCGCCGTCCTCTCGTCTGCCGGATGCGCCGCCGGGCTCCTCCCGCCCAGCCGCACCGATCTGGGCTCCACGGTGATCACCGACGGCGGACAGCTGGCCAGCGGGTTTCGGTTCTCGACCGGCGTCCACCTGGCCAGCGCCACGCTCCGGCGCGACGTCCCGCTCGACGTCGGCGCCGGCTACGTGTTCGAGCGCTTCGGCGCCGCGTCCAGCTCGGGCGAGGCCGTCTCGCGGCGCGCCGGCGGACCCGGCGACGTGAACGGCGCGGACGGCGCGGACATCGACCACGCCGACGCGCACGGCGGCTACCTCGAAGTCGCTCACACCGTCGACCGCGGGCGCGGGCATCGCGCGTGGCTGGGGGCGCGCGGTGAGCTGCTCGCCCGGCAGACACCGGATGGCCGGCACGCGACCGCCGGCGCGTTCGGGCGCGTCGCCTGGGAGGTGTTCTCGACCGGGCAGGGCGGCGGCACCTTCTCCAGCGGCTGCGGCGGTGGGGCCGGCTTCGCCCGCGGCGCCGTCGGGCTCGGCCTGTTCGTCGAGTCGGGCGCCCAGTGGACCGCGGAGCAGAGCACCGCGTTCGTCGCCACCGCCGGCCTCTCGCTCCGGCTGCCGCTGCTCGGCGGCTTCATTTTCGATCTCTGCCCGAGCTGCTGATCCCGGGAGTCCGCCGGCGTCGATCCGCCGGGCGCGGCCGGTGTAGGCTGCGCTCGGTGCCGACCGCGCTTCGACTCTGTGTCCTCTGCGCGCTGGCGAGCTGCTCGCGATCGGAGACCGGGTCGGGCAGGTCCGACCCCGCGCCGCGGTCCGATCCGTCGCCCGGTTCGCGAGCGGCGGCGAGCGCGCCGGCCCCGGCGACGGCCCCGCCCACCGCGGCGGACGACCGACCGGGCTCGCCGTCCGACCTGGTCGACATCTCGTCGATCGATCCGACCATCCGCGTCGACATGCGCTACGCGACCACACGCAACTTCACCGGCGTCGCCTTCTACCCGGTCGCCCGCTGCCTGCTCCGTCGCGACGCCGCCGAGCGCCTCGCGCGCGCCCAGAAGCGCCTCGCCGCCAGCGGTCTCGGTCTACAGATGTGGGACTGCTATCGCCCGTTCGCCTTCCAGCAGCGGCTGTGGAAGCTCGTGCACGACCCGCGCTACGTCGCGCGCCCGGTCGCGGCCGCCGACGGGACCCCGGTGGAGGGCTCCAAGCACAACCGCGGCGCCGCCATCGACGTGACCCTGGTCGCCGCCGACGGCGCGGCGGTCGAGATGCCGACCGACCACGACGACTTCTCGTCCCGCGCTCACCGGGACAGCGCCGACGTGTCGCGCGTCGCGCGCCGCAACGCCGCGCTGCTCGAGCAGGCGCTGGTCGCGGAGGGCTTCGAGCCGCTCGCCACCGAGTGGTGGCACTTCGATGCGCCGGGCTGGAAACGCTATCCGCTGTCGGACCAGCCGCTCGACGCGGCGCCGGCTGCGACCGGTCCCGCACATGACGCGGGCGCGGCATCCGCGGTACCCTGAGCGCGATGTACACCCCCGCGGCTGTCGCGCGCAGGTGGCTGCCGGCCCATCTCCGGCCGACCCTGCGGGCTCTCCTCTGTGCTGCGGCGTGCGCCGCGCCGATCGGGTGCGGCTCCGATTCCCCGGACGCCGATCCGGACGCGGGCACCATCGCGGACGCCGCCCCCGAGCCGGACGCCGGGCCCGACCCGATCCAGTCGAGCTGCGAGGGGGCGAGCGGCACCCGTCTGCGCCAGGTCCTGCGCCAGCACGGCGACGGGACCTCCGAGTTCGTCCGCCTGCTCGACACCGACTTCGTCGAGGGCTGCCGGTTCGGCCCCGCCGGCGACGGCAGCCTCCGCTGCCTCCCGATCGTCGATGGCTCGCCGTTCGCCGACGCGGTGGTGCGCTACACCGACGTCGACTGCACCGCGCCGATCGCGCAGCTGAACGCGCCGGCCGGCGTTCCGGAGCCGGCTTACGCGCGCGAGGTGGTCGCCCCCACCGACGCCTGCGCGCAGCCGACGTCGACCTTCTACACCCTCGGCGAGCGCGTGACGATTCCGCCGAAGACTCCCATCTTCCTGCGCGACAACACCGGGTGCACCGCGATCACCCCGCCGGTGGCCGACTTCTTCGCGATCGGCGAGGAGCTGGCGCCGGATAGCTTCGTGGCCGGGACCGAGTCCTACAGCGACGGCAGCAGGTTCGGCGTGCGCCAGGTCGACGGCGACGACGGCGCTCGCTTCTGCGACGTGCTCGCCCCGCTGCGCGACGCCGAGCTGGGCGATCACACCTGCCAGCTGCGGCTGTCGGAGGACGGCTCGCTCCGCTGCCTGCCGATCGACGTCGGCCCCAGCTCGCTGTTCAGCGACGATCTGTGCGCCGAGACGATCGAGGTGGCGGTGCTGGGCGAGTGCAACCAGGACGCGGCCTACGTGGGGGATCCAGCGGGCGGGAGCTGCGCCCTTCGCCAGCGCGTGCGGACGGTGGAGGCCCCGCTCGAGGATCCCACCTACCAGTCGACTCTCGACGGCTGCCTGCCGATCGCGCCGCCCGCGGTCGCCCACGCGATCGGCGCGACGGTGTCGCCGTTCTCGTTCGCCGAGGTCATCGCCGAGGCGACGCCGGCCGGCGGCGATCGCCTGCAGCGCCGCGACATGGTCAGCGACGATCTTCGCGTGTCGACCTTCCAGTGGATCGACACCGTCCTGGACCAGGCGTGTGCGTTCGTCGCGGCGGCCGACGGCGACCAGCGCTGCCTCCCGATCGAGAGCCCGCTCGAGGTCACCGCCCGGGTGGTGACTCGCTTCACCGACCCGAAGTGCACGATCCCGATCACGGTCGCCACGCGCGACGCGACGTGCGTGGAGGGCGAGCCGCGCACCGCGCTCGAGTCGATCGCCGGCGGGCTGACCCGGGTGCTCGAGATCGGCGAGGTGCAGCCGGGCCCGCTCTATCAGCAGGCGCTGGCCTGCGACGAGGAGCCGGCCGCGCAGGTCTTCTACCAGCTCGGCGACGAGATCCTGCCCCAGGAGTTCGTCGGCGGGACCGAGATGGTCGAGTAGATCAGAGCGCGACCAGGCCCTGGCGCGCCGCGATGACCACCGCCTCGGTGCGGGTGGCTGCGCCGAGCTTCCCGAGGATGCCGTTGACGTGGAACTTGGCGGTGTGATCGCTGATGTCCAGGCGCTGAGCGATCTGCTTGTTGGAGAGGCCGCGCGACAGCAGCGCGAGCACCTCTCGCTCGCGCGCGGTCAGCTCCGCGCCTCGACCCGCCCCCGCCCGGCTGGCGGCGTCCACCCGGACGCCCGGGCCGCCGCCCGGACCGGCGAAGCTGCCGTCGAGCACGGTGAGCCCGGCGCGCGCCGCGATCAGCGCGGCCCACAGGCTGGCCGGGTCCGACGTGCGGAGGACCGCGCCGCGCGCGCCTGCGGCGAGCGCCGGGGCGGCGTCCTCCTCGTCGCCCACCAGGACCACCGCCGGGACCGGTAGATCGGCGAGGGCCTCGAGGCCGCGCCCGGCCCGCTCCGGCTCGCCCCGGCCCGGCCGACCCGGATCGATGAGCGCGACGTCGGCGTCGGCCGGATCGGACACAGCCATCGCCTCGCCGCCTTCCTCCACCATGCTGCCCAGCCCGGCCGACACCAGCGGGTCGTCCGAGAGGATGAGGACGCGCAGCGGGCCGTGCGCGGGCGGGCGCGCGAGCGAGAGGTCGGGGTGCAAGATCCCCGGAATGTGGGGCGCGTGGCGGCGCTGTCAACGCCGAGGCCGCGCGCGCCGCCGCGTCCTGCCCGATCGGGCAGGCGATCCGCCCGTCGGAACGGCCAGGTGGCTCCCACCCGAGCGGCGGATGCGGCGGCGCGCGCGCGGCGCCAGAGTGAGCGAAGGAGGAAATCATGGCGAACCGAGCGATCGACTGGAGCGAGGACCTGGCCGGGGCAGTGGAGGCGGCCGCGCCGGCGGTCCTCCGGCTCGCGCGACACCGCTACCCGGGAACGGCGACGGTGTGGGACGCGAAGGCCGGCCTGGTGGTGACGACCAGCCACGCGGTGGCTCACGACGACAGCGCGCAGCTCACCCTGCCGGGCGGGCAGGAGCGCGAGGCCCAGGTGGTGGGACGCGATCCCGGCACCGATCTGGCCTTGCTCCGCACCGACCCGGCCGACCTGGTCGGCGTCGAGCACGCCGACGCTGGCGCGCTCAAGGTCGGGCACGCCGCGCTGGCCCTGGGGCGACCCGGCCAGAGCATCCGCGCGTCCTTCCGCATCATCGGCGTCCTCGGCACCGACGTGCGCACGCCCTGGGGCGGCCGGCTCGAGCGCTACGTCGAGACCGATCGCGGGCTGCCGCGCGGCTTCTCCGGTGGCCCGCTGGTCGACCTGGCCGGCCGCGCGATCGGCATCAACACGTCGGCGCTCATCCGCGGGGCCGACCTCGCCGTCCCGATCGCCACGGTGCGAAGGGTGGTGGGCGAGCTGGTCGCGCACGGCGCCGTCCGGCGCGGCTACCTGGGCGTGGCGGTGCAGCGGGTGAAGCTGCCCGAGGCGGTGGCGACCAGCGCGGGCCAGCGAACCGGCGCGCTGGTGGTCGGCGTGGACGAGGGCAGCCCGGCCGCCCGCTCCGGCCTGGTCCTCGGCGACGTCCTGGTCGCGCTCGACGGCCGCCCCATCGCCGGCCCCGACGAGCTGCGCGAGCTCTTGACCGATCGGCGAGGAGTCGAGCTGGACGCGAAGGTGGTGCGAGTCGGCAAGCTGGAGTCGCTCCGCCTCACCGTGGGTGAGTCATGACCTCGGTGCCGCTGCCGCTGCCGCTGCTGCTGCCGGGTGCGGACGCGGCGGACGCGGCGGTGGGCTCGTCGGCGGGCTCGTCGGCGGACCAGCAGCAGGCAGCGGACGGGGTCGCGGCGAGGCCGGCGCCGGTCGCGACGTGGGTGCCGGCGTCGACGGCGATCGGCGCGGCGAGGGTTGCGCGGGTCCGGACGTGGGTGCCGGCATCGAGCGCCGTCGCGCCGGCCAGGGCGCCGCGGGTCGCGGAGGCGGCGCCGTCGTCGATCGCGGCCGGGGCGGCGGCGCCGTCGCCGTCGATTGCTGCTGCGGCGGCGCCGTCACCGACGGCGGGATCGATCGCGGCCGAGACGGCACCACCACCGCCGTCGCCGTCTGCGCCGCCGTCGCCGTCTGCATCGATCTCGGTCACCGTCACCGGGCCGGTCGCCGGGCCGGTCGTCGCTTCCGGCTCCGATCTCGATCTCCTCGATGCCTACTCGCGCGCGGTGGTGGACGTGGTCGAGGCATCCGGCCCGGCCGTGGTCAGCGTGTCGGTGCGCGGTCGGCCGGGTCGCCCGGCCCGCCAGGGCGCGGGCTCCGGCTTCCTGGTCGCGCCGGACGGCTACGTCCTGACCAACAGCCACGTGGTGCATGGCGCTCCCTCGGTGACCGCGCGCCTGCCCGGCGGCGACGAGCTGGCCGCGCAGGTGGTCGGCGACGACCCGGCCACGGATCTGGCGCTCATCCGGGTGATCGCCAGCGCGCTGCCGTTCCTGGCCGTGGACGGCGCCACTCGCGCGCGCCCGGGTCAGCTGGTCATCGCGATGGGCAGCCCGCTCGGCTTCGAGTCGACCGTGTCCACCGGCGTGGTCAGCGCGCTCGGCCGCTCGCTGCGCGCGCGCGACGGTCGGCTCATCGACAACGTCATCCAGCACACCGCGCCCCTCAACCCGGGCAACTCGGGCGGGCCGCTGGTCGACTCGGCCGGTCGCGTGCTCGGGGTCAACACCGCGATGATCTCGCGCACCCAGGCGATCGGGTTCGCGGTCCCGATCGCGACCGCCGCGTGGGTGGTGGGCGAGATCCTGGCCCGCGGTCGGGTGCGGCGCGCCTGGCTCGGCGTCGCCGGCCAGACTCACGTGCTCGATCGCCGCCTGGTCCGCCACCACGAGCTGACCCAGCGCGCCGCGGTCGAGATCATGTCGGTGTCGCGCCGCGGACCCGCCGCCGAGGCCGGCCTCACCGAGGGCGACCTGCTCGTCGCGCTCGACGGGCGCGCGGTCTCCTCGATCGACGAGCTGCAGGCGTTCCTGCGCGAGTGGCCGCCCGGCCAGCCGGCCCCGCTCCGCGTCCTGCGCCGCGGCAAGCCGCTCGAGCTGACGGTGGTGCCGACCGAGCCGCCGTGACGTTTCGCCGCCAGCACTTGTGATCGCGCCCGGCCCGCAGTATGCGGGTCGGATGCGGTCAGGCGCTGTCTCCTCCTCCGTCGCATTATTCCTCGGCCCGGTCGCGGCCTTCCTGGTCGCCCTGCATGGAGGCGGCTGCGGCGACTCCGGCGACGACGACGGCGTCGGCGATGCCGGCGCGATCGCCGACGCGGCGCCGGGCGGATCGGCCGATGCCGGCTCCGGGGCCGACGGCGGGGTCACCGACCGCGACGCCGCCACCGCCTCGTGTCGCTCGGCCGCCGACACCTTCCCGCCCGCGTGGATCCGCGGCGGTCCGGACTGCGGCGCGGAGGAGGAGATCCAGGTCCATCGCCTGGATCAGGACACGTTCATCCTGCGCCAGTCGCTCTGCACCAGCTTCGAGGCCCCGTTCCTCTACTTGCTCTTCGGTCAGGACCGCGTGCTGCTCGAGGACACCGGCGACGGCGGCATCCCGATCGCCGACGCCGTCCTCGCCATCATCGACCAGGTCCTGGCCGAGCGCGGGCAGGACTCCATCGAGCTGGTGGTGGCGCACTCGCACGGGCACGGCGACCACACCGCCGGCGACGAGCAGTTCGAGGGCCTCCCGGGGGTGACCGTGGTCGGCACCAGCGTGTCCGAGGTGCAGGACTTCTTCTCGATCGGGTCATGGCCGGACGACACCTCCTCCATCGACCTCGGCGGGCGGGTGGTGGACGTCGTCCCGATCCCGGGGCATCAGGGGGCCGACATCGCCCTGTTCGATCGCGCGGCCGGGCTCCTCCTGACCGGTGACACGCTCTACCCCGGGCGGCTCTACATCGGCGACTTCGCCGAGTACCGGGCCAGCGTGGGGCGGCTGGTCCAGTTCGCCGGGGAACGCGACGTCTGCTGGGTGCTCGGCGCGCACATCGAGATGACCGTCACCCCCGGTGAGGACTACGCCATGGGAGTGACCTCCCACCCGGACGAGCACCCGCTCCAGCTCGGCATGGAGCACCTGGTCGAGCTCGGGCGCGCGCTGGACGACATGGGTGAGCGCCCGGTGCTCGAGGTGCACGACGACTTCATCGTGTTCCCGCTCTGAGCCGCCAGCTCGCCCGTCACGCTCGTGAATTCTCGCGCGCTCGGTGGGCAGGTGTGCGCGCTGCGTGGTAGCTTCAGATCATGTCGAGTACGGACAAGCGCAAGCAGAGTCTCTACTTCCCGGAAGACATGCTGAGGGAGATCAAGTTCGAGGCCTCGCGCCAGGACCGCTCCCTCTCGTGGATCGTGCAAAAAGCCTGGAAGATCGCGCGCGCGGAGGTCTGCAAGTACCCGAGCGTCAACGACATCGAGGGCGGCGAGGACGATCCGCGCGGCCGCGACGAGTAGGTCTCGCGGTCCGGGGAAGAGGTCAGGGCGCGCGAAGGCCGGCAGCAAGGCCGGAGAAGCGCCTGACCTGACGCTCGATGCCGGCGCGCAGGATCTCCCGTCGACCGAGGACGGCGACCGAGCGCCGCGCACGCGTCAGAGCGGTGTAGAGCAGCTCGCGTGACAGGAGCGGGATGTCGGTCGCGGGGAGCACCACCGCCACATGGTCGTGCTCCGACCCCTGACTCTGGTGCACGGTGGTGGCGAACGCGCGCTCCAGGCGCGGCCGCAGTGACGCCACCGGGAAGGCCAGCCAGCCGCCCGGCTGCGCGAACACCGCGCGGAGCTCCGGTGCGTGGCCGACCTCGTGCACGCGCACGATCACGCCGCCGTCGCCGTTGAACAGGCCGCGCGCGTAGTCGTTCTCGCGCATGACGACCGGCTCGCCGGGCAGGAGGTCGCGCTCGAGCGAGCCGATCGCGGCGGCGGCGCGGCGGTGGAAGAGATCGTTGAGCGCGTCGGCGCCGCCCGGCTGGCGGCGGGTCACCGCGAGCACGCGGCAGCGGTCGTAGGTCGCGGCCAGCTCGGCCAGGTCCGCGGCCGCGTCGCCGACCGGTGCGCCGTCGGCAAAGGGATAGGTGCGGCGGGCGAGCTCGGCGGTCCGTCCGCCCGCGGCGATGCGCGCGTCGTACCAGGCGTCGACCAGGTGCGCGAGGGTGGCCGGGTCCGGCGCGCGATCGATGCGCTCGACGCCGCGGTAGCGGAGGGCGGCCGGCTCGGCGCGCGCGTACTGCTCGGCCAGGAGATCGCCGGCGCGGCCAGCCCGCACCGCCTGGGCTGCGCCCAGGATCGCGCGCCCGTCCGGATCCGACGGATCCATGCGGAAGCTGCGCGCGAGCCGGCAGGCAAACCCGGACTCCTCGCCGCAACCGGCCAGGTCGCGCAGGACCGCGCCGGCCTCGACCGACGGCAGCTGGTCGGCGTCGCCGAACAGGACCAGCCGCGTGCCCGGGGCCAGCGCGCGCGCCAGCCGCTCCATCAGCTCGAGGTCGATCATCGAGGCCTCGTCGACGATGACGACGTCGGCCGGGACCGGGAACTGCGGGTGGTGGCGGAAGCGCCCGCTGGTCGGCTGGAAGCCGAGCAAGCGGTGGAGCGTGCGAGCGGCGGGCAGCTCGGCGGCGAGCCGCCGGTCGGCACCGGACAGCGCCGCGCGACCGGCGAGCGCTCCGGTCACCGACCAGGTCAGTCGCTGGGCCGCCTTGCCGGTCGGCGCGGCCAGCGCGATGCGGCGCGGAGCGACTCCGCTGCGGACCAGCACCCGGCAAAGCGCGGCGCAGATGGCCGTCTTGCCGGTGCCCGGGCCCCCGGAGACCACCGCGAGCGGGCGCGATGCAGCCAGCATCACCGCGCGGCGCTGCTCGTCGGTGAGCGCGGCCGGCGCCGCGGCGCGAGCGGCCTCCCTGGCCGCCGAGACTCGACCGGGGTCGCGCTCGACCAGCGCTGCGGGCGCGGCGTCCGTCCGCGCCGCCGGCCGCGCCTCGACATCGCCGGTGGCCGCGATGGCCGCGCGGCTCGCGTCCGCGTCCGCCTGTGCCGCCACGCTGGCCTCGACGTCGCCGATGGCCGCGCGGGCCGCGCTCGCCTGCGCCGCCATGCACGCATCGACGTCGGCGAGCGCCGCCTCGAGGTCGAGGATGGGGTCGTCGGCGCCCCCGGCGGCGCGGAGCTCGATGGTCGCACTGGCGGCCGCACCGGTGGCCGCACCGGTGGCCGCGGCCCGGTCGGCTGCGGCGGTCCCGGCATCGGTGGCGCCGGCGGCTCCGATGACTCCGATGACTCCGATAGCCCCGCCCGATCGGGCCGCTCCACTCGCTCCGGCGCGGGGGCCGGTCGCGTCGTCGCGTCCCGCCGCCGAGCGGTTCATGACAGCCATGGCGCGGGCGATCGCCGAATCGGCTCGGTCGGCGCCCTCGCGCCGGCTCGCATCGGCGGTGCGATCACCGCGATCGCCGACCGCGCGCGGCCCGGTCGCGATTGATGTCCCGGTCGGCTCGGTCGTCCCGGTCGACTCGGTCCCGCCGGACGGTCCGGTCTCGCCGACGCCGCGCGCGCTGCCGGCGCCGGTCGCGCGGCCCGCGCCGGTCGGCTCGGTCGTCCCGGTCGACTCGGTCCCGCCGGACGGTCCGGTCTCGCCGACGCCGCGCGCGCTGCCCGCGCCGATCCCGCCGGTCGCGCGGCCTCCGCCCGTCGCCCCGGTTCCGCCGGTCGCCCCGGTTCCGCCGGTCGCTCCGGTCCCGCCGGTCGCCCCGGTCCCGCCGACCCCGCCGGTCGCCCCGGCCCCGCCGACCCCGCCGACCCCGCCAGTCTCGCCCACACCGCCCCCGCCGCCCGCGCCGATCCGGGCCAGCAAATGCTCGAGGAGCCGCGCCTCGCACCGGTACAGCCGGTGCGAAGCGATCGCGCCGCCGGCGGCGACGAGCGGGCGGCCGTCGTCGGGCCGGCCGACCAGCGAGTCGAGCGCCTCGGTGCCGGATGGATCGAGCAGCCGGCCGATATCGCGCAGCACCTGGCGCATGTCCACCGCCAGGCCGGCGGCGCGGCACAGGCCGGAGACCAGCGCGGCCAGTGGACCGGTCGCGCCGCCGCCGAGCGGGAGCCGGGTCGAGCCCTGCCGCTCGGCGGCGCTGAGCGCGAGGGCGACCAGGGCGAGGGCCAGGCGCTGGCGCTCTCCCAGCGACCAGGCGGTGGCGACCAGCTCCTCGGCCAGGTACACGCTCTCGTCGCCGAGATCGTAGGCGGCGGCCGCCTCGCCCAGGCGTCGCAGGGTGCGCCGCCATCGCTCCTGCTCTCCCTCGGCCGGCCGGCCCCGGTCCCGCGCCAGCCGCTCGAGCGCGGTGCCGAGCGGCGACAGCGCGCTGCGCCGCCCGCGCCCCGCGCCGCGCGACATGTTGCGATCGCCGGTCATCGCAGGCTCTCTCCCAGGTCGCGCGCGCGCTCGGCCAGCGCGGCGAACCCGGGCCGCTCGACGTGGGCCGCGCCGCCGCGCAGGAAGAAGTAGACCAGGCCGCCGAAGCGAGCCTCGTGCTCGGCGGCGCTCGCGATGCCGAGCATGCGCGAGAGCGCCAGCGAGTAGATCTGCGCCTGCAGGGTGTAGTGCGCCGCCACGTGGGCGGCCAGCGTCGCGGGTGCGTAGTCGGGGCACGCGTCGCTCTTCCAGTCGAGCCAGTACACCCGCCCGCCGTGCTCGAAGACCAGGTCGATGGCGCCGCGCACCAGGGCGCGCTCCGATCCGCTCGCGTCCGCCATCGGGAACAGGAAGTCGACCTCGCGCTGGTGACGCCGCGCCCGCGCCACGCCCGGAATGACCAGCCCGCCGCCGAAGTCGATCGGCTCGCGCAGCCCCCGCCACGCCACCTGCTTGCCCCACGCCACCGCCGCGCGGTCGAGATCCTGGCGCTCGGCCGCCTGGCGAAACACCTGGTCGACGTCGTCGCGCGCCGCCCACGCCGCGAAGTCGTCGCCCCCGGCGACGTCGTCCATCGCCAGCCACTCGAGCGCCTCGTGCAGGAAGATGCCGACGCGCCGGCCGGACGGAGGCGATCCTGCGATCGCCAGCTCACCGGCCGCCAGCTCACCGGGCGCCAGCTCACCGGCCGCCTGCTCTCCGGCCGTCAGGCCCGCTGCACCCTCCGCGCCCTCCGCCGTCGCGCCCACCTCTCCGCTCACCTCGCCGTCGACCACGAGCTCGACCGGGAGATCCGGCGTGACCGACAGCGGCTCGCCCAGGTCGAACGGCAGGACCGCCCCGTCGCTGGCCCCGTCGGCCTGGGCCAGGCGGGTGTACGACGTGGTCAGCGGCCCGCGCTGGACGCGCAGCGCGCGCGCCAGCGCCGCCGCGCCCTCGCCAGGATCGACCACCTCCGCCCGCGGCCGCCAGTCGCGCAGCGCCGCGATCGCCCGCTCCGCCGCCCGCCCGGGGGCGTCGTCGTCATTCTCCGCGCGCTCGCCTCGCGGGCCCGGCGCGGTCTCCTCGACCGCCACGCCGGCGGCGAGCCGCTCTGCCTCGCTGGCGCCGACCAGCGGGAGAAGCCGCGCGACCAGGAGATCCGCCAGCGAGCCGCGCGCCGGCCGCTGGGCCCCGGCCGGCCACGCGGCCACCACCAGCCGCGCGCTGGCCCGGGTCAACCCGACATAGAGGAGCCGCTCGCTCTCGCCCCGCTCCTCGGCCGCGATCGCGTCCGCGATGGACTGGTCGCGCACCCGCCCCACGTGGACCCAGCGCTCGTCGCCGCGGTGGAACGACTGCACCGGCCGGTTGGGGGCCTGGCCGGTCCCGCCGAACAGGA
Organism: Kofleriaceae bacterium; assembly: GCA_035489015.1. GTDB lineage: Bacteria > Myxococcota_A > Polyangia > Haliangiales > Haliangiaceae > DATFRY01. The sequence goes on along the minus strand of DATHKR010000210.1, from coordinate 194,972 downwards.
ACACGACCGGCGCCTCGAGCCCCTTGGCCCGGTGGATGGTCATGATCTGCACCGCGTCGCGCTCGCTCTCCAGGCGCTGCACGTTGCGCTCGTCGCTGCCGACCGTCTCCTCGATCCAGCGCCCGAGCCGGCGGACCAGCTCGACCAGGTCGCAGCGCGCGACCAGCATCTCGTCGAGCAGCAGCTCGAACAGGTGGGTGAAGTTGGTCAGCGCGCGCTCGCCGGGCGCCAGCGCGATCTCGCGCTCGATGATGCGGGTGTCGTCGAGGATGCGCGGGAACAGCGCCTCGTAGTCGAGCCGGTCGGCCAGCGCCTTCCACTCGAACAGGCGCTGGACCAGCGCGTGCGACTCGCCGGCCGCCGCCAGCCCGGGCAGCTCGGCCAGCGGCACCGCGAAGAAGCGGCTCTGCCACGCGCGCAGCCGCGCCGACGGGTCGCGCGGCGACGCGATCGCGGCCAGGAGGTCGCGCACCTCGGCCGCCTCCTCGGTCTGCAGCAGCCCCTCCTGCTGGAACAGCGCGCACGCGATGCCGGCCCGGCGCAGCCGATCGGCCATCTCGCGGCTCTCGGCGGTGGTGCGGGTCAGCACGAACACGTCGCCGGGGCCGAGCGGCCGCTCGCGGGCCGGGCCGCCCGCCGCGCGTTCGCGCAGGCGGAGCGGCGGGGCGCCGGCCACCATCGCGCCGATGTCGCGGGTGATGCGCTCGGCCAGGCGCGCGCGCAGCCCGGCCGCGTCGAGCTCGGCCGCGTCGGCGACATGCAGGATGCAGAGCGGGGCCAGCTCGCGCCCGCTCGCGTCCAGAAGCGCGGCGCCGGCGCCCGCCGCCGCCCGCACCGGCGCGTACTCGATGCCGCCCGAGAAGAACGGCTCGAGGAAGGGCGCGTCGGCCAGCACCCGGTCGAGGGCGCCGACCAGCGCGGGGCCGGCCCGGTGACACACGTCGAGCCGGGTCTCCTGGGCACCGGCGGCGATCATCTCGCGCCGCGCGCGCAGGTAGGTGTGCACGTCGGCCCCGCGGAAGCCGTAGATCGCCTGCTTCGGGTCGCCGACCACCGACAGCCACGCCCCCTCGCCGGGCGCCTCCAGGTAGAGCCGGCGGAAGATGCTCCACTGAAGATCGTCGGTGTCCTGGAACTCGTCGATGAGCGCGAACGGGTGGTGGGCGCGCAGCCGGGCGCCCAGCTCGCCGCCGCGCGGGCCGGACAGCGCGCGCCAGACCAGCTCCAGCATGTCGCCGAAGTCGAACTGGCCGCGCTCGGCCTTCTCGCGCTCCAGCCGCGCGCGCACCGCCGGCAGGAAGCGCGCGACCACCGCGGCCTGGAGCGAGGTGGCGGCCCCGGCCGCGACCGCCGCGGCGGCGGCCACCCGGCTCATCTCCGCCGCGGTGCCGGACGACCCGCCGTGCCCGGCCAGCTTCTCGGCCAGCTCGTGCACGTTGTCGTCGAGATCGTCGAGCACCTCGGCCAGCGGCGCGCCGCGCCGGCGACGCTCGGCCGCGGCGGCCACGATGCCCGCGCGCCGGGCCAGCGCGTTGGCCGTGTTCGCGTGCACGCGCGCGGAGCGCAGGGCAGGGGCCAGGCGAGCCACGCCGAGCGAATCCAGCGCGGCGCCCAGCTCGGCCAGCGCCGGGTCCAGCTGGTCCGGGCAGTAGGGGCGAGCCAGGCGGCCGCCCAGCTGGGTCACCTCGCCCAGCGCGCGCGCGATGTCGTCGAGCCGGCGGCCGCTGCCCAGCCACGCCTCGAGCAGGACGCGCGCGTCCGGCTCGACCGACAGCGTGTCGCGCAGGCTGGCGGTGAACGCGTCGCCGAGCGCGGTCTCGCTGGCCACCTGGCTCTGGCGGAACGGGCGCCCGCCGTCGAACGCGTTCGACTGGAGCACGCGGTGGCAGAAGCCGTGGATGGTGTGGATGGCCGCGCCGTCGAAGCCGTACAGCGCGGCGCGCAGGGCGGCGCGGGTCGGGCCGTCGATGCGCCAGGCCGGGTCCTCCTCGCCGGTCGCCCCGCCGGGCGGCGCGGACGCCACCTCGCGCACCAGGGCGCGCACCCGCCGGCGCAGCTCGGCGGTCGCCTTCTCGGTGAAGGTGACCAGCAGGACCTGATCGATCGAGGCGCCGCCGCGGACCAAAAGGTCGACCACGCGGCGCTCGAGCAGGTAGGTCTTGCCGGTCCCGGCCGACGCCTCGATCACCTGGTGGCGGCGCGGCTCCATGGCCCACACCGTCGGTGGGACCGGGTAGTGAGTCACGCCGGCGCCGGTCGCGGCCGCGGGCGCCAGCGGTCGCGCCGCCTCAGTCACGGAGCTCCTCCAGCCCCTCCAGCCAGGGTCCGAACCGACGCTCGACCATCGCCTCGGCGTCGTCGGGCGGCAGGAGGTGGGGGCCGATGCGCAGCGGACCGCCGCGCGAGCTGAAGAACCGGTTGCCGGCGACCAGGTCGCGGATGGCCGCGCGCACGCCGCTCTGGCGCCGGCCGCGGGCCAGGACCGCCTCGCACGGCAGGAGATAGTCGTGCGCGCGCGCGAACAGCTCCTCCACCAGCGAGGCGAGATAGGCGCGCGCGGCGTCTCCCGAGAGCGGCGCGAAGCGGTAGCGGTGCAGCTTGCCGGCGCCGGACAGGACGGTCATCGCGTGGCCGCGGTCGTCGGGCAGGATCCCGGCGGCGGCCAGCGCGGCGCGGTCGATCGCCCCGCGCACCCGGTAGCGCGGGCTCGGCTCGTCGCTGGGGACCAGGAGGAGCGAGCCGAACCGCTCGCCGGCCTGCGGCTCGCTGCGCCCGACCAGAACCACCGGCACCTCGCCGTCCGGCCCGGCCAGGCTGAGCTCGATCGGCGGCGCCAGGTGGCCGACCGCCTGGCCCTCGCTGACCCAGCCGTATCCGACCATGAGCGGGGGCGGCAGCGGGCCGCCGGCCGCGCGGGTCAGCCCGTCCCACCACGCGCGCAGCACCCGGCCCGCGCGCCGCTCGTCGCCGCGGGCGAACGGCCCCGACGGTGCCTGGCCGGTCTGCTCGTCGACGGCGAGTCGCTCGCGGTAGCGGCGCTCGAGCCCTGACGCGTCCCCGCCGGCGGCCAGGTGGGCGAGGAAGACGTCGCGAAGCGCGATCGCGCTGGCCAGCGGCCCGCGCTCGAACGGCTCGTCGCGCCGGGCGACCAGGTCCTCGTCGTCGTCCTGGCGAAGCCCGAGCACCACCCCGGCCCACGCCTGCAGCGGACACTCGAGGAAGCGCCGCAGCGACGCCAGGCTGAGGACCACCGGCTCGCCCGCGCCCAGCCTCGTCCGCCCCAACCGGCCGAGCCGCTCGCGATCGCCCGGTCGGACCGCGACCACCGGCGACGACGGCAGGCCGATCCGCGCGCGCAGCGCCGCTCGCTCGGGCCGGCCGAGCTCGGCCAGGAGCTCGCGGGTGCTCGGGACCGGCGCGCCGCGACCGGCGCAGTGCTCGAGGAGGTCGCGCCGCAGCGCCGCGCAGGCCGACTGGCGGCGCGCCACCGGATCGCGGCCGCCGTCCGGGTGATGCCGGCGCAGCGGATGGCGGGTCACCAGCGCGCTGCCGCCGCCGCCCAGGGCCTCGCCGCGTCCGCCCGCGATCATGTCGCACAGCTCCAGCACCACCGACGCCGGCTCCAGCTCCTCGCCGGTCTCCTCGTCGCGCGCCACGTAGCTCAGGTAGAGCCGCTCGCGCGCCGACAGCAGCGCCTCGAGGAACGCGTAGCGGTCGCGGTCGCGCGGGCCGACGTCGCCGGCTCGCGGCGCGCCGGCGCGCAGGTCGAGCGCCGGATCGCGCTCGCTGGTCGGGAACCGCCCGGCGCCGAGCCCGGCCAGGAACAGCACCCGGAACGGCAGCGGCCGCATCGGCGCGATGGGCGCCACCAGCACCGCGTCGCTTGGCAGCTCGCCGCCCGCCGAGCGCAGCCCGGTCAGCGCCTCGCGGGCCAGCTCGCGCGCGGTCCGGTAGCCGATCGGCCGCCCGCTCAGGTCCAGCCCGGCCAGGTCGCGGATCGCCTCCCGGCAGCGGTCGAGCGCGCGCTCGTCGGCCGGCGTGGCCGGGACCAGGTAGCTGGCCGCCAGCGCGTCCAGGTGGCGGGCCCACCCGGCCAGCGGCTGTTCGAGCTCGCGGAACCCGCGCGCGTCGGCGATGAGCGAGCGGGTCATGAGCGCCAGCCGCGCGGCGCTGCGCCGCTCGTCCGGCGCGACCCGGGCCGGCCGGTAGCTCTGGCCGCCAATCCGCAGCGAGGGCGGCGCGCCCCCCTCGCCGTCGGGCGACATGAAGCTGCCCAGCGCCAGCCGCCGCACCCCCTGATCCCAGTTGAAGAGGTCGCGATCGATGTACGTGCCGCGGTGGTCGCGCTGATCGGCGCCGTGCACGATGCCGAGCTCGTCGCACCAGCGGATCCAGTCGTCGCGATCGATCTCCGGGTGACCGGTCAGCACCGCCGGGTGGATCATCAGGCCGAGCAGCTCCGGCCGGGTGAACCGGCCGAGCGGCAGGTCGAACAGGAGGTCGATCGCCTCGACCACGCGGCTCTCGCTCTCGAGCGGCAGGTCGGCGATCCGGTGCGGGATGCCGCCCAGCTCGCCGAACACCGCACCGACCTGCGCCTGGTAGCGCTCGCACTCGTCCGGCGCCAGCAGCACCGCGATGTCGCCGAGCCGCAGCGTGGGATCCTCGATCAGGAGCGCGGCGATCTCGTTGCCGATGATCTCGAGCTCGCGCCGCACCCCCGGGCAAGCCAGCACCCGCACGCTCCGGTCCGCCGCCGGCCGCTCGCTGCCGGGCGGCGCGCGGTCGAGGATGTCCTGCTGCAGCGTGCGGAGCGCGCTCGGCGAGCCGGCGCGACCCGGCACCGGATCGGCCGGATCGACGAACCGGTCGCCGAAATCCCAGCCGCACAGCCGGTTGAGGCTGGCGATGTGCTCGCGGCCGGGTCGCCCCCACAGCGCCAGCGCGGCCGGCTCCTCGCGATCACCGCGCGCATCGGCGACGGCCGCGCGCGCCTCTCGCGCGCCCGGCGATCGACCCGCGCTGGCCAGGTCGTCCCAGAACTCGCGGCACGGGTTCAGCGCATAGACCCGCAGCGCGCACGCCCCGGCCAGCCGCTCGAGGATCGGCCAGTAGCCGCGCGCCAGGTGCGAGAACCCGAGCAGGTGGACCGGCCCGGAGACGGCGAGATCGGCCGGCGCCAGCCCGGTGAACAGCGACACCAGCGGCGCCCACCGCTCGTCGCCGGCCAGCTCCTCGACCAGCCCGTCCCGCCCGAAGAGCTCGAGCCAGAGCCGCCGCTGCCAGCGCTCGACCGCGCCCCACTCGCCACCCGCGCCGGCCGCGCCGACCGCGCCGCGCTCCCACGCCGCGATCATCTCCGGGCGGGACAGGGTGTAGTCGAGGAACAGCCCGGCCAGCTCGCCGGCCAGCTGCACCCGCCGCACCTCGCCCGCCTCGTCGCGCGCGCCGGCGTAGTCGCGCACCGGCGCCAGCTCGGCGTGGGCCAGCCGCCGGCGATCGTCGAGCACGGCCAGGATCAGCGCCTGCAGCGTCCGGCGGTCGAGCACCCGCCACGGGCGGTCCCCGCGGCCGACATCGGCCAGGAAGCGGTCCAGGAACGGGAAGCGCAGGTTGGCGGCGATCCCGCTCCGCCGCGCCACCTCGCGCCGCGCGTACGCCGCCACCATCAAATTGGGCACCACCACGGCGAGGGGGGCCAGGGGATCGACCGAACCGCCCCGGCGGGTCAGGGCCAGGTCGTCAGCGAGGGCGGCGACCAGCTCCTCGAAGCGGTTGCTGTAGACCACCTGCAGCACGTCCAACCCGCGAGGCTACCCGATCCCTGTGATCGGGGCGGTCGCGCCGTCGGTGTGGAGTAGGATCCAGCCCATGGACGCGATCGAAGCGATCGGTCGGCGCGACGGCCACACCGGCGCCGACACGCCGCTGGCGCCGCCCGCGCCGCCCGCCCCGCCCTTCGACGCGCGCCAGGCCTGGGCCGCCAATCGACTGTGGATGGAGACCGCCAACCTCAAGAGCAAGCGCTACGGCGGGCGCCATCGCCACCACTGGACCGCGCTGCTCGCGGCCACCCGCGCCTTCGACATGGTCCTGCGCGCGGTCGGCGCTCACGAGCGAGGCTACCGCAACGCCTGCACGCTCGAGGTGCGCGAGATCGAGCACCGCCTGGCCCGCTTGCCGCCCGCATTCGACGGCTTCTCCATCCTGCACCTGTCCGATCTCCACCTCGACGGCATGCCGGAGCTGGTCGACCTCATCCTCGCCGCGATCGACGGCCGCGCGTTCGACCTCTGCGTCCTGACCGGCGACTACCGGACCGAGCTGCACGGGCCGATCCTGCCGGTCATGCGCTCGCTCGCGCGCCTCTTGCCCGGCCTCCGCGCCCGCCACGGCACCTTCGCCATCCTGGGCAACCACGACGACTGCCACATGGTGGCGCCGCTCGAGCAGATGGGGGTGCGCATGCTCATCAACGAGAGCGCCGCCATCGAGCGAGCCGGCGCCGAGATCCTCCTGGTCGGCACCGACGACGTCCACTACTACTACACCGACCAGGCCCTGCACGCGCTCGAGCGCGCGGCCGAGGCGCCGTTCAGCGTCGCGCTGGTCCACTCGCCGGAGATGTTCGACGTCGCCTCGGGCCTCGGCATCGATCTCTACCTGTGCGGCCACACGCATGGCGGCCAGATCTGCCTGCCCGGCGGCATCCCGCTCCTGACCCACCTCAGCCGCGGCCGGCGCTTCTTCCGCGGGGTCTGGCAGCACGGCGGGATGCGCGGCGTGACCCACTGCGGGACCGGCACGTCGGGGATCCCGGTCCGCTTCAACACGCGCGGCGAGATCCTGGTCCATCGCCTGCGCGCGGGCTGAGCCGCGGCCAGGCCTCAGCCCAACCCCGCGGCCGGGAACAGGCGCGCGGCCGGCTCGGCCGCGTATCCTTGATAGAGGGTGCCGTCCGGGCCCGGGTAGCGGCGCGCGAGCACGCAGCAGCCCGATGGGATCCGCAGCGCGCCGTCGGACAGCTCGACGTCGATCTCGTCGGGCAGGGTCGACGACTGCTCGAGCAGCTCGTCCGGGCTGCCCTTGATCGCGCCGCCGGCCTGGTCGATGCGGAACCCGTGCTGCTCGAGGAACCGGTCGAGCTCGCCCAGCCCCTCGAAGGTGCGCAGCTCGCCGACGTCGACCGCGACGTGGTGGGCGCGGAACCCGAACGCCGCCACCCAGGCCGCGTGCTGGTTCTCCTCGGACAAGATCCGGTAGTCCGACGACGACAGGGTCCACCGCCGACCCGAGGCCGCGAACAGCGGATGAGCCGACGCGCCCGGCTCGACCCGGCCGACCAGGCCGCGGACGATCTCCCTGGCCGGACCGGACAGCTCATCGACCAGCACCGCGCCGAGGAGGAGCTTGGGTCGGCGCGCGTCGTCGGCGTGCTCGTAGTGATACGCGGTGAGCCCGGCGGCGGGCAGCTCGTAGCTCTGCGCCGCCTGGTAGCCGTGCGCGACGAACGCGCGATCGAGCGCCTCGATCTCCACGCCGGGCAGGTCGAAGGTCAGGAGCGCGACGTGGTCGATCCGCACCGCGTCGCCGCGCTCGCGCAGGAGCTGATGGAGTCGGGCCGCCTGCGGCGTCAGCGCCGCGTGATCCGACCACAGAGTCGCGAAGAGCTCGTCCAGGAACGCCATGATCGCCTCGTCGTCCTCGTTCAGTGTTTCGCGGTGGGGCGGGCGAGCACACCCAGCCGGCGCACCACCAGCGAGCCGTCGCGAGCCACCGCGCCGGTGACCCATACCTTGTAGCCGGGCCCGGCGATGCGGGGATGAGCCAGCGGCCCGCGCAGGCGCCGCGCCGGGCCCACCGGCGACCGCAGCCACAGCTCCGCGCCGCGCCGCTCGATCACGCCCACCGCCGGCGCGCCCTCACCGGCCACGTCGACGATGCGGTAGCTGCCGTCGGCGGCGACCTCGACGCGCTGTCCGGCGAGCCGGGCCAGCTCGTCCGACGGTGGCGACCCGGCCCACGCGACCCGCCCGGCGCCCAGGCCAAGGCTGAGACCGAGGCCGAGCCCGAGCCCGAGCACCGCCGCCGCCGCCGCCCATCGGCCTCGCCGCCGCGCGCGCATCATCCGCGCACCTTCTCCACGTCGCCGGCCAGGTACTCGCTCACCGCCAGCAGACCCTCGCTGTCGAGCGTCGCGAACGCGAGGCCCATCCCGGGATCGCACCCGTCCGGCAGGCGGCCCGGCTCGGCCAGCCAGCGGACCTCGGCCCGCACCGCGACCGCCGCGTCGACGCCGGGCAGATCGATCTCGACCTCGAGCGCGGTCCCGATCGGCAGCGCGCGATAGGTGGCGACGAACGCGCCGCCCACGCCGAGGTCGCGCACCTGGCTCGACACCCACTCCGGCGCAGCGCTCGCGTCCGCGAGATCGCTCCCGACCTCGCCGCTGCTCGCACCGGCGGTGCCCACGTCACCCCGCAAGGCGACGGGCCGGAACCGCAGGTCGACGCGCCTACCGTCGGTGGCGCGCGAACGAAAATGCGCGCGTCTCTCCAGTCTCAATTCAGGTAACTTGCCCACCAGCATTTTTCATCCCGCGGAGCAAATGCCCGTTCCCAATTCTATTGTGCAGCCCCAGCCACCAGAGTAGGGTCCACGCGCGTGAAATATCACCTGATCGGCATCGGGGGAACCGGCATGGGCGCGCTGGCCGGGCTCCTCAAGGCCTCGGGCCACGAGGTCCGCGGGTCCGACTCGGCGGTGTATCCGCCGATGAGCGAACAGCTCGAGAATCTCGGCATCCCGGTGTTCGAGGGATTCAGGACCGAGAACCTCGCCTGGGGGCCGGACGCCGTGGTGGTCGGCAACGTCTGCACGGCCGAGCACATCGAGGTGCGCGAGGCCCAGCGCCTCGAGCTGCCGCTCCGCTCGCTCCCCTCCACCCTCGGTGAGGAGCTGCTCGCCACCCGCCGATCGCTGGTCGTGGCCGGCACCCACGGCAAGACCACGACCTCGTCGCTCCTGGCCTACATCCTCATCATCGCCGGTCGGGATCCGTCCTGCTTCATCGGCGGCGTCCCGCTCGACCTCGGCACCGGCTTCCGCCTGGGCACCGGAGAGGACTTCGTCATCGAGGGCGACGAGTACGACTCCGCCTTCTTCGACAAGGGCTCCAAGTTCTTCCACTACCGGCCGCAGGCCGCCATCCTCACCTCGGTCGAGCTCGATCACGTCGACATCTTCTCGACGCTCGCCGCGGTGCGCGCGGCCTTCGATCGCTTCATCGGGCTCATCCCGGCCGATGGGCTCCTGGTGGTGTCGGCCGACGAGGCCGAGGCGCGCGCCGCGTCCGACCGCGCGGCCCGCTGCCGGGTCGAGACCTACGCCGTCCTCCACGACGACGCGGCCCGGGACGACCCGAGCGGCGAGACCACCGTCGACGGCGCGTCGCCGGTGTCCGCGATCGGCCCGTCGCACCCGCCCCCCATCGCCACCTGGGAGGTGGCCTCGGTCGAGTACCTCAAGAGCGGCCGCTGCCGCTTCGAGCTCCGCCGCTCCGGCGAGACCTACGACGTCTACGAGACGATCCTGACCGGCGCGCACAACCTCGGCAACGCGGCGGCCGCGGTCGCCATCGCCCACTCGCTCGGCGTCGCCAAGGAGCCGATCCGCGAGGGCATGATGACGTTCGCCGGGGTGGCCCGCCGCCAGCAGTTCCGCGGCGTCGCCCAGGGCGTGTACGTCCTCGACGACTACGCCCACCACCCGACCGCGGTGGCTCGCACGCTCCTCGGGCTGCGCCGGCGCTTTCGCGGCCGCCGGGTGGTCGCGCTGTACGAGCCGCGCTCGGCCACCTCGCGCCGCAACACCTTCCAGCACGAGTTCGTCGACGCCTTTGCCCACGCCGACGCGGTGGTCATCGGGCCGATGCACGATCCGTCGCGCATCCCGGTGGCCGAGCGGTTCGACCCGGAGCGGCTGGCGCGCGACCTGCACCAGAACGGCACCCCGGCCACGCACATCTCGAAGATCGACGACATCGTGCGCCACACCGTCGAGCTGGTCCGGCCCGGCGACGTGGTCGCGGTGTTCAGCTCCGGCGCGTTCGGCGGGATCCACGAGCGCCTGCTCGCCGAGCTGGGCGACGCGGTCATCCCGGCCCGCCCGCGCGACATGGACGACGTCCGCGAGCTCCTGAAGTCGCTCGAGCTCGACTGGGCCGACCTGCGCGACGAGGACAGCCGCAACTTCCTGGTCCTCACCAACGAGGACGGGTTCATCGGCTGCATCGGCATCGAGGTGTTCGGCGAGGACGCCGTGCTCCGCTCGCTCGCGGTCAAGCGGTCGGCCCGCGGGCACGGCTACGGCTGGATGCTGGCCGACACGGCCATCAACCAGACCCGCCGGCGCGGGGTCAAGCGCCTCTATCTGATGACCGACAAGATCGCGAGCGACTTCTTCGCCGAGAAGCACGGCTTCCGGGTGGTGGATCAGTCGCTGGTGGCGCCGCGCGCGCTCCAGTCGCCCACGTTCACCACCAGCGGCCAGCGCGGCAAGAACTCGATCGCCATGCGCCTCGATCTATAGGCTCGATCTACACGATCTATAGGCTCGATCTACACGATCGACAGGACGGAGCTCGACATGGCGCTCGACGGGTCTGACCTGGATGCGGCGCTGGCCGGCGCGCGCCAGGCGGTGGGCGAGGCGGCCGCGCTCCTGCGCGGCATCGGCGGCCAGCGGATCGAGGCGGTCCAGTTCAAGACCAACCTGCTCGACCCGGTCACCGCCTGGGACCTGCGCATCGAGGAGCTGCTGCGCGAGCGGCTGTCCCGCCTCTCGCCCGGCGTGCCGATCCTCGGCGAGGAGGGCGGGGCAGGGCCCGACCCCGGAGCCGGCGGGTCGACCGAGCTGCGATGGCTCATCGACCCGATCGACGGCACGGTCAACTTCACTCACGGCCTGCCGCTCTTCGGGGTGACCGTGTCACTCGAGGAGAACGGTCACCCGGTGGTCGGCGTGGTGGCCGCGCCCGCGCTCGGCTGGGAGGCATGGGCCCGGCGCGGCGGCGGCGCGTTCGGCGAGAGCGGCCCGCTCCGGGTCAGCCCGGTCGACCGGATCGAGCGCGCCATGCTGGCCACCGGCTTCCCCTACGATCGCGCGACCAGCCACAAGAACTTCGCCGAGTGGGAGCACTTCCAGATCGTGGCCGGCGCCTGCCGCCGGTTCGGCGCCGCCTCGCTCGACATGGTGATGGTCGCGCGCGGCTGGCTCGACGGCTACTGGGAGGCGGACATCGAGGCCTGGGACCTCTCGGCCGGCGCGCTCCTCATCGAGGAGGCGGGCGGCCGGGTGACCGACATCACCGGCGGTCCGTTCGTCTCCGACACCGGGCGTGCTCTGGCCACGAACGGTGCTATTCATGAGGAGATGCTCCACGCGCTCGCGACGGTGAGGGCACGCCAGGGAGGGACCTGATGCGGGGAGGTCGGGACGCCGCGCGCCGCGGCCTGACAGCCGCGGCCGCCCTGTTGCTGGTGGCCGCCCCGTCCCCCGCCCGCGCGGCGCCGCCCCGGCCGACCGCGCCCGCCGCCGGTGACGACCCCGCGGCCGCGCCCGCCGCGCCTCGCGCCGGCGCCGCCCCGGCTCGATCCGCCCCCGCTCGATCCATGGACGTCGAGGCCGCCCAGGCGATCCTCGCCGTGCAGGGCCTCGATGGCTGGCTCCTGGCCCAGTCGGGCGATCGCAACTCGGTCGCCGCCGAGCTGGTGGCTCCGACCGGCGCGCCGCAGCACCCGTGGTTCTACTTCGTCCCGGCCATGGGCGAGCCGGCCCTGGTGGTCCATCAGGCCGACGTGGCTGCGTTCGAGGGCAAGGCGGGCCGCCGCGTCGAGTACGCCGATCAGCGCGAGCTCCGGACCGGTCTGCGCGGCGTGCTGAAGGGCTCGCGCAAGGTGGCGATGGAGTACGCGCCGCGCTCGCGCATCCCGACGCTGACCCGGGTCGACGCCGCCACGGTCGGCCTGGTGCGCGGCTTCGGCGTCAAGGTGTCGTCGTCGGCCGAGCTGGTGCAGTTCACCAAGTCGCTGTGGGGGCCCGACGGGCGGGTCGCTCACTACGTCGCCATCCACCACCTCGCCCGGCTCAAGGATGCGGCGCTCGCCTACCTGGGCGCGGAGCTGCGCGCCCGCCGCAAGGTGACCGAGCTCGACCTGCAGCGCTTCCTCCAGCGCGGCTTCGAGGTCCGCGGCCTCGAGGGGCCGCCGCCGATCATCGCCGCCGGCGAGGACACCGCCGATCCGCGCTACGCGCCGGGCGCCGGCCGCGCCGCGGTCATCCAGCGGGGCGACCTCCTCCTCATCGATCTATCCGCGCGCGTGGCCGACGCGCCTCGACCGATCTACGCTCGCCTGGCCTGGGTCGCCTACGTCGGCGACGCGGTGCCGGCCCGCTACGCCGACACCTTCCGCGCGGTCGCCTCCTCGCGCGACGCGACGGTGAAGTTCGTCGAGGACCGGATCGCCCGCAAGCGGGTCGTGAAGGGCTTCGAGGCCGACCGGGCGGCGCGCTCGGTCCTGGTCGAGGCCAGGCTGGGCGACAAGTTCATCCATCGCACCGGGCACTCGCTCGACACCAACCTCTTCGGCGACGGCGCCAACCTCGACGACCGCGACAGCCACGACACGCGCAACCTGGTCATGGGATCCGGCTTCACCATCGGCCCCGGCGTGTACCAGCGCGGCGATTTCGGCATGCGCTCGATCGTCGACGTGTACATCGCGCGCAAGGGGCTCGAGGTGACCAGCCCGGCCCAGCAGACCATCACTCCGGTCCTCGCGCCCTGACCGCGGTGCTCCGCCCCTCCGACCCCAGGGCCGCCATCCTGGCCGGCGGGCTCGCCACCCGGATGCACGGCCGCAACAAGGCGCTCATCGAGGTGGACGGGCGGGCGATCCTCGACCGCCAGCTCGACGCGCTCGGCGCGCGGTTCGCGCCCGGCGCCGTGGTCGCGGTCGTCGCCGCCGGCGCCGGGGACGACGCCGCCGCGCCGTTCGCCGCGCGCGGCCTGGCGGTGGTCCGCGACCGCGAGGGCGGGCAGGGCCCGCTGGCCGGGCTGGCCGCCGCGCTCGCGTGGGCCGACGGCGCGCTCCTGTTCGCGCTGGCGTGCGACATGCCGTCGGTGGATCCGCGGGTGATCGCGCTGATCCTGGACCGCGCGTGCGCCGCGCACGCGGACCTCGCGCTGCCGGTGGCCGACGGGCGCGCTCAGCCGCTGTGCGCCTGCTACTCGGCGCGCTGCGCGCCGCTCATCGAGCGCCAGCTGGCGGCCGGTCAGCGCCGCGCGAGCGCGCTGCCCGACGCCGCGCGCGCCGCCGGTCTGATCGTGGAAGTGATCGAAGCAGAGGAGCTCCGTACGGTCGATCCGGACCTGCGATCGTTCGTGAACGTCAATAGCCCATCGGATGCGACGTGATCTCTGTCGACCACCGAGAGTCGACGTCGACTGCCGCGCCGCGCGCCACCAGATCGCCACGCTGACCGCGCCACCGACGGGAAGACACCGCAGATCCGCGCGTGGTACAAGCCGCGGCGCACGCGATTGGAACACTCGCGATGTTCCATCAACGGCACGCTCGTCGATCGAACCGGCGCGGATCATGCACCGAGGACTTTGCATCTGGACGAGCGTGATGGCCGCGAGTATGGTGCGACCTCGATGCGCGTCGGCTCGGTCGACATCCCGATTCCGGTGCTACTGGCACCGATGGCCGCGGTGACCGACCTCCCGTTTCGCACCATCTGCGAGGAGCTCGGCGCCGGCTTCACCATCACCGAGTTCCTGTCCGCTCACGCCATCACCGCCGGCGACCCCAAGACCATCGCCAAGATGACGCCCAGCCTGAATGGCCGCCGCTTCGGCGTGCAGATCTTCGGGCGCGAGCCGGAGCGCATGGTCGAGGCCGCACGCACCGCGGTGTCGATCGGCGCGTCGCTGGTCGACATCAACATGGGCTGCCCGGCCAAGCGGGTCGTGGCCGGCGCGTGCGGCTCGGCGCTCATGCGCGAGCCGGAGCTGGCCCAGGGCCTGGTGCGGGCGGTGGCCTCCGCGGTGCCCGCCGACGTGCCGGTCACGGTCAAGCACCGGGCCGGCTGGGACGACCGTCACGTCAACGCGCCCGAGTTCGCCTGCGCCATGGTCGAGGCCGGCGCCAAGATGATCACGGTGCACGGTCGCACCCGCACCCAGGGATTCTCCGGTACCTGCAACCGCGACGTCATCCGGCGCGTGCGCGACGCGCTGCCGGCCGGCATCCCGCTCTGCGGCAACGGCGACGTCACCACCGTCGAGGACGAGCGGCGCATGCGCGAGGAGACCGGCTGCGACGCGGTCATGATCGGCCGCGGCGCGATGGGAAATCCGTGGCTGTTCGGCAGGCTCCGCGCGGTGCGGAGCGGCCAGGCGGACCCGGGTCCGCCGACCCTGGCCGAGCGGCGCGACGTCTTCGTCCGCCACGTCGAGCTGGTGAGCCAGCTCCGTCCGGGAGCCAAGCTCCTCCACGAGGTTCGCAAGGCGGCGGCCTGGTACGTGAAAGGCCTGTACGGCGGCGGCGCGCTGCGCCACCGGGCGTGGAATCTCGACCGACCCGAGGACGTTGTCTCCTCCGTGCTCGAACACCTCGACGAGCTCGCGCGGCGAACCGCGCCGAGCCCGCCCGCACCGGTCCAGTCGCCGGCCTGCCGGGCGGCCTGAGCCCGCTCGCGGGTGCAACGCATGCCGGGCCGAGCCAATCCGCGCGATCTCCTCGTCATCGAGAGCGAGGCGATGCGCCTGGTCGCCACCGAGATCGAGCAGGCCGCCGCCCACGACGAGCCGGTCCTCATCCTGGGCGAGCCGGGCAGCGGGCGCGAGCTCATCGCGCGGCTCATCCACCTCGGCAGCCGCCGGCGCGGGCGCGAGCTGGTCACGGTGCGCCCCGGCGCCGCGCCCAAGGCGATCTTCGCCGACGAGATCGGCGGCTCGTCGGACAGCGCGTTCCGCCGGGCCCACGGCGGCAGCCTGCTCATCAAGGACATCTGCGACCTGACCCGCGCCGCCCAGCGCAAGCTGAGCCGCCTCCTGCGCGGACCGCGCGGCGCCGACCTCGCACCCGCGCCACCGACGGTGACGCCGGCCACCCCGCCCGCCGCGTCGTCCGCCTCGTCGTCCGCGTCGATGGTTGGCCCGCCGGTCCACGACGTGCGCGTCCTGGCCACCTGTGATCCCGGCCTCGATCGGGCGGCGGCGGCCGAGATCTTCAACCGCGTCCTGTTCGAGCGCCTGTCAGGCAGCGTCATCCGGGTGCCTTCGCTGCGCGAGCGAGCGCCCGACATCGTCCCGCTCGCGACCCAGCTCATCCGCCAGTACGCCCGCGAGATCGGGCGCGGCAAGGTGAGCATGTCCACGCGCGCGTACGACCGGATGGTCGCCTATCCGTGGCCGGGCAACGTGGCGGAGCTGAAGGGCATCGCGCGCCGCCTGGTCGTCAACGTGCGCACCAACCACATCCAGGCGGCCGACGTGGACGCCGCGCTGCCGCTCCTCGCCGAGCGCGTGCCGATCGAGCAGATGTCGCTCGAGGACATGGTGCGCTGCAAGCTGGCCGCCTTCCTGCGCCAGATCGACGGCTACCCGGTCGTCGGTGTGCACGAGGACGTGCTGTCCCGCGTCGAGCGTCCGCTCCTCGATCTGGTGATGGAGCACACCGGTGGAAACCAGGTGAAGGCCGCGGAGATCCTGGGCCTCAATCGCAACACCTTGCGGCGCAAGCTCAGCGAGCACGGGCTGGCCGGCGGCCGCACCGCGCGCGCCGCGGGGCTGGCTCAGCAAGACGCCTCACGAGTTGACCCGCGGTCAACTCGCCGCGCACACCGCAACGAGCCGTAATCCCCCCTTCGGCCGGGCGTTGAATGAGGACGTACCGCGTCCGGCGTCGTCAATTCCGCGGCGGGACGCTCGACATCTGCCCCCAGATCACGGCAAATCAGAAAAAAATCGAGGACGAGCCGCGCACTGGTTGTCGGCCCTTTCGGCCGGGCGGCACCTCCGCTGTAAAAGGAGAACACATCCCATGAGACAAACCCTTCACGGCCTCGCGTTCGGCCTCGCCACCCTCGGCCTCTCTCTCGCCTGCGGCGGCAGCAGCAAGGATGCGGAGACGGCTCCGGCCGCAACCAGCGACCCGGCGGCCGCCCAGACTCCGGCGGCTCCGGCAGAGGCGGCGGGTCCCCCGCACCTCAAGTTCTCCGAGATGACCATCGCCGAGGGCACCACCCCGATCTTCAAGATCCATGCGGATGGCAAGACCGAGGTCGCCGGCGCCGGCGGCGCGTGGTCGGAGGGCCCGTCGGTCACCGCCGACGGCACCATCTCCTTCAAGGGCCAGACCGTCGCGCGCGTCGAGCCGGACGGCACGATGAAGAACCTCCGCACCAACCAGGTCATCCCGGTCACGGTCGCGGGAGATACGCTGACCGCGATCACCGCGGGCGGCGAGGTGAAGCTGACCATGGCGGCCGACGGCACCATCGCCGTCCCCGGCGCGCCGCCGGAGAAGTCGCTCAAGGTTGAGGGCGCGGCCGACGCCGACGCTCGTCGCACGGCGCTCGCGCTGATCGGCGCCATCTTCCTGTCGGGCAAGACGGCGCAGCAGGCGCCGCCTCCGGCGGGCCAGGCGCCGGCCCAGCCCTCGGGTCAGGCCCAGCCGTCGGGTCAGGCTCAGCCGGCTCCGGCCCAGCCCGCCCCGGCGGCTCCGGCCCCGACCAAGCCCCCCAAGTGAGCTGCTGATCGATCGAGTCTCTCCGCGGAGGCGCGGAGAGACTCCCAGCTACTCGCGAAGCGGTGGGTTGGTGACCCAGCCGGGATGATCGGTGGCGATCTCCCCGCTGGCGCACTTCGCGCGCAGGACCTTCTCGCGCGCGCCGAGCTCGACGATCCGGTCGCGGATGCGATCGGACATCTTCTTGTAGAGCGCGGCGCGCGGCTTCTGCGCCGACAGATCGGTGTAGTCGAGCGCATCGCCGAACACGATGATGACCGGGTTGTCGCGGCGGATGTCGCGCCGGAACGTGGACGTGATGTCCTCGACGTAGCTGTTCGACAGCCCGTTGATGAACGCTGGCACCACCAGCGGGTGACCCTGCAGCACGATCTGCCCGATGCCCGGCTGGGCCGGCAGGAGCGTGTACGGGTCGTCGCCCTTGTTGCGGGTCCCCTCCGGGTGGAGCCCGATGAGCGAGCCGGGCTCGTCGAGGAACCCGACCATCCGGCGCAGCGCGTCCCGGTTGAGCTCGGCCTTGCTGTTGTCGCGGAAGATGGGCGGATAGAGGACGCCCCCGCCCATGAGCAGGTTCACCACCGCGCCGGCCGGGCTCTCGTAGAAGAAGTTCGAGCGGACCGGAAAGTACATCTTGCGCGGCCACACCGCGCCGCGCTCGTACACCGCGAACATCGTGATGTACGCGTCGAAGTAGCTCCGGTGGTTGAGGCAGAGCACCACGCCGCGGTTCGAGGGAGGCTCGAGCAGCCACTCGATGTTCTCGGCGAACACGCGCCGCCCGATCACGTGGCGAACCAGGGTCTGGTTGACGTTGGTCAGCCAGGCCTGCTGCAGTCGCTTGGCGAGCGGTTGCTCGTTGAGGAACCGGTTGAGGGCAAGCGTGGCGCGCTCCGCGCGAGTGAGCCCTTCCTGGCTCTTCGGCTCGTCACTCACCGGCCGGTCATACCACAGGGCCAAACGCAGCCGTGGTAGCGTGTGCGCGCGATGAAGCGCGGCATCCGCCTCGCGGCGCAGCGGCGCGCCGCCCTGATCCCGCTCGCCTGGCTGGTCGCTGCGTCCGCGTGCGCGACCGAGTCCTGTTCCGATCGAGACGAGCGCCGACTCGCGGGCCTGGTCGACCTCGTCCTTGGTGAACCCGGCCCGACGGCCGACGCCGCCGAGGACGCGCTGGTCGCGGCCGGCGCGCCCGCCATCCTCTATGTGGAGACCGGCCTCTACGACGCCGAGTCATCGGGCCGGCGCCGCCTGGTCCGCGTCCTCACGCGGGTCGGCGATCGCGCCGCCACGCCGATCCTCGCGCTTCTCGCCGAGCGCGATCCCGACCCGGACGTCAGAAGCGAGGCAAAGGCCGGGGCGCGCGCCCTGGAAGCTGGGTCGCTGCCTTGACATCTCGTCGCTTTCACTCGTATTTTCCCCGCGCCCCGCATCGAGCAGAGTGCCACTCGTGACACCTCAATTCTCCGCCCAAGCGAAGCAGAAGCTCGACGCCCTGCGCCAGCGCTATCCCAGCTCGCAGCCGGTCGTCCTGGCCGCCCTCCACCTGGCCCAGAAGGAGCACGGCGACCTGCGCGACGACGTCCTCCGCCTGGTCGCCGAGACGCTGGAGCTGTCGTACGCCCACGTCTACGGGGTGGCCACCTTCTACACCATGTTCCGGCGCACCGCCGGCGGCACCAACACGCTGCGGGTCTGCACCAACATCTCGTGCATGCTGCGCGGCGCGTACGACGTCCTCGGCGCGTTCGAGAAGCAGCTCGGACTGCGCGTGGGCCAGGCCAACGCAGACTTCACCCTCGTCGAGGAGGAGTGCATCGCCGCCTGCGCCAACGCGCCGGCGGTGGTGTGCGGCACGCGCTACTTCCTCGACGTCACGCCGGAGCAGGTCGCCGGGATCGTGGCCGAGCTCAAGGCCGAGCCGCACCCGGAGTCGGAGGTGGTCTAGATGCCCGCCGATCGCAACACCAGGCTGGTCACCCGCAACTTCGGCAACGAGCGCGCCCGCCAGATCGGCTCCTACGAGGAGGCCGGCGGGTACCAGGCGCTGCGCAAGGCGCTGGCCATGCAGCCGGCCGACATCGTCGCCGAGGTCAAGGCCTCCAACCTGCGCGGCCGCGGCGGTGCGGGCTTCCCGACCGGGGTGAAGTGGGGCTTTCTGCCCAAGGGCGCGCCGAACGTGCACCTGGTGTGCAACGCCGACGAGTCCGAGCCGGGCACCTGCAAGGACCGCGAGCTCATCTACTGGGACCCGCACCTGCTCATCGAGGGCATGGTGATGAGCGCCTACGCGCTCGGCGCGGTCCACAACTACATCTATATACGCGGCGAGATGATGCGCGAGGTGGTCGTGCTCGAGCGCGCCGTCGCCGAGGCGTACGAGCGCGGCTACCTGGGCGCGAACGTCCTCGGCAGCGGGTTTCGCTGCGAGCTGACCGTCCACCGCGGGGCCGGCGCCTACATCTGCGGCGAGGAGACGGCGCTGCTCAACTCGCTCGAGGGCAAGCGCGGCTGGCCGCGCCTGAAGCCGCCGTTCCCGGCGGTGAAGGGCCTGTTCGGCGAGCCGACCATCGTCAACAACGTCGAGACCCTGATGAACGTGCCGTTCATCATCGCCGACGGCGGGCCGCGCTTCGCCGAGCTCGGCGTCGGCCGATCGGGCGGCACCCGCATCGTGTGCGTGTCGGGCCACGTCAACAAGCCGGGCGTGTACGAGCTGCCGATGACGATCACGTTCCGCCAGCTCATCGACGAGGTCTGCGGCGGGATGTGGAAGGGGCGCGCGGTCAAGGGCGTGATCCCGGGCGGCTCGTCGATGCCGCCGCTCGACGCCGACGAGCTGGACGTGCCGGTCGAGTTCGACGCGCTCATGACCGACGTGCGCATCAAGCCGGTCGAGGTGGGCCGGGGAACCTTCTTCGACATGGGCGGCGGCAAGCAGCTCCGCACCATGGCCGGCTCCGGCGGCATCGTGGTGTTCGACGAGCAGACCGATGTGGTCGCGCTGTGCTGGCGGATCATGGCGTTCTATCACCACGAGTCGTGCGGGCAGTGCACCCCGTGCCGCGAGGGCACCGGCTGGCTGGAGAAGATCTGCAAGCGGATGGTCGACGGGCAGGGCAGGGCCGGCGACATCGATCTGCTCGCGTCGATCGCGGTCGGCATCGCCGGCAACACGATCTGCCCGCTGGGCGAGGCGGCGGCCTGGCCGATGCTCGGCTTCCTGACCAAGTTCCGCGGCGACTTCGAGGCGCGGCTCCGGCGCGCGCAGGAGTCGCACGCGCGACCGGCGCCGGGTGCGGCCGCCGCGGTCGCCGGGAGACCGCAGTGAAGCGGGCGGGATCGCGGCGGGGCGGCTTGGGGCTGATCGCCGCGCTGGTCGTCGTGGTCGGGATCGGCGTCTCCGCGCCGGCTCACGCCCAGTCCACGCCGGAGGCCGGGCGACCGGCTCCGGAGGCGGCGCCCGCGCGCGAGCGGCCGGCGGCGCCGAGGGCGACGCCGAGGGCAGCTTCGATGCGCGAGACGGTCGGCGCGGCCGATCGGGCGGCGGGCCGGGCCGAGCCGGGCCACGGCGAGGCGAAGCCGTCCGAGGGGTTCGAGAACGGGCGCGGGGCCGCGTTCCTGTTCTGGCTGCTGGCGCTGACCACGGTCGGCGGATCGCTGTTCGTCATCACCCGGCGAAACCTCATCGCCGCGGTCATGGGCATGGTGGGCACCTTCTTCGCGCTGGCAGCGCTCTACGCCATGCTCTACGCCCACTTCCTGGCCGTCATCCAGGTCCTGGTCTACGCCGGCGCCATCATGGTGCTGTTCGTGTTCGTGGTCATGATCCTGAACCGCCCCGAGGACGAGCCGTGGGCGCTCCAGGGTCTGCTCGGAAAGGCGCTGGCCGGCCTGGCGATCCTCTACCTGCTGGTGCGGATCAGCGGCGTCCTCTGGTCGGTGAAGGACCTGCCCCACGCGGTGGTGGCCGGGCCGCGACCCCACGGCGACGCTCCGATCGCGGCGGGTGTGCTCGAGGTGCCCGGCCAGCGGCCGCCGCGCGACGACGACTGGGGATCGACCCGCTCGGTCGGCAAGGCGCTCTTCCGCGAGTATCTGTTCCCGTTCGAGGCGGTGTCGCTGGTGCTGCTGGTCGCCGTCGTGGGCGGCATCGCGCTGTCCCGCCCGCAACACCGCGAGGACCCTGACGAGGCGGCCGCGAGCCAGGACAACGGTCCGGGGGCCAAGGCATGAACGACATCTTCTACAAGCTCACCGTCAGCCACTTCCTCATCCTGGCCGCGGTCGTGTTCGCCATCGGCACCGTCGGCGTCCTCATGCGGCGCAACGCGCTCATCGTGATGATGTCGATCGAGCTCATGCTGAACGCGGCCAACCTGACCGTCCTGGCCTTTGCCCGCTACCACGGCGGCGCGGCCGGGCTCGAGGGACACGCGCTTGCCTTCATCGTCATCGCGGTGGCGGCGGCCGAGGCCGCGGTCGGGCTGGCCATCGTGGTGGCGCTATTTCGCACCCGCCACCACGCCGACATCGACCGCTTGACCCTGCTCAAGCACTAGCGCGAGAGGTCGAGCCCGCGATGGAAAACTCCGCCTCGTCGATGCTCTGGATCATCCCGGCGCTGCCGCTCGCCGGCGCGGCCTTCAACCTGCTCTTCGGCAGGCAGATGGAGCGCCGCACGGTCCACATGGTGGCCGTGATGTCGGTGGCGGCCGCGTTCGTCTACGCCGCCTACCTGGTCGGCGGTCCGCTCTGGCACCTGTTCCAGGCCTGGCGGCAGGGCGGCCAGACCGAGACCATGCCCGGCATCGGCAACGTGGTCTTCACCTGGATCGAGGTCGGCCGCCTCAAGATCGATCTCGCCTTCCGGCTCGACACGCTGTCTGCGGT
This sequence comes from Kofleriaceae bacterium, assembly GCA_035489015.1. Lineage (GTDB taxonomy): Bacteria > Myxococcota_A > Polyangia > Haliangiales > Haliangiaceae > DATFRY01. Next base: position 173,265 of record DATHKR010000210.1, on the reverse strand, counting down.
GATGGTCCTGACCGTCACGTTCGTCGGCCTGCTCATCCACATCTACTCGACCGGGTACATGTCCGAGGAGCCGCGCTACGCGGCCTACTTCGGCTACCTCAACCTGTTCACCGGGGCCATGCTCATCCTGGTCCTGGCCGACAGCCTGCCGGTCATGTTCATCGGCTGGGAGGGGGTGGGCCTGTGCTCGTACCTCCTCATCGGCTTCTGGTTCACCGAGGACGCGTTCGCCTACGCCGGCCGCAAGGCGTTCGTGGTCAACCGGATCGGCGACTTCGCGTTCCTGCTCGGCATGTGCCTCCTGTTCTGGGCGACCGGGACGCTCAACTTCGCCGACTACCAGACCGGCGACGCGATCGCGCAGTTCCAGGGCGCCTACGTCGGCGGCGATCGGCTGGCCATGTTCGCCGGCGTGCTGCTGTTCATCGGCGCGTGCGGCAAGTCGGCGCAGATCCCGCTCTACGTGTGGCTGCCGGACGCGATGGCCGGCCCCACGCCGGTCTCCGCCCTCATCCACGCCGCCACCATGGTGACGGCCGGCGTCTACATGGTCGCGCGCATGTCGTTCCTGTACGCGCACTCGACCACGGCGATGGCGGTGGTGGCCGGGGTCGGCGCGCTGACCGCGCTGTTCGCGGCGATCATGGCGTTCGCCCAGACCGACCTCAAGCGGGTGCTGGCCTACTCCACGGTCTCCCAGCTCGGGTTCATGTTCGTCGGCGTCGGGGTCGGGGCGACCTCGGCCGGCATCTTCCACCTGGTCACCCACGCCTTTTTCAAGGCCGGTCTGTTCCTGGCGGCCGGCTCGGTCATGCACGCGATGAGCGGATCGGGCGACATCACGAAGATGGGTGGGCTGAGCAAGAAGCTGCCGCTCACCCACGCCTCGTTCTGGGTCTACTGGGTCGCCATCTGCGGCATCCTCCCGTTCTCCGGGTTCTTCTCCAAGGACGAGATTCTGGCCAGCTCGTTCGGCGCCGGCGCGGCCGGGTGGTGGCCGCTCTACGGCAAGCTGCTCTGGGCGATCCTGACGCTCGCTGCGCTCGGCACCGCGTTCTACATGTCGCGGCTCTACTACCTGGTGTTCCGGGGCGAGTGCCGGGCCGACGAGGAGACCAAGGCCCACATCCACGAGTCGCCCGGGGCGATGACCGCGCCGCTGGTCATCCTGGCCGGCTTCACCGTCGTCCTCGGCCTGGTCGGGTTGCCCCACCTCAGCTTCCTGCCGCACGGTCTGCCCGACGTGATCGGCCAGTGGCTCGACGCCTCGCTGGTCGACTTCTCGCGCCCCACGGTCGAGGGCACGATCCACGAGGCGCACTTCTCGGACGGCACGCTGCTCGCGCTCCTGGGCACGGCATGGGGCCTCGGCGTGGTCGGCTTCGCGACGGCGAGAGCGCTCTACCGCCGCGGCCCATCGCAGGTGATCGACCGCTTCACCATGGGGCCGGGCGCCGAGCTCTACCGGGTGGTGAAGAACAAGTTCTTCGTCGACGAGCTCTACGACCGCATCATCGTGCGGCCGTTCCGCGCCGCCTCGCAGGCCATCTTCGAGGTCATCGACCGGTTCCTCATCGACTGGGTCATCGTCGAGGGCTCGGCCTTCGTGGTCGACCTGTTCGGCCGGGTGGTTCGCTGGTTCCAGAACGGCCAGGTCCAGCGCTACCTGGTCGGCCTGGTGATCGGCGGCGCGCTCATCCTGTTCTTCGCCACCCGCACCCAGGCCGACTTCGACTGGTGGCAGGGCGAGCCGTTGACCGTGGAGTTCGAGGCCGACGTCGGTCACGGGCCCGGCTCCGACGGGGCGACCGCGGAGTTCGACTTCGACGGCGACGGCCGGGCCGACTGGACCGGGGTGTGGAAGCGCGGCGACCAGCCGCTCACCACCCGCTGGACGTTCAGCCGGGCCGGCCAGCACGAGGTCACGATGTGGCTGACTGACGCGGTCTTCAAGAAGCGGGGCGAGGTGAAGAAGACGATCACGGTCGAGGCCCAGCCGTCCGCGGACGAGGCCGGCGCGGCCCGGGCCGATGCGCCGCCAGCCCATACGCCCGTGCGCAGCGGGGGAGGGGACCAGCCGTGAGCCAGGCGTCCTATCTGCTGCTCGCGGTCCTGCTGCTGCCGCTCATCGGCGCGGTGCTGGTCATGTTCGTGCCCGAGGGCGAGCGCGACCTGGCCCGCGGCATCGGCCTCGGCGTCACCATCCTCACCTTCCTGGTCTCGCTGGCCATCCTCGGCCCGTTCGACGGGCGCATCTCCGGCTTCCAGATGGTGTTCGACAAGGAGTGGATCCCGGGCCTGGGGGCGCACTTCAAGATCGGCGTGGACGGCATCTCGATCTGGCTGGTCCTCCTCACCACCTTCCTGACCCCGATCGTGCTCCTGTCGGCCCACCGGGCGATCGAGGACAAGGTGCGCGAGTTCGTGGCCGCGATGCTGGTGCTCGAGGTCGCGATGGTCGGCACGTTCCTCGCGCTCGACCTGTTCCTGTTCTACGTCTCGTGGGAGCTGATGCTCATCCCGATGTACCTGCTCATCGGGATCTGGGGCGGCCAGCGGCGGGTCTACGCGTCGATCAAGTTCGTCATCTACACGATGGTCGGCTCGCTCCTCATGCTGGCGACCATCTTCTACGTCTACTCCAAGTACAGCGGCGTCACCGGGGAGTTCACCACCGATCTCGAGAAGCTGGACGACCTGGTCCTGCCCCAGACCGCGCAGATCTGGTGCTTCGCCGCGTTCGCCCTGGCGTTCGCGATCAAGGTGCCACTGTTCCCGCTCCACACCTGGTTGCCCGACGCGCACGTGGAGGCGCCGACCGCAGGCTCGGTCGTGCTGGCCGGGGTGCTGCTCAAGTTCGGGATCTACGGCTTCCTCCGCTTCGCCATGCCGCTGTTCCCGTACGGCGCGGCGGCGGCGGCGCCGGTGATAGGGATCATCGCGGTGGCCGGCATCGTGTACGGCGCGCTGGTCGCGTTCGTGCAAGACGACGTCAAGAAACTGGTGGCGTACTCGTCGGTGTCGCACCTCGGCTTCTGCATGCTCGGGCTGGTCGCGCTGACCCCGCAGGCAATCGAGGGGGCGATCTTCGGGATGCTGTCGCACGGGCTCACCACCGGCGGCCTGTTCCTCGCGATCGGCGTCCTCTACGAGCGGCGCCACACCCGCCGGATGGCCGACTTCGGCGGGGTGTGGGCCCCGATGCCGGTGTTCGGCGCGCTGTTCCTCATCTGCGTGCTCGGCTCGGCCGGACTGCCCGGCACGAGCGGCTTCATCGGCGAGTTCCTGACCATCATCGGTACGTTCATCGCCGGGCCGGACACGTTCCCGCAGGGCTGGGCGACGTTCCTGCCGATCCCCAAGATCCTCGCGGCGGGCGCGGCGACCGGGGTCATCCTCGGCGCGGTCTACCTGCTCTACATGTTCCAGAAGGTGATGTTCGGGCCGATCCGCGACGAGAAGAACCGCCACCTGCCCGACGTCAGCCCGCGCGAGATCGCGGTGTTCGTGCCGATCGTGCTCGGCATCTTCCTGATGGGTATCTTCCCGCGCCCGTTCCTCAAGATGACCGAGCCGGCGGTGGAGCGGTTCATCCGCGAGTTCAAGGCCAAGCTGTCCGAGCCGGACGCCGCGCCGCACCTGGCCGGCAAGCCGCCCCCCGGTGACACCCCCGTGCCGGCCGCGAACCCGGGAGCCGCACCGACGGAGAACGGGGCCGCGCCGACGGCGCCCGGGGCGACCGCACCGACGGCGCCCGGCGCGACCGCCCCGGCACCCGGCACGCCGGCGCCAGCGCCCGGCGCCGCGCCCGCGCCGCCCCCCGCGCCCGCACCGCCTGTCGCGCCGGCCCCCGGCGGTAGCGCCCAGCCGGCTCCGGCACCCGCTGCCGCGCCGACTCCTGGCGCGCCTCCGCCCGAGCCCTCTCCGGCCAGCGGCGCCCCCGGAGGTCAGCCGTGAACGTCGCCAACGCGCTCAACCCGTCCGACCTGCTCTACATGGCGCCGCTCACGGTGCTGGCGCTGTGGGCGATGTTCGTCATCGTCGCGGAGTCGTTCGCCGGCGGCGGCCGGCGTGCCTGGCTGATGCCGCTCACCGTCGCTGGCTGCGCCGGGGCGGCCCTGGCGTCCATCGCGATCTTCCGCTCGCTCGCCCCCGGCCAGAGCGTCTCGATGTTCGGCGGCATGCTGATCGCCGACCGCTCGTCGATGTTCCTGTCCGCGCTGCTGTGCGCCGGCACCGGCTTCACCGCGCTCATCACGCCGCAGCACCAGGTCGAGTACCAGTGGGAGAGCGGCGAGTCGTACGGGATGCTGCTCCTGGCCGTATCCGGCATGGTCATCATGGCGATGGCCGGCGACCTGGTCGCCACCTTCCTCGGCATCGAGACCATGTCCCTCGCGGTCTACGTGCTGACGGCGCTGCGCCGCGGGTCGCGCCGCGCCACCGAGGGCGCCATGAAGTACTTCCTCATGGGCGCCTTTGCCACCGCCTTCCTGCTGTACGGCATCGCTCTCATCTACGGCGCGACCGGCACGACCGACCTCACCCTCATCGCCGAGCGCCTGCGCACCGGCGGTCAGGACCCGCTGGTCGTCATCGGCACGGTCCTCCTCATCATCGCGTTCGGCTTCAAGGTCGCCGCCGTGCCGTTCCACATGTGGGCTCCGGATGCCTACGAGGGCGCCGCGACCCCGGTGACCGGCTACATGGCGGCGGTGGTCAAGACGGCGGCCTTTGCCGGCGCGCTGCGCGTCTTCACCCTCGGGCTGGGCGGAGACTTCCTCCCGCTCGGCAGCATGGGCTGGGGCGGCATCTTCGCGGTGCTGGCCGCGCTCACCATGACGGTCGGCAACCTGGGCGCGCTGCGCCAGGAGAACGTCAAGCGCATGCTGGCGTACTCCTCGGTCTCGCACGCCGGCGTGCTCCTGGTCGGCCTGGTCGCGCTCGGCGTGCAGCCGGCCGGCACCGGCCACTCGGCGATCCTCTACTACCTGGCGGCGTACTCGGTCACCACGCTGGGCGCCTTCACCGCGCTGGTGTGGATCGGCTCGCGCGAGCAAGAGCGGGTGCTGGTCGACGACTGGGCCGGCCTCGGCAGCCGTCACCCGGGCCAGGCGCTGGCCATGACCGTCTTCATGCTCTCGCTGGGTGGCATCCCGCCGACCTCGGGGTTCTTCGGCAAGTTCGTCGTGTTTCAGGCGGCGATGCAGGCGCCGGACAACCAGCTGCTCTGGCTGGTCGTGGTCGGCGTGCTCAACTCGGCGCTCAGCATCTTCTATTACCTGCGCCTGGTCATGGCGATGTACTTCCGCGAGCCGATCGGCGAGTTCAGGCCGCTGCGCGCCGGCGCGCTGACCTTCGCCCTGGTCGCCTGCGCGCTCCTGGTCCTGCAGATGGGCATCATGCCCGGCTTCTGGCTGGGGCTCACGGGAGGTTAGTCGTGAGCACCGCCGACTGGCGGCAAGCGCTCGAGGAGCTCGCCCACCTCGCCTCGGTCGACACCGGCTACTGGGACGTCAAGGGCACCTACTGCACCGCGCCGTCCGAGGCGCTGGTCGCGATCCTGCGCGCGCTCGGCCTGCCGCTCGACCACCCGGAGCAGGCACGCGACGCGCTGCGCGCCCACCTGGGCGTGACCTGGCGCCGCCCGGTCGATCCGTGCGTGGCCTGCTTCGGCGGCGAGCCGGCCCACCTCGGCCTGCGCACCCAGGACAGCGCGAGCGGTCCGGTCCACGTGACCATCCACCTCGAGTCCGGCGAGGAGATCGAGCGCTCGGTCGATCTCCACGAGCTGCCGGTCGCGCGCGGCGTCGAGCTCGACGGCGAGTCGTGGGTCGAGCGCCGCCTCGAGCTACCCGGCGGCCTGCCGCCCGGCTACCACGACGTGGAGATCGAGGTGGCCGGCGTCGTCGCGCGCTGCCGCCTGCTCGCCGCCCCGCGCAGCGCCCACGCCCCGGCCGGCGCGCTGCGCGAGTGGGGCCTGTTCGCGCCGGTCTACGCGCTGCGCAGCCCCGACCAGCTCGGCATCGGCGACCTGGGCGATCTGCGCGAGCTGGCCCGCTCGGTCGCCGCCGGGCGCGGCGCGTTCATGGGCACGCTGCCGCTCCTGGCCTGCTTCTACGGCACGCCCTACCAGGCCAGCCCGTACTCGCCGGTCAGCCGGCTGTTCTGGAACGAGCTCTACGCCGACCTGCGCCCGGCCGCGCTGCAGCGGCTCGGCCTGCCCGAGGCCACGCGCGCCGCGGTGGACCCGGCCGAGGCCGCCGAGGCCACCGCGCTGGCCGGCGAGCCGCTGGTCGACTACCGGCGCGCCGCTGCCCTGAAGCGCCGCGTGCTCGAGCGGGTGAGCTCCGCCGCGTGGGCCGATCCGGCCGCCCGCGCCCGGCTGGCGGAGTTCGCCGCCGAGCGCCCGCGCACCGACGACTACGCCCGCTTCCGCGCCACCACCGAGGCGATGGGGCGGGCGTGGGGCGACTGGCCGATCGCGCAGCGCGACGGCGCGATCGGCGACGGCGACTTCGACGACGGCGCGCGTCGCTACCACCTGTTCGCCCAGTGGCTCATGCGCGAGCAGCTCGCCGTCTTCAAGCAGGAGCCGGGCACGGCCGGCCTCTACCTCGACCTGCCGGTCGGCGTGGACGGCGCCGGCTACGACCTGTGGCGCGAGCGCGGCGCGTTCGCGTCGGAGATCTCGGTCGGCGCGCCGCCCGACCCGCTGTTCTGGGGCGGACAGAACTGGGCGCTGCCGCCGCTCCACCCGGTCGCCCAGCGCGAGAGCGGCTACCGCTACTTCATCGACTGCGTGCGGGCCCACATGGAGCCGGCCGACATGCTCCGGGTCGACCACGTGATGGGGCTGCACCGGCTGTTCTGGATCCCGCCGGGCGGGACCGCCGCCGACGGGGTGTACGTGCGCTACCCGGCCGACGAGCTGTACGCGGTCCTGCTCATCGAGTCACATCGCCAGCGCTGCGCGGTCGCCGGCGAGGACCTCGGCACCGTCCCGGACGGCGTCCGCCCGATGATGGCCGAGCGCGGCCTGCACGGCCTGTTCGTCGGCCAGTTCGCCTGGAGCTGGGAGGAGGGGCGTCCGGCGCTGCACTGGCCGGCGTCGGGCCAGGTGGCCAGCCTCGACACTCACGACACGCCGACGTTTGCCGCCTTCGGCGAGTCGCACGGCCTGGGCGACGAGACCGAGGCGCTGCTCCAGCGCTGGACCGAGGAGCTGGCGGCCGGGCCTGCCGACGTCCTCTTCGTCACCCTCGAGGATCTCTGGCTGGAACGGGAGCCGCAGAACGTTCCGGGCACCGGCGACGAGCTGCCCAACTGGCGCCGCCGGATGCGCCTGGACATGGACCAGATCCGGTCTGATCCGCGCGTGCTGGACATGCTTCGGATCGTGGCTGACCGACGGAAGGGCCCCCCCTGAGGTAAAGTCGGCCGGACTGGACAGCCCCCCTCCGACTGCGTTACTCAGGGGCGCTCCAACTCCGGCAGTCGAGGAGACAAGCACCTATGGCGTACATCGTTGCGGAACCCTGCATCAAGTGCAAGTACACGGACTGCGTCGCCGTGTGCCCGGTCGAGTGCTTCTACGAGGGCGAGAACTCGCTCGTCATCCATCCCGACGAGTGCATCGACTGCGGCGCGTGTGAGCCGGAGTGCCCCACCACGGCGATCTTCGAGGAGAGCGCCCTGCCCGAGAAGTGGAAGGCGTTCGTCGACATCAACTCCGTCTTCGCCGGAGCCAAGGCGCCGGCCGACGCCGACACCGAGGGCTGGCCGGCACAGCTGGTCGACTTCATCCAGAGCGGCGAGTTCAAGACCTGGCCGGGCATCACCCAGACCAAGGAAGCTCTGCCCGACGCCGACGAGCAGGCGAAGGTGGAGCAGAAGATCCAGGACTTCAACCCGCGCGGCCCGACCTGATCTGGCGGAGCGCCGCGGCGGCCCAGCTGAGCCAGCGACGGTGAGCTGAGCCAGAGACGCCGAGCCGCCAGAGGGCGGCCCGGTCGTCTCGTCTGCGAGATCGGGCTCCGTCGCCAGGGCCCGAAGCGCGTGGACCCTGGCGAGATCGTCGTCGGCTCAGGAAGTAGCCTCCGTCGCCCTTCGGGCTCGGTCGGCTAGTCTTCTTCCGGCTCGACCTTGAGGCCGCGCCGCACCTTGCTGAGCGCCTTCTCCTGGATCTGCCGGATGCGCTCGCGCGAGAGGCCGTGCTCCGACGCGATCTCCTGCAGCGTCACCTCGCGCTCGCCATTCAAGCCGAACCGGCGGCGCAGCACCTCGGCCTCGATCGGCTTCAGGGTGTGCAGCACGTCGCGCACCTGGTCGGCGAGCGCCCGGTTGGCGATGTCGTCGAACGGGGTGGTCTCCTCCACCTCCGGCGACTGGAACACCTCCATCCGCTCGCGGTCTCCCTCGTCGCCGAGCTGCTGGTCGAGAGAGATCGCCTGGCCGCCCGAGTGAGTGAGCGTGCGCTCCAGCTTGTCGGCGGTCATCTCGATCGCCGCGGCCAGCTCGTCGTTGGTCGGCGCGCGGCCAAGCGTGGCCGAGAGCGAGCGGGTCGCCTTGCGGATGCGCTGGTTGGCCTCGAGGATGTGCACCGGGACTCGAACGGTGCGCCCCTTGTCGGCCAGCGCGCGCCCGATCGCGTGCCGGATCCACCAGGTGGCGTAGGTGGAGAACCGGAAGCCGCGCCGGTGATCGAACCGGCCGACCGCCTTGATGAGGCCGAGGTTGCCCTCCTGGATGAGGTCGGTCAGCGGCAACCCGCCGTGCTGGTAGCGCCGCGCGACGCTGACGACCAGGCCCAGGTTGGCCTGCACGAACTTGTTGCGCGACTCGATCGCCTCCTGCTCGCGCTGGTGGATGCGCTCGGTCCACGAGTCGAACGCGCGGCTCTGGACCGGCAGCCCCTGCACCTTGCGCCTGGCCTCGGCCGAGCGGCTGGGCGGCTGCCGGCTGAGCCGGTAAAGGTCGGTCAGCACCGAGTCGATCACGCGGCGGTCGACGTCAAATGCGAGCAGCTTGGTCCCGATGCGGCGGGCCACGCCCTCGAGCGCCACCTGCGCGGCGCGGGTCCGCACCTTGCGGGCGCGGGTCGAAGCTCGACGGAGCGCGCGGAACTCGGCCATCGAGTTGTCGAGCAGCGACTCGATCCGCTTCAGCACGTGTTCGACCGCCGCCGGATAGCTGAGCAGGGCGGTCCAGATCTCGATTTCGCGACCCTCGATCTCCTTGGCGAGCTCGGTTTCCCGCTCCGGGGTGAGCAGCGCCGTCCCGGTCATATCGCGGAAATAGGACATGAGCGTGGATTCGGGAGCCTCGCGCCTTCGGCTCGGTGGGCGGATGCCTCCGCTCTTTCCGGCCACTTCGTATGCGGGCTTGGTCATCATCTCTCTTTCATGTAAAGCGCTGGACGTCGGTCGCAAAGCGACTAAGGACGGGGAAGCTCCAAAGGCGGAATGGAAGCGGCCGCCAGCGGCATCGGCCCTCCTCCCAGAGGCCGAACACCGCAAAGCGCGCTTTTGCTCCCCCAAATACGCCTCGAAATCGACGAGGCGTTCACACAGAGACCGACCCAGGATGGGCACGAAGCTTGCGTATCGCAAGCATTGTTTTCAGTGACCTGGCGTGCCTCGCCCCGTGCGGGCGAGGCCACATGTCGGCTCGGGTCCCGTCCTTCCCCGCCGAAACGTCCGTTTTCTTGCCCGGATTGGCCGGTTCTGCCTTTTATGGCCCGAGACCTCCACCGCGGGTGGATGCGCTCCGAACCAGCCAGGAGAGCAAGAATGAACCGCAATTCAGTGGCCGCCGCCCGCAAGCAGCTCCTCCGACGGGGACGGGCGCTGCTCCGCGCAGCGCAGGCCAGCGCCGGGCCGGGTGCGCGCCCGGCCATTGGTGCGATCGGCGAGGCCGAGCTCGTCGAGCTGCAGGCCATTCACGCCGCCCTCGAGCGCATCGAGCGAGGCATCTACGGCCGGTGCGAGGACTGCCAGGGGGCGATCGAGGAGGCGCGGGTCGAGCAGGTGCCCTGGGTGCGGCTCTGCGCCGCATGCAGCGGAGAGCCGCTCCCCGTCGAGAGTCAGCTGCCCGCCTCCGCCTGAGGCCGCCTCCGCCGCCCTGGGCCCCGCTTCAGAGGCCCACCCGGCTCACTCGCCGCCGACGACGGTCTTCTCGGACCGCTTGCGCGCGTTGTGATCGAGGATCGACTTGCGCAGGCGGATCGACTTCGGCGTGACCTCGACCAGCTCGTCGGCGTTGATGAACTCGAGCGCCGACTCCAGCGTCACCTGGCGCGGCGGGATGAGGACCAGCTTCTCGTCGGCCGCGTGAGTCCGGATGTTGTTGAGCTTCTTGGTCTTGCACGGGTTGACGACCAGGTCGTTGTCGCGCGAGTGCTCACCGACGACCATCCCGCCGTAGACCGACACGCTGGCGCCGATGAACAGCGCGCCGCGCTCCTGCAGCGAGTAGAGGGCATAGGCGTTCGACAGCCCCTCCTCCTGCGCGATGAGCACGCCGTTGGTGCGGGTGCGGATGACGCCGGCGTACGGCCGGTACTCGGCGAACCGCGAGTAGAAGACGCCCGTGCCGCGGGTCATCGTCAGGAACTGCGAGCGGTAGCCGATGAGGCCGCGCGCCGGGATCAGGTACTCGAGCCGCTGCCGGCCCGGCCCGGATGGGCGCATCTCGGTCATCTGGCCCAGCCGGCGGCCGAGCTCCTCGATGACCGGCCCGCCGTACGCCTCGTCGAGGTCGACCACCACGGTCTCGAACGGCTCGAGCGAGCGGCCGTCCGCGTCCTCGTGCATGATGACGCGCGGCTGCGAGACGCACAGCTCGAAGCCCTCGCGCCGCATCGTCTCGATGAGGATCGAGAGGTGCAGCTCGCCGCGCCCGCTCACCTGGAAGGCGGCCGCGTCCTCGGTGTCCTCGACCCGGAGCGCGATGTTCGACTTCACCTCGCGGTACAGCCGCTCGCGGATGTTGCGCGAGGTGACCCACTTGCCGTCCTTGCCGGAGAACGGCCCGTCGTTGACCCGAAAGTCCATGCTCATGGTCGGCGCGTCGACCTTGAGCTGGGGCAGGACGCGCGGCGACGCGATGCTGGTGATGGTCTCGCCCACGTTGAGCTCGTCCATGCCGCACAGCGCGACGATGTCGCCGGCGCGCGCCTCGGTCAGCTCGAACCGCTTCAGCCCCTGGAACCCGAGCACCCGCTGCACGCGGAACTCGCTGCGCTTGCCGTCGCGCTGGGCCAGGAGCAGGCGGTCGCCGACCGAGCAGCGGCCGGTGTCGACTCGACCGATCCCGAGGTAGCCCAGGTAGTCGTCGTAGGTGAGAGTCGCCACGCGCATGCAGAACGGCGAGTTCACGTCGCCGGCGGCCGGCGGCGCCCACTCGACGATGAGGTCGAGCAGCGGGGCCAGGCCCTGATCGCGCGGATTCTCGAGGGCGCGGACCGCCCAGCTCTCGCGCCCGCTGGCGTAGACCACCGGGAAGTCGAGCTGCGCGTCGCTGGCGTCGAGCGCGACGAACAGGTCGAACACCTGGTCCACCACCGCGTCCGGATCCAGCCGCGGGCGGTCGATCTTGTTGATGACCACGATGGCGGGCAGCCCGAGCTCGAACGCCTTGGAGGTGACGAAGCGGGTCTGCGGCATCGGCCCCTCGGCCGCGTCGACCAGGAGCAGGACCGCGTCGACCATGCCGAGCACGCGCTCGACCTCGCCGCCGAAGTCGGCGTGCCCCGGGGTGTCGACCAGGTTGATGCGGACGCCCTTCCAGGTCACCGAGGTGCACTTGGACAGGATGGTGATGCCGCGCTCGCGCTCGAGGTCGTTGGAGTCGAGCGCGCGTTCGGCCACCACCTCGCCGGTGCGGAAGGTGCCGGCCGAGCGCATCAGCCCGTCGACCAGCGTGGTCTTGCCGTGATCGACGTGCGCGATGATCGCGAGGTTGCGCACCTCGCTGCGCGTGGCGCGGGCGGTGGTCGAGACCGGCGGCGGTTTCGACAGGTCGTGCCGGTGCGCGGCGCGCAGTGCGGCGAGAGCAGCGGGATCGGTGGGAATCGTCATGGGATGGGGATCGGATGTAGTTGTCATAGGACAGTGGCAGTGAAGACGCGCTGCCCGTTCTCGATCCCCTGTGGGGTGAGGCGGAGCACTTCGAGGCTGAGCCGCACCACGCGGCCGTTTCGGAGCATGACCTGTACGAACTCGCCGTTGCCCTCGACACGGTGGACCACGCAGCGCTGGAAGCGCGGATGCATGATCACGTCGCCGGCGTTGAGGAAGACATCCTCCTCGAGCGGCTCGGGCTCGCGCGGCTCGGAGAACCCGGAGGAGGCGGCGACCTCGGCCCAGGACGGCGCCGATCCGATCGGGCGCGCGGTCGTGGTCTGGATCGGGTTCGGATTGGGCGGAGGCAGCGTCGGCGGGGTCGAGCGCGTGGCCGACGGGGGCGGGGCACCCGGGCTCGATGCCCCGGCGGGGCTCGATGCCCCGGCGGGGCTCGACGCCGCGGGCCTCGCCCCGGCGTGGGCGACCGGGGCTGAGCCGGTCGCGGGGCGGCTCGGTGCGATCGGCGCCGCGGTCGGGCGGCTCGCCGCCGGGATCGCCGTCGCCGGGGCGCTCGTCGCCGTCGCGGGGGCGCTCGTCGCCGGCGCGTCCTCGACCAGCGCCTCGCTCCAGCGCGAGAGCCCCACCGACGGATCCACCGCGCGCCGCAGCAGCACGTCGTCGAACGTCTCGACCACGAGCTCGACCGAGTAGACCACCGCGCGCTGGAGGTGGCCGCCGACCACCTCCATCCCGGCGTCGCGGTCGCGCATCAGCGTGGCCTGGGCCTGTATCGAGACCGCGCCGCTCTCCTCGGAGATGTTGCCGTGGAGCTGGAGGAGCTCGAGGCCGCCGCCGGACAGGAGGCGGGCCGGCTTCCACCGCCGCGCGGCCTGGTCGAACGCGGCCAGCTCGGCGAGCTCCAGTGTGCCGATGCCCCGTACCTCGCCGCAGCGAATGTGGTGCTTCCGGCACAGGTCGCGCAGGCCATCGAACAGATCCGTTCCACGGTCGATCCGGGCCAGGATGCGTCGGCCGCGACGACTCTCCGTACTGAGCATGAGGGCCGGCTCTATACCATGCCGTCGGACTTCCTGCGATGTGAGACCGGCCGCGTGGAAGCGCCCGAAAATCTTGCCGACCGCGCCACATTCAGGCCCCCCGGTCGGTGTGCGTCCGCACAGACGGGTGAGGCGCGCCCCGCGGGTGTCAGCTCGCCGTCCGTGGGCCGGCTTGCAGATCGCCGGGTTGACTACGCCGTTCATTCTTGAACACCTGGCGATCCCCCAACCAATTGATTTTCCGTTTGGCATGGGGTCTGCTCCAGCTGAAGCCGTGCCCGCTGTCAGCAAGCGAATGGTCCGTGTGGGGGTGAGCGGACTCATCGCCACCAGCATCGACGTCGGCGCCCTCGTCGTCCTGGTCGAGGTGCTCGGAAGTCACGTCACGCTCGCTGCGTTCCTCGCCTCCACGCTGGGCGGCGTCACCAACTTCCTAGTCAACAAGTACTGGGCATTCCGCGACCGGTCGCCGTTCGAGCTGCGCCAGGTGTCGCTCTACGCGTTCGTCTCGCTGATCACCGCCGCGTTCGTCGCCGCCACCATCCACCTGCTCGCGGTCGTGATGCTCGTGCCGTACCTGTGGGCCAAGGCGATCGCCGCGGGGCTCGTGTTCGTGGTGTGGACCTATCCGGCCCAGTCGAAGCTGGTCTTTCCGTCGGCCGGCGCCCGCGAGCCTGGCGCCGATCCAGCCGACTCGCTCTCTCTCGACGATTCGCTCGCGCTCGAGTAGCGCGCCGCGCGACGGGCAGGCCAGGGCAGCGCCGACGCGGCGCCACCCCGCCCGTGCGCCCACTCCTGGCCAGGGAGCCGCCATGCGTCCGTCCGCCCCCTCCGTGTCCGACGACCCCGCCTCGATCGGCGTCAGCGTCATCATCCCCGCCTTCAACGAGGAGCAGCGCATCGCGCCCACGCTCCTGGCCGTCGAGCGCCACATGTCCGCCTCGGCGCCGTCCCACGAGATCCTGGTGGTCGACGACGGCTCCACCGACGGCACCGTCGAGCTCGTGCGCCGCCTGGCGCTCGAGCGACCGACCCTGCGCGTCCTCGCCACCAGCCCCAACCGGGGCAAGGGCCACGCCGTGCGGGTCGGGATGCTGGCCGCGCGCGGCCGGATCCGCGTGATGATCGACGCCGACGGGTCGATCTCGCCGACCGAGCTCGGCGCGCTGGTCGAGCCGCTGCTCGCCGGCCAGGCCGTCGTCGCGATCGGCTCGCGCTACGCGGACGGCGCGCGGGTCGCCACCGCCCAGCCGGGCTGGCGGCGCGCGTGGAGCCGGCTGGTCAACCGCGTGGTGCAGCGCTCGCTGGTGCCGGGCGTGCGGGACACGCAGTGCGGCTTCAAGGCGTTCACCGCGGACGCCGCCGAGGCGATCTTCGGCCGCTGCCGCATCGACGGCTGGGCGTTCGACCTCGAGGCGCTCGCGATCGCCCACCGGCTCGGCCTGGTCACCCGCGAGGTCGCGATCGCGTGGCAGGACGATCCGCGCTCGCGCGTCCGGCCGCTGCACGACTTCGCGCGCGTGGTGCGCGAGTGGCTGATCATCCGCAGCAACCTCCGCCACGGCGTGTACGGGGCGCTGGCGTCCGCCTCGCGGCCCTGACCCGGCGAGCGGCCCGCGCCGCCCGCCCACAAAGAGCTCCCCGTCGGAGTCGTCCGATAAGCCGAGTTCTGTGCCGGCGTCGGTTACCCTCTGCCGGCGGCGGTCATTCCTCTAGGCCCGACATTGCTGGCGGGCTCGAGCAACCAACCCGGAGCCATCGCGCGGGCAGCGCGGCCCCTATCTGGTCTTGCTTCGAGTGGGGTTTGCCGTGCCTCCCCCGTCACCGGGGGAGCGGTGCGCTCTTACCGCACCTTTTCACCCTTACCCGGCTCGCGCCGGGCGGTTTGCTTTCTGTGGCACTTTCCTTCGAGTCACCCCGACTGGCCGTTAGCCAGCACTCTGCCCTGTGAAGCTCGGACTTTCCTCCCGTGCCCGAGGGCACCGGCGACCGCCTGGACCACTCCGGCGGGGAGCGCAGCAAAGATAGTCGGAACGCCCCGCTTGTAAAGCGGAGCGGGCGACTCATGACGCGGGCGGAGAAGAGCGCTAGGTGGGCGCGCTCTGATTCTCGGACGCCTCGAGCTCGGCCAGCATCTCGGGGCGGTAGAGCAGGCGCTGGCAGCTCGGGCAGCTCTCCAGCGACGTGCCGCGCGCGATGATGTTGCCGAGCTGGGGCGGCAGCGACATGAAGCAGCCCCTGCACATCCCCTCGACCACCGGGACCAGCGCGATGCCGCGCCGGCGCTGGACCTGCTCGTAGCGGCGGAGCAGCTCGCGCGGGACCTGGCTGGCCAGCGCCTCGCGCCCGCTCTCGTCCTGCTGGAGCTCCACGGTGACCTCGGCGGTCCGGGCCGCCACCGTGGCCTCCTCGGCGGCGACGGTCTGGCGCAGCGCCTCGACGTCCTGCTCGCGCTGGGCCAGCTGAGCGCGGGCCGAGTCCATCGCGCCGATCATCTTGAGGAGCTCTTCCTCGCGCTCGGAGATCATGCGGCGCTTGTTCTCGACCTCGCGGTTGGCGGCGGCGAAGTCCTTCGTGTTGCGGCTCTGCTGCAACTTCGACTTCGCCTGCCGCACCGCCTCCTCGTCGCGCTTGACCAGCTCCTCCTGCTCCGCGCGCCACTTCTCCGTATCGGCCACCTGCGTTCGCTCCTGCTGGAGCATGGCCTCGAGCTTGGCCAGGTCCTGCTTCGCCGGGCGCAGCCTCTCGGGCAGCGCTTCGATCGACTTGCGCATCTCCGTCCGACGCGAATCGATCGCCTGTAGCTCTCTGAGCAAGCGAAGCTGTTCTTTCAAGGTACCTCCAAGGCCGGCGGTCGGTGGGCCCACCTGGGCTTGAACCAGGGACCAGCCGGTTATGAGCCGGCTGCTCTAACCAGCTGAGCTATGGGCCCGTGCCAGAATCACAGAATGCGGCAAGTTACCTGGTTGCCCCGCGTTTTGCAACGGGCTCCAAAGTCGCGTGCTAACCTGCCGAACATGAGCGCCCTGGGTACCGCCCTTCGACTGTGTGCGGTGGCCGGCGCGGCGGTCGCTCTCGCGGCGTCTGGCTCGTCGAGCGCGAATCGCCCGCCGCCGCCCGGCGCGGGGCCGCAGGGGGCCTACGCGCCTCCTCCTCCGCCCGCCCGGCCGATGGCGGGGCAGCGCGCGCTCGGGCTGTGGAAGTCGAGCTTCGGGCCGGTGAAGATCGAGCACGACGCCGACGGCCAGCTGATGGGCGCCTGGGTCTACGACCGCGACGGCCAGGAAGTGATCGGCACCTTCGGCGGCGCGCTTTCCGGCAACGTGCTTCAGTTCCAGTGGCAAGAGCCGGCCCGCCCGCGCGACCTGGCCGGCGAGGGCTACCTGGTGTTCGACCCGAGCGGGCAGAGCTTCGCCGGCCGGTGGTGGACGACCACCCACGACCGCGGAGGCGACTGGAACGGCTGGCGCAACGACGGCGCCGGCGAGCCGCCGCGCGGCGAACCGGACGCCGATCAGCCCGACGGCGAGCCGCCCCCCGACGAGGGAGCGCCCGAGCGCGAGCCCCGCGAGGAAGGTCCGGCCGAGCAGGCCCCGGGTCCCCCGCCCGAGGACATCTAGCGCTTCGTCTGGCGCGAGCGGCCGCCTACCCCGCGAGGGTGGCGGCCGTCGCCCGATCAGCTAGTTCTCGACGAACGCCTTGAGGCGCTTCGAGCGCGACGGGTGGCGCAGCTTGCGCAGCGCCTTGGCCTCGATCTGACGGATGCGCTCGCGGGTCACCTCGAAGTCCTGACCGACCTCCTCGAGGGTGTGGTCCGACTTCTCGCCGATGCCGAAGCGCATGCGCAGGACCTTCTCCTCGCGCGGCGTCAGGGTGGCCAGCACCTTGCGAGTCTGCTCGGCCAGGTTGACCGAGATGACCGCGTCCGACGGTGAGGTGATGCTCTTGTCCTCGATGAAGTCACCGAGGTGCGAGTCTTCCTCCTCGCCGATCGGCGTCTCCAGCGAGATGGGCTCCTTGGCGATCTTGAGCACCTTGCGCACCTTGTCGAGCGGCAGCTCCATCCGCTCGGCGATCTCCTCCGGGGTCGGCTCGCGGCCGAGCTCCTGGACCAGGTAGCGCGACGTCCGCACCAGCTTGTTGATCGTCTCGATCATGTGGACCGGGATGCGGATGGTGCGCGCCTGGTCGGCGATCGCGCGGGTGATCGCCTGCCGGATCCACCAGGTGGCGTAGGTGGAGAACTTGTAGCCGCGCTTGTACTCGAACTTGTCGACCGCCTTCATCAGGCCGATGTTGCCCTCCTGGATGAGGTCCAGGAACTGGAGGCCGCGGTTCGTGTACTTCTTCGCGATCGACACCACCAGGCGCAGGTTGGCCTCGACGAGCTCGCTCTTGGCGCGCTCGGCCATCCGCTCGCCCTCGGAGATGTCGATGTACGTCCGGCGCAGATCGACCATCGTCGTGCGCGACTCTTCCTCGATCGTCTTCGCGCGCTTGTGGGTCGCCTTGATCTGGCGGTCGATCTCCTCGAGGTCCTCGGGGCTGAGCGGCGCCTTGAGCTTGGTGGGGGCCGGCTTGCCGTTGCCGGCCTTGCCCTCGCGCAGGGTGCGGCGGAGGTCCCGCTCGGTCATGCCCATGCGGCGCTCGAGCTCCTCCACCTCCTGATCGCAGCGGTCGATCTTGGTGACCAGGCTCTTCAGCTTGGACACGATGCGCTCGACCGTCTGCTTGTTGAGGCGGAGGTTGGACAGCTCCTCGAACATCTCGTCGCGGCTGGCCTGGATGGTGTCGCGCAGGCGCTTCTTCTTGACCTCGCTCAGGCCCTTCTCGCCCAGCTTCTCGATGACCTTCTCGACCTCGCGCTGGATGCGGCGGACCTTGTCGATCACCTTGCACACGCGCTCGGTGTGCCACTTCTCGTCGAACTCGGCGTCTTCCTCGTCGATGTCCTTGACGACGTCCTTGACCCGGACCTTGGCCTTGCGCAGCTTCTCGCCCAGGTCGAGCAGCTCCTCGATCGCGGCGCTCGAGCTCAGCACCGCCTGCAGGATCTTTCGCTCGCCCTCCTCGATGCGCTTGGCGATCTCGACCTCGCCCTCGCGGGTGAGCAGCGACACCGAGCCCATCTTGCGCAGGTACATGCGCACCGGATCGCTGGTGCGCGAGTAGGCGTACTCGTCGTCCTCTTCGCTCTGCGCGGTCTCCGACTCGACCTTGTCCTTGTCGTCGTCGTCGATCTCGATCGGGGCGGTCACCTGGCCGGCGCGGCGGCCGGCGCCGCCCTTGTTCTTCGGCTTGAACTGCGACGCCGAGTCGACGATCTCGATGCCCTCTTCGCCCAGCGCGCTCAGCCAGTCATCGATCTGATCCGACGACACGATGTCGACCGGCATCATGTTGTTGACCTCGTCGTAGGTCAGGTAGCCCTTCGACTTGCCGAGCTCGATCAGCTTCTCGCGGTTGCCCGCGCGGCTGGCGCCCTTCCTCGGCATGTCCTCGTCGTCACCGTCCTCCGGCTCCGACGCCTCGGGCGCGTCGTCGGGCAGCGCCTTGGTCGGCTCGTCATCCGACTCCTCCGCGGCCCTTGCGCTCTTCGGTTCGGCGAGCTCCGCCTTCGGCGTGGCGCCTGGCTTGGCCTTGACGGCCGCCTTGCTGCCGCCGGTCTTGGCCTCCTTGGTCGGCTTGCCGCTGGTCGCGGTCTTGACCGCCTTGGTCGCCGGGGCCTTGCCCTTCTTCGCTGCGGTTTTCGCCATTGCTCAACTCAACCTATCGCTGGGGTTGTCTGCGGCAGCGCGGGCTCGGTCGGCCAGAACGGCCGGCCCGGCGGCCGTCCTAGCTATCGTCGCAACTCTCTGGCCCGCTCGAGCAGCTCGCGCGCGAGCTCGTGATTACCGCGGATGCGGGCCTGCTCCATCTGCTTCAGCAGGACCTCTCGCTCCGCCCTCGATCGCGCGGCGCGGAGATTCGCGACCGCCTCGCGCAAGCTGCGCTCCGGGTGAGCGATCGGTCGTTTGGCTCCGGCCAGCACGTGCTCGGCGATTTCGGGGCTGATTTCCAAGGGGATGCAGGTCCAGAGAGGCTGTCCCCCACGCGCGGCGGAATACATGTCCTGAAGGCCGGCGTCCGTCAAGAGAGAAAGGACATCCAGCTCTTCCGCAATCGCAAAGAGTTCGGGGTACTGGCCGAGCAGCGCGAGCAGGTCCATCTCCTCGAAGTTGGGGGGAGATGTCGTACTCACCTGATTTCCGCCGCTTGGTCTGGAACCGGGCGCCGACCCGGCCGAGGTGGCAACCCGGCTATCCGGTGGTGCCTCCGACGGTGCGCGGCCGCGGTACGCCGAGCGCAGGTCGGAGCGCAGGCGTTCAATCCCGACATTCATCACCGCGGCGAAATGGTCGACCAGGTGACGGCGGCCCAGCTCGTCCTTCACCGACGGCAGCAGCTCGGCGGCCTCGCGCACCGCCCTGGCGTACTCGTCGGACGAGCCGGTCGACGCCGCCGGCGACCAGACGTGGTCCATGAAGTAGTTCACGCCCGGCTTGGCCCTGGCGACCACCTGGGTCAGCGCGGCGGCGCCGCCGCGCCGGGCCAGGCTGTCCGGGTCCTCGCCGGCGGGGAGCTCGGCGATGAGCGCCTGGATCTCGGCCGCCACCAGGAGGCGCAGCGCCTTCAGCGTGGCCGCCCGGCCGGCCCGATCGCCGTCGTAGAACAGCACGACGCGCCCGGTCAGCCGGCGCAGGAGCTCGACCTGCTCCTCGGTCAGGGCGGTGCCGAGCGGGGCGACCGCCTCGGCGAATCCGGCCTGGTGGAGCGAGACCACGTCGAAGTTACCTTCGACCAGAATCGCCCTCTCCTTGAGCCGGATGGCGTCGCGGGCCTGGTAGACGCCGTAGAGCAGCTTGCCCTTCTTGTAGAGCGCGCTCTCCGGTGAGTTGATGTACTTGGCCGGCGCCTGACCCTCGCCGCCTTGGTTGGTCTCGCCGCCGGGCAGGGCGCGGGCGGAGAACCCGACCACCTCGCCGCCGGTCTGCATGACCGGGCAGACCAGGCGGTGGCGGAACCGGTCGTAGCTGCCGCCGGAACGGCGCGGAGCGACCAGACCGAGCGCCTCGGCGCTGGTCAGCGGCAGCTTCTCGCCGGCCAGGAAATCGGCCAGCCCGCTCCACTCGTCCGGCGCGTAGCCGAGCAGGAACCGGTCGGCCACCTCCGGCGTGACGCCGCGCTCGGCCAGGTAGTCGCGCGCCGCCGCGCCGGCCGGATCGCGCAGGCGCGAGCGGAAGAACGACGCGGCCGCCTGGTTCACCCGGAGCAGCTGCGAGCGCTCGCTCTTCTGCTCCATCATCGCGCGCCGCACCGCCGGATCGTCGCTGCGCTCGGGCAGGACGACGCCGGTCAGCTCGGCGAGCGTCTCGGCCGCCTCGAGGAAGCTCTTCCCCTCGTACTCCATGACGAAGGTGAAGACGTCCCCCTTCTTCTGGCACCCGAAGCAGTAGAAGAAGCCCTTGTCGCCGTTGACGTTGAACGACGGCCCGCGCTCCTGGTGAAACGGGCACAGGCCCTTGTGGTTCCGGCCCGACTTGCGCAGCTGGACGTGCCGCCCGATCACCGCGACGATGTCGGCCCGCTGCCGTATCTCACCGATGATGTTCTCGGGAATCAGTCCCATTCGGGCGGGCTCATCTAAGTATGGACGTCACCCGATGGGTGTCAAATTGGCACCAGTCCGAAACCGCGATGTGCGGGACGCTCACACCCGTTCCGGCGGCACCGACCTCCGCGTCGCGTGTGGCGCGGCGCGGCAGACGCTCGCTCACCGCGAGGCCAGCGCGATGGCGACGATCGCGAGCGCCGCGCTGCCGGCGATGAGCAGGAGCATGAGCCCCTGGATCGCGCGCGTGATGCCCTCGGTGGCGACCGCGCCATGGTCGGGGTGTCCGACGTCGTGGCGGTGCTTCTTGTTCGGGTCGTGACCGGGCTCGCTCACCGGCGGACGATGCCTGACCGGCTCGGCCCCGTCAAGCAAGCGGCGCGTCCCCGGCGCCAAGGCGTCGTCGGTCAGCGTTCCTGGTCGGTCTGGACCAGGCGCTCGAGCGCCGTGGCCATGGTCAGGCCCAGCTCGCTCACCCCGGCGGGCGCCCAGGTCGGCAGCGGCTTCTGCGCTTGCACGTAGAGCACCGCGGCCAGCTGGCCGAAAACCGCGACCGGCAGGACGCCGACCTCGGCCGGCTCGCCGGCGCCGAGGAAGCGCCACAGCTTCTGGTCCACCTCGGAGCCGCCGCCGGTCGGCGCGCCGAAGAACCCGGCCCCGGTCTGGCAAGGAGCGGCGAACACCGACGGCGCCGACAGCGGCACCGCGATGGTGGTCACCGCCTCCATCGCGCCGGCCGCGCGGCCGCGCGCGAAGCCGCGCCAGCCGAGCAGGAGGCCGCTGCGCAGGGTCAGCAGCATGCCGGCGGTGAAGACCCGCTCGAAGCCCTGCTCGAGCGCGCCGACCATGAGCTCGCCGACCCGGGTGCGCCCGCTGGCGCGCTTGATCGCGACCAGCGACTCGCCGAGCAGGGCGAGGTCGGTCAGGGTCTCGATCTCGCCGGTGCGGGTCCGCTCCACCCGGCGGACCTCGATGCGGGCCAGCGAGCTGGGCGGCTCGGCGCTGGGCTGGACCGGGTCGTCGCTCAGGGTGCGGACGAAGCCGCGCCGGTCGACCCCGGGCACCTGCGGGCGGCGCGGGCGCTTGAACCGGTTGTCGCGCTCGATCCCGTAGACTCGCTCGAGGTGGTAGAGCACGCGCAGCTCCGGCGCGATCGCGGCCACTGCCTCGGCGCCGAGCTCGACGCCGAGCCCGTCGAGCACCTCGGGGGTGGGCGGGTCGATGACCGCGACCGCCACGCGCTCGCCCGGCCCCGCGCCGGGCAGCCGGCCGAGCGGCACCGCGCGCCAGCGGGCCGCGCTGGCCGGGTCGAGGCGGGCCTGCACCTCGGCGTCGGCCTGGTTGAAGTGGCGGTCGAGCGCGGCCGGAAGGTCGTGCTGTCGAGCCAGCCCCTCGGCCAGCTGGTCGAGGCTGAGCGCGAACTGCTCGATGAGGCAGGTGCCGAGCCGGGCGCCCTGCACCGCCTGGGCGCGCAGGGCTCGCTCGCGCGCCTCCGCGGAGACGACGCCGTCCTGGACCAGGATCTCACCGATGCGCGGCGCCGACATGGGCAGCCGATCGGATCAGGCTACCGTGACGTCGCGGCAGAGATACACGTCCTGGATCGCGTTGAGCAGCTTGATCCCCTCGGCGACCGGGCGCTGGAACGCCTTGCGCCCGCTGATGAGCCCCATGCCGCCGGCACGCTTGTTGATGACCGCGGTGCGGATCGCGTCGGCCAGGTCGTTCTCGCCGGACGCGCCGCCGCTGTTGATGAGCCCGATGCGTCCCATGTAGCAGTTGGCGAGCTGGTAGCGGGTGAGGTCGATCGGGTTGTCGGCGGTGAGCTCGGTGTAGACCTTCTTGTGGGTCTTGCCCCAGCCCTTCAGCTTGACGTCGTTGTAGCCGCCATTCCCCTCGGGCAGCTTCTGCTTGATGATGTCGGCCTTGATGGTGACGCCGAGGTGATTGGCTTGCCCGGTCAGATCGGCCGCGCTCTCGTGGTTGCCGACATCGGTCTTGAAGGCCGGGTTGCGCACGTAGCACCAGAGCACGGTGAACATCCCGAGGTCGTGAGCCTGCTCGAACGCCTCGGACACCTCAAGGAGCTGGCGGCGCGACTCGTGCGCGCCCCAGTACACGGTGGCGCCGACGCCGGCCGCGCCCATTTCGAAGGCCGTTTTGACGCTTCCGTACATCGTTTGATCGTACAGATTGGGATACGAGAGGAACTCGTTGTGGTTGACCTTGACGATGAACGGAATCCGATGGGCCCAGCGGCGCGCGCAGATGGCCAGGACGCCGAAGGTGGACGCGACCGCGTTGCAGCCGCCGTCGACCGCGAGCTTGATGATGTTCTCCGGGTCGAACATGGCCGGGTTGGGCGCGAACGACGCGCCGGCCGAGTGCTCGATCCCCTGATCGACCGGCAAGATCGACACGTACCCGGTATTGGCCAGCCGACCGCTCGAAAGCAGGCGCTGCATGCTCACCAGGACGCCGGGCGAGCGGTCGCTCGGCACGAAGATCCGATCGACGAAGTCCGGCCCGGGCAGGTGGAGCGTCGACGCCGGGATGGTGCTGGAACGGTGCTCGAGGAGGGCGGCCGCGTCGCTGCCGAGGGCTCGCTGGATGTCGCCGAGTTGCATCGCCATGCTCGTATCTTGGTGGACTGATTCATGAGGCGCAACCCCCCCAACGAGGGCTCTCCGGGCGCGCGGTTCTCGCTGCCCTGGGTGGTCGTCAGCTATTTCCTCATCTGCGGCGGCCTGTGCGCGGCGGTCGCCGGCTACGCGCTGACCCGGACCCAGGATCCCTACGTCATCGCCGCGGCCCTGTTCGTCGGTGCGGCGGTGGGCGGGTTCCTGGCCGGGCAGGCCAGCCCGCATCGCTCGTACGCCGAGCCGGTGCTGGCCGCGCTGCTGGTGGTCGGCTCGGTGGTGGCGTTCGTCTACTCGACGCCGCTCGGCCGCGTGCTGGTCGAGCAGCACCGCGACCAGGTGGTGCGGGTCGCGTTCGAGCTGGGCGGGGTCGGCGCGCTGGGCGGGCTGCTCGGCGCGATCGTCGGCGAGGCGACCCAGCCGGCCGCCCACGGCGTGCACACGTTCGGCTGGGTCATCCAGGGGATCTTCATCTCGGCCGGCGCGCTGTTCTCCGCCGGGATCCTGGCGGCGCTGATCCTCCTCAACGAGGCGGCCCAGGCGGCGGTGGTGCAGACCTGGACCGGCGGGGGCGGCGCCGGCCAGCCACTGCTCAGCGAGGACCGGCTCACCCTGGTCGCGGTCGTCACCGGCGCGACCGCGTCGTTCCTGGGCGGGCTCATCACGCAGCTGGGGGCGCCGCGGCGCGCGCTGTTTCCGGCCGCGCTCGGCGCCGCGCTCATCATGGGCGGCGCGGTCATGGGGATCGGCTGGGCCGCCCGGCGAGCCACGGAGCTGGTCGGGGCGGCCGCGATCGTCGCCGCGATGGCCGGGGTGATCGCGCTGGTCGGCGCGCTGATCTCGTTCCTGATCGGGCGCGCCACCGGGCGGCTGTCCTCCGGGGGAGCTCCGGACCTGGGCCGTTCGGAGTGAGCGTGGCCCGCGGATCCGTCGTCGCCGGCGCGCTGGCCGCGGCGCTGTGCTCGGCCGGCGGCGGCGCGGCCCGGGCCGACCTGCTCGAGCTGCGCTGGGCCTCGACCGGATACTACCGCTCGCGGGCGGTGGCGCTGACCAACCTGGCCCGCCAGGACCGGCGCACCCTGGTGTACGCGCCGACCGGTCAGACGATCGTCGTGCCGGAGATCCGGCGGACCAGCTACATCGCGCACCGACTGCGCCTGGTCCCGGAGCTGCGCTACGGCGACCGCGCCCGGCTGACCGTGCAGGTCGACGCGCTCGACGACGTGGTGTGGGGCGACAACAACGGCGTCGGTGCGGCGCCGCTGGTCACCACCGACGGCTCGAACCAGGGCTTCCTGGGCGGCGAGGAGTCCCCGGCGGTGGAGGTGTCGCGCGCGTGGCTGGAGCTGGGCGGCGCGGCGGTCGCGCTGCGGGCCGGGCGAATGCCGTCGCACTGGGGGATGGGCCTGGTCGACAACGGCGGCGGCAGCGCGTACCTCGACGACGATGCGCGGCGCCCGCCCGAGGTGGCGCCGCGGCTCGGGCGCGACACGTTCTTCGACGACGATTTCGGCGACGACCACTTCGGGACCACCGCCGACCGCGTGATGCTGGTGGTGCGCCCGGGCGCGCTCTACCGCGGCCTCCGCCACCGACCGGCCCGGCCCGGCGCGCTGTCGATCGGCTACGGCTACGGCGTGGTCAGCGAGGCGCCGCTCCTGGGAGCCGAGCCGTTCGAGCGGCAGTTCCGGCCGTTCGGCCAGCAGGGTTTCCTCTCGCGCGGCGCGCGCGACGACGTGGACGAGCACGTCGCCTTTGCCCTGTGGGACGAGCCCTACTGGCAGCCGGGCGGCAAGCTGGCGCGCGACACCGACGAGCTGCGGCTCGGCTTCCACGGGACCATGCGGCGCGGGCGCGCCGGATCGACCAGCCCGTCGCTGCTGGATCCGTCGGCGGTGTGCGGGACGTTCGAGGGGCGGGCGGCGCCGTGCCGCGACAGCGGGACCCGGGTGTGGACCGCCGACCTGTGGTACCGGCTGCGCTACGGGCCGTTCTACCTGGAGGGGGAGGGCGCGCGGACCGGGGGGACCACCTTCGGCGGGCTGCCGTTCCCGGAGCCGAACCGCAAGAAGAAGCTCGACGCCGAGCTCGGCGTCATGCGCATCGGGTTCGTCAGCCGCGACCCGCGCACCGACCCGGTGCGCCTCATCGCCGGGGTCGAGGCGTACGAGCGCGACCTGTGGGAGCTCGAGGCCGAGGCCGGCCACGCCAGCGGCGATCGCGACGCCGCCGACGGACGTGTCACCGGGCGCGCGCTGCACCCGGACTTCAACGTCGGGCTGATCCTGTTCGAGGAGATCCTGCGCGAGCTGAGCGCGCGCACCTACGGGCCGCCGCTGGCGACGGTCGATCGCCCCGATGGCGCGGTCGAGATGTTCTCCCAGGGCGGGGTGGTGAACTCGAACTATCTCTTCCCCAAGTTGCGCTACCATCTGCCGCTGGCCGACAGCAGCCTGGTGGTGGGAGTGCTGATGGCATGGATCGATCAGCTGGCCGAGGAGGGGAGCCCCGGGATGATCTTCGCCGACCGGACCGACTCGACCTATCTCGGGACCGAGCTCGACGGCGCGTTCAAGGCGCTGGTCCACGACCACGTCGAGCTCTCGATCGAGAGCGCCTATCTCTGGTACGGCGACGCGCTGCGCTCGGTCCTGCCCAACGCGACCAGCTCGTTCACGCTGCAGAGCCGGCTGGCCTTCGTATGGTGAGCGGATCGGATCCCGGCGAGGGGGCAGGCTCGGGCTCGGGCCCGCCCTCGGGCCCCGACGACAGCGACGAGGACGGCGCGCGGGTGAGCGGGGCGCCCGCGGCGAAGGTCGAGCACCTCGCCGCGGATCCGGGCGCGGATCCAGACGACGAGGATCCACGCTCGGCGTCGATCTCCGGCCCGATCCAGGGGACCGAGCTGCGCGACGCGATGATCGCGTTCCTGCTCGCGTGCGCCGGGGTCGCCGCGCTGGCCGGGCTCGGCGCGCTCGTCCCGGCCGTCGATCGCAACCTGGGCGCGCTGGTCGCGGTCGTCTTCCTTTACGTGCCGGTCTACTTCGCCTGGCGGCGCGGCGAGGATCTGGTCTCGTACGGCTTCCGCGCCACGCCGGTCCGCCGCGGGCTCGCGTTCGGCCTGGGCGCGCCGCTGATCCTGTTCCCCCTGTTCGCCGCCGCGTTCGCCCTGTTCTACGAGGTCGTGTGCCGCCCCGGGCAGAGCGCGTTTCTCCACCAGCTCGCGATGCCCGGCCTGTGCGCCAGCTGGAAGGGCTGGCGGGCGGTGCACGCGCCGGGCCTCGACCTCGGGTTCCTCAAGCTCGCCTTTGTCCAGGTCGTGGTGATCGCGCTGCCCGAGGAGCTCTTCTTCCGCGGCTTCATCCACGAGATGTGCGAGCGCGCGCTGCCGCCCCGGCGGCGCCTGCTCGGCGGTGGCATCGGGCTGGCGCTGCTGCTCTCGTCGGCGCTGTTCGCGGCCGGCCACCTGGCCGCGGCGCTCGACCCGCGCCGCCTCTCGGTCTTCTTCCCCGGCCTCCTGTTCGGCTGGATGCGCTCCGCGACCGGCTCCATCCTGGCCGGCACGATCGCCCACGCCGCGTCGAACCTGTTCATTCGCGTCCTCGAGCAGATGTTCTTCTGACCCCTGGCCCGGTCGGCCGCGCGTCGCGGGTCGGTGTAGGATGCGAGCGTGTTCGACCTGGCTCGCCTGCCCGAGGTAGCGCGTCTCATCGAGCTGGCCCTGAGCGAGGACCTGGGCCGCGGCGACGTCACCACCGCCAGCGTGCTCGACGGAGATGGTGGCCACGCCGAGGCGGCGGTGGTCGCGCGCGAGGCGCTGGTCGTGTTCGGGATCGACATCGCGGCCGACGTGTTCGCGCGGGTGGATCGACGCATCGAGGTCGACGTGCGCGCGCCCGACAGCGCGGCGGCCGAGCGCGGCGCGGTGCTGCTGTTCGTGCGCGGGCCGGCCGCGCCGA
Source organism: Kofleriaceae bacterium (assembly GCA_035489015.1). Classification (GTDB taxonomy): domain Bacteria; phylum Myxococcota_A; class Polyangia; order Haliangiales; family Haliangiaceae; genus DATFRY01. The sequence goes on along the minus strand of DATHKR010000210.1, from coordinate 145,893 downwards.
TCCTGGCCGCGGAGCGCACCGCGCTCAACTTCCTCCAGCGCCTGTCCGGGGTCGCCACGCTGTCGCGGCAGTTCGCCCAGGCGGTGGCCGGCACGCCGGCGCGGGTGGTGGACACGCGCAAGACCACGCCCGGCTGGCGCGCGCTCGAGAAGGCGGCGGTGCGGGCCGGCGGCTGCCACAACCACCGCGCCGATCTGGGCAGCGGCATCCTCATCAAGGACAACCACATCGCCGCGTGCGGGGGCGTCGCGCTGGCGGTCGAGCGGGCGCGGGCGCGCGCGCCTCACCCGCTGCGCATCGAGGTCGAGGTCGACTCGCTGGCCCAGCTGGCCGAGGCGATCGCCGCGCGCGCCGAGCTGGTCCTGCTCGACAACATGTCGGTCGCCGAGGTCGAGGAGGCGGCGCGCACCGCGCACGCCGCCGGCATCCAGGTCGAGGTGTCGGGCGGCGTCACCCTCGAGCGGGCCGGCCTGTACGCCCGCGCCGGGGCCGACATCATCTCGGTCGGCGCGCTCACCCACTCGGCTCGCGCGGTCGACATCGCGCTCGACTTCGCGTGAGCCGCTGGCTGGGAGCCGAGCTCCACGAGCTCGACGTCTGCGACTCGACCAACGACGAGGCCGCCGCCCTCGCCGCGGCCGGCGCGCCGCACGGCGCCGTGGTGGTCGCCGCTGCCCAGCGGCGCGGGCGCGGCCGGCTGGGCCGACCCTGGTACTCGCCGGCCGGCGAGAACCTGTACCTCTCGCTGGTGCTGCGCCCCGAGCTCGCCCCCGCCGCGCTGCCGCCGATCACGCTGGCGGCCGGGGTGGCGGTGGCCGAGGCGGTGGCCGGGTTCGGCGTGCGCCCGGCGGTGAAGTGGCCCAACGACATCGTGGTGGCCGGCCGGAAGCTGGCCGGGGTCCTGACCGAGATGAGCACGCGCGGAGAGCGGCTCGACTTCCTCGTGCTCGGCATCGGCGTGAACCTGGGCAGCCGCTCGTTCCCGCCCGAGCTGGCCGCGGTGGCGACCTCGCTGGCGCTCGAGGGCGGCGCGGCGACGCCGGCCCAGCTCCGCGCACGCCTGTTGCCGGCGCTGGAGGTGTGGCTCGATCGATTCTTCGCCGGCGGCGTGGCCGCGGTCGGCCCGGCCTGGTCGGAGTGGAGCGGCATGGCAGGTGCGCGCGTGCGGGTCAGCGCGGGCGGCCGCACCGTCGAGGGGACCGCGTGCGGCATCGCCGCCGATGGCTCGCTCGACGTCCGCGACGATCGCGGTCACCATGTCAGTGTCGTGGCCGGAGACGTGGTCCTCCTGCCCGCGCCTGCGGAGGGAGAGCGATGAAGTCGAGAGCCCTTGTCGTCGGACTGGTGGCCGCAGCGGTCGCGATGGGCGCGTACCTGTGGCGCGCTCGCTCGAGCGGCGAGGACGGCGCCGAGGGCAGCGCGCCGGCCGAGCCCACCAGCGCCGTCGAGGCGGCGAGCGGCGCGGCGGGCGGCGCGGCTCGGTCCCCGAGTGATCCACCCGGCCCGGCTGGATCGGGAGACATTAATAATGATGGAGAGGCTCCCGGCGAGGACGGGAGCGACGAGGCCCAGACGCGCGATCACCGCGGCGAGGCGCCGACGGCACCGCGTCCGCGTCGCCCGGGCGAGAAGGCGGTCTTCGTGGTGCAAGCGCCGGTCATCGGCGCGCTGCGCCGGAGCCTGCGCCCGGAGATCAAGAGGTGCAGCGAGCAGCTCGGCGCGGCCGATCTCGAGCCGGACGCCAGGATCCAGGGGACGATGACGGTCACGGTGAAGGGCGGCGTCCTCTCGGTGATCGACGTGCAGGTCGGCCACCGAGGAATCCCCGACTCGAGCCCGTTCCTCGAGTGCGCGCGAAAGGCGTTCGCCGCCGCACGGGTCCCCGCCGTCGGTCACCCGGACGTGGACAAGCACACTCTGCGCTTCCCCTTCAACCTCCCGTTCAAATGAAGACCATCAGCCGGATTTTTTGTCCCGCTGCGCGAGCGCGGCTCGATGCCGGCGCGGAGCGGCGCGTCCGGTCCGCCGGACACGCGGGCTGCCAGTTTGTGTCAGGAAGCGCGGAAGCGACGATGGCCGAAACGACGTGGTATACGCATCACTCAGCCGTCGGAAACCATGTTGTAGCTTCCAGGCGAACCCGCTATAACCGCGCTCGAATGAACCGCCACGAGACCAGCCGCTTCTCGGGTTTCAACGCGACCCTCGCGTTCGCCGCCCTCGCGTCGGTTCTCGTCGGTACGGCCGGCTGCGATGAGCTCCGGTCCCGCCGCGAGATCCAGGAGGCGAACAAGCTGTTCGGGGAGGGCCGCTACAACAAGGCGGTCGAGGTGTACAGCGAGGCGCTCCGGCTGACGCCGGGCCTGGCCATCGGGCACCACAACGCGGGGCTCGCCTACTACAAGCTGTTCCAGCCGGGCGTCGAGACCAAAGAGAACCGCGCGCTGGCCGAGCAGTCGGCGCAGCATTTCATGACGTATCTCGAGTCGGAGCCGAACGACACCAAGGTGATCGGGCTCCTGACCACCATCTGGCTCGATTCGGGCCAGTACGACAAGGCGTTGAGCTACTGGTCCGCGGTTCTTGCCAAGGATCCTCAAAGCCGCGATGTCATAGAGAAGTTGGCCAACATCAACCGGCAGGCGGGGGACTACGTGAAGGCGCGCGAGTGGCACTTGAAGCGCGTCGATCTCGAGGCCGACCGCGGCGGCAAGGTGAAGGCGTACCTGGACATCGCGCAGATGGAGTGGAGCCGGTTGCAGAAGCCGGATCTGGTCGACGCCGAGCGCCTCGCGGTGGTCGACATCGGCCTGGCCTCGCTGCAGCAGGCCGAGAAGCTCGATCCCAAGCACGCTCTGGTTCAGAGCCTGATGGGCTCGCTCTATCAGCACCGATCCGTGGCTCACGGCGCGCACTGGGCAAAGGGCGTCGAGGCCGCATCGCAGCGGTTCCACCAGGGTCGCTTCACCGACATCCGCAAGGGGGAGCAAGCCGCAGCGGGTGCCCCGCAACCAGGTCAACCGGCACCCGCCGGCCAGCCCGGTCAACCGGCACCAGCTGGTCAACCAGGTCAACCGGCACCCGCCGGCCAGCCAGGTCAGACCGGCGCCGCCCCGGCCCCGACGGGCTCCACCCCCCAGCCTGCCCCGAACTAAGGAGGACCGGCCGTGTTCGACAATTACGTCGGAGCCAAGCTGGCCAGGCGCAGCAAGTGGGTCACGATCCTCATCATCGTCTCCATCAGCATCCACGTGGTCGTGGGTGCGGCAGTGGTGATCCGATCACTCTGGCAGATAACGAAGCTCGAGCCGCCTGATACCGAGCTCGCGCTGTCGTCCCCGCCACCGCCGCCTCCGCCGCCTCCGGCCGGCTCGAAGAAGCCGAAGACCGAGGCGAAGAAGCTCGTCCGCAAGGTCAAGGAGACGGTCCAGCCGGACGCGACCAAGAAGCCCGAGCCCGAGCAAGTCCAGGAAGTCGAGGACGAGGGCGTCGAGGGCGGTGTCGAGGGTGGCCAGGCGGGTGGCGTGCTCGGCGGAGTCGAGGGCGGCGTCCTCGGCGGCGTGCAAGAGCCGCCCAAGGAAGTCGCGCCGAAGGTCGTGCCGCAGGTGGCGCTCGAGCAGCAGCGCATCTCGGGCGAGAAGGACATCCAGCCGCCCAACGACGTGGCGACCCAGATGGCCCGCGCGGGCAAGGGAGCGGTCGGCGTGGTCAAGATGTGTCTCACCGACGGTGGGACGGTGAAGAGCCTGACCATGCTCAAGTCGACCGGCTTTCCGGCCTACGACAACAAGATCAAGTCGAAGATGCACGAGTGGCGATATCGCCCGTTCCAGGTGAACGGCAAGGCCGTTCCGGTGTGCACCTCGGTTACCTTCATCTATCGTCCCCGGTAGTGTAGAGCCACGGCCCAGCGGCGCCGACGGCCACGAGTCAACCCACGAGAAAAGGAACGAAGAGCGATGGATTTCAGTCTCCTCGATATGTGGGAGAAGATGGGCACGCTGGCAAAGGCCGTGAACATCTTCATGGCCTTGATGTCCATCTGGTCCCTTTACGTGATCGTCGAGCGCTGGATCACCTTCTACAAGGGCTCGCGGCAGTCGTACAGCTACGTGCTGGCGCTGCGTGACTACCTGGGCAAGCGGAAGGTGGACGAGGCGCTGAGCGCTGCGCGCAAGCACGGCAAGAGCCCGGTGGCAAAGGTCGTCGAATCCGGCCTGGCCGCGTACAAGGGCGGGCGTGAGGCGCTCGACACGACCGGGCCCGCCGACGTCGGCGAGTTCGACCTGGTCGATTCGGTCAACCGCTCGCTCGAGCGCGTCAAGGAGCGAGAGATCGCCAACCTGCGCAAGGGCCTCGGCGGCCTGGCCACGATCGCTTCGATTGCCCCGTTCGTGGGCCTCTTCGGAACGGTCATCGGCATCATCAACTCCTTCCAGAAGCTGAAGGAGGGTGGTGGCATCGAGGTCATTGGCCCGGGCATCTCCGAGGCGCTCGTCTCGACCGCCTTCGGCCTCCTCGTCGCCATCCCGGCCGCCATTGCGTTCAACTACTTCACGGGCCGTGTGGAGGCGCAGGTGGTCGACATGAGCGACGTGTCGTCCGAGTTCATCGACTATGTCCTCAAGGAGGGAAGGGCATAAGACATGAAGGCGGTCGGCAAACATCATCGGTACCGTCTGCCCCACAAGCCTCCGCCCAAGCTGGATTCGGTCCGCAACGAGATCAACGTCACCCCACTGGTGGATGTCTGTCTGGTCCTCCTCATCATCTTCATGGTGATCTTGCCGATGCTCGCGCGCGGCAAGGAGGTCCCGGTCCCGCAGACGTTCAACCACTCGGCCGAGAAGGACGCGCAGCAGCCAATCGTCGCGATCGATGAGGACGGCAAGCTCTACGTAGACAAGGAGCAGATGCCGAACATCGAGGCGATGAAGGAGCGCATCAAGGACGAGTGGAAGGCGCTGGAGGCGCGCAACAACTACGCTGGCGCCGACCGGCGCGGCGAGGGGCGCGTGCTCGTCAAGGCCGACGCGAACATCGTCTACGACAAGGTGTTCCCGATCATCATGGCGGTCCACGAGGCGGGTGCGGTGGGCATCGACCTTGGCACCAACGAAGCCAAGGACACGTCCGGCGCCAAGGAGTAGAGCCGCATGGCAATCTCAACCGGCGGAGGGGGCAAAGGCCCCAAGAGCGACATCAACGTCACGCCGCTCGTCGACGTGGTGCTGGTGCTGCTCATCATCTTCCTGGTGGCGATGCCGATCCTCATCCGCCACATCACGCTCGAGGTGCCTCGCAAGCTGGAGGCCGACGAGATCTCGTCCACGTCCACGCAGATCCAGCTGTTCGGCAAGGCCGACGGCACGGTCGAGATCGACGATGGGACCGGCAAGCGCAGCGTCAACCGGATCGACCTGGCCAAGACGATCCGGCCCATGATCGAGTCCATCAAGACCGAGCGCGTGGTGTTCGTCGACTTCGAGAAGAGTCTCAAGTACGGCGACGTCATCAGCATCATGGACACGGTGAAGGGCATCGGGAAGGATGCGGGCGGCAAGGAAACCAACCCGGTCAAGGTCGCGCTCAAGACCACCGCGAAGGAAGAGGCGGCGGGGGCGGCCGATCCGGCGGCAGGAGATCCAGCCGCAGGAGGGCAGCCCGCGCAGTGACGCGGTAGGTCGCGCGCTCGGGCGTACCGGGCGCGGCGGCCATCGTCGCTCGCAAGCAGTGAGCCGGGGACGCGTTCGGCGTCCAGCTCGCCCCTGACGTGTTCGCGCTCGGCGCGCCGGAGAGATCCGGTGCGCCGTTCGCCGTTTCGGGCCGCCGCGGCTCGTGCTCGAGGCCCGTGGCAACGGGACTGGCCAGCTCCGCCGGGTGTGTCGGGCGTGTTTTCGAGGGGTCAGGGTGGTGGGGTGGGAGGGCTGTCGTCGCCGCGCCGCGTCGCTGTCACGAGCGGACAGTCAGGACCTGCTTCGGCCGCGGAGGGGCCGCGTGATACGTACGAGAGAGGATGTTGCGGCTGCGCCTGGTGTCCGGCACCCGCCCCGCGGCCGCGGCGAGGTTGCTTGACAGCGCGCCGAGCTGCTCAGTAAAAGGCGTATTCTCTGAGAAGTGTTGGGCATTACCAGAGGACAGGGCGTCTCAACGCGCGCCTCTCCGCTGGAAGGAGCACCTCGATGACGATGCGTGAAGCGCCGTCCTGCACCACCGGACGCGCCTGGACGAGCTCCCACCTCTCGCTGGTGATGGGCATCGCACTCGGGCTGGTCGCGTGCAGCGATGACCGGTCCGCCACCGAGCTCAACCCGGACGGACCGCCGATGGTGCGGCAAGTGTTCGTGCAGGAGAAGCTGTTCGCGGAGGGCGGCGTGGTGCGCGAGCGCTTCGGGCTCGCCTTCGGCGATCACCCCGACATCCCCAGCACCGAGGACGACCCGGCCAGCGGTGACGACCGCGTGGTCGAGAACGCGGTCGCGTTCGGCGGCTCGGTCAAGATGCGAGTGGTGGTCGACGAGCTCCTGCGCGGCAACGACCTCGAGGAGATCCAGTGCTCGGACGACACGTACAGCCGCGTGCCGGTCGGGACCACGCCGGACGACATCGAGGACTGCTCGGGCGTCGATCTGTCGAAGTGCACCGCGGTCTGCATCGGCGAGGACGGGCCCGTCGGCATCAAGGACATGAACGGCGACGGGGCGGTCGACGACAACCTCGGCTACGGCATCCGCATGATCGACTACGGCGACGGCGAGCTCGGCATCTCGGTCACCTGCGACGACGTGGCGATCCCGCTGCTCGGGGCCGGCCCGGCGCGCACCTTCTACAACCCGTCCGGCAACCAGCTCATCCCGGCCGGCGCCGGCATCGACGGGCTCGGCCCGGCGCTGGTGGTGATCCCCGCCCAGGGGCTGCGGACCGGGTCGAGCTGCACGATTGGCTTCCGGCCCGAGGTGGTCGACAAGGACGGCAACCGGATCTGCGCGCCACCCGACGGCGATCCGAAGCGCGACTGCGCGGGCAACGGTGACACCTCGGCGATCGCGTTCAGGGTCGAGCCGCTCGCGTTCAGCTCCACCGAGCCGGACGAGGGGGACACGCTCGCGCTGCCGAACGCGACCGTGCTGCTCGAGTTCGTGGCTCCGGTCGACCTCGCCACGCTCGACTCCATCACGATGGCGACCGGCGCCGGTGACGATGTGCCGATCGAGGTGACCCAGGTGGACAAGACCGACGCCACCAACTTCCGGGTGGTCGCGCCGGGCGGCTACCTGCCGGGCACCGAGTACACGATCACGGTCGGCACCGGGCTGACCGATCTCCTGGGCGGCACGCCGCCCGCGCCGTTCGCGCTCCACTTCACGACCTCTGGCGACGCGGCCGACGCGGGGCCGGAGGTGGACGCCGGACCGGGACCGGACGCGGGGCCGCCGGACGCGGCTCTGTAGGCGGGGCAGCGACGAGCATCGAGCTTCACGAAGGGTGGTAACCAACATGACGACCAGGAACCTCCTCATCGCCGCCGCGCTCGCCGGGGCCGCGCTCGGCGCGGCGGAAGGGCAGGCGCTCGCCCAGTCGGCCACCGCAGGCGCGGTCCAGGGCGTGGTCAGCGACAAGGCCAGCGGCGCGGTGATGGCGGGGGTCACGGTGGTGGCGACCTCGCCGGCGCTGCAGGGCACCCAGTCGGCGATCAGCGAGGCGAACGGTTTCTACAAGATCACCAACCTGCCGCCCGGCACCTACGTGGTGACGTTCTACTACGGCAACATCACCCAGAAGCGAACCAGCATCCTGGTCAACGCCAACAAGGTCACGCCGGTGTTCGCCAAGCTGGACACCAACCTGGCCGCCGGCGAGGTGATCGAGATCAAGGGGACGCCCAACATCGACACCACGTCGACCACCCAGGGCATCACGCTCAACCGCGACTACACCAGGAACATCCCGGTGCCGGGCCGCACCTTCGAGGACGCGCTCAGCGCCGCGGCCGGCTCGGCCGGCGACGATCTTGGCGTGTCGTTCTCCGGATCGACCTCGCTCGAGAACCAGTACATCGTGGACGGGATCAACACCACCGGGCTGACCTTCGGCAACGTGGGGACCCCGGTCATCAACGAGTTCATCGAGGAGATCGAGATCATCACCGGCGGCTACCAGGCCGAGTTCGGCCGCGCCACCGGCGGCGTGGTCAACGTGGTGACCAAGAGCGGATCGAACCAGTTCCACGGCTCGGTGTTCACGTCGCTGACCAGCGACTTCCTGGCCAAGGACGGGACCCGCAACCCGAGCGAGGCGACCTCGATCGACGCCACCCAGACGCTCCGATACAACGCCAACCTCGGCTTCGAGCTGGGCGGGCCGATCGTGAAGGACCGCCTGTGGTTCTTCGTCGGCTTCTCGCCGACCCTGGTCGACAGCAAGATCGATCGCTACACCAAGCGGCGCACCGACTGCCGCGCGCTCCTGCCCAACGGCGAGCTGTCGGAGTGTGATCCGTCCGATCCGGAGAAGGTGAACGGCATCCCCGACGAGGACGAGAACGGCTTCCTCATCTACGAGGACATCGACGGCGGGCACAGGTCCTTCAACCAGCGCGCCCAGCAGTACCAGCTGGTCTCCAAGGTGAGCTACGCGCCGGCCCCGGAGCACCAGGGCCAGATCACCCTGACGGGGCTGTCCACCCGGGCCGATCGGCTCGGGGTGCTCGGCGAGCCGGGCGCGACCAGCATCGATCAGAAGAACCTGACCAGCGATCTGGCCGCCAAGTGGACCTCGAAGTTCAACGACAACAAGACCGAGGTCGAGGGCGTGGTCGGCTGGCACCGCGACCACTTCGAGGCGAACTCGATCGACAACTCGGTGAACGGGCTGCCGCTCCAGAACCTGCTCTTCGGCAACCTCGGCACCTGGGGCCAGCGCGGCTACGAGTCGCCGGCCACCGTGTTCGCCTGCACCGACCAGGGCGATGGCGACCCGTTCCCCAACATCGAGAACTGCCCCGACGCAGGGGCGGGCTACCGCATCGGCGGGCCGGGCGGCCTGGCCGACGATCTCGAGCAGCGGCTGAGCGCGCGCCTGTCCGGCACCCAGCGGGTCAAGGCGCTCGGCAACCACGAGATCAAGCTCGGCGGCGACGTCGAGCAGAACCTGCTCAACAAGCCGCGCGCGTTCAGCGGCAACGCGTTCTACGACGTGTGGATCGGCAACTCGGAGAGCCAGGACGCGGCGACCGGACGCGGCTTTCCGACCAACCGGACCGATGTCCACCGGTGGGTGGCGATCGCGCCGCGCACCGACATGGATCCGCGCTTCGACGAGGACTGCGGCGACGATCCGCTGGACAGCGGCGACGTGCGGCTACGCTGCGAGTTCCTCGGCCCGACCGACGTCGAGGGCAACACGTTCAACTGGGCGGCCTACCTGCGCGACTCGTGGCAGATCCTGCCCAACCTGACCTTCAACGCCGGCCTCCGCTACGAGGAGCAGTACCTGCGCTACGCCGATCACCTGCAGAATACGGTCGACCCGTTCACCCTCGACGTGCGCGGCAAGAACGCGATGGAGATGAGGAACATGTGGGCGCCGCGGGTCGGCGCGCTGTACGACTGGACCAAGGAGGGGCGGTCGAAGGTCTACGCCAACTACGGTCGGTTCTACGAGTCGATCCCGATGGACATCAACGACCGCTCGTTCGGCGGCGAGACCCTGCTCAACCAGCAATTCTCGCACGACGATCGCGACGACGACGACAACCCGACCTGCGGCAACACCGACCCCACGATCGGCGCGCCGGCCGGTCCGGGCTGCCACGGGCGGCCGGGCTCGCTCGACCTGTTCGGCGGCAACGGCGTCCTGGTCGCGCCCGGCATCAAGCCGCAGTACCTGGACGAGTTCGTGCTGGGGGCCGAGTACGAGGTGATCGAGGACCTGAAGGTCGGGATCAGCCTGCAGCGGCGGATCCTGGGCCGGGTCATCGAGGACGTCTCGACCGACGGAGCCGCCACCTACCTGCTCGCCAACCCGGGCGAGTTCTCGAGCGACCAGGAGCATGCCCTCGAGGACGAGATCTCCGATCTGATGGCGACCGGCGAGCCGGCCGACGCGTCGCTGGCCGCGCGCAAGCAGGAGCAGCTCGAGCAGTTCCGCGGCATCCGCATCTTCGACAAGCCCACGCGCGACTACAACGCGGTGCAGCTGACGCTGCTGAAGCGGTTCTCGCACAGCTTCTTCATGCAGGGCTCGTACACGTACTCGCGCATCGTCGGCAACTACCCGGGCCTGTTCTCGGCGGACAACGGCCAGGTCGATCCCAACATCTCGTCGCAGTACGACCTCATCGAGCTGCTGGCCAACCGCGACGGCCCGCTGCCGCAGGACCGCCCGCACTACTTCAAGCTCGACGGCTACTACACGTTCGACTTCGACAAGCAGGGGGCGTTGACCGCCGGCGGCCGGATCCGCGCGCTGTCCGGCGTGGCCCACGAGGCGCTGGCTCGCCACGTCACCTACGGGGTGGACGAGTCGTTCCTGCTGCCGCGCGGCGAGATGGGCCGGCTGGACTGGGACTACACCCTCGACGCCCACGTCGGCTACGCCCGGCCGATCGGCCACGACATGGCGATCGAGGTCTACGTCGACGCGTTCAACCTGCCGACCCTGATCAAGACCGAGGGTGTGTTCTCGGTCGACGAGTCGTACACCTTCGACGCGGTGAATCCGGTGGTGGGCGGCGACTACGAGGACCTCATCTGGGCCAAGGCGCAGGACGCCGACGGAAACGAGACGTCGTCGCCGGTGCTGCGCAACCGCAACTTCAACAACCCGGCGGCGCGCTACACGCCGTTCTTCGCGCAGCTCGGCGCCCGACTGACGTTCTAGGCGACCTCGGGGACGCGACTGCGATCGGCCCCGGCGGGCTCGAGGCCGCCGAGGGGCCCGCGGCTCACACGCCTGTGCTATGAGCCGGGCATGGCAGAGGGCTTGAACCCCGCGCAGCAGGCCGCGGTGGACCACGGCGACGGGCCGCTCTGCGTCCTGGCCGGGGCCGGTTCGGGCAAGACCCGGGTGCTGGTCCACCGCATCGAGCGCCTGGTCGAGAGCGGCACGTGGCCGCAGGAGATCCTGGCGGTCACGTTCAGCAACAAGGCGGCCGGCGAGATGCGCGAGCGCCTGCGCCAGGTGTGCGGCCCGGCCGCCCAGATGATGTGGATCGGCACGTTCCACGCGACCTGCGCCCGCCTGCTGCGCATCCACCACGTCCGCGCCGGCCTCAGCCGCGACTTCAGCATCTTCGACGACGACGACCAGATGCGCCTGGTGAACGGGCTGCTGAAGGAGCAGGGCCTGGCCGACGCGGTCACCCCGCGCACGATCCTCAGCCTCATCGATCGGGCCAAGAACCGCGGCGCCGATCCGGCTGCGCTCGGGCCCGGCCGCACCTACGCCCACGACCTGGTGGCGCAGGTCTATCCGCTGTATCGCGCGGCGCTGGCCCGCGAGGACGCGGTCGACTTCAACGACCTCCTGCTCAAGGTGCTCGAGCTGGCCGACGATCCGGAGGCGGGGCCGGAGCTGGCCCGACGCTTCCGCCACGTGCTGGTCGACGAGTTCCAGGACACCAACCTGGTCCAGTACCGGCTGGTGCGGCACATGGCCAGCCGGACCGGCAACCTCACCGTGGTCGGCGACGACGACCAGGCGATCTACGGCTGGCGCGGGGCCGAGCCGCGCAACCTGCTCGACTTCGAGCTCGACTTCCCCGACGCGGTGGTGGTGAAGCTGGAGCAGAACTACCGCTCCACCTCGGTCATCCTCGGCGCGGCCAACGGGGTCATCTCGCGCAACCTCGATCGCCACGCCAAGCGGCTGTGGACCGAACAGGACGGCGGGGAGCCGATCCTGTGGGAGGAGGCGCCGGACGACCGCAGCGAGGCCGACTTCGTCGGGCGGGCCATGCGCGGGCTGACCAACGAAGAGGGGCGGACCTGGGGCGACCTCGCGGTCCTCTACCGCACCCACTCGCAGTCGCGCGTGCTCGAGGAGGCGATGCGGGCCCACCGCATCCCGTACCGGATCGTGGGCGGCGTGTCGTTCTTCCAGCGGCGCGAGATCAAGGACATCCGCGCGTACCTGCGCCTGGTCCTCAACACCTCGGCCGACTCCTGCTTCGAGCGCGTGGTGAACGTCCCGGCCCGCGGCATCGGCGACACGACCATCGAGCGCGTGCGCGCGCACGCGCGGCTGGCCGACATCAGCCTGCTCGACGCGGCGCGCAGCTGCTCGCACGGCGCGGTGGCCGCGCTGAAGCCGTCCGCGCGCAAGAAGCTGGCCGCGTTCGTCGACATCATCGACGGGCTGCGCGAGGTGCAGGCGGCCGGCGCGTCGGTGTCGGAGCTCATCATCCAGGCGGTCGAGCGGTCCGGCTACCGCGAGCGGCTCGCCATCGAGGACACGCCCGACTCGCGCGACCGGCTGGGCAACCTGGGCGAGCTGGTCAGCATGGCGGCCGACTTCGACGACGACGCCCAGAAGGCCGTGCCCGACGACGCGGCGTCACGCTCGCGCGGCGACCTGGCCGGTCCGGTCGAGGGCGGCGGCGGCACCCTGGCCGCGTTCGAGGAGCGGATCTCGCTGGCCTCGGCGCTCGACGAGCAGGACGGGCGCGGCACCGCGGTCACCCTCATGACCATCCACGCGGCCAAGGGGCTCGAGTTCCCGGTCGTGTTCGTGTGCGGGATGGAGGACGGCCTGTTCCCGTCGCTGCGCCCGCGCGACAACGAGGACGAGCGCAAGAGCCTGGAGGAGGAGCGCCGGCTGGCCTACGTCGCGTTCACCCGGGCCAAGCAGCGGCTGATCTTGACCAGCGCGCGGGTCAGGCGGCAGTGGGCCGAGGTCAAGATGAACCGCCCGTCGCGGTTCCTCGACGACATCCCGAGCGAGCACCTGGCGGTGCGGGCCCCGGCGGCGCCGCCGCGTCCGCCGGCTGGCAGTCTGGTGCGCGCGCCGCGCCCGGCTCGCCCCGCCCGCGACGAGCTCGATCAGCGGGTCGATTACGACGACGTGCCGGTCATCCACATCGGCGGCGACGCGGGTAGCGGCGGCGGCGGCCACTTTCCGGCCGGCAGCGCCGTCCGCCACGACGCGTTCGGCACCGGTCGAGTGCTCGAGTCGCGCGGCTCGGGCCGCGATCTCAAGCTGCTCATCGACTTCCCGACCGTGGGTCTGAAGACCGTGCTGGCCCGCTTCGTCCAGCCGCTCTGCTGAGGCCGGCCGGCGAGATCCGGCGGTCGCCCCGGTGCGTTACTTCTTCGATGCGTCGACGAAGGCGACCCGCAGGTCGTAGAGGATCGAGCGCAGCAGCTTCTGCTCCGACTCGTCGAGGTTGCCGCGGGTCTTGTCGTCGAGCATGGTGAGCATGTCGATGGCCTGCTTGGCGGCGGGGAGGTCGCGCTCGGGCGTGTCGTCGCCGGGGCCGGGCAGCTGGCCGAGATGCACCATCGCGGTCGACGCCAGCGACAGGACGAAGGTCGAGAAGTCGAGCGGCGGGAGCGCCTGCGGGGCCTCCTCGTCGTCCTCGGCTGGCTCGGGAGGCTGGGTCGATCCCTTCTCTTTCACGTGCTGCATCCTAGCAGCGATGGCCGAAAACGGCTATGTTTCAGTGGTTTAAGCCTGAGCCAGGCGGTGAGGGGGGCCCGCCGCCGGCGGAATCCGGGCGCCTTCAGCGCGGTTAGGACTCAGCCGGGAGATTCGACCATGCAGGCGTCCCAGGACGTGAAGGCCATCAATGCTCTCGTCGAGCAGGAGAGCGGGTTCGTCGACAACATCATCGGCGAGGTGGCCAAGGTCATCGTCGGCCAGCGCCACATGGTCGAGCGGCTGATGATCGGGCTGCTGTGCAACGGGCACTGCCTGATCGAGGGCGTGCCCGGCCTGGCCAAGACCCTGATGGTGAAGACGCTGGGCCAGACCCTGGACGCCAGCTTTGCCCGCATCCAGTTCACGCCGGATCTCCTGCCGGCCGACATCACCGGCACCACCATCTACAACATGCAGTCGGCCCAGTTCACCCAGAAGCGCGGGCCGATCTTCGCCAACATGGTCCTGGCCGACGAGATCAACCGCGCGCCCGCCAAGGTCCAGTCGGCGCTGCTCGAGGCGATGCAGGAGCGCCAGGTCACCATCGGCGACGTGACCGAGCGGCTGCCGGATCCGTTCCTGGTCATGGCCACCCAGAACCCGATCGAGCAGGAGGGGACCTACGCGCTGCCCGAGGCCCAGCTCGACCGCTTCATGCTGATGATCAAGGTCGTCTACCCGAACAAGGCCGAGGAGCGGCAGATCATGGACCTCATGACCTCGCCGGTCGCGGCCACCGCGGCGCGGGTGTCGTCGCTCGAGCAGGTTCGCTCGGCCCGGCGCGTGGTCGGGCAGATCTACATCGACGACACCATCCGCGACTACATCGTCGACGTGGTGCACGCCACCCGCGAGCCGCGCGCCTACGGGCTGGGCGAGCTGGCCCCGCTGGTCGAGTACGGTGCCTCGCCGCGCGCCACGATCTACCTGGCGATGGCGGCGCGCGCGCATGCGTTCCTGCGCCACCGCGGCTACGTGAGCCCCGAGGACGTGAAGGCGGTCGGTCAGGACATCCTTCGCCACCGCATCGTCCTCACCTACGAGGCCGAGGCCGAGGAGATCTCGAGCGAGGACGTGATTCGCCGCCTGTTCGAGCACGTCGAGGTGCCGTGAGGCCCCTGGGAGCGTGAGCCGGTGATCCCGCGCGAGCTGCTCAAGAAGATCCGGAAGATCGAGATCTACACCAACCGGCTGGTCAACAACCAGCTGGCCGGTCAGTACCACTCGGTCTTCAAGGGGCGCGGCATGGCGTTCTCCGAGGTTCGTCAGTACGTGCCGGGCGACGACGTGCGCGCGATCGACTGGAACGTGTCGGCCCGGATGAACGACCCGCACGTGAAGCTCTTCACCGAGGAGCGCGATCGCACCGTCAACCTCATGATCGACATGAGCGCGTCCGGGCTGTTCGGATCGCACATCCAGGCCAAGCGCGACGTGGCGGCGGAGATCGCCGCGCTGGTCGCGTTCTCGGCGATCAAGAACGACGACCGGGTCGGCCTCATCGTCTTCACCGACCAGGTCGAGTCGTACGTCCCGCCCAAGAAGGGCAAGAAGCACGTCCTCCGGGTGGTGCGCGAGATCCTGACGTTCCAGCCCAGCTCGCCGCGGACCAACCTGGCCGCCGGGCTCGAGTACCTGGGCAAGGTCGGTCGACGGAAGTCGGTCGCCTTCCTGGTGTCGGACTTCCTGGCCCAGGGCTGGGAGCGGCCGCTGCGGATGGCCAACCGGCGGCACGACGTGGTGCCGGTGGTGATCACGGATCCGATGGAGGAGTCGCTGCCGCGGGTCGGGCTGGTGACCTTCGAGGACGCCGAGACCGGCGAGATCGCCGAGTTCGACACGTCCGGACCGGAGGCGGCGCTGTTCCACCAGTACGTGGCGCGGCAGAAGGTGCTGCGCGAGCAGGCGCTGCGCCGGCTCAAGATGGACGTGGTCAACGTGCGGACCGACCGGCCCTACGTGGACGCGCTGGTGCAGTTCTTCCGGGCGCGGGCGAGGCGAATGCACCTGGTATGACGCGGGGCGCGGCCAGGCTGGTGCTCGGGCTCGGGCTGGCGGCGGCGCTGGTGGGAGCGGCGCGCGCGCAGCCGGCCGGGGGCGACGCGGGGCCGGGGAGCGCCGGGGCCGCGCCGAAGCCGGGCTCGGCCGGTGGCGCGCCGAAGCCGGGCTCGGCCGGGGCCGCCGGGGGCGCCGGTGCTGCCCGCGGCCAGGAGCCGCTGTCGGTCCCCGCGCCGGTCGAGGAGGCCGAGCCGCCGACGGTGTCGGTGTCGCTGAGCGGGCCGGAGGTCGTGCTCGGCGCGACGTTCTACCTGTTCGTGCGCGCGGTCTACCAGCCCGGCGTCGCCGTCAACTTGCCGGCGTCGCTGCCGCTGGGCGCCGCCTTCGACGAGACCGCGCGCACCGACTCCACCCGGGTCAACCCGGACGGCACGATCACGCGCGACTTCGAGGTCGCGGTGATGGCGTTCGAGGTCGGCGACCTGATGGTGCCGCCGATCCCGGTCACCTACGCGGCGCACGGCCGGGCCCGCGACGTCATGACCGATCCGGTGGCGATCCGGGTCAGGAGCTTCATCGGCGAGGGCGAGGCGGTGCTGCGCGACATCGCCGGGCCGGTCGGCGTCGAGCGCCGCGATCTCACCCTGATCTACATCGCGGCCGGCGCGGTCGCGGTCATCGCCGCGCTGATCGCGCTCCTGCTCCTGCGCCGCCGCTGGAGCCGGCGCCGGCGCGCGGTGCTGGCTCGCCTGCCCGAGGCGGTGCAGCGCTCGGCTCACGACGAGGCGCTGGCCCGCCTGGACGAGCTGGAGGGGAACGGCGCGCTCGATCTCGAGGACCTCAAGTCGGCTTACTTGCAGATGTCGGAGATCCTCCGCAACTACATCGGGCGGCGGTTCGGCTTTCCCGCGCTCGACCTCACCACCGTCGAGATCCAGCGCGAGCTCGAGATCCGACCGTCGGGGCCATTCGCGGCCGAGCTGGTCGCCGGGTGGCTCGAGCGGGCCGATCTGGTCAAGTTCGCCGGCCACGCGGCCAGCGCCGACGACGCGCGCCAGGCGTTCTACGACGCGCGCATCTTCATCGACCGGACCCGGGCCGGCGCCGCGGAGACAGGCGCGCCGCCGGCGGAGCCGCCCGCGCCGGAGCCGCCGCCGCCCGCGGCCAAGGAGAGCGCGTGAGACCGGGCGGTCCCCCGCGCGAGCCGAGCGAGCCCCGGCGCGGCGGTGGCCGCCGGCGCGAGCAGCTCACCATCGCGTGGACGATGCTGTTCATCGTCGCCGGCATCACCGCGCTGGCGATGTGGGGTGACCTCGACAAGCAGCGCGCCGGCGAGGAGCTGGAGTGGCAGAACCCGTGGGCCCTGCTCCTGCTCCTGGCCTGTCCGCTGGTCGCCTGGGTCCAGTTCCACCTGCGCCGCCGGCGCTCGGCCACCTTCTTCTTCTCGCGAGTGCACGACCTCGGCCTGGTCCGGCCGGGCTGGATGTCGCGCCTGGTCGCCTTGCCGGCGGTCTGCCGCATCACCGCGATCGGCCTCATCGCGGTGGCGCTGGCCCGGCCGCAGACCTATCGCGAGGAGGAGCGCACCATCGAGGGGATCGACATCATGATCGTCCTCGATCTGTCGAAGTCGATGCAGGAGACCGACCTGCGGCTCAACCGGCTCGACGCCGGCCAGCGGGTCATCCGCGGCTTCGTCTCGCGGCGCGACAGCGACCGCCTCGGCCTGGTCGTGTTCGCGCGCGAGGCGCTGCTCCAGTCGCCGCTCACCACCGACTACCGCTCGCTCGATCAGGTGGTGGCCGACCTGGCCATCGGCGACGTGCCGGAGCTGGGCACCGCGATCGGCGACGCGCTCGGCCTGGCCCTGGCCCAGCTGCGCCGGTCGGAGGCGCGCTCCAAGATCGTCATCCTGGTCTCCGACGGCGACTCCAACGTCGCCTACAAGATGGATCCCGACGAGGCGACCAAGCTGGCCAGCCAGATGGGGATCCGGGTGTTCACGGTGCTGGTCGGGCGGGAGGAGGGCGGCTCGCCGTTCGGCTCGACCCAGTACGCGGTCAACCCGGAGCTCCTGAAGGGGATGGCGCGCGACACCGGCGGCCAGTTCTTCCACGCCGGCGACGACGCCGCGCTCGAGGCCAGCTTCGAGGCGATCCGCGCGACCCTCGAGAAGAGCGAGATCAAGGTGGTCGGTCGCACGCCCGACAAGGAGCTGTTTCACCGCTTCCTGGTGCCGGCGGTCATCTTCCTCCTGCTCGAGCTGGTCATGTCGCTGACCCGCTGGCGGAGGTTCCCGTGACGGCACCGAGGGGGCGGCGGTGAAGGAGCTGTTCGGCGACCTGTTCTGGGCCTGGATCGCGGTCCTGACCCTGGTCGGGTTGACGCTCCTGTTCGCGCTCGAGCTCACCCGCCGCCGCCGGCTCCTCGACCGGATCGGCTACTCGCCGATGCTGCAGCGCATGATGGCGTCGCTGTCGCCGCGCCGCCGGGTGGTGAAGGCGGTGATCTCCACCGTCGGCGCGACCGGGGTGGTGGTGGCGCTGGCCCATCCGCTCGGCTCGGGCGAGAAGCGCTGGCGCCAGCGCGGGATCGACATCGCGCTGGTCATGGACTACTCGAAGTCGATGCTGGCCAAGGACGTCTACCCGACCCGGCTCGAGCGCATGGAGCGCGAGGTCAGCGACCTCAGCGATCGGCTCAAGTCGGACCGGATCGCGCCGGTGGTCTTCGCCGGCCAGGCCGCGCACTTCCCGCTGACCCAGGACCACGAGGCGGCCCGCATGCTGTACGGCAGCATCACGCCGGCCGACCTGCCGCCCGGATCCGACATCGGCGAGGCGATCCTGGTCGCGCGCTGCCTGCTCCGGCCCGACGTGGCCGAGGGAGCGTGCGCGCGGATCGGCGGGCGCGGCGGCGGCGGCGATCCGCTGCCGGGGGAGCCGGCCTGGGGTGGGGCGCCGCCGGCGACCGGCACGCCGCGCCCCGCGCCCGCGCCCGTCGACCAGGAGGACCGCGCTCGCGCCATCGTGCTCTTCACCGACGGCGAGGAGACCGAGACCGGCGCCCGCGCCCAGGTGCTGGAGGCGGTCCGGCTGGGCATCGACGTCTACGTGATCGGGGTCGGCACCCTGGCCGGCGAGCTGGTCCCGGAAGTGGACGAAAACGGGCAGGTGAGCGGGTGGAAGAAGCTCCCCGACGGCTCGTTCGTGACCACGCGGCTGGATCAGGCCAAACTGAAGGAGCTGGCCCAGGCGGCCGGCGGCGAGGGGCATTACTTCGTGCTGGACTCCAAGACGCGCGGGCTCGAGGGGCTGGTGTCGCGCCTGCAGCGGCTGAAGGAGGGCAACCTGGACGAGCGCGTGCTGGAGACGGCCGAGGAGATGTACCAGTGGGTCCTGTTCCCCGCGTTTCTCTTGATCCTGATCGAGGCCTGTCTCAGCGACCGGCGGCGGCGGGTCAAGTGGTGAGGCGAGCCGTCGGGCTGGCGCTCATCGCGCTCCTCGCCGGCGGCTGGGACGGGCTCCGCCAGGCCGACCCGGACGTGGACCAGGGCAACCAGGCCTTCCGCGAGGGGCGCTTCGCCGACGCGCTCGGCCACTACCGCGCGGCCGGCGAGCGGGGCGACGATCCCCGGCTCCACTTCGACGCCGGCGCGGCGCTCTACCGGCTGGGCGAGAAGAACCCCGACCCGGCCGAGAAGGCCAGGCTGTTCCAGCAGGCCGAGGAGGAGCTCCGCCGCGCGGCCGACACCGACGACGCCGCGCTCAAGTCGTCGGCCTACTACAACCTGGGCAACACTCTCTACCAGCGGCAGCAGTGGGACGACGCGATCGGCGCGTACAAGCGGTCGCTGCGGGCCGACCCGAAGAACGACGCGGCCCGGCACAACCTCGAGATGGCGCTCCGCCAGCGGCAGCAGGATCCGCAGCAGAAGGACAAGCAGCAGGGCCAGCAGCAGAAGGACAAGCAGGGAAAGCAGGACAAGCAGCAGGGCCAGAAGGACAAGCAGGCGGGCCAGCAGGGCGACCAGGACAAGCAGCAGGACGGCCAGCCCGGCGACCAGGACGACCAGGACCAGGACGGGCAGGGCCAGCCGCAGAAGCCGGAGCCGCCGCCGGGGCAGAAGGACCAGGACGGCCAGCAGCCGGACCAGCAGCAGGGGCAGGAGGCCGGCCAGCCGGACCAGCAGCGCGGGCAGGCGAAGCCGCCCCAGGGCGAGCAGGGCAAGAGCAAGGACCAGGAGCGAGGCCGGCCGGTCCCTCCCGAGCAGCAGCCGGACCAGAGCGGCTCGTCGGAGAGCGACTCGCCGTCGGACCAGGACCGCAAGCTCGACGAGCTGGAGCGCCGCTCTCGCGACCTGCGCAAGCGCCTGCTCCGCCAGGGCAGCAAGAACCGCGATCCGATGCGCCTGCCGTCGCGGCGGGACTGGTAGACGGGGACCCGGCAAGCGGATGCGGACGACACTCCTCGCCATCGCCATCACCGTGGCCGCGCCGGCCGCGACCGCCGCCGCCCAGCCGATCCGGTTCTCGCTCGAGGTCTCGCCCGAGGTGGGCGGGCTCGACGACACCTACATCGCCACGGTGCAGATCGAGGTGAGCGGCGTCGCCGGGCCGGAGCGCTACTGGCACCCGGACTTCGGCGACTTCGAGGTCGGCGAGACCCAGAACAAGCAGGGAACCTCGACCATGCTGGACCCGGCCCTTGGCCAGCAGATCCGCACCACCATCCTGCGCCGCTACGAGCTGCGCCCGCGCCGCGGCGGCCGTCTGCGGGTCCGCCCGGCCAAGATCCGCCTGGCCGGCCACGAGTACAGCACCGGATCGGTGCTGGTCCAGGTCGGCCCCGCCAGCGGGCTGGCCGGCCCGGGCCCGGCGGATCCGGGGTCCGGCGGGGGCGAGGACCCGACCGCGTCGGGCGCGGTCGGTGTGCCCGGCTTCTCGTCGCCGGACCCGGAGCTTCGCAGCGAGGACATGTTCATCCACGTGGTCGCCGACAAGAAGGAGGCCTACGTCGGCGAGCAGGTCACGGTGACCTGGCTGCTCTACACCCGCAGCGAGATCCTCAAGTTCGAGCCCAAGCCGCCCAGCCTGACCGGGCTGTGGCCGGAGATCCTGTACGAGCCGGACGCGTACTTCACCTACTACGAGACCACCGTCGGCAGCTCGCCGTACGTGGTGGCGATCGTGTCGAAGCGCGCGCTGTTCCCGACCCAGGCCGGCCGGCTCGAGGTGAAGCCGTTCCGGGCCAAGGTGGCCAGCCTGTCCAGCTCGCCTGGCGAGTCGCAGAGCCTGGCCAGCCGGCCGATGATCATCCGGGTCAAGCCGCTGCCGACCGGAGCCCCGGCCGGCTTCGATCCGACCTACGTCGGATCCTTCGAGGTCAACTCGTCGGTGGATCGCAACCAGATCGAGGCGTCCGAGTCGCTGACCCTGGTGGTGAAGGTGAGCGGGCAGGGGGCGATCCGCCGGACCGAGGCGCCCAAGCTGGCCTTCCCCGGGTTCAGCTTCCGCGCCCCGCGCGACACCCAGGACTCGGTCGACGTGGCAACCGGGGTGGTGCGCGGCGAGCGGATCTATCGCTACTGGACGACGCCCGAGCAGGGCGGGCAGCTCACCATCCCGCCGATCGAGGTGCCGTACTTCGACCCGAAGTCGGGCGACTACAAGGTCGCCAGCTCGCGCCCGATCCCGATCCTGGTGCGCGGCGATCCGGGCAAGCTCGGCCGCCCGTCCGAGGGGGATGGGCACGAGAACGTGATCCCGCGCGACATCCGGCTCATCCACGAGGTGGACGACGTGTCGTCGCGGGCGCTGCCGCGGCTGTACGCCAGCCGCTGGTTCTGGGGGCTGGCCGGGCTCCCGCCGCTCGCGTTCGTCCTGGTGCTGGCCATCGACCGGCTGCGCCAGCAGCTGAAGAAGGAGACCCCGCGCTCGCGCCTGCGCCGGGCCCGCGGTCGGGCGCGCAAGCGCTTCCGGGTGGCGGAGATCCACCTGCGCGGCAATCGCCCGGCCAAGTTCTTCGGCGAGCTGTCCCGCATGCTCTACGACCACATCGAGGAGCGGCTGGGGCAGCCGATCCAGTCGATGACGCGCGACGAGCTGCGCCGGTTCCTCGCCGACAAGGGCTTCGGGTCGGACACGGTCCAGCAGATCGACCGCAGCCTGGAGGAGTTCGACTTCGCGCGGTTCGCGCCGACCGCGGCCGGCCCGGGCGAGATGCGGGCCCAGCTCCGCCAGCTGAAGGAGCTCCTGCGCGAGATCGAGCGGACCCGTCTGGTCGGCGGGGCGGCGGCGGAAGGAGCGGCGGCGTGAGGGGCGGCCTGCGACGGTGGATCGCGGTGGCGGTGGTCGCGTGGATCGGCGCGGCGGGCACCACGGCGTCGGCCCAGGCGCCGGGGGCCGCGAAGCCGGGGGCCGCGAAGCCGGGGACCGTGAAGCCGGGGGCCGCGAAGCCGGGGGCCGCGAAGCCGGGCCAGCCGGCCCCGGGTGGGCCGACCATCGTCGAGAAGCCGAAGCCGACCGCGCCCGGCCGCGCCACCGAGCCGTCCGCGTTCGCCGCGGCCAACCGCGCGTACAAGGAAGGCCGCTACGACCAGGCGATCGCGCTCTACGAGGCGCTGGTGGCGACCGGGGTCGAGCACGAGGAGCTGTACTACAACCTCGGCAACGCCTACTTCCGCGCCGGCCGGCTCGGCCCGGCCATCTACCAGTACGAGCGCGCGCTGCGGCTCGATCCGGGCCACCACGACGCCCGCTACAACCTCGGAATCGCGCGCCAGGTCGTCGCCGAGCGGGTGGTCGACCGCCTCAAGGGGGCCGAGAGTGACCCCTGGTGGGTACGCCTGGCCATCTTCTTCTCCATCTCCCAGCTGACCGTCGGCTTCCTCTTGCTCGACGTGCTGCTCTTCGGCGGGCTCATCGCGCTCCGCTTCCTGGCCACCGGCTTCGCCCGCTCGGCGCTGATCGCGACCGCCGCGTTCGTCGCGGTCGCCATGGTCGGCAGCATGGTCCTCCTGCGCGTCCAGCTCCACGTCCACGCCGAGGTGCACCAGGCCATCGTCATCGCCGACCAGGTCGTCATGCGCGAGGGCGCCGACGCCCGCTCCGCCGAGCGCGGAAAGCTTCACCCCGGCGTGCGCGTGCGCCTGCGCGGGCAGGAGCCGGGCTGGCTGCGCATCCAGCTGGCCAACGGGATGGAGGGCTGGGTCCCGGACACGGCGATCGGCCGGCTGTGAGGCCCGGGCGGCGCCTCCGCCGCCGCGTGATAGAGTGACGGAGGTGCGCGCGCGACTGCTCGTCGTGGATGATGAGCCCGCCTCCGCCGAACAGATCCGGCAGATGCTGGGCGAGGGGCTGGCCGAGGTCAGCGCGCTCGCCGCCGGTGAGGACGCGGTCACCGCGGTGGTCGACGCCGAGCGGCGCGGCCACGGCTTCGACGTGGTCCTGCTCGACTACTTCATGCCGCGCATGGGCGGGGTCGACGTCCTGCGCCAGATGAACCTCCAGCACGTCGACTCGCGCGTCATCATCATGTCGGGGCGCGACCCGGGCGAGGTCGCCGTCGCCGCGATGCGGCTGGGCGCGTTCGACTTCATCTCCAAGCCGCTCAGCCGGTCCGAGCTGCGCCTGCGGGTCGAGCGCGCGCTGCGCGACCGCCAGGCCGCCGACGGCGGCAAGGAGGAGCCGGGCGAGGGCAGCAAGCGCCGCCCGCGCAAGAGCGACGTCATCATCGGCGGGGCTGGCTGGATCAAGGACCTCTACGAGCGGATCTCGATGGTCGCGGCCACCGACGTCACCGTGGCGATCTACGGCGAGAGCGGGACCGGCAAGGAGCTGGTCGCCCGCACCATCCACAACCTGTCGCGCCGCTACGAGAGCTCGTTCGTGGTGGTCAACTGCGCCGCGATCCCGGAGAGCCTGCTCGAGGACGAGCTGTTCGGGCACGTGAAGGGGGCCTTCACCGACGCCACCAAGGACCGCGAGGGCCTGTTCAGCGCGGCCGACGGCGGCACCCTGTTCCTCGACGAGATCGGCGAGATGCCGCTCTCTCTACAAGTGAAGATCCTGCGCGTGCTGCAGTCGCAGGAGTTCCGCCGGATCGGCGACGACAGCGACACCCGGGTCGACGTCCGGGTCATCACCGCCACCAACCGCGAGCTGGAGCAGGCGGTCAAGGCCGGGGTGTTCCGCCAGGACCTCTACTACCGCATCAACGTGTTTCCGATGGCGCTGCCGCCGCTGCGCGACCGGCGCGAGGACATCGCGCTCCTCGCCCACCACTTCCTGCTCAAGCACCGGACCAAGGTCGGCAAGCAGATCGACGGCTTCACCCCGGCCGCGCTGGCCAAGCTCAGCACCTACGACTTCCCCGGCAACGTGCGCGAGCTGGAGAACAAGGTCCACCACGCGCTGGTGCTGGCCCAGGGCGAGTCGATCGAGCCGCACGACATCCAGCTGGGCGGCGGCCTGTCGGCGCCGGTGCTCGGCTTCGACCTGTCGCGCCCGTTCCGCGAGCTCAAGCGCGAGATGGTCGAGGCGTTCGAGAGCGAGTACGTGCGCTCGCTCCTGCGCGCCCACCACGGCAACCTGGCCGCCGCGTCGCGCCAGGCCGGCATGGACCGAAAGAACCTGTGGGCCTTTGCCCGCAAGTACCGCATCAACCTGAAGCACCTGCGCGACGAGAAGAGCTGATCGTCAGGCCGCCAGCGCGGCCAGCCCGGCGGCCAGGCGGTCGACCCCGGTGCGGATGTCGTCCATCGAGCAGGCGTAGGACAGGCGCACGAAGCCGGGCGCGCCGAAGCCGGACCCGGGCACCACCGCGACCCGCGCGCTCTCGATGAGGTAGTTGACCAGCGCGACGTCGTCGACCACCGTCTCGCCGTCGGGCGTGCGCCGGCCCAGGTAGCGCGACACGTCCGGGAAGCAGTAGAACGCCCCGAGCGGCTCGTGCAGCGACACGCCCGGGATGGCGCGCAGCCGGGCCACCATCTCGAGCCGGCGCGCGTCGAACTCCGCCCGCATCGCGCCGACGCAGTCCTGGGATCCGCTGAGCGCGGCCAGCGCGGCCACCTGCGCGATGTGGGTCGAGTTGGTGGTCGACTGGCCCTGGATGACCGCCATCGCGTCGATGAGCCGCTGGGGCCCGGCGCAGAAGCCGATGCGCCAGCCGGTCATCGCGTAGGTCTTCGACACGCCGTCGACCAGCACCAGGTAGGGCGCGATCGCCGGCGCCACCCGCGCGATCGAGGTGTAGGTGGCCCCGCCGTAGACCAGCGCGCGGTAGATGTCGTCGGAGATGACCAGGACGCCGCGCCGCGCGCACAGCTCGCCGATCTCGCGCAGCACCTCGGCCGGGTAGACCGCCCCGGTCGGGTTGCTCGGCGTGTTGAGGATGACCGCGCGGGTCCGCTCGGTCATCGCCGCGGCCAGCGCCACCGGCGACGGGGCGAACCCGTCCTCCGCGCGGGTCGGCAGGATGACCGGGCTCCCGCCGGCCAGGAGGACCATGTCCGGGTACGACACCCAGTACGGCGCCGGGATGATGACCTCGTCGCCCGGGTCGATGAGCGCCATGAACAGGTTGAACAGGGTGTGCTTGGCCCCGGTCGACACCAGCACCTGGGCCGGCGACAGCTCGAGGCCGTGGATCTGGCCCAGCTGGCTGGCCACCGCCCGGCGCAGCTCGATCACCCCGGCCACGTTGGTGTACTTGCCGACCCCGCGGTCGAGCGCGGCGCGCGCGGCGTCCTTGATGTGGGCCGGCGTGTCGAAGTCCGGCTCGCCGGCGCCGAAGCTGACGACGTCGACGCCGCTGGCGCGAAGCTCGGCCGCGCGCGCCGTCACCGCCAGCGTGACCGACGGCTTGACCGGGATCAGGCGCGACGCGAGCCGGAGCGGGACGGGTGGGATCATGGCAGGTTGCCCTTCGCGGAGCCGGGCGCGCCGTACTTGGCGACCAGCGCGCGCGCGACCGCGGGCGGCACCAGGCCGGTGATGTCGCCGCCCAGGGCCGCGACCTCCTTGATGATCGACGAGCTCACGTAGTGGTGGCGCTCGTCGGTCATGAAGAAGACGGTGTCGACCGTGGGGCCGAGCCGCCGGTTCATGTGGGCGAACTGGAACTCGTACTCGAAGTCGGCCAGCGCGCGCAGCCCGCGCACGATGAAGCCGGCGCTGCGCCCGCGGCAGTACTCGACCAGGAGCCCGTCGAAGGCGTCGCAGACCACGCGCGGATCCCGCCCGATCGCCTCGTGGATGAACTCGGCCCGCTCGTCGACGGTGAACAGCGGCTGCTTGCGCGGGTTGACCGCGATCGCGACCACCACCTCGTCGAACAGCGGCAGGCTGCGGGCGAGGATGTCGATATGGCCGTTGGTGATCGGGTCGAAGGTGCCGGGGTAGACGGCGATCTTGCGCGTCGGAGAGGTCATTCTCGGTCCGCCCGGTAGAAGGAGAGATCGGTGTCGCCGTAACGGCGACCATCCGCTTTTACCAGAACCCCGTAGCGGTCGTCCGGTGGCCTGCGCCGATCGTGCTCCAGCACCGCCACCCCGCCCGGGGCCAGGAGCCCGGCCGAACGGCCCAGCGCGGCCAGCGCGGTGGTGCCGTACTCGCTCTGGTACGGCGGATCGAGGAAGATCCAGGTGAACGCGGGCCCGCCGGCGTCGGCCAGGCGCGCGGCGAAGCGCGGCGCGTGGTCCTGGTGCACCTCGCTGTCGCCGCCGAGCCCGAGGTCGTCCAGGTTGCGGCGGAGGTAGCGCAGCGCGGTGCGCGAGCTGTCCACGAACACCGCGCGGACCGCGCCGCGCGACAGCGCCTCGATGCCGAGCCCGCCCGCGCCGGCGAAGAGATCGAGCACGATGGCGTCGCCGGCGGGTGAGCCCAGGATGGAGAACAGCGCTTCTCGCACCCGGTCGGCGGTCGGCCGGGTGGCGGTGCCGGGCGGGGCGGCCAGGCGTCTGCCGCCCGCGCGACCGGCAATGACCCTCATGGTCGGTGTCATAGCGGCGCGGCCCGCTCCTGTCAAAAAGCCCAGCACCGCCCCGTTGTTGCTGCACCGTGGCACACGGCGGTACGATGAGAGCCTTGCATATCGAGCACGACAACCTGGCCTCCAAGCTGCTCGACGACGCGGTCGCGCGCGGCTGGGGCGACCGGATCGCCCTGCGCGAGGGCGCGCGCACGCTGACCTACCAGCAGCTGCGCGACCAGGCCGCCCGCGCGGCGACCGCGCTGCGCGCCCTGCGCATCGACCGCGGCGACCGGGTGGCGGTCCTGATGCCGGACTCGCTCGAGGCGGCGGTGGCCCTCCTGGGCGCCATCTACCACGGCGCGATCGCGGTGCCGCTCAGCGAGCTGGGCCGCGCCAACGACATCGCCGACCTGCTCAACGACTCGGGCGCGGCCGCGGTGGTGGTGCACGGCTCGCTGCGCGCCGCCATCGAGGAGATCGGCAGCGGCGTGCCCGGCCTGCGCGAGGTCCTGGTGGTCGGCGGGCGCGGCCCCGGTCAGCGCGACTTCGTCAGCCTGGTGCGCGGCGCCGCGCCGGCCGCCGAGCCGGCCATCGTCGATCCGGAAGGGACCGCGATCTTGCTCTACTCGGCCGGCGCGCACGGCGAGCTCGACGAGGGCGGGGCGGCCAGCCGGCGGCGCGGGGTCCCCCACGCGCACGCCACCCCGCTGCGCGCCTTCGAGTCGCTGCGGCGCGGGCCGCTGCCGCTCGGCGAGGACGACCGGGTGCTGTCGGTGGTCCGCCTGTGGACCGCGTACGGCATCGGGGTCGGGCTCCTGTTCCCGCTCGCCGCCGGGGCCGAGACTCTGCTCCTGCCCGAGCAGCCCCACTCGCGCGCGATCTTCGCCGCGGTCGAGTCGTGGAAGCCGACCGCGCTGTTCGCCACGCCGTCGGTGTACGGCCAGCTGGCCCGCGACGCCGAGGCCCGCGGCCTGAGCCGGCCGCTCGGCTCGCTGCGGGTCTGCGTGTCGGGCGCCGAGGACATGCCGACCCGGGTGACCGACCGGGTGCGCGACACGCTCGGCGCCGAGGTGACCGTGAGCTACGGCCTGACCGAGGCGTTCCAGTTCGTCCTGTGCGGACCGGCGGCCGACGGGCGCTCGGGCGCGTGCGGCAAGCCGGTGCCCGGCTTCGACGTGCGGGTGGTCAACGACGCCGGCGAGGAGATCGGCGCCGACGAGATCGGCACGCTCGAGATCCGTGGGCCGACCGTGGCGGTCGGCTACTGGAACGACAACCGCTCGACCCTGCGCCAGGGCGGCTGGTTCAAGACCCGCGACCGTTTCCTGGTCGACCGCGACGGCAACTACTTCCACTGCGGGCGGGCGGACGACCTCTTCAAGGTCGGCGGCAAGTGGGTGACGCCGGCCGAGGTGGAGCAGGCGCTCATGGCCCACGAGGCGGTGTGGGAGTGCGCGGTGGTCGGCGCCGACGACGAGGACGGGCTCATCAAGCCGCTCGCGTTCGTGGTGCCCAACATCGGCCACCAGCCCGGACCGGAGCTGGAGGTGGAGCTCCGCGAGTACGTGAAGCAGGAGCTCGCCCCGTACAAGTATCCGCGCTGGATCGAGTTCCTCGGCGAGTTGCCCAAGGGTCCGCACGGCAAGGTCCTGCGCTACAAGCTGCGCGACCGGGTCCGCGCGTCGGTCCGCGCGCGGCGAGCCGAGACCGCCAACACCTGAGCGCCGCGCGCGCTGTCGTCGACCAGCCGGCCAGAGCCGGCCAGAGCCGGCCAGGGCCCGTCAGAGGTCGACGGCGCGTCTCGCGTCGGCCTCGGTGCGCATTCTTCGTACCCCTGCAACTTTGTGGGGCAGGGTCCCCAATGAGAACCAGGCGTATCGATGCTCGGGCCTCTCAGTACGACGCGCGGGCGGCATTTTCCTGGCTCACCCCGACGGGGCGACACGGGTCGGTTTCTAACTACCTCTAACGATTTCGCTGAATTCGATAGAAACCGAGGAATTCTCTCGGGCTAGAATGGCCTTGGCCTGCTTCCTGCTGGTGTTGTCCAACACACCCTGTACCCGGCAGGAATCTCCCGCCCCAAGGAGCCCGCGACGGTGCGACGAAGATTGTCCAAGCCCGCCAGCTTCGCTTCCGCTCTCCAGCGCCTCGGCATGGCGCTCCCGCCACCCTTCGTGGGTAGGCAGTCCGAGCTCGCGAGCCTGCGGGAGGGGCTGGCTGGCGCGTCGGTGCTGGTCGTGCTGGGCTCGGTCGGCTCGGGCAAGTCCCGGCTCGCGGTCGAGCTGGTCGGATCGAGCGAGCTGCCCGCCGTCATGATCCGCTGCTGGGCGGGAGACCGGGCCGAGGCGGTGCGGGCGCGGGCCGAGCGAGCGCTCGGCGCGACCCCGGGCGGGCTCGATCGGGTGCTGCGCGAGCAGAGCCGGCTCCTGGTCGTGGACGACGCCCACCACATCGCCGGAGGCGCCGGGGCGGCGTTCGGCGACCTGGTCCGGCGACCGGGCAACGGCCGGCTGCTCCTGCTCGGGCGCGAGGACCTCGCGCTGCCGGCCAGCGGGCCGGCCCGGGTCGAGCTTCACCTCGAGGGGCTGGCCGCGTCGGCGGCGCGCGAGCTCTGGGCTCACCTCGAGGAGACCTACGGGCCGACTCCGGCCGGCTCGTGCGACGAGGCGCTCAGCCGCACGCGCGGCCTGCCGCTCGCGCTGCGCCGCGAGTACGCGTTCGCCGCGTCGGGCAAGCAGGTGTGGAGCGTCGACAAGCTGTCCACCGACGTGCGCGCGGCGCTCGAGGCGGTGGCGGTGGTCGGCGGAACGTCGGTGGCGCCGTCCGGGGTGACCGCGCTGGCCCCCTCGATCGCGGTGGAGCCGGCGCTCATCGAGCTGGTGTCGCGCCAGCTCATCGATCCGCTCGAGGACGGCCGGTTCGCGATCCACGACGTGGTGCGCGATCAGGTGCTGGAGGGCATCCCGGCCGAGCGGCGGGCCCTGCTCGAGCGAGCCGCGGCCGAGCTGGCCCTGCGCGGCCCGCGCGACGACGGCGCGCTCGGCCTCAGCCATCCGATCGACCGGCTGCGCCTGGCGGTCCATCACCTGGTGGCGGCGGGAGACTCGGCGGCGGCGGAGGAGATCCTGGTCGAGCGGGGGGCGCGCGCGCCATCGCGCGCCGCTGGCGGCGAGGTGCTCGGGCTCATCGACTTCGTGCGCGGCGAGCGGCCGGCGCTGCCGGCGCGGCTGGCCGAGCTGGCCAGCTCGACCCTGGCGCGGCGCGGTCGGGTGGCGGCGGCGCTGGCGCTGGGCGGGCCGGCCGACCCGGTCGAGCGCGCGGTGCTCCACTTCCGCGCCGGCGACGAGGCGGCCGCGCGCGCCGCGCTGGAGCCGCTGGTCGGCGACGGCGAGGCGGGCGTCGAGCGCACCGATCTGCGCGCGCGGGCGGCGGCGGCGCTGGTCGACATCGAGCTGGCCCGCGGCGCGCCCGGTCGAGCGCGCGCGCTCATCGAGACCGGCTTCGCCCCCGATCTGGGCGACGAGGCACGGGCCCGCCTGCACCTGGCCTTGGGCGCGCTCGAGGCGTACGCCGGGCGAGAGGCGTCGGCGCGCGCGGCGCTGTCCCGCGCGGTCGAGCCGGCCCGCGGCGACGCGGCGCTGACCGCGCGCATCGAGGCGGCCCGGGCCCGCTGCCTGCTGGCCGAGGGGCGCTCGCGCGAGGCGCAGACGGTGGTCGCGCAGGCCGAGCAGGCCGCCGGCGACGTGGACGCCGGCGCCGCGGCCGACGAGGCGGCCGCGGTCGGCGCCGAGGTGCGCGCGGCGCGCGGCGATCTGGCCGGGGCCAGCCAGCTGCTCATCGAGCTGGCCGCAGGGCGGCGCTCGCACGGCGACGAGGTCGGCGCGCTCGAGGCGGAGATCGAGGCCGCCGCGGTGCTCGAGCGGCGCTCGGAGCTGCTCGCCGCGGCCGAGCTGGCCGACGCGGCCGCGGCCGGGGCCGGGCGACTGGGCCTGGCCGCGCTGCGCGCGCGCGCCGAGCTGGTCGCCGCGGCGGTGGACGTGGCCGCCTGGCGAGCGCCCGAGGCGCGCGCGCGGCTCGGCCGGCTGGCCCAGCTCGGGCGCGGGCCGGCCGCGGTGATGGCCGCGGCGCGCGGTCTCGAGCGCCGGGTGGCGGCGATGTTCGGCGAGCACGCACCGGTCGACGTCGACGGTGAGCCGGTCGACGAGGGCGATGACCTGGCCCAGCTGGTCTGGCTGGCGGCGGCGCGCGGCGACACCCGCGCCGCGCTGCGCCTGGCTCGCTCGTGGGTCTCGGCGGCGGAGCGGTCCGGCAACCCGAACGAGATGGCGGGCGCGCTGGCCTGGCGCGCGCGGCTCGAGCTGGGCAGCGGCGATCGCCCGGCCGCCGAGATGGCCGCGGCCCGCGCGGCGCGAGAGGCGACCGCCGCCGGCGCGACCTGGGCGCGGTGCCAGGCGCTCCTGGTCCTGGCCGCGCTCGGCCGCGAGGGCGGCGACGTGATGGCGGCGTCGAGCTACGCGCGCGACGCGGCCGAGGTGGCGACCGCGGCCGGGCTGGCGGTCGAGCGGCTGGTGGCCGAGCGCGCGCTGGCCGCGATCGCCGGCGGCGAGAGCCGGACCGGCTCGCGCGGTGCGGCCGAGGTGACCGGCGGCGCGGCCAGCCTGGCCGAGGCGGCGCGCGAGGCGGCCACCCGCGCCCTGGCTGACCTCGGCCTCATCTCGGTGCGCCCGTTCCGCGTGATCTCGGCCGACGGAACCGAGACCCGGGTGGCCGACGCCAGCCCGGACCGCCTGCGCATGGCCGATCGCGACCTGGTGGTCGATGGCGTTCGCGAGGTGATCGTGCGCAGCGGGCGGTCGGTCGCCGACCTGCGCCGGCGCAGCCTGCTCAAGCGCCTCCTGTTCCTGTTCGCCGCCCAGCCGGGCCGCATCTTCTCCAAGGAGGAGATCGTGCAGACCGTGTGGGCGGTCGAGTACCACCCGCTTCGCCACGACGCCGCGCTGTTCACCAACATCATGCGCATCCGGCGGCTGCTCGGGCGCGACGGGGCAGAGCTCATCCGGGTCGGCGAGGACGGCTACCGGTTCACGCCCGGCAAGGACTTCATGTTCGTCGAGCCCGTCGCCGGGTGAGGCGGGTGCGGCGCGCGGCGGTGACCGCGGCGGGGATCGCCGCGGTGCTCGGCGCGCTCGGCGGCGGCGCCCGGGCCGAGCCGGTCATCATCGACAAGCCGATCCGCTTCGACGCCGAGCGCGAGCGGCTGACCGTGGCCTACCGGCAGCGGCACCAGGATCCGGCCGCCCGCGGCGTCGACATCGAGCCGCGCGTGGTGGTGCTGCACTACACCGGCGGCGGGTCGGCGCGCGCGACCTGGCGCTACTTCGATCGCGCGCGGATCGAGCCGGGCCGGCGCGAGCTGCGCCGCGCGGGCGAGCTCAACGTCTCGGCCCACTTCCTGGTCGACCGCGACGGGACCATCTACCGGCTCATGCCGGAGACCCGCATGGCGCGCCACTGCATCGGGCTCAACCACGTGGCGATCGGCGTCGAGAACGTCGGCGACGGGGCGAAGCTTCCGCTGACCGAGGCGCAGGTGCGAGCCGACGCGGAGCTGGTCCGCTACCTGGCCGGGCGCTTCGAGCTCACCCACCTCATCGGCCACCAGGAGAGCAACGCCATGCGCCACCACCCGTACTGGCGCGAGCGCGAGGCCGGCTACGGCAATCGCAAGCCGGACCCGGGGGCGCGCTTCCTGCGGCTGGTGCGGGCCAGGGTCGCCGACCTCGGGCTCCAGGGGCCGCCGCCGTAGGGCGAGGCGACGCGAGGCGACGCGAGGCGACGCGAGGCGGCGCGAGGCGGCCGAGGTCGCCGCGACTCAGCGCGGAGCGGTCGGGCGGGCGGGGGGCGGTTCGGGCGGCTCGGCCGGGCCGGCGTCGCCCGCATCGGGGTCGCGGGCGCCAGGCGGGGAAGCGGCCGGTCGGGCCGGGGCGGCCCGGCGTCGACTCGCGCCCCGCGAGCGCGCGTCGCGGGTGGGCGCGGTCGGCTTCTCGTCGCCGTCGGCCCGCGCGGTCGGCTCGCCGTCGTCGGCGGTCGGCTGCGTCGGCTCCTCTTTGTCCGTGGTCGGCGCGGCTGCGGCCGGCCCGTCGCCGGTGGTCGCCGGGGCTGCGGCCGGCGCGTCGCCGGTGGTCGGCGCGGCTGCGGCCGGCCCATCGCCGGTGGTCGCCGCGGCCGGCTTGCTGCCGTCGGCCGCCGGTGACTCCTCCGCGCCTCCGGCCATGGGCGCGAAGTTCATGCCCCAGAGCAGATAGCCGGCGCCGAGCCCGAGCAGCGCGCCCAGGGTGGCGCTGACCGCCGCGGTGCGCACGTAGCTCGGGCGGCGGATGCGGACCAGCTCGGTCCGCTCGGAGGGCATCGGCGGGCGCGGGACGCCGCGCCGGACCCCGGTCCGGGTCGGCGGCATGGTGAACTCGCCCGACGCGAAACCGACCGCGTCCGACGGGAAGCCGACCGCGTCGGGCGACATGTGATGCAGGCGCGGGTCGCTGACCCGGGGGAGTCCCGCCGGATGCGGGCCCGGCGGCCCGGGCGGGGCGGGCGGCATCGGCCCGGCGCCGCGCGGCGGCATCGCCTGGCGGAGGTCGGTCGGCAGCTCGCCCGGATCGGCCACCGCCGCCATCGGCCGCGACGGATCGCCCGGCACGCCCTCGGGGACCGGCGCGCCAGGGTCGGTGCGCGGGCGCGGCACGATGAACGACATCGGATCGCGCCCGGTCACCGCCGCGTGGGGCGGCGGCTGAGTGGCGGCGTGCGGGCTGGCGGTCTGGACCGGCGTCTGCGACGTCGAGGACCCGCTCGCGCGGCTCGCGCGGGCGCCCTGCCGCGGCTGCGGCCCGGTCCCGGCCGAGCGGGGCGGGCGCGGCGCCTGCGACACCGCGGTGACGTCGTCGTCGCCGAGCGGCAGCCCGTGCTGGGCCGACGAGTGGGCCGCGCGGTTCCGGCCCGCCAGCGACGCCGGATCGGCCGACTCGGTGTCCGGATCGTCGTATATCAGGCACTCGATGACGTCGGTCGGCCGGGCCGCGGTGGCGGAGCGCGGCTTTCCGCCGGCGCGGCTCTCCAGCGCGGCCAGCGCGCGCCGGCTGCCGTCGTCGAGCTCGTCGAACTGGAGCTTCATCCCGCGAAGCCCGTAGAAGTTCGCGCGATCGCGGTGGCTCTCGACCACCCGACCGGCCCCGCGCAGGATCGTCTCGCCACCGGCCAGGGTCAGGACGAAGCGCACCGCCTGGCCGGGGTCCTCCGGGCTGCCGGTCGCGATGAAGAGCGAGTCCCGGTCGAGGTACGGGTGAAAGGCCGCGACGAATTCCTCCGCCGTCGCGCACTGCGACACGATGCGTAGGGCCCGTCGGCTCGAGCGCACGGCTTTCACGGACGACCCAGTGTACCCCGGATGGTTCACCAGGGTCTCGCGCCCGCGGGGCCGCGCGCCACCTCTCCCACTTCGCCGCGGCGCGGCGCGGTTGCGTCGAAGCGCGCTTCAGCGGGCCAGCTTGGTCACGTACGCGTCCCCCAGCGGCAGTCGCGCGCCGGGCGCCGCCGCCGCGGTGAGCGCGGTGCCGCCGAGATCGATCGCCTTGTGGAACGTGCCGGTCAAGTAGACCGCCGCGCGGTCGGCCGCCACCCCGCGCCCGTAGTCGTCCTCCGGGCCGCCGAAGGTGCGCAGCCACAGCCCGTCGCCCGCGGGCGACAGCGCGTACAGGAACGCGTCCTTCTTGCCCGCGCTGGCGCTCGGCGCGCCGTAGAAGTCGAGCGAGCGCCAGAACCAGCCGGCCACGTACACGTTGCCGAACGGGTCGGTCGCCACGCCGGCGCCGATGTCCTCGTCGGTGTTGCCCATCCGGCGCGACCACAGCGTGTGGCCGTCGGGGGCGAGCTTGGTGATGAACACGTCCGAGCGGCCCGCCGTCTTCATGACGCCGTCGCCGAAGTCGAGCTTGTCGTCGAACGAGCCGGTGATGATCACGCTGCCGGCCGGGTCGACCGCGAGCCCGACCCCGAGCTCGTCGAGGTTGCTGCCGAACCGCCGCGACCAGATGTGCCGACCGCTCGGGTCGAGCTTCACCACCGCCAGGTCGCGGTTGCCGACGCTCTCGATCGCCCCGCCGCCGAAGTCGATCGATCGCGAGAACTCGACCAGGACGTAGAGGTTGCCGTGAGCATCGAAGCCGACCGCGCGCCCCTCGTCGGCCCCGGCGCTGGCCCAGCCCTTGGCCCAGCGGATGACCCCGTCCGGCTCGAGCACGACCAGGAGGATGTCGCTCTGGCTGTCGCCGACCAGCTCGTGGCCGCCGCCCAGATCGACGTAGCCGGCGAAGTCGCCGACCACCGCGACCGCGCCGCGCGCGTCGATCGCCACGCCGTCGGCGCCGTCGACGTCGACGCCGCCCATCCGCTTGGCCCACCGACGGTGCCCGTCCGCGTCGAACGCCGCCACGAACATGTCGTCGGCGCCCGACGACTCGAGCTTGCCGTCGCCGATCACCAGGTCGCCGGAGAACGATCCGGCCACCACCGCGTTGCCCTGCGCGTCGAGCGCGAGCGCGTCGGCGATGTCGTCGTTGGGTCCCCCCAGCTGGCGGGCCCAGCGGACCGCGCCGTCGGGGCCGAGCCGGGCCAGGAAGCCGTCGGCGCCGCGGGCGGTGAACCGCGCGCCGCCGCCGAAGTCGACGGTGTCGCGGAACAGGCCGGTCACGGTGAGGTTGCCCTGCGCGTCGACCGCGATCGAGCGACCGCTCTCCGCCTTGTTGCCGCCGAGGCGAACGGCCCAGAGCGGCACGCCGCGCTCGCTGTCCTTGCCCTTGCTCTTTCCTGCACCCTGGTCCGCGCCGTGGCCTGCACTCTGGCCCGCGCGCGGATCGGCCGGCAGGGCAGGGGGCGGAGTCGCCGTGGCTGGCACGCCGGCCTGGGCCAGGTGAGCGGCGCCCGCCGCCGCGCCGCGGGCCGGCTTCGCCTCACCGCCGGCCGCGCTCTTGCTCGCCGCGGCCTCGTCGCCGTCGCGGCTGTTGCACCCGGCGGGGAGCGCCGCCGCGGCCCACGCCATCCAGAGGGAGAGGAGCGCGCGCGAAGGTTCGGCCATGAAGGGTTAGGACACCGCCCGGCGCTCCGGGTTCCGCCGGTAGCGGCGGGCGTAGCTGCGCAGATACACGATGCCGGCCGCCCACTGGATGGCGATGCCGAGGTGGATGAGGATCAATCCGACCTGGTGGATGCGCTCGGTGACCATCGCCGATCCGGAGAACGGGCGGGTCATGTCGAAGGCCAGGAGGATGTAGGCGAACCCGGCGACGTTGGTCGCCACCTTGCCGAGCACGCTGGCCGGGATGCTGAAGCCCTGCTGGGCGGCGCTCATCCGCATCGCCATCACCGTCATGTCGCGGATGCCCCACACGATGATGAGGTAGGCCGGCCACAGCTTCGTGTAGACCCCGACGGTGATCGCGACCAGGGCGAGCAGGAGGTCGGCCAGGATGTCGAGCAGCGCGCCGAGCTGGCTGGTCTGGTTGAGCTTGCGGGCCAGGTAGCCGTCCAGATAGTCGGTGAGGCCGGTCGCGATGCCGAAGAAGAGCGCGAGCGCGTTGCTCCCGAGAAAGAAGCAGCCCGACGCGATCAGCACGCCCAGGACACGCCCCACGCTGATGAGGTTGGGGATGAGCAGCAGATCGGCGATGAAGTCGGAGCGGCCCTGCTGGGCTGAGAGCTCGTCACTCATGATGGCGAAGGGGGACAATACAACACCGTCGTCCGGGCCACGCGGATTGGGGCCGGCGCGGCGATCCTGCCCGGTTTGCCGGTTCCGCCGCCGATTCCACGTGCCGAGCCCTGCCTGCAGCGGCCGGTGCGGTCACCCGGCCGGCTGGTCTGTCGCCGCGTCCCATTGCGCGGGCGTCCATCCGGCGGCTCGCCGGGCCAGGCGCTCGGCCGCGCTCTCGCCCGAATAATCGACCTCACTCGCGTCGCGGGAGAAGCGGGCGCCTTCGGCGAGGGCGTTGATGTTGACCGTCGCGCGCAGGCTGCCGTCGGTGGCGCTCATCACCGCGGCCACGTACACCCCGCACCGGCGGCAGACCAGGAACTCGGCGGTGCGCTGGCCGAACTGGTAGCGGCCGAGCTCGGCCGGCTCGCGCGCGCGCAGCCGCACCTGGCCGCCGGGGTCGGTCACGGTGCGCGCGCCGTGGGCCCGGCAGAAGGAGCAGGCGCAGGCTCGGACCGGGACCTGGTCGGGCGGGCGGCGGATCTCGAGGGTGAGCTGGAGGTTGCCGCAGTGACAGCCGCCGGTCAGCGTCGGCACGTCGCGCTCAGCGCACCGGCGACGCCTTGAGCGCCGCCTTGCCGTCCTTCACGTAGACCTGGAACTTCACCGCGCGGCAGCGGTGCTTGGCGATGAGCGCGTCGCGGTTGGCGCGCAGCTTGGTGAGGAAGCGGTCGAACGTGAGGTTGTCGGTGCTCTCGCCGCAGCGGCGCTTGAGCGCGACGAACTCGTCGAAGATGGCGCGGTACTGCGGCCCGTCGTCCGGTTCGGCCGACGGCGCGCCGCCGGCCCGGGCCAGGTTGGCCGCGGCCCGCTGGCCGGCCACCACGGTGTCCTCCTCGTCATCGTCCTCGATCGAGATCTGCTGGGTCCGCCCGGGCCCGGTGGCAGAGGCGAGAAAATCTTCCTGCTGCACCGAGCCGCCCACGCCGGGATCGGTCGCCGGCGGCGGCGTCGCGCCGAGCGGGGTGCGAGGCACGGGCGGCCTCGGGGTCGGGGCTCGCGCCGAGATCGGCGACTGCCCGGATGGCCGCCTGGCCGAGTCCGGCAGCCCGACCGGCTTCGACGGAAGCCGAGAGTCGGTCGGCGACACGCGCTGCGCGCCGCTGGCGTCGAACGCGAAGCCGGGCGCTGGCCCGGCGGTCGGCCCGGCGCTGGCGTGGCCCGGCCCCATCCCGGCGGCCGGGCCTGGCCCGCCGCCGAGGCGCATCCCACCGTCGGTGAAGCGGAACTCCGAGGGCGGCGGCGGAGCCGGCGGCGGCGTGAACGCCGCCCCGAGATCGGTCACCGCGGCGCTGGTCGGGTGCGCGCCGCTGCCCGCCGCCTCCTGATCGGGGAGGGGCCCGAGCAGCTGATCGAGGTCGCGCCTGGCCGCGCGGGTCTCGCGGTGGAGCTTGTCGAGCGCGATGTTGACCGAGCGCGCGATCGACCCGAACTTGCCGCGGTGCTTGTCCTCGGCCAGGCGTTCGCTCTCGCCCTTGGCCAGGAGCACGAGGTCGGCCGACAGCCGGCGCAGCGGCTGATCGGCCTCGAAGATCATGAGCGCGATGCCGACCCCGATCATGAGCAGGAAGACGACCGCGACCCGCAGCCACGGGAAGTGGGAGAACGAGAGGTCGTTCTTGGTGACCGCCTTGATCGTGCCGGAGAAGCCGATCGCCTTCTCCTGGGGGACGTAGACCGAGTAGAACGCGCCGGTGGCGCCGGCCTCGCCGGGCAAGCGCGCGAGCAGGACCGAGTAGGCCTCGTCGCCGCTGGTCAGCGAGAACGCCTCGGTGGCCTTGCAGTCGCCGCCGCGCGGGCGCTTCAGCATGGTCTGGGCCCGGGCCAGCATCTCCTCGTGGATCTGCGCCGCGTCGCTGACCGCCACCGCCTGGCCGCCCGCGTAGAAGGTGAGGTTGACGTGGAGCTGCGAGGCGAGCGCGGTGGCGAACTCCTTGTCGACCGCCTCGCCGATCACCATCGCGCCGGCCCACTCCGGCTCGTGCGCGGTGACCACCGGCGCGCCCGCGACCAGGTAGAGCTGTCCGCCGACCATCCACAGGTCGTCACGCAGGTACCCGTCGAGCGCGTCGTCGACCAGGAAGTAGCCGGCCAGCGAGTCGCCGTACAGGGTCTCGTCCCTGCCCGAGCGGGCGACCACCCGGCCGCGACCGTCGAGCGCGAGGATGAGGTCGGGGCGGTAGGCCACCTCCTCCTCTCCCTTGCGGGCGGTTCCGAAGTTGACCTCGTCGGTGAGGATCTTCTTCGCGGTCGAGTAGGAGCTCCCCGACACGATGTCACCGCGGGTGGACTCGAGCAGCACGGTGTCGAGGCCCGTGACCCGCGCGGTCTGCTCGGCCAGCTGGATGCGGCTCTGCGCGAAGTCGCGCAGCAGGATCTCGGTGATGACGCAGGCGCGCGACAGCCGGTTGGTCTCGGACACCAGCGTGGCGCGCTCGGCCGGGCGCGGCATCACCAGCGCCAGCGTGAGGGTCACGCCGGCCACCACCGCGACCAGGAAGAACCAGATTTTCGACCAGAACATTCGATACGCTCCCAGTCGGCTAACGGGCTGGTCGGGTCACGAGCTTGGCCGGGAGGGTGACCTTCACCGGCTTGCTCTCCTTCTTCGCCACCACCTCGACCACCTCCTCCGGCGCCTCGGCCCAGCCATCGCGGTACCAGATCCGCACCTTCCACATCCCGGGCGCGACGTCCTTGATCGTGAACTTGCCGTCGGCGGCCACCAGCGCGGTGTAGCGGTGGGGGAAGGCGACGATGCGGCCGCTCAGGTGGATCGACTCGCGGTCGCGCAGCTCGAAGGTCTGCAGGGCCGGCTCGATCTTGCGGGTCTTGCGCTCGCCGCGCGGACCGATCGGATCGGGCGGGACCAGGTCGGCCGCGCCGGGTGAGTAGAGGCGCGGCGCGCCGCGGCCCGCGTTGCGGATCTCGAC
This sequence comes from Kofleriaceae bacterium, assembly GCA_035489015.1. Lineage (GTDB taxonomy): Bacteria > Myxococcota_A > Polyangia > Haliangiales > Haliangiaceae > DATFRY01. Next base: position 106,539 of record DATHKR010000210.1, on the reverse strand, counting down.
CACCGAGCCGACCACGACCGGCAGGAGGGGAAACTCGAACGACTCGCCGAGGATGCTGTAGCGGACCGGCTGGGTCGGCGGGCGCCGATCCTCCTCGGGAGGCGTGGCACCGTCGAGCACGACGACGATCTGCGGCAGCGGATCGAGCGCGCGCGGCGACTTGAGCGCGTTGGGCACGCGGCGCACGAAGCCCTGGTTGCGAACCGGGACCGGACCTCGGCGCTCGGCCGGGGCGAGGACCACGGTGCCGACCACGATGCCGCCGTTCTCGACGGCCGGTGCATCGGCGGGCGCGGCCGCGAGGACGGCGGCAACAGCGAGAGCCGCCGCCAGCGCGGGACCTCGGCGCACGGCGCGCGAGACGGTGGCCGACATCACAGCTCCTCCTCCCCTCGAGGGACCCCGCGACTGTCCCAAGTGTTTAAAGATGCTCATATTTTATTATGGGGAGGCGCCCCTCCGTCAACCACCACGCGCGGGTTTGTGAGCCGGGCCGATGAAACCGCGAGGAGGTGAGTCCGACATCGAGCGGTGTCCAGCCCCGCGTTCGTCGGGCTCGCCGGCCTCGCGGTGGCGGCCGCCGCTGGTATCGCGGTGTCGGATCACGCCGGCCCGCTCGCCGGGACCCCCGCGGTGTGGGCCGCAGCTGGCGCCTGCGCCGCCGCCGGCCTGGTCGCGCTGCGCTGGAGGGCCAGAAAAGCGGCGCTGCCGGTGAAGAGCTGGCGCCGGGCGGCCGAGCTTGCCTGCGCCGGTTTTCTGGCCGCGACCCTGGCCGCCGGCGACCGGGCCGACCTGGCCGCCGCGCGGGCCGAGCTCGGGCCGTGGCTCGACGACCGCGCCGAGGAGACGCTGTCGGGAACGGTCGCAGCCCCGGTCGAGGACGACGGCCGCGCGCTCCGCTTCGCCCTCGACCTGGACGCGCTGCCGCGGGGCGAGCCGGAGGAGAGCGGCGGCCGCGGCGAGGACCTCGACACAGGGGCGAGCGCCGCGACGCCCCGCGCCCGATCGGATCAGGCGGCGGCGCCGTCGAAGGTAGCTGTGAGCGGCTCGCCCGCGCGCGTCCTGCCGCGCGCGCGGATCCGGGTGATCGTGTCGGTCTTTCGCGAGCCGGATGATCCGGCGTGGACGCCCGCCATCCTGCCGGGCGATCGGATCGAGGTCACCGGGACGCTCCGGCTGCCGCGCGGCTACCTGATTCCGGGCGGGCCGCCGGCCCGGCGCTCGACCGACACGCGCGGCGCGGTCGCCCTCCTGGCCACCGACTGGACCCGCCTGACCGCGAGCGGCACGGCGGATGGGCACGCGATCTGGCGGGCGGCTGCCCGGCTGCAGCGACGAGTCGCGAATCGCATCAGCGAGGCGGCGGGCGAGCGCGACCGCGATGGCGTCCTGCGCGCGCTGGTCACCGGCGACATCAGCTCGATGAGCGAGCGGGTGACGGCGCGCTATCGCGACAGCGGCGCGTCGCATGTGCTGGCGGTGAGCGGGCTGCACCTGGCGGCGGTGGCGCTGTTCGCGTTCGCCGCGCTGCGCCGACTGTGGGCGTCGGTGCCGGCGCTGGCGCTGCGGGTGGATCCGACCCGGGCGGCGGCCTCGCTCGCCGCGCCGATCGCGGTCGGCTACACCATGATGACCGGCGTGGCCCCGTCGGCGGTCCGCTCGCTGTGGATGGTGCTGATGGTGCTGTTCGGGGCGGCGCTCGACCGGCGCGCGCGGGTGAGCGATGCCCTGGGCGGCGCGGCGCTGGTCATGCTCGTGGTGCAGCCGGCATCGCTCTACGACCCCTCGCTCCAGCTGTCCTTCGCGGCGACCTCGGCGCTCGCGGTGTTCATGGGCGCGCGGCGCGGCGCCGGCCAGAGCGCGGCGGGCCGGCCGCACGTGCTGGTCCGCGCCGCGGCCCGGCTGTGGCGCGGGCTGCGCGAGCTGGTGGTGGCCTCGCTGTGGACCTGGGCGGCGACCGCGCCGATCTCCGCCGTCCACTTCGGCGCGGTGGCGCTGGCCGGACCGATCGCCAACCTGGTCGCCGTGCCGGCCGTGGAGCTGGTCGCCCTGCCGCTCGGCCTGGTCGGCGCGGCCGCCTCCGAGGTGTGGCCGGCGGCCGGCGCAGCCATCCTGACCGTCGCCGCCGTGATGACCTCGCGGGTGACCGACGCGCTCGCGCACGTGGCGGCGTGGATCCCGCCGCTGCCGCTGCCGCCGCCGGACCTGGTCGAGCTGGCCGCGTGGAGCCTCCTGCTCGGCGTCGCCGCGGCGGTCGCGCGCCAGGTCGCCACCCGGCCGGTGCACCGGCGCACGATGGTCGCGGTCGGCGCCGCCGCCGCGCTGGTGCTGGCCGGATCGTGGCTGTGGCGGACCGCGCTGGGCCCGGCCCACCGCGCCGAGCTGCGCATCGCGTTCGTCGACGTGGGCCAGGGAGACGCGGCGGTGATCGAGCTTCCCGGTGGCGGGGTGTGGCTCATCGACGGCGGCGGGCTGCCGTACTCGCTGCCGATGCGCGACCCCGACGCGGCCCGCCGGCTGGCCGAATCGCCCGGCCGCGAGGCGGTCGCGCGCTACCTGGCCGAGCGGCGCATCCGCCACATCGATCTCGCGATCCTCTCGCACGGCCACCCGGACCACTACCGCGGGCTCGGCCCGATCGCCCGCGCCGTGTCGATCGACGAGCTCTGGCTGGTGCATCCCCATCCCGACGCGCCGCCCGGCGGCGAGCTGGCCGGCCTGCTCGCCGAGCTGGCCGCGCGCGGGACCAGGGTGCGAAGCCCGCCGCCCGGCGCGATCCTCCGCCGCGGCGGCGTCGCGCTCACGGTCCTCGCGCCGGGCCCGTCGCCCGACGCGGATCCGTGGGATCCGCCGGTGGTCGCCGCGGATCCGATCCGCTCCGAGAACGACAACTCGCTGGTGGTGCGGGTCGACTTCGCCGGCCGCCGCGTCCTCTTCACCGGCGACATCGAGGAGGAAGGCGAGGAGGACCTGGTCCTCGCCCACCGCGCCGAGCTGCAGGTCGACCTGGTCAAGGTCGCCCACCACGGCTCGGGGACGTCGTCCACCCCGGCGCTGATCGCGGCCACCTCGCCGACCTGGGCGATCATCTCGTGCGGACCGCTCAACCGGTTCGGCTTCCCCAACCCCGAGGTGGTGGCGCGCTGGATCGGCGCCGGCACAAGGGTGTTGCGGACCGACCAGCTGGGGACGATCACCGCGATCATCGCGCCGGACGGCGCAATGGAGCTCGAGTCGGTGCTGCCCGGCGCGCCCGGCCAGTGAGCCGAGCGCGCCGCGGCGTCAATCGTTCCCGACCGCCAGGGTCAGAACTTGACCTGCGGCACCTTCTCCGCGCCGGCGGCCGCCTCGAAGTAGTGGCGAGCCTCGTAGCCGAACATGCCGGAGAAGAGGTTGTTGGGGAATCGCTTGATGCTGGCGTTGTAGTCGCGCACCACGTCGTTGTAGCGCTTGCGCTCGGTGGCGATCCGGTTCTCGGTTCCGGCCAGCTCGTCCTGCAGGCGGGTGAAGTTCTCGTTGGCCTTGAGCTGCGGGTAGTTCTCGACCACCACCAGGAGCCGGCTGAGCGCCGAGCTCAGCTCGCCGTCGGCCGCCGCGGCTGCCTGCGGATCGCGCGCACCGGCCAGCTTGGCCCGCGCCGCTGCCACGTTCTCGATGACGCCCTTCTCGTGGGCGGCGTAGCCCTTCACGGTCTCGACCAGGTTGGGGATGAGGTCGGAGCGCCGCTGCAGCACGTTCTCGACCTGCGACCACGCCCCGTCCACTTCCTCGGATCGACTGACGAGCGAGTTGTAGCGCGAGACGGAGAACAGAATCACCACCAGCGCGACGCCGCCGATGACGGCGATCGGGACCCATTTCTTGTTCATGTGGACACCTCTTCACGGGGAGCTGGAGAGCGGGAGACGAATCGATCCACCGCGTCGACCGCGCGGTCGAGGGCGGCGTAGTAGCGGGCGAACAGATCGCGGATCGAGCCGACCGACTCGCCGCGGCGGAGCTTGTCGGCCTCGACGAACGGGGCCGGGTCGATGCCGGCGCGGCGGCTGAACGCCTCGGTCGCGCCCAGGCCGGTGTCCGGCGGCACCTCGCCGTGCAGCCGCAGGCAGCCGCGGAAGATGAGCGAGAAGGCCGCGTAGGAGCCGACGATCAGCCGCGCCAGCTCGGCGTCCTTGCCGCGCGAGAGCGCGTACGCCTCCTGCAGCCGCATCAGCTTCTCGCGCAGCTCGCGCTCGCACTGCAGGCGCAGGTTCTCGCCGTCGAGGGCCGGCATGCTGGTCATCGGATCCTGCCCGTGCAGGACCAGGTTGCGCTCGGCGATCTCGGCCAGCTCGATCGGGAACACGTCGGCGGCGTCGCGCAGGGTGGCCTGGGTGAACAGCCGCGGCGTCGCCCGCCCGCGCCCGACCCAGCGGCCGAGCGATGGCCCGGCCGCGGTCAGGGTGTCGAGCTCGAGATCCCCGAGCACCACCAGGAGGTGCAGCTCCTCGTCGCCGGACGTCTTCTCGCCGCGCGCGGCCGGGCCGTACAGCACCACGGCGCGCAGCTTGTCGCCCAGCGCGAGCGAGAGTCCGGAGACCAGATCGCTGATCGCGGCGTGGGATCGCCACGCCTTGATCCTCGCCTGGTCTGCGTCGGTGTCCGGACTGGCGCCGGCCCTGGCAGCGGCCCGCACTCCGTTGGTCGCGCTTCGCTCGTCGCTCATGATCAGAAGTCTCCGCCGGCGCCGCCGCCGCCGAACCCGCCGCCGCCGAATCCACCGAATCCGCCGCCTCCACCACCGCCGCCGAAGCCGCCGCCGCCGAACCCGCCGCGGCCGCCGCCGCCGAGGAGGTTGCCGAGGGCCGCCCCGAGCAGGAAGCCGCCCCATCCGCCGCCGCCGCGCAGACCGCGCCCACCACCGCGGCCGCCGCGCCCCCCGCCGGCCAGCCCGCCGAGCAGGAACAGGAGCAGCAGCAGGCCGAGGACCGATCCTGTGCACCCGGAACCGCGCCGACCGCTCGGGGCCGGCGGCAGCTCCGCGGTGCCGGTGAGAGTGGCGTTGTGCTCGGTCGCGGCGGCCTGGGCCGCGCGCTGGGTGATGAGCCACAGCCCACCGCCGTAGTCGCCATTGCCGAGGAGCGGGCGGGCCTCGTCGCGGATCGCGCCGACCTTGCCGTCGGGCAGGTAGCCCTCCGCGCCGTAGCCGGTCGCGATGAAGATCTTGCGGTCCTCCACCGAGAGCGCGATCACGACCCCCTCGTCGCGCCCCTTCTGGCCCAGGCCCCAGGTCTGCCCGGCGCGCACCGCCAGGTCCTCGATGGTCTCGTCGACCAGGCGCGGCACGGTGAGGACGATGATCGCTGCGCCCGTCTTCTGCCGCAGCTCGGTGCTGAGCGCCTCGATCGACGCGGCATTCTGCGGGTCGATCACGCCGGCGGCGTCGTGCACCGCGGTGTCGGTGCGCGGCGGCAGCGGGGTCACGGCCGCCGCGATCGCCGGGCTCACCGCGAGCGCGAGCAGAACGACGAGCGGGAGGCTGGCGCGGCGCAGATACAAGTCGAATGGAAGGTGGGGTGTGATCCGGTCCATGGCAAGCCGCTTTCGCAGATACGGGGGTTCACGCGGTTTTCATGGCGAAACGGACGCTTTGCTCCGCACGGACCCGCGACAAGCCGCCGCAGTTGCGCCGCGCTCCTGGCGCTGCAGCGGAGGCTGACTTTCACCCACTGCGAGAGCGCGGGCGGCGTGCCATGCGGCGCCGCTCGATCAGCGCTTCTGGCGTCCGCGCTTCTGGCGTCAGCGCTTCTTGCGCGACTTCTTGCGCGCCGCCTTCTCGGCCTTGCGCTTGTTCTTCTTGCGCGCGCGATCGGTCGCCTTGACCAGCGGCGGCGGCGCCACCCCGCGCGTCCCCGGCAGCGTGTAGCCCGGCGGCAGACCCGGCATCTGCATCTGCATGCCCGGCATCCCGCCGCCACCGCCTGCACCCGCCGCCGCGGCGGCCATGCCCGGCGGCATCCCGCCACCGCCGCCCATGATCGCGCCGAGGTCGAGCCCGGCCAGCTTCTTCATCTGGCTGAACTGCTTGAACCCGGGGATCTTGCCCAGCAGACCGGTCGACGCGCCCAGCTGCACCATCATCTGGCGCATCGCGCCGAACTTCTGGAGCAGCTCCTTGACCTCGTCTTCCTTGCGCCCGCAGCCGCTGGCGATGCGCTTCACCCGACCGGCGTCGTAGTCGGCGCGCCGCCGCTTGTTCTTCTTGCCGGCCTGCGAGACCACGTCCTCCCACGAGGTGGTGACGAACACGGTCGGGTTGCGGCGCTCCTCCGCCGTCATCGAGTTGATCATCGCCTCGATCTTGGTCAGCTCGCGGTCGTCGAGGTTGACCTCGTCGGGCAGGCCGCCGGGGAAGAACGGCAGCTTGTCGAACAGATCCTTCAGCGAGCCCATCTTCTGGATGAGCCGGATCTGCTCGAGGAAGTCCTGCATGTCGAACTTGCCCTTGAGCATGCGGACGGCGTCTTCTTCCGCCTTCTCCGCATCGACGACCTGCTCGAAGTCCTTGACCAGGCCGACGATGTCGCCCATCCCGAGGATGCGCGACGCGATGCCCTCGGGGCGGAACTCCTCGAGCCGGTCGAGCGACTCGCCCATGCCGACGAACTTGATCGGCTTGCCGGTCACCTCCTTGACCGAGAGCGCCGCGCCGCCGCGCGCGTCGCCGTCCATCTTGGTCAGGATGACGCCGTCGAGGTTGAGCCGCTTGTTGAACGCCTCCGCCGTGCGGACCGCGTCCTGGCCGGTCATGGCGTCGAGGACCAGGAAGATGTTGGCCGGGTGAGTGGCCTTGTCGATGTCCTCGAGCTCCTGCATGAGCGGCTCGTCGATGGCGAGCCGGCCCGCGGTGTCGAAGATGACCACGTCGCGTCCGCTCTGAGCCGCGTGGTCGGCCGCCTTCTGGCAGATGTCGACCGGGTCGGAGCCGTCGATCGAGAACACCGGCACGCCGAGCTGGCTGCCCAGCGTCTTCAGCTGATCGACCGCGGCCGGTCGATAGACGTCGGCGGCGACCAGGAGCGGCTTCTTGCCGTGCTGGGTCTCGAGGAAGCGGGCCAGCTTGCCGACCGTGGTGGTCTTGCCCGAGCCCTGCAGGCCGACCATCATGATCCCGGTCGGGCCCTTCTTGGCCCAGCGCAGGTCGGTCTCGACCGGGCCCATCATCTTGGTGAGCTCGTCCTGGCAGATGGAGATGAACGCCTGCTCCGGGGTGATCCGGCGCGCGCCCATGTCGTTCGACTTCGCGCGCAGCTGGACTTCCTGCCCCTGCGCCGCCTCCTTGACCCGATCGAGGAAGCGCTTGACGACCTTGAACTCGACGTCGGCCTCCAGGAGGCTCATGCGCACGTCGCGCAGCGCGTCGTCGATGACTTCGTCGTTCAGCTCGGCGACGCCGGTGAGCTTCTGCTTGGCGGCGCGGAACCCTTTGCTCAGGGTCTCGAACATGCGGAGTTGCCTATACCACGCGCGCGGGCGCCAGGTCAGCGCCGCGCCTCGGCTTCCGGGAGATCCGGCGCCGGTCGGAGCGGGATCGCCGCCGACTCGCCGACGCTGTCGCGGCCGCGCCCGGCCAGCGCCTCGCCCGCGGCGATCCCCCGCGCCGAGGGTCCGGAGTTCCTTCGCAGTTCCTGGCAGTTGTGATCGCGCAGGCCGGCGCGTCGGCCGCGCCGCGCGCGCCGCTGGCGTACCATCGACCGCAATGCGGGGATTCCATCTGTCGTCGGCGGCGGTGGCGCTGGCCGCGGTCTGGGCCGGCACCGAGGGCAGCGCGCTCGCCGGCCACGTCTGCCAGGGCGTGGAGCCCGGCGTCATCGACGTGGACGCGCTGGTGGACGACTGGCGCGGCATCGACGACGCCGCGCCGCTCCGCCGCGGGCAAGCCGGCGCCGACGCGTCGTTCGAGCTGCGCTGCGCGTTCGACGCCGAGCGGCTCTACCTGGTGGTGCAGGTGCGAGACGAGCGCGTGATCCGCGGGCGGGGCGGCGGGGCAGGGGAGGACGCGCTCCACCTGTCGCTCAGCGCGGGGACCGGGCTCTCGCCGTGGACGATGACCTTCCTGCCCGGCACCGCCGGCAGCCGCGCCCGCCGCATCGGCGGCGCCGGCGCGCGGGCCGACGACTCGCTGCGCGAGGACGGCTGGCAGGTCGAGGTCGGCGTGCCCCTGGGCCAGATTCCTGGCTGGGGCGGATCGACCCCGCTGCTCCTCGCCGAGCTCCGCTACGCCGACGTCGACCGGCCGGGCGGGGCGGCCGAGGACCAGCGGCGGTTCCGCGGCGAGCTCCACTTCTCGACCCACGTGCCGGCGCTGCGCGGCTTCCTCCAGCACGCGCGCGTGTCGGTGTCCGAGCTGGCGCTCGATTCGCTCGCCGAGGTCGACGGCCTGCCCGGCACCCAGCGCGTCGTCGCCGGCGGCCGCTACCTGGCGGTCCTGAGCGACTCGTTCGGGTTCGTGGAGCTGCCCCTCGAGTCGGCGCGAGATCTGCTCCGGGTCGAGCTGGTCGACTTCGACGGCGACGGGCGCGCGTCGGTCCTGGCCCACTACCGCCAGCGCGGCGGCGGCGGCAGCCGCGAGGTGGTCACGGTGTGGACGGTCGGCGCCGGCGGTCAGCTAGAGCGATCGCTCGGGTTCGAGGTCGCTCTCGAGCTGGGCGGGCGGCGGCTGTCGAACCGCTGGTCGCTGGTGCCGGTCGGCGCGCGTCGGCCCACCGATCGGCGCGGCCGCCACGCCAGCGCCAGCGCGGGCGCTGGCGCGAGACCCGGCCGGGGCGGCGCTCTCGACATCGTGGTCGAGGTCGGCCCCGAGGACAACGCCGGCTGGGACGCGGCCAGCTTCGCCCGGATCACCCCGTCGCCCGACACCCGTCCGATCCTCACCCCGTGGTCGGCCCGCCGCGCGGTGGTCTACCACTTCGCGGGCGAGGTCGCGCTGGAGACGCCGGCCCGCTGAAGGGCGCGCCGCGCCTCCGCGCGGGTCGATTGGAGTCAGTCCTCCCAGGCGGTGGTGCCCGGGTCGCTGGCCAGGCTCTTCGTCTGCGGGCGGATCACGCAGAAGTCGTGACCGGTCGGGGCGCGCATCACCCACCAGGTCTTGATCTTGTACTTGCGCACCGCGCCCAGCTTCTCCAGCCGGGCCACCTCGGCCTCGACGTCGTCGGTCTCGATGTCGAGGTGGTACGCGCTCGGCTCCGACAGGCGTTGCACCTCCACCCGGAGCTGGCCGGGACGGTCGACCAGCCTGGTGTAGCGCTCGTCCGGCTCCTGGCCGGGATCGGGCTCGCGGCCGAGCGCACGGCTCCAGAACTCGACGCCCTGCGCGTACCCGGACTCGTTGCAGTCGATGATGATCGCACTCAGTCGGCTCCGATGCACGGTGACACCTCCTAACTGTCAAAGCTGACTTTCATGGTTATCGATTGAGCCTAACCCGTCAAGCTAAAATAGAAGGTTAGTCGAACCGTGCGAACCTCGGCCACCGCCGTGCCGCAGCTCCTGCTCGCGCTCGCCATCGCCGCGGTCTCCACCTCGGCTCCGCTCATCCGCTGGGCCGAGCCAGCCCCGCCGCTCCTGGTCGCGGCCGGGCGCGTGTGCCTGGCCGCGATCCTGCTCTCGCTCATCGCCGGCCGCTCGCTCGGCCAGCTCGCCGGCTTGCCGCGCCGGCAGCTGCTGCTCTGCGCTGCATCCGGCGCGCTGCTCGCGGCTCACTTCGGCGTGTGGATCACCTCGCTCTACTACACGTCGACCGCGGCGTCGGTGGCGCTGGTCGCGACCACGCCGGCCTTCTCCGGCCTCCTGGCCTGGATGTTCCTCGGCGAGGGAGTTGCGCGGCGCGAGGCGATCGGCATCGGGCTGGCCGCGCTCGGCTGCGTGGTCCTGGCCAGCGGGGACCTCGGCGCCGGCGGCGAGGGCGCCCTCGTCGGTGACGCGCTCGCGCTGGGCGGCGCGGCCACCGCGGGCGGCTACTACGTGGTCGGGCGCCACATGCGGGCCACGCTGCCGCTGCCGGCCTACCTGGCCGCGGTCAACCTGGTCGCCGGCGCGCTCCTGGCCGCCGCGCTGGCGGTCTCGGGCGGGCCGGTGCGCGGGTTCTCGACCGGCGACTACGTCGCCATCGCCGGCTGCGCGCTGGTCCCGTCGGTGGTCGGGCACTCGCTGCTCAACTGGACGGTGCGGCGCGTGCGGGTCCACCTGGTCGCGCTCGCCGGGCTGGGCGAGCCGATCGGGGCGTCGCTACTGACCTGGCTGATCTTCGCCGAGCAGCCGCCGATCCACGCCGCCGTCGGCGGCCTGGTCATCCTGGCCGGCATCGCGCTCGGCTTCGTTCCGCTCGACCGGCGCGCCGGGCGGCCGCCACCCTGACCGGCCACCGTGGCCGTTGACGCCGCCGCGCGCCTCGCTGCGGCCTTCCACCCACAGGGCGCGCTCGATCGCCTCGAGCAGCGGCGCCAGCGTCGATCGATCCAGCGCGCTGAGCGGGATGGCGTCCAGGCTGGTCGCTCGCCGCGCCGCCTCCTCGCGGCCCAGGCGATCGACCTTGTTGCCGACCAGGAGGCGCGGCTTCTCGGCCAGGGCCAGGTCGCCCAGCACCGTCGACACCGCCGACACCTGCTGCTCGTGGTCCGGATCGCTGAGGTCGATCACCTGGACCAGGAGGTCGGCGTCGGCCAGCTCCTCGAGGGTGGCGCGGAAGGCCGCGACCAGATCGGCCGGCAGGTCGCGGATGAACCCGACCGTGTCGGTCAGCACCACCTCGCGCTCGCGCGGGAAGCGCAGCCGCCGGCTGATCGGATCCAGCGTGGCGAACAGCTTGTCCTCGGCCAGCGCGTTCCCCTCGGTCAGCGCGTTGAGCAGCGTCGACTTGCCGGCGTTGGTGTAGCCGACGATGGCCACGATCGGCACCGCCCGCTCGCCGCGCCGCTGGCGGCGCAGGCGCCGCTCGGCGGCGACCTCGACCTGCCGCTTCTCGAGCAGGCGGATGCGCTCGCGCGCGCGCCGGCGTCCGATCTCGAGCTTGGTCTCGCCAGGACCGCGGCCGCCGATGCCGCCGGTCAGGCGCGACATCATCGTGTTCTTCTCGACCAGGCGCGGCAGCGCGTACTTGAGCTGGGCCAGCTCGACCTGCAGCTTGCCGTCCCGGCTGGTCGCGTGCTGGGCGAAGATGTCGAGGATGAGCATGGTGCGGTCGAGGATCTTGAGCTCGGTGAAGTCGCTGACCGCGCGCGCCTGGCTCGGCGTCAGGTCCTGATCGAAGATCACCGTGTCGGCGCCGAGCTGCATGGCGCGCATCAGGATCTGCTGCAGCTTGCCGCGCCCGACCAGGAAGCGCGGATCCGCCTCCGGCCGGCGCTGCTCGATGACGTCGAGCGCGTCGACCCCGGCGGTGCGGCACAGCTCGCGCAGCTCGGCGATGCGCGCCTCACCGTCGACCGCACGACCGAGCGCGACGTGGACCAGGACCGCGCGCGCCGCGCTCGGGCCGGCCGCGCTGCGGCTGCGGGTGCGCCGCGCAAACTCCGCCTCGAGCGAGGCCATGAGCTCGGCCACGTCCAGCTCGAGCTGGTGGGCCGGGCGCGGCTCGAGCTCGAGCCACAGCTTGCCCTCCGGGTTGTCGGGCAGCGGATGGCCGACGAACACGCGACCGGGCATGCCGCCCGGATCGACCGCGATGGCGGCGACCAGGTCGAGGCGCAGCAAGGTGAGGTCGGTGAGATCGTCCTGCGTCAGCGGCTCGCCGCGCAGGTGGGTGTGGACCAGACGGAGCCCGCGGAAGCGGCCAGCACCGCCGCGCAGTCGCCCGACGTCGGGCAGCATGAGCTGCGACGCGTCGCCGACCACGACGTGCTCGATGCCGCCGCGTCGGTCGATGAGAACACCTACCTGACGGTGCATCTCGGCTGACACCTCGCACAGGTAACCGGCCAACTCGTGCGAGATGACTTCCCGCGGCGGCACCCGCCGGCGATAGATGCGCTCCAAGGCCTTGATCTGGCTTGCCTTGAGTCCCTTGGTGTTGCCGCTCAGCTCCTCGCGCATGGACCTCCACGCCTCTCATCGGCTGTTGTTGCTTTGGTAGCGACGCCCCTGTGACGTGCGCGTTCTCGTACATCGAGCCGTGTTCCGCAGGCTCGACGCCTCGTGTCGAGCCGTTCCGTTGGCTCGACCTTAACCTCGATTCCGGTACCCGCTTTCCTATAATGCCGACGTGCCTCGTCGATTCGCCGCGCTCGTGGTGCACGCCCAGCCGCAGGCGATCGCCGAGCTCGTCGATCTTCTGTCGGGCCCGGACCTGCGCATCGACACCGCCTGCTCCGAGGCCGAGGCAAGCCACAAGATCTCGACCGGGTCGTATAGCATCCTCATCGCCGCGCACAAGCCGCCGCTGCTCGACGGTGCTCGCCTGCTCGAGGAGGCGGTGCGCCACCAGCCGGACGCGTTCCGCATCCTGCTCGCGTCCTATGCCAGCGACGCGGTCGATCTCGAGCGCCGACCCAAGATCGAGTCGCCGATCGTTCGCTTCGTCGGTCGACCCGGCGAGCGCAGCCGCCTGGCCGGCGTGGTCGGCGAGGGGCTGAAGCTTCTCCGCCTGGTCGCCGAGCAGCGCGAGCTGGTCGCGCGCCTGTCGACCGAGCACCACAAGCTGCTCCGCCGCGAGCGAATGCTCGACGTGGTCGTGCGCGAGCGCACCGAGGAGCTCGAGGCGTCGTATCGCAAGCTGAAGGCGGCCAACCGGCAGGCGCTGTTCGGGCTGGCCGAGGCGATCGAGGCCAAGGATCCGTACACCAACGGCCATTGCGGGCGGGTGGCGGCCTACTCGCTGGTCCTGGCCCAGGAGTGCGGCTACCCGGCCGAGGGGCTCGAGACGCTCGAGTTCGGCGCCTTCCTGCACGACATCGGCAAGATCGGCATCCGCGACAACGTGCTGCTCAAGCCCGGTCCGCTCGACGAGGGCGAGTGGGAGCACATGCGCAGCCACCCGGCCAAGGGCGCCGAGATCGCCGCGCAGATCGAGATGCTGAAGCCGATGATGCCGGCGGTGCGCAACCACCACGAGCGCTGGGACGGGTCCGGCTACCCCGACGGGATGCGGGGCGAGGCGATCCCGCTGTGCGCCCGGATCGTCGCGATCGCCGACGCCTACGACGCGATGGCGACCGACCGGCCGTACAAGCGGGCGCTGCCGCTCGAGGACTGCGAGGCGCTGCTGCACAAGAACGCCGGCACGATGTACGACCCGGAGCTGGTCGAGATGTTCTGCCGCCACCACGTCGGCGCGCTCTACCGCGAGGACTACCTGACCGGCTTCATGCCGGACGACGCCGCCCCGGACGAGGAGCTCGGCCCGGGCGACACCGACCGCCTGATCGCCGATTCGATCGACGAAGACGAGGACTCGGTGGACGCCGAGGCCCCGGCGCTCGGCGGCGGCTGAGCCGCGCCGTTGGCTATTCTTCGCGCGCCGCGGCCGGCTCGCCCTCGTCGAGGAGGGTCAGCGCGATCGCCATCGCCTTCTTGGCCCGCGCGACCGTCTCCTCGTCGGCCTTGATCTTCTGGAACGCGCGCAGGACCTGCTCCTGGTAGCCCGCGTTCTGCCGCTCGAGCTCGTCCAGATCCTGCCGCTGGCCGGCCAGCCGCTCGTCGCGCTCGCCCAGCACCACGTGCAGCGACGCGATCGTCTCCTCGCGGGCGCGCAGGACCTCGCGCGCGGCGGCCAGCTGATCGCCGAGCTCGCCGAGCTCGCGGGTTCGCCCGGCCAGCCGGTCGCTCATCTCCTCGCGCTCCGCCGCGTGCTGGCGGACCAGCGCGGCCAGCTCGGCCGCCAGCCGCTCCTCCAGCTCCTCCTCGGCTCGCGCCCGCTCCTGGTCGGCCGCGGCCAGGTCGCGCCGCCGCCGCTCGTCCGCCTCGGCCAGGTCCGCGCCGCGTCGCTTGTCGGCGTCGACCAGCTCGGCCACCCGCCGGCGCTCGGCCTCACCCAGCTCGGCGACTCGCCGACGGTCGGCGTCGGCCAGCTCGCTCGCCCGCCGCCGGTCGGCCGCGGCCAGCGCCTGGCTCTGCTCCTCCTCCAGCGTGGCGATGTGCGCGCTCTGCCGGTCCTCGAGCGCCTGGCGCGCCTCCTGGTTCTGCCTGACCAGCGTCTCCAGATCGGCGGCCTGCTCGCGCCGGAGCGATTCGATCTCGTCCTGATGTCGGCGGCGCAGCTCGTTCACCTCGAGGTGGAGCCGCTCCTCGGCCCCGCGCTGCGCGGCGCTCAGCTCTTCCTGCCGCCGCACCTCGGCCAGGGCCATGGCGGCGCCGAAGCCCTTGTCCTTCTCGGCCGAGTTCTCCTCGTAGGCCTGCTTGAGCCCGCGCAGGTCGGCGGTGTGCCGCTCGCGCAGCGAGGCCTCCAGCGAGGCGCGGCCGCCTTCCAGCTGCTGCTTCTGCTGATCGAGGGTGACCTCGTGCCGGCGCGTGAGCCCATCGCGCTCCTCGCGCCACGACGCCCGCTCGCGCTCGAGCAGACGCGACAGCTGCTCGGCGTCGGTCCTGAGCGCGCCCATCGCGTCGGTCTGGCGGCGCAGCTGCTCGAGCACGCTGCCCCGCTCGCCGCGCAGCCCGTCCAGCTCCTCGCTGGCGCCGAGCAGGTTCTGCTCCAGCTCCAGGTTGCGCGCGTCGAGATCCGAGCGGACCCGATCCATCTCGCGCAGCCGGTCCCTCTCGGCCATGACCAGGCGCTCCTTGGCGTCGATCTGGTCGTTGAGGTCGAGGATCTGCTTCTCCTTCTTGTTGATGACCTCGCGCAGGTTGAGAAACTCGCGCTCGCGCGAGAACGGCGATCCGGTGGTCGGGACCCGCCGCGATTGCTCCAGCTCGCCGCGCAGCCGGTCGATCTCCCGCTCCAGCTCCGCCGTGCGCGCGCCGATGCGCACCCCGGGCGGCTCGGCCCGCTCCACCTCGGCGAGCGTGGCCACCTGGTCGAGCCCGAGATCCAGGTCCGCCACCGGCGCCGACGGCTCCGGCTCGATCACCAGCGGCGCCGCGGCGGCCGGCGGACCGGCGATCTCGATCCGCGCCGACGGCGAGTCGAAGGTCAGCGGAAACGGCGATGCGACCGCGGTCCGGTCGGCCTCGAACTCGTTCATGTCGGAGTCGATGTCGACGTCCGGGCCGGTCCAGCTGGCGGCGAGCTGCTCGCTGGCGCCGAGGAATGCGCCCGGATCGGTGCCGACCGCGGTCGCGGTCTGCGCGCGCCCACCGTTGGAGCCGCGCCCCGCCATGGCCCGCTCGTGATCGATCTCGGCCTGCTCGCCGAAGTCGAACGATCCGTCGTCGTCCGCGTCGGCGCCGAGCTCGCGCGGGTCGAACTCGTCGGCCAGGCCCTCGTGCGCGATCTGGCGCGGGACCGCACTGATCTCATCGTCGTCGTCGTCGACCTCGAGCGTCGCGGAGCGGCCGTGACCGTCCTCGACCAGGTCGGCCATGTCGAGCTCCTCGACGTCGACGTCCTCGAAGCGGAAGCCGTGGTCGCCGCCGGGCCGGCCCAGCCCGACCAGCTGATCGACCTTGGCCACCACCTCCTGCTCGGACATCGCTCGCTTGTCGATGTACTCGTCGGCGTGGACCTTGAGCTTGCGGTGGCTGCGAAAGCCGGACGCCGGCACGCTGCGCGTGGTCAGGATGACCGGGATGTCGCGAGCCAGGCCCTTCTTGGCCTTGTTGCACAGGGCGTAGCCGACCTTGTCGGGCAGCTCGACCGAGATGATGATGATGGCCGGACGGAGATCCTTCACGTGCCCGAGCGGGTTCGAAGGGTCCAGCGGCAGGACCACCTCGAAGCCGCTCGGAGCCAGCCGCTCCTCGAGCAGCTCCTGGAACTCTGGATCGTCGTCGATGAGCAGTAAGCGGCGGACAGGCATCAATCGGGCGCCCCCGAGCGGGCTCCAGTGTAGCTCGCGCTCCCCCCGGGCCGCAATGCGCCCCCCGGTTCGCTCAGCGTCCGCGGCGAGCCGTCACTGGCCGATGAGGCCGGAGCGCACGATCTGAGGGGCGAGCTGCTCGAGCGCCATGTCGGACGCGAACACCATGCAGGTCCCGCCGGTCTGGTAGATGACCGTGTTCACCTGACCGCGCGCCACCCACAGCACCGCATCCGCGGCGGTCCAGCGGGCGTGCCCGCTCATGTCCACGTTGCGGCAGCTCAGCACCTCGAGCCCGACCTGGTGGACGGTACCGTCGGCGGCCACCGCCTCGAAGCGGACCTGGACCGGCCGCCACGACACCCGCTGCGGCGCGAGGCTGATCGGCTGGGCCCGGTCGACCCCGATCGGGCGCGCCGCCAGCGGGTCGGCGCCGGTCTCGGGGCTCCAGTCGGACTGCAGCGGGGCGCGGCCCGAGCCGCCGTCCGACGTCACCAGGAGGACCAGCGCCGCCGCCGCGGCCAGGCCGGACGCGCCGGGCAACGCCCAAGCCCGCAGGCTCCGCCGCCGCGCGCTGCGCGACTGGATGTCCTCCTGATCGAGCGCCAGGCGCACCCGCACGACCAGATCATCCGACGGCGCCGGCGGCGCGAGGATCTCCCGCACGCGGGCCAGGTAGGCCGCCTCGCCGCGGACGCGATCGCGACAGTCACCGCAGTCCGCGATGTGGTGATCGAACGAGAGCTGATCGTGAGTGGATAGCTCGCCGTCGAGGTAGGTCGGGAGGAGAGTCTCGATGTCGTTGCACTGCGCGGTCATGGTGGTCATCGCGAGCGCCTGTAGTCGTCGAGCTGGATCATGGAGGCGCCGCCATCCACGTTCACGTCGATCGCCGCGGTCACCTGCGCGCCCGGCCGCACGAAGCCCTGGGCGACGGCGAAGTCGCGCAGCGACTGGCGGAGGAGGCGCCGCCCGCGGTGCAGCCTGCTCATCACGGTGCCGACCGGGCAGTCCATGATGTCGGCGATCTCCTTGTAGCTGAAGCCCTCCACGTCGCACAGCACCACCGCCAGCCGGAAGTCGGCGGGCAGCGCGGCCAGCGCGCGCGCGACGTCCTCCGACAGGCTCTGGTCGAGCAGGATCCCCTCCGGGTCGCGCTGGGCTAGCGCGCCCTCATGGACCAGGACGCCGTCGGTGGCCTCCTGCTCGCAGACCGCGGCGTTCAGCACTTCGCGATGCCGCTTGGTCTTCTGGTACTGGTTGATGAAGGTGTTGGTGAGGATCTTGAAGAGCCAGGCCTTGCAGTTCGAGTCCGGCTCGAAGCCGTCCCAGAAGCGATAGGCCCGCAGCATGACGTCCTGGACCAGGTCCTCGGCGTCGCGCGCGTTGCGGGTCAGCCGGAACGCGGCCCCGAAAAGGGAGCCGAGGTGCGGCAGGGCCGTCTCTTCGAAATCGCGTCGTTGTTTGCGGCGCTGAAGCATTCGTCTCGCTCTAGGGAGGAGAACCGGGCCGAAATCCGCCCTATTCCCGGCGAGGGCGCCGTCGTCCCGGCCCGGTCAGACCGGCAGCGGAGTGTACGGCTGGCCAAGCGCCTCGGCCACCGCCGGATGGGTCACGCCGCCCCGCAGGGTATTGATTCCCTTGGCGATCGCCGCGTCGTCGCGGGCCGCCTTCTCCAGCCCCTTCTGGGCCAGCGACCGGACGTAGGGCATGGTCGCGTTGGTCAGCGCGAAGGTCGAGGTGCGCGGCACCGCGCCCGGCATGTTGGCCACGCAATAGTGCGTCACCCCATGGACCACGTAGGTCGGGTCCTCGTGGGTGGTCGGGCGGCAGGTCTCGACGCAGCCGCCCTGGTCGACCGCCACGTCGACGATGACCGAGCCGGCCTCCATGTTCTTGACCATCGCCTCGGTCACCAGCCGCGGCGCGCGCGCGCCGGCGACCAGCACCGCGCCGACCACCAGGTCCGACTTCTCCACCGTCTCCTCGAGGGTGATCGGATCGGAGTAGGCGGTGATGATGCGCCCCTCGTAGATGTCGTCCAGGTAGGCCAGCACCTCGAGGTCGATGTCGAGGACGGTGACCTGGGCGCCGAGGCCGATCGCCACGCGGGCCGCGTTGGCGCCGACGATCCCGCCGCCGATGATGCAGACCCGGCCGCGGCGCACCCCGGGCACGCCGCCGAGCAGGATGCCCTTGCCGCCCCGCTCCTTCTCCAGGAAGCTCGCGCCGGCCTGGACCGACATCCGCCCGGCCACCGCGCTCATCGGGGTGAGGAGGGGCAGCTTGCCGTCCTCGGTCTCGATGGTCTCGTAGGCGACTCCGGCGACCTTGCGGCGGAGGAGCTCGGCGCCCAGCTCCTGGGCGGCGGCGAGGTGGAGATAGGTGAAGAGGATCTGGCCCTCGCGCATCAGCGCGAACTCCGGGGCGATCGGCTCCTTCACCTTCACGACCATGTCGGCCCGGCCCCACACCTCGGCGCGGTCCCCGACCAGCTCGGCGCCGGCACGCTGGTACTCCTCGTCGGAGAGCCCGCTTCCGATCCCGGCGCCGGCCTCGACCAGGACCTGGTGGCCCAGCTTGCTGAGGACGGCGACGCCGGCAGGCGTCATGCCGACGCGGAATTCCTTCGTCTTGATCTCGGTCGGGACTCCAATGCGCATCGGACGCATGTTCTGATGTCGGCTCAAGTCATGTCAATGGCACGGGCCCCCATGACTCACCGTGCTGCACTGACACGCGTTCGGGGCCTGCTGCGGCGCAGCAGGGGGGTCTACCGCTGGCACACATGGTGCTGAGGTTCTCAGCACAACGCGCAACACGAAGGAGGAGAGAATCATGGCCAACTACAATCCGCCGACCTCGGGAGCTGGCGTGGGCGGCAGCGACACCGGCAAGACCCTCGGCAATGCCGTCGCCGAGGAGGCGAAGGGCGTCACCGGCGCCCTCGGGACCCGCCTCGAGCGGGCCGGCGACTACCTGGAGGACAAGGGGAAGGCCGCCTTCCTGTCCGACCGGCTGCACAGCGCCGGGCGCTACCTGCAGGAGAACGACGTCCGCACCATCACCCGTGCGGTCGACGAAGCGATCTGCGCGCATCCCTACCGGAGCATGCTCTTCGGCCTGGGCATCGGCTGGGCGGTCGGCAAGTTCCTGAGCCGCTAGGTCATGGAGCTCCAGCGCACCTCATCCCGGCTCGCGCCCGCCAGGGTCGAGCCGGGGACAAACGGGCACGGGGAAGAGTCGCTCGCCGGTCTGGCGACCCGCCTGGCCCAGCAGGGGCTGGAGCTGGCGTCGGTCGAGCTGCGACGGCTGGGCGGCGAAGTACGAGAGCGGAGGCGCCACGCGGTGCGCGCTGCCGTGGCGCTCTACCTCGTCCGTCTGTTCGCCGCGGTCGGCATCGCGGCGCTCGCCTCCGGATCGGTGCTGTACCTGGGCCGACTGTGGGGCAGCTACGGCGCGGCGTCGCTCGCCACCGGCGGGGTGTTGATCGCGGCGGCCATCGTCGCCGGGATGGTGCTCAGCTCGGCGGCTCACCGCATGGTCGACTCCGCCGACGACTCCGAGGCGGCCGGCGCGGCCGACGAAAGGATCTGACATGGGCACGAACGGCCACCGGCGGGACAGTCAGACCCAGCTCCGGCGGGAAGCGGCGGCGCGGCGCGCGGCGCTCAAGCAGACCGCCTCGCTGCTCGAGGACCGGCTGCGCGAGCGCACCGATCAGATCGGCGAGGCGTTCGATCGCACTCGCAACCAGGTCGAGGTGCTCGACGATCTGATCCACCGCCACCGCTATCTGTTCATCGGCGGTGCGATCGGGGTCGGGTTCGCCCTGACCCTGGG
Source organism: Kofleriaceae bacterium (assembly GCA_035489015.1). Classification (GTDB taxonomy): domain Bacteria; phylum Myxococcota_A; class Polyangia; order Haliangiales; family Haliangiaceae; genus DATFRY01. The sequence goes on along the minus strand of DATHKR010000210.1, from coordinate 86,770 downwards.
ACGCCGCGCCAAGTCACCGCCCGCCCTGCCGCCGGCCGGCGAGGGCAACGGCGACGGCGTCCGCTACGTGGTGGTCGAGCCACAGGATCAGCGCCCCGGCCTGCTCCGCTCCCTGGCCGGCGGTATCGCGGCCCTGGCGCTCCGTCAGGGGGCCACCTGGCTGGCCCACCGGGTCGCGAGCTCGCAGGAGCCCGACGACGACGCGCCCCACGACCCGAGCGCCGCGCGCGGCCGCGGGCGCGACTCCTACGTCCGGTAGTCGGCGTTGATCGTCACGTAGTCGTGCGACAGGTCGCAGGCCAGGTGGTGGGCGCGAGCCCGCCCCTGGCCGAGGTCGAGCGCGATCGTGTACTCGGCCCGCTGCATGACGGCGCGGGCGCGACCATCGCGATCGGCCTGGTCGACCGCGACGCCGCCGCGCACCACGGCCACCTCGTCGAGATCGAGGCCGAGCCGGGTCGGCTGCAGCGCGACGCCGGCGTTGCCGGCCGCGGCCAGGATCCGGCCCCAGTTCGGATCGGCGCCGGCGATGGCGGTCTTGACCAGGGGTGAGCGCGCGATCCGCTCGGCCACCGCCCGCGCCGCCCGCTCGGTCCGCGCGCCGCGCACCTCGACGGTGACGACGTGGTGCACCCCCTCGCCGCCGCGCATCAGCTGGCGGGCCAGGTCGTCGAGCAGATCGCCGAGCGCCTCGCCCAGCGCGGTGGCGCCGACCGCCGGGCCGCGCCGGCTGGCCATGACCAGGAGCATGTCGTTGGTCGAGGTGTCGCCGTCGACGGTCATCGCGTTGAAGCTGTGGGCGCAGGCGCCGGCGACCAGGCGAGCCAGTGCGCCGGGGGCGGTGGCCGGGCCGGACGCGTCGGTCGCCACGAAGCTGAGGGTGGTGGCCATGTTGGGCGCGATCATGCCGGCGCCCTTGGTGCAGCCGATCAGCCGCGCGCCGCGCACCTCGCGCTCGGCGGTCTTGGCCGCGCGGTCGGTGGTGAGGATGGCGGTGGCGAAGTCGGCGAACCCGTCGGGGCGGAGCGCGGCCCCGGCCGCCGCGATGCCGCGCTCGACCTCGTCGATCGGCAGCGGCACCCCGATGACGCCGGTCGAGGCGACCAGGAGCTGCCCCGGATCGGCGCCGAGCGCCGCGGCCCCGGCGGCCGCCATCCTGCGCGCGTCGGCTCGCCCGCGCTCGCCGGTCAGCGCGTTGGCGTTGCCGCTGTTGACCGCCACCGCGCGGACCATGCCCCGGCTGCGCGAAAGCGCCGCCCGCGACAGCACCACCGGCGCGGCCGGCAGCCGGTTGCGCGTGAACAGCGCCGCGGCCGGGCAGGGCCGGTCGGCCTCCATCAGGCCGACGTCGAGACCACCGCTGGACTTGATGCCGGCCGCGACCCCGGCGAAGCGAAACCCGCGAACCACCGCTGGCACGGCGCGCAGCTTACCGCGCTGCGCGCCGCCAGGGCTTCAGGCCGAGGCCTGCTCGTCGTCCTCGCGGCCGTGGCACTTCTTGTACTTCTTGCCGCTGCCGCACGGGCACGGGTCGTTGCGCCCGACCTTGGGTTGATCGCGGCGCACCGTCTTCTGCTTGGCCTCGGCGGTGGCTCCCCCGTCGGCCGCCTTGCCGAACGCAGACGAGCCGGCCGGCTCGGCCGCGGTCGCCGTGCCCACCGTCTCGGCCCCGCTGGTCGCCGCCGCGGCGTGCGACTCGACCATGCGGCGCTGCTTGGCCTGCATGGCGGGGATCTCCGCCTCCTGGCGCTGGATCTGGACCCTGAACAGCTTCTGCCCGGTGTTGTTCTGGATGTTCTGCATCATCTGCGCGAACAGATCGAACCCCTCGCGCTTGTACTCCTTCTTGGGGTCCTTCTGGCCGTAGCCGCGCAGGTAGATGCCCTCGCGCAGGTGCTCCATCGCCTTCAGGTGATCGATCCACTGGCGATCGATCTCCTCCAGGTAGAAGTGGCGCGAGAAGTACATGAGCCAGGGCCGGCCCAGCTCCTCCATCCGCTCGCCCAGCCGCTTCTCGACCGCCTTCCACGCCTGCTCGGCGATCGCCTCGGCGTCGCCGACCTTGCGCTTCACCTTGATCTCGACCGCGAACTGCTCGTCGAGCGCCTCCTCGAGCGCGTCGAAGTTCCAGTCGTCGGCGTTGGCGTTCGGCGGACAGTGCTGCTCGACCAGGAAGCTGACCAGGCCGTCGGCCAGGTCGTACAGGCGCTCGCGCTGCTGGACCAGCGACGCGGCTACCTGCTCGACCACCGACTCGACCAGCGCGTCGCGCGCGGTCGTCCCGCCCTCGAGGGTGAACTGCTTCTCGATGTCGCACCAGGCGCCGGTCTGCCGCCACAGCTGCGAGCGCAGCTTGCGCCACACCGGCGGTTGCTTGCCCTCGGCGACGCCGTTGCTGGCCCGGGCCGCCTCGCCCTCGTCCTCGCCGTCGCCGTCTTGCTCGGCCTCGCCGTCGCCGTCGGTCGGCGCGGCGGTGTCGACCGGCGCCGCGGTCGGGGCGAGCCGCTGGCGCTCCTCCTCGAGCGCGGCGTCCACCATCGCCTCGAGCTCGGGGCGGATCGTCCCCGACAGCGACTCGACGCTCCAGTCTCCCGACGTGGTCGGCGGCGGCGGCGGCTCCTTGCCTGCCTTGATCTCTTCCTCGCTCAGGGTCGGGGCGTACTCGCCCTTCAGGATCTGGCGGCGCAGCGAGTAGATCGTCTTGCGCTGCTGGTTCATCACGTCGTCGTACTCGAGCAGGTTCTTGCGCGAGTCGAAGTTGTGACCCTCGACCTTCTTCTGGGCGTTCTCGATCGACCGGGTCACCAGACCGCTCTCGATCGGGACGTCCTCCTCCATGCCGAGCCGCTCCATGAGCCCGGTGATCCGGTCGGCGCCGAAGATGCGGAGCAGGTCGTCCTCGAGCGACAGATAGAAGCGGGAACCGCCCGGGTCGCCCTGGCGGCCGGCGCGGCCGCGCAGCTGGTTGTCGATGCGGCGCGACTCGTGCCGCTCGGTGCCGATGATCTTGAGCCCGCCCGCCGCCAGCACCTCCTCGCGCTCGCGGTCGCTCTGCTGCTTCAGCTGCTCGAGCAGGAGGTCGAACTGGCCCTCTTCGCTGGGGCGGCCCTCCGCCTTCATCATCTCGCGCGCCATGTACTCAGGGTTGCCGCCCAGGATGATGTCGGTGCCGCGGCCGGCCATGTTGGTCGAGATGGTGATGGCGCCGCGCCGCCCCGCCTGGGCCACGATCCCGGCCTCGCGCTCGTGCTGCTTGGCGTTGAGGACGTCGAACTTGAGGCCCTCCTTCTTGAGGAGGCTCGCGACCACCTCGGACTTCTCGACCGAGGTGGTGCCGACCAGGACCGGCTGGCCGCGGCTGCTGCAGTCGCGGATGTCGTCGATCACCGCGCGGAACTTGCCGCGCTCGTTCTTGTAGACCAGGTCCGGCATGTCGTCGCGGACCATCGCCCGGTTGGTCGGGACCACCATCACCTCGAGCTTGTAGATGTGGTGGAACTCGGCCGCCTCGGTGTCCGCGGTGCCGGTCATGCCGGCCAGCTTGTCGTACATGCGGAAGAAGTTCTGGAAGGTGATGGTGGCGAGGGTCTGGTTCTCCTCCTCGATCTCCACGCCTTCCTTGGCCTCGATCGCCTGGTGGAGGCCGTCCGACCAGCGCCGGCCCGGCATCTTGCGGCCGGTGAACTCGTCGATGATGAGGATCTTGCCGTCGTCGATGAGGTAGTTGACGTCGCGCTTGTAGAGCGTGTGGGCCCGGAGCGCCTGCGACACGTGGTGGTTGTAGGCGATGTTGGCCGGGTCGTAGAGGTTCTTGAGGCCGAGCAGCTTCTCGATCCGCTCGACGCCCTGGTCGGTCAGCATCACCGCGTGGGCCTTCTCGTCCACGGTGTAGTCGACGTCGCGCTTGAGCCGCGGCACCACCCGGTCGACCGTCATGTAGAGGTCGGCGGCGTCCTCCGACGGGCCGGAGATGATGAGCGGGGTGCGGGCCTCGTCGATGAGGATCGAGTCCACCTCGTCGACCAGGGCGTAGCGCTGGCCGCGCTGCACCATTCGATCGGGCGACATCTTCATGTTGTCGCGCAGGTAGTCGAACCCGAACTCGTTGTTCTGGCCGTAGGTGATGTCGCAGCGGTAGTTGCGCTGGCGCTGCCAGTCCTCGATCCCGTGCACGACCACGCCGGTCGACAGGCCGAGGAAGCCGTAGATCCGCCCCATCCACTCGGCGTCGCGCCGGGCCAGGTAGTCGTTGACCGTGACCAGGTGGACCCCGCGCCCCTCGAGCGCGTTCAGGTAGACCGGCAGCGTCGCGGTGAGGGTCTTGCCCTCGCCGGTCCGCATCTCGGCGATCTTCCCCTGGTGCAGCACCATCCCGCCCAGCAGCTGGACGTCGAAGTGGCGCATCTTGAGGGTTCGCCAGGCCGCCTCGCGGGTGGTCGCGAACGCCTCGGGCAGGAGCTCGTCGAGGGTGGCGCCGCGGTCGAGCCGGCGGCGGAAATCAGCGGTCTGCTCGCGTAGCTGCGCGTCGCTCTTGGCCTCCATCGACGCGCGCAGATCGTTGATTTTCTGGACCAAAGGGGCGAGCCGGCGCAGCTCGCGCTGGTTCTTGCTGCCGAAGACCTTGCTCAGGATGGACATGGGAAACCCTCCGGCGGGGGCGCCGGACAGCCGGTTCTAGCACACAGAGTACCGCCCGTCTCCGGCCGGGGCCGGACGACCGGATCCGCCCGCCGTGGCGGGACGGACTGGGCCGGTCAGCGGAGGCGAGCCGGCGCGCGGCGAGCCGGGCTGTCCAGCACCTGGCGGACCGCCTGCAGGAGCTCGTCGAGGCTGAACGGCTTGGCCAGCAGGCAGTGCGAGGCGTCGAGCAGGCCGTGGTCCACGATCGGTGAATCGACGTAGCCGGACATGTAGAGCACCCTCACCTCCGGGCGCTCGCGCAGGATCGCCCGGGCCAGCTCGGGCCCGCCCATGATCGGCATGACCACGTCGGACAGGAGCAGGTGGAGCGGGCCGTCATGGGCGCCGGCGCTGGCCAGCGCGCTCTCGCCGTCGCCCGCCGCGATCACCCGGTAGCCGACCTCCTCGAGCAGGTGAACGATCGCGTTGCGGCTGGTCATCTCGTCCTCGGCGACCAGGATGGTCTCCTCGCCGCCGACCACCGCGCGCACGCCGCGGACCAGCGGCAGCGGGCGCGGCTCGACCCGCGCGCGCGGCAGCCACACCCGGAACACCGCGCCCTCGCCCGGCGAGCTGTCGACCGCCACCGCGCCGCCCGACTGCCGGGCGATCCCGTACACGGTGGCCAGCCCGAGCCCGGTGCCGCGCCCGGACGGCTTGCTGGTGAAGAACGGCTCGAAGATGCGCTCGTGCAGCGCCGGCTCGATGCCGACGCCGGTGTCCTCGACCCGGAGGACGACCATCTCGCCGGCCGTCACCCCCAGCCGCGCCGCCGCCGCCGGGTCGAGGCTCTCGCCGCCGACCGTCACGGTGAGGGCGCCGCCGTGCGGCATGGCGTCGGTGGCGTTGATGGCGAGGTTGAGGATGACCTGCTCGAGCTGCGACCGGTCGGCCACCACCGGCGCGCTGTCCGGGGTGAAGATGGTCAAGGTCACCCGCTCGGCCGCGATGCGGCGGACGATCGGCTCGAGCTCGCCGACCACGTGCGACAGGTCGACCAGCACCGGCGCGACCGGCTGGCGGCGGCAGAACGCGAGCAGCTGGGCGGTGAACGCGGCCCCGCGCGCGACCGCGCCCTTGAGCTCGGCCAGGTCCGACTCGACCGACATGCCGCGCGACACCTTGCGCTCGATCAGCGCGCGCAGCATCTCGACGGTGGTGAGCAGGTTGTTGAAGTCGTGCGCCACGCCGCCGGCCAGGCGGCCGAGCGCGTCCATGCGCTGGGTCTGGGCCAGCTCCTCGGCCAGCCGCTTGCGCTCGGTGATGTCGAAGATGATCGAGAAGAGGAGCTTGCGCTCCTCGACCGGGCAGGGGGTCGAGTACACCTCGACGTGGCGGAGCTCGCCGCTCTTCAGCCGGTGGATGAACTCGAAGGCGCCGCGCTGTCCGCCCTGCGCGCGCGTCATCTCGCGCTGGACCAGCTCGTCGGGCAGCTGGTTGAGGTCGGTGATCCTGAGCCGGGTCAGCTCCTCGATTGGATAGCCGTAGAACGACGCCGCGGCCGGGTTGGCCGCCACGATGGCGCCGCCGTCCGGATCGATGATCAGCTTGATCGCGGTGTTTGCCGCGAACATGCCCGAGACCTGCTCCTCCAGCGCCGCCACCCGACGGTGGAGTCGATCCAGCTCGCCCGGCACCGACTCACCCAGCTCGTGCATTCGACCGACCACTCACCCACTCCGCCCCCCAGATCATGGTCGCAGTTATCCCGCCGGGCGGCCATCGTGGAGAAGCTCCGCGGTGTCGAAAGTTTGTCCGCTGGCGTCGACCGCCCAGAGCCGGATCCGGTTCCGCTCCACCACGAGGTACACGAAATGGGCGATCTGCGCGGCGAACGCGCTGTCCTGGGCGGGTGCGCCCACCCGCCGCGTCCCGCGCCCGCCACCGCCGGTGACGACGTAAGTGACGCCATCCTTCGGCCGGAAGCGCTCGTAGTCGTGCTCGTGTCCGGCCACCACCAGCGCCACCCGATGGCGAGTCAAGATGGGGACAAACGCGTCCCGGGTCGGTAGGTCGGGGCCGTGCTCACCCGACGAGAACGGCGCGCGATGGAGCAGCGCGATGGTCCAGCGCGCGTCGGCGTGGGCGGTGAGGTCGGCGTCCAGCCACTCGGTCTGGGCCTTCTCTAGGCGCTCGCTGTCGAGCACGACCACGTGCAGGTCGCCCCAGTCGAACGAGTACCAGCGCTCGCGCCCGACCGGTCCGCCGTTCCCGGGCAGGGCGAAGGCCTGTCGGAACGGGGCCGCGTCTTCGGTCAGGTAGTCGTGGTTGCCGCTGGCCGGAAAGAACGGCGCGCCGTGCATGAGCGGGGCGTAGGTGGCGAAGAGGTTCTGCTCGAGCTCGACCAGCCGGCCGTTGGGGTAGGCGATGTCGCCGGCCAGGAGGACCAGATCGCTCTCGACGCGAGACATCTGGGCGAGGACGAGCCGCTGATCGATCGAGCGGAAGCCCATGTCGCCGAACGCGACCAGCCGGATCGGGCGCGGGTCGCCGCGGGGCGGCGCGGTGGTGAAGCCGAACGGACCGGCCAGGACGCGCGCGCCGTCGCGCACCACGTAACAGTGGATCACGCCGGGGGAGAGGTCGGCCAGGTGGGCGACGTACTGTCGACCGCGCGGCAGCGGTGCGGTCGGGTCGACCACGGCGCGCACCAGGCGCGGCTCCTTGCCCGCGAGATCGGGTGACCAGATCGCGACGACCGGATCGGCCAGCGGAGCCGAGGTCCACAGGACGTCGGCGGCGTCCGCGGTGACGATCTGGAGGTAGGGGGCGCGCAGGATCGGGCCAGTCGGTGAAGCCGGCGCCGCCGGGTCGGGCGGGCAGGCGCGGGCGAAGCGGGCCTCCTGCGCGGCGGCGCGGGGCACCTCACCGAGGGCGAGGTCGCCGGTCCGGCCAAGCCGGTGATGACCGAGCTCGTTGGTCGCGCACCGGTCGGGCAAGACCAGCGCGAGGAGGACCAGCACCCCGGCGATCGCGGCCGAGACCGCCAGCCTCCACGTTCGTGGGCGCGCCACGCCGGGAACATACTGCGCGCGCGGCCGCGCCGGCCGGGGCCGGCCCCGAAACGAAAGAAGGCCCGACCGATGGTCGGGCCTCTTCCGGCGCTATCGCTGATTCAGTGTCGACCGGCCGCTACGGCGCCGGGGTCTCCTCCAGCTCGACGCACTCGAAGAAGGTGTACGTCTCGCAGGTGCAGTTGGCCTCTTCCTCGGTGCAGGGCAGGCCGTCCGGGTCGGTGCAGTTCTGGCCCCGGTAGATCGCCTCGCAGGTGTCGTCGGCGAGGCAGTCGGCCTGGGTGGTGTGATCCGAGCAGTAGATCGGCGCGCCGTCCGGGCAGTCCGCGTCGGCGATGCACTCGCCGGTGTAGCAGCCGTTGAGGATGCCGGGGTTGGTCCCCTCGGGGCAGCTCGGCGGCGCCTCGTCACAGGTCACCTCGCCCTGGCAGGTGGCCGGATCCGGGAGGTCGGGCACGCAGGTGTTGGTGTCGGTGTCGCACTCGGTGCCTTCCGGGCACTCGCCGTCGGGGCCGCAGACCGAGCTGTCCACGCACTGGCCCGAGCCGAGGTCGCAGTAGCTGCCGACCGGACAGTCGCTGTTCTCGTCACACGGCGCCGGGATGCAGGTGCCGCGCTCCTCGTCGCAGGTCTGGCCGTCCGGGCACATCGTGTCGTCGGTGCACTCGCTCGAGTCCACGCACTGGCCGCTGCTCTCGTCGCAGAAGCTGCCGGCCGGGCACTGGCTGTCCTCGGTACACTCGTCGGCCGGGTCCGACGGCACGCACGACGACCGATCGTCACACTCGTAGCCCTCGGCGCAGTCGTCGTCGGTGGTGCAGAAGCCGCCTTCCTCGCAGGTCCCGGTGTCGGGATCGCAGAAGCAGCCGGCGGCGCAGTCGTAGTTGCTGTCGCAATCCCAGCCGGTGCCGCCGGGCGGGCGGCCGTCGGGATAGCAGCCGTAGTCGTCGCACCAGTAGCACCCGGTGTCGTCGCAGTAGCTGTAGCCGCCCGGGCCGTCGTCTCTGCCGTCGTCGTCGTCGTCCAGGTACAGATGGCAGCCGGTCGCCACCATGGAGCAGAGCGCGATCAATCCGACGAATAGCGTCCTACGGTACATGTCGTTGTCCCTCCGGGTTTTCCCGTGCGCGATCGGCTGGTTCGGGGGGCGACAGGTGCATCCGTCGTGCCACTCTGTCACTCGCTGAGAAGCGGTCGGGATTCTTGCCGTCGCGCGTCGCTTCCCGGCTGGCGAACCGGTCGGCGGGACGTTCCTCGGACAAAAAAGTCCGGGCCTTGGTGGAAGCGCGAGCGACGCCGCGCCGCAGCGACGCGTCGGGACCGGAGGGGTGCGATGCCCTGCTCGACCGACCGGCCGCTGCGCGCATCACGCGCCCTGTAAACCAGAGTTCACGACGCGGTGTCGCTCCACGTTCACGCTCCCGGCCCGGCCCGAAGAGATCTTGCCAGGTTGTGCCCGGCCGCGGTTGCGCCAGGGGAGCCGTCCAGGGCCTCACGAGCGGTGGTCGTTGACCGCGCGGATCGTCTCGCGCAGCGAGTGGCGCGGTCGGTAGCCGAGCTCGCGCGCGGCCCGGCTGCCGTCGACCATGCAGACGAAGCGGATGAAGTCGAACTCGTCGACCGGGAACGAGTTCATGCCGAGGCGCCAGGCCGCCCGCCACAGCGGCTTGGCCAGCGGGTGCGGGATCGGCAGGGTCGGCTTCTCGAGCTCGCGCAGGACGACCGAGAGCGGGACCTCGCCCGGCCCGGCCACGTTGAAGATGCCGCGCGCGCCGGGTCGGAGCGCGCACACGATCGCCTCGGCGACGTCGAGCTCGTGGATGATCTGCACCATCGGGTCGAAGCCGAGCAGGGTCGGGACGACCGGCAGGCGCAGGTAGTTGGACGGCGCGTTGTGCACCCCGCCCAGGATGTGGACCGGGCGCAGGATGACGGTGTCGATGTCGCGCGCCTTCCAGAAGAAGGAGGACGCCATGTGATCGATCTCGACCAGGTCGCGCATCTCGGGGAACGCCTGGGCGGCGAGCAGCGGCGCCTCCTCGCTCAGGAACTGCGCGTTGTCCGGGCGCGGCCCGTACACGTTGGCCGACGACAGGACGACCACCTTGGGCACCCGGTACTGCAGGCAGTACTCGAGCAGGCGGTCGGTGCCGCCGATGTTCCACGAGTAGTGCTCGGCGCTGGTCGCGCGCGGTCGGTGCATGACGCCCATGTGGACCAGCGCGTCCACCCGACCGTGGCGGAAGATGTCGCGCGCCTTCTTGGAGCGGATATCGACCTCGTGGTGCTCGATGTCCTTCGGCTTGCCGACGAAGGGGCGGGTGTCGACCCCGGTCACCTGGAAGCGCGCGTCGCGGTGAAGGCGGCGGGCGACCAGGCGGCCGAGCCGGCCGGCCACGCCGGTCACCACCACGCGGCGGCGGGTGTCTGGCCCGGCCCCGCTCTCGCCGTTGGAGCTACCAGAAGACACGGCGTCGCTCGCGCAGCCCGAGGTGGATCATGGACTGGATCCGGTGCGACACCGAGCGCACGTGGCCGTCGAGCGCCTCGTCGTCGTCGTCCGCGTCGCCGTGGAACCACATCGGCGGGCCGAAGTAGATGCGGTACTTCACCGGCAGCGGCACGAACGGCACGAACGGCGGGTAGGGCACGATCGGGAAGGCCGGCATGCCGAGCAGCCGGGCGATCGGCTTGAGGTTGACCGCCGGGGCCTGCTCCTCGGCGCCAACCACGGCGATCGGCACGATCGGCGTGCGCGTCTCCAGCGCCAGGCGCATGAAGCCCGAGCCGAACTCCTGCAGCTGGTAGCGCTGCGAGAACGGCTTGGAGATGCCGCGCGCGCCCTCCGGGAAGACCAGGATCGCCTCCTCGTCGCCGAGCAGGCGCCGGCAGTTCTCCGGCGTGCCGGTGATCTGGCCCCACCGGCTGAGCAGGTAGGACGCGAACGGCACGGTCGGGACGAAGCGCTCGACCATCGAGCGGATCACCCGCGGCGGCTGCGCGTCGAGAAACAGGGCGGTGGCGATGGCCAGGCCGTCGAACGGGAGCTGACCGGAGTGGTTGGCGACCAGCAGCACGCGGCCGGCGGCCGGCACGTTCTCGATGCCGTGCACCTCGCAGCGGAAGTAGCTGCGATAGAGGAAGCGGGCGACCAGGATGGCGTACTTGACGGCGTCGCGGTGAAAGCCGAACTCGTCGAAGCCGTACTCGTTCTGGCGCACGGTCAGCGCGCGCGAGCGGGCGTGAAAATCCTGGCCGAGCCGCGCGTCCACGAAGCCATCCACCCGCGCCTTCAACCAGTCTCCGACGCTCACGGTGGCGGACCGTAACGGCGGGGGCGTGGGGTGTCAATTGACCGCCCCGGTGCCAGCACGGCGCAGGGATGCTAGGATGGCGGCGGCATGGCGCAGGACGCGTTCGTGGACGTGGCCTATCGCGGGCTGGAGGTGGGGCGCCGCCTCAAGCTTCGCGACGTCGGTCCGCGCACGGGCTACGTCGAGGTCCGCACGCCGATGCCGGTCGGCGCCGGATTGATGATCCGCGGCGACGACGGCCACTCGATCGCGGCGGTGGTGATCCGCGTGCACGAGCAGGTGGCCGGCGCCGACATGCCGCCCGGGATGCGGATCCAGATCCGCGACGTCCAGGGCGAGGCGGCGGCGTGGTGGCGCGGGCTGGTGAGCCGCGAGGACCCGGTGATCCCCGAGCCGGAGGGCGCGCCGGTGGCGCTGGTCGCGGCCGCCCCGCCAGAGCCGGAAGCTACGGACGCTTCGGCCAGGATTCCGGAGCCGGAGGATGAGCCGTCCAGCGAGCCGCTCCAGGCGCACGACACCGCGGTCATGGACCTGGCCGAGGTGCGCGCGGCGGTCGCGGCTGCGACCGCGCCCGAGCCCGGCGAGGGTGCCGGCAACGGGGCCGCGCCGCCCGAGGCGGACGGCCGCAACGCCAGCGGCCGCACGATGGTGATGAGCGCGGTCGATATCCAGAAGATCACCGGCCTCGCGCTCGACGGGGACGGAGAGGCCAGCGACGCGGGCGAGGAAGGCGAGACCGAGGCCGCCGCCGATCGCGAGGGCGGGACCGATCCGGCCGGCGCCAGCGTGCCCGGCTCCAACGGCGACGAGCTGCAGGGCGCGCGCGCGCGCGGTCGCCGCCGCCGCCGCCGCTGAGCAGCGCCGATCGTCCTGGGCCACCGCCGCCGGGCGGCCGGCCCGGTACACAGTTCTTCACACGCGCGCGATATCCCCTTCGCGTCGACGGACGACCATGGGGACATGCGCCGCGCCTGGATCCTCCGCGCCGTGCCCCGGGTGAAGAAGGGCTGGGCCGGCCAACCGGAATGGTCGGCGCGCCTTCGAAACCAGCAGGGCATCGGCGCGCGAGGCGACCCGGGCGCGGCGCATTTCTCTCCCAGGAGGACCGCGTGAGAGACCTGGCCCCCATGTCGCCCAAGCTCCACTGCCTCACGCGATCGCCCCGCCGGGCCCGGAGCGTGGCCGTCCTGCCGGCCGCGCTCGCCACCGACGGCGGGCTGCTCGATGCGGTGAGCTGCGCGATGACCGCCGATCCGCCCCAGGTCACCGGGCCGACGTCGATCGCCGCGCTGCGCTCGATGCTGGTCGACCTCGCGCTGGGCGCGGTCGTGGTGGTCGATGGCGATCACCGCCCGCGCGGCATCGTCAGCAAGACCGAGCTTTTCGGCGCCGCCATCGATGAGTGCGCCACCGCCGGGGACCTCATGTCGGGGCTCCTGTTCTGGCTGCGGGTCGATGCACCGGTGGCGCAGGCGGCCGCGCTCATGGCCTACGAGGGGATCGAGCACGTGGTGGTGGTGTCGCCCGAGGGCCGCCTGGCCGGGCTGGTCACCGCGCTCGACGTGGCCCGCATCTGCGCGCGCGACACCGGCTATCTGCCCGGCCATCGGCTGGGCCGCGCGGCGGCGCCGGCCGCGACCGCCATCCTCGAGCGCCGCCTGCTCCTGCGCGCCGGAGAGTGAGGCTTCCCACCTGCACGGGCGGAGACGATCCCGCGTCCCGTTCGAGGCCGTTCGCAGTCAGGAGGAAATCATGCACCGCAGCACATGGATCTCGGCCCTGCTCGTCGCGATCGGGCTGACCATTGCCGGGCTCGGCGCCGCCTCGGCCGACGTCGATCGCCCGTGGCCGACGAGCCCGTCGTCCGTCGCCATCGACGCATGCGGCGACCAGGGCGCGTGCGACTGCTGCGTCGGCGATGGCGCCGGCGACCCGCGCCCGGTGAGGCGCCACGGCTCACCGCGCGGCTGACCGGGCACCGCGTCGGCACGGAGCGCGCGGTCGTTGTCGAAGCAACGACCGGCATGGCCTGCGAATCGCGAGAACACCGCGCGACGCACCGGTCGCGCCGTCGTACACTGCGTCTCGTTCCGTCCATTCCCAGGAGGGGAGAGCCATGAGCTTCGCAAGACTGGGCTGTTGCCTCGCCATCGGAGCGGTGGCAGTGGTCTTCGCGCATTCCGAGGGCCGCGCGCAGTCGCCGACGACGTGCTCGTTCGACCCGACGACCGCGATCGTCACGGTGAACGTCAACGCCCAGGCGGCGACCGTGAGCCGCACCGCGTCCGGCGTCATCCGATTGAACGGCGCCGGCTGCGGCGGAGCCACCACCACCAACACCGACCGCATCCGCATCCTCGGCGGACCGCTGCGGGACATCGTCGCCCTGAGCGGGAGCTTCGCCCCCGGCCTCACCCCGGAGGCGGGTTTCAGCGAGATCGAAGTCCAGCTGTCCAGCATCCAGGTCTTCACCTGGATGCTCGGCCCCGACAACGACAACCTGGTGTTCACCGGCACCGGCCTCGACCTCGGCGCCGACGGAGACGTCGACATCACCGGCGCCATCATCGGCAGCATCCAGGGCGGACCGGGAGACGACCTGCTCGACTTCTCCCAGCACAACGGCAACTTCACCCTCGACGGCCAGACCGGCAACGACCACCTCATCGGCGGCGTCGGGGCCAACTACCTCATCGGCGGGGTCGGCGACGACACGCTGCAGGGCAACGCCGGCAACGACCGGCTGGAAGGTGGCGCGGGCAACGATATCGAGTTCGGCGGTAACGGGCTCGACACGTTCCTGGAGGGTCCGACGGCCAGCGGCGGCGACGACATCTTCGGCGGCGCCCAGCGCGACACGGTCGACTACGGCCGGCGCACCGTCGGCGTGGTGGTCACCCCCGGGACCGGCGAAGACGACGACGGCGAGCCGGGTGAAGGAGACGAGGTCGCGGTCGATGTCGAGGGCTCGATCGGGGGCAGCGGCGACGACACCCTGGTCGGGACCGCCGGCCAGAACACCCTCATCGGCGGCGCCGGCAACGACGAGCTGTTCGGCCTGGCCAACCGGGACCTCCTGTTCGGCGGGCTCGGCAACGACTTCCTCGAGGGCGGCACCGGGCCCAACGATCTCCACGGCGAGGACGGCGACGACATCCTCATCGGCGATGCCTCCGCGATCGACCACTTCTTCGGCGGCGACGGCAACGACGACATCACCGGCAACACCGACGGGCGGCGCGAGCCGGTCGATTGCGGCCCCGGCGACGACGAGGTCGAGGACAACGACGAGGACAACTTCATCGCCTGCGAGCTGTAGGGCTCACGCCTGGCCCGGCGGACGGCGCCGAGTCCGCCGCACCAGGCGCACGATCAGATAGGCGAGGAGCGCCCCGCCGAGGATGGCCCACGCCACCGCGCTGTAGCGGCGCATCCAGCGCTCCAGCGCCTCGAGGTTGGCCCCCAGCGCCGCGCCGAGCGCGATGAGGAGCGCGCTCCACAGCGCGACCGACAGGCCGCCGTAGAGGAGCACGTCGCGCCGGCGCATGCCGGCCATGCCGGCCGCGACGAAGAAGAGCGCGCGCAGCCCCGGCACGAAGCGATTGAGGATGAGGTAGGCGGGGCCGTGGCGCTCGAAGCGAGCCACCACCCGGTCGACCGCGGCCCACCGCTTGGTGTGCTTCCCGCTGCGCGGGCGCGAGCGCAGGCGAACGCCCAGCCAGTAGTCTGCGAACGAGCCGAGCAGGGAGCCGGCCACCACCGCGCCGGTCACCGCCCACCAGCTCCAGCCGTACCCGGTGATGAGGACGGCGCCGAGAAGCGTTATGGTATCGCCCGGGAAGGGCGGAAACACGTACTCGACCGCCGCCGAGCCGAACAGCGCGACCAGCCCGAGCGGGTGATTCTGTTCGGAGGCGAACCCGATGAGCCATTCGATGAGTGAGTGCACGACCCTGCCGCCGCGAGTTCGTCCCGGAGATACCGTAGGCATCTGCGCCCCGGCCAGTCCAGTCCCGGGTGATCGCCTGCGCCGGGGCATCGAGCGGCTGGACGGGCGCTACCGCCTCCGCATGGCCGACGACATCACCCGGGTGGATGGATACCTGGCCGGCAGCGACGACCGACGCGCCGACGAGCTGAACGGCCTCATCGCCGACCCGGACGTCCGCGCCATCCTGCTGGCCCGCGGCGGGTACGGCATCCTGCGCATCCTCGACCGGCTCGACGCCGGCGCGCTGCGCGCCGATCCCAAGCCGATCGTCGGCTTCTCGGACGCGACCGCGCTCCTGTTCTGGGCGCTCGCCGCCGCCGGGCTGCGCGGGATCCATGGTCCGGTGGTGGCCCAGCTGGGCGACCTTCCGGTCGGCGACACCACCTGGCTGGTCGATCTACTGGAGGGCAGGGGGCAGGGCCGGATCATCGAGGGGCTGCGCCCGACCGGGGCGGTGCGGCGCGGACGGGTCGAGGGGCCGCTCATCGGCGGCAACCTGACCCTCCTCTCGCACATGGTCGGCACGCCGTGGGCCGCCGACGTGGCCGGTGCGGTCCTCTTCATCGAGGATCAGGGCGAGCGGCCGTACGCGATCGACCGCTATCTGACCCGCATGGCGCTGGGCGGGGCTCTGCGCGGCGCCGGCGCGGCGCTGGTCGGCTCGTTCACCCGCTGCGAGGAGCGCGTCAACCTGCCCCAGCCGGACGCCGCCGCGGTGGTCGACGAGCGGTTGCGCGCGTTCGACGTCGCCGGCCTCGCCGGTGCGCCGTTCGGCCACGGCGACGAGAACCAGGCGCTTCCGTTCGGCGGTCGGGCCGCCCTCGACTTCGATCGCGGCGCGGTCGAGCTCCTCGATCCGGCGGTCGGCTGAGCGGGTCAGCGGGGCGGGGCGGCGGCGGGGCGGGGCGGCGAAGCGACGATCGATCAGTGAACGACCGGCTCGTCGCCGCCTTCGCCGACGTCGATCTCGCCGAACCGCTCCTCGAAGCGGTCGAGGTTCTTCTGCAGCGCGCGCAGGAGGCGCTTGGTGTGCCGGGGCGACGAGATGATGCGCGACACCACCTTCGCCTTGGGGTTGCCCGGCTGGAGGAACGCGAAGTCGAGAAGGAACTCGTTCTCGGTGTGGTTGATGAGGACCAGGTTCGCGTAGCGGCCGAGCGCGGTCTGCTCGTCCATCAGCAGCTGGATCTTCGGTCCCTTCGGCCCCTCGGGATCACCTTCCGCCATGCGACCACCTTACCGCGGCTGGCGGGACGCGCACGCGCCACCGCTGGAAACTTGCGAGCCGAGATCGAGTGCTGCAAGGTGCGCCCATGGGCAAGAGCTCCAGGAAGCGCATCACCCGCACCAGCGATCGCCCGGCCCGCCGCGCCAGCCGCGCCGCCGTCGAGACCGCGCCAGTCGCCGAGGCAGCCGCCGAGGCCGCCCTCGAGGAGGCCGTCGAGGCCGTCGAGCCGGTCGTTGCCGAGGTCGCCGTCGAGGCCGCCGTCGAGCCGGCCGCGGCCCAGCCGGCCGCCGAGCCGAGCCAGGGGCAGGTCGCCCAGCTCGCGTTCCGCTTCTTCGTCGAGGACGGCTTCGCCCACGGCCACGCGCTCGACCACTGGCTGCGCGCCGAGACCGAGCTGCGCCGCGCGCCCTGATCGGGCGGGGCGGGTCATCCGGGCGGATCCGGCGTTCTCGTCCGGGGCCGCCCGCGCTATCGTCTGGCGATGCGGGCCATGGGCCTCGACGTCGGCAGCAAGACCATCGGCGTGGCGATCTCCGACGAGCTCGCCATCGCCGCGCATCCGGTGACCACGGTCAGCCGGCGCGGCACCGTGCCCGACGCCGCGACGGTCGCCGCGCTCGCCGCCGAGCGCGAGGTCAGCGAGGTCGTGGTCGGCTGGCCGCTCGAGCTGTCCGGTCGGGTCGGCCCGCGCGCCCGCCGGGTGCAGGTCTTCATCGACGCGCTGCGCGCCGCGCTGCCGGCCGGCTCGGCCATCCACACCTGGGACGAGCGCTTCTCCACCGTCGCGGTCGAGCGCGTCCTCATCGACGCCGACCTGTCGCGCCGCCGCCGCCGCGAGGTGGTCGATCGCCAGGCCGCCGCCTACATCCTCCAGGGCTGGCTCGACGCCCGGCGCCCGCGCGAGTAACTTCGAGATCCGGGCATGTCCACCAGGTCGTTTCGCATCGGGCTGCTGATCGTCGGCGGGTCCCTGCTCGTCCTCCTGGCGATCGGCTACATCATGGTCCATCGCGCGCTCGGGTATCCGGACGAGCGCCGCGCCGGCAAGGGCGTGGAGGTCAAGGTCGAGATCAAGCGAGGCCTCAGCTTCCCGCAGATCGCGCGGGTCCTGCACGACAAGGGCGTCGTCGACAAGCCGCGCTGGTTCCGCATCTACGCCATGTACCGGGGCGTCACCACCGAGGTGAAGACCGGCGAGTACGTGCTGCGCGACGACCTGACCCCGGCCCAGGTGCTCGACACGATCCTCGAGGGGGTGAAGGACGTCTCGGTCGCGGTCACCATCCCCGAGGGCCTCAACATGCTGGAGGCGCTCGACCTGGTGGTGAAGGCCGGGGTGGTGTCCAGCCGCGAGCCGTTGCTCGCCCTGGCCCGTGATCCGCAGTTCCTGCAGCGCATCGGCGTCACCGGCGATTCGATCGAGGGCTACCTCTTCCCCGAGACCTATCGCTTCAAGGTGCCGAGCAAGCCGGACGAGGTGCTGAAGCGCATGGTCGAGCAGCACCGGGTGGTGTGGGACCGGATCCAGCGCGGACACGAGAAGTCGATCGCGCGCCTGCGCGAACGGCTGGGCTGGTCCGATCGCGACATGCTGGTGATGGCGTCGATCGTCGAGAAGGAGGCGGTGGTCGACACCGAGCGCCCGCGCATCGCGCAGGTCTTCCTCAACCGCCTGACCTCGCCGACGTTCAAGCCCAAGCGCCTGGAGACCGACCCGACCATCCGCTACGGATGCATCGTGCCGGCGGTGAAGTCGGAGCCCTGCAAGAAGTGGGATCCGACCCAGCGCCTGCGCCGCGCCCAGCTCGACGACGCCGACAACCGCTACAACACGTACCAGCACGAGGGACTGCCACCCGGGCCGATCTGCAGCCCGGGTGAGAAGTCGCTCGCCGCGACGGTCGATCCCGACGGCTCCGACTACTTCTTCTTCGTGGCCAAAGACGACCACTCGCACGTCTTCTCGAAGACGGTCGCCGAGCACGAGCGGAACGTCGACAAGTACATGCGCTGAGCCCTCGGGACTGTGCTGAGCCTCGCGTGACGTCCGTCACCCGAGGACTGTTCGGTGCGATGGCTGGCGCCATCATGCGATGTCGCGGCCGTAATCCGGCTTCCCTGCTAGAGGGCCTCGTCGCTTTCCTTTGGCAAGTGATGTTGCGTATTTCGGTGGCCATGAAGTAGCGTCGCGCCGCTGCGGACACGTCACCTCAAGTGAACGTGGGCCAGGCGCGCGCGAGACCACCCCGGAAGGACCCAAGAAGACCATGCAGCTGCGTAGACGATCGGCATCACGGCAACGGATAGCGACAATACTCGGCGGCGCCGCCCTCGCGGCGCTCGCGGGCTGGGGATGCAGCCCATCCACCAAGTCTGGCGACGGCGACCAGGCTGGCGACGACCAGAGCGGCGGGCAGGGCGGCGCGGCCTCCCTCGAGTTCGCCAAGGACTCGGTCATCGTCCGGTTTCGCACCACCCCCACCGCCTCGGGGCTGCGCAGCAGCCTGACGCGGGTGAAGGGGTCGATCGAGGACAAGAACAACGACGGCGTCTACGACCGCTTCGCCCACCTGGCCAAGGGTCAGCTCGCCGTCGTGCGGCTCGACAAGAACTCCGACGTCGATGCCGCCATCGCGCAGCTCCGCCAGGATCCCGAGATCGCCTACGCCGAGCGCAACTACATCGTCCACGCGCTCGCCACGCCGAACGATCCGCGCTTCCCCGAGCTCTACGGGATGAACAACACCGGGCAGACCGGTGGTGTGGTCGACGCCGACATCGACGCGGTCGAGGCGTGGGACAACAGCGTCGGCAGCTCCGACATCGTGGTGGCCGTGGTCGACACCGGCGTGGACTACAACCACGAGGACCTGGCCGCCAACATGTGGGTCAACCCGGCCGAGATCCCCGGCAACGGCGTCGATGACGACGCCAACGGCGTCATCGACGACGTGCACGGCTTCAACGCGATCACCGGCAGCGGCGATCCGCTCGACGATCACGACCACGGCTCGCACTGCTCCGGCACCATCGGCGGCGTCGGCAACAACGGCATCGGCGTGACCGGCGTGAACTGGGAGGTCAACATCATGGCCCTCAAGTTCCTCGACGCCGGCGGCAGCGGCACCCTCGAGGACGCCATCAGCGCGATCGACTACGGCGTCGCCCAGCGCAACGCGGGCGTGAACCTGCGCGTGATGTCGAACAGCTGGAGCGGCGGCGGCTTCAGCCAGGGCCTGCTCGACGCGATCACCTCGGCCAGCGACGCGGGCATCCTGTTCGTTGCGGCCGCCGGCAACGCGTCGAACGACAACGACGTGACCCCGACCTTCCCGGCCAGCTACGAGGCCCCCAACGTGGTGGCGGTCGCCGCGACCGACGCCAACGATCAGCTCGCCGACTTCTCCAGCTTCGGCGCCACCTCGGTCGACCTCGGCGCCCCCGGCGTCGACGTGCTGTCGACCACCCGCAACAACACCTACCAGCTGTTCAGCGGTACCTCGATGGCGACCCCGCACGTCGCCGGCGTGGCCGCGCTGGTCCTCTCGGCCAACGACACGCTCACCGTCGAGGAGCTGAAGGACGTCCTGCTCACCTCGGGCGACCCGATCCCGGCGCTCGCGGGCGTCACCCTCAGCGGTCGCCGCCTGAACGCCGCCTCGGCGCTCGACGAGGCCGGCCCGCCGATCCCGCGCTTCAACATGGCGGTCACCCCGCCCAGCGTGATCCTCGCGCAGGGCGACACCGCCAGCTACGACGTCGGCGTGACCTCGGTGGCCGGCTTCACCGGTGACGTCTCGCTCAGCGTGACGGCGGATCCGGCGATCGACGCGACCCTCGACATCACCCCGGTCGTGACCGCTCCGGGCGCCGGCACCCTCACGGTGGCCACCACCACCGCGACGGCGCCCGGCATCTACAACCTGACCATCACCGGCACCAGCGGCGAGCTGACCAAGTCGCGCACCGTCTCGCTGCGCGTCCGTCCGTTCGGCACGGTCGACGTTCCGTTCCCCAGCACCGACACGCCGATCGCCATCCCGGACAACGACCCGGTCGGCATCAACAGCGTGCTCAACGTGCCGCAGTCGATCGTGATCGATGAGGTCGCCGTCGAGGTCAACATCACCCACACCTTCGTGGGCGACCTGATCATCACCCTGACCTCCCCGGCCGGCACCACCGTCACCCTGCACGACCGGGCCGGCGGCGGCTCCGACGACCTCCACCAGACGTTCGCGGTCCCGACCGCGTTCCTCGGCCAGGATGCGGCCGGCTCCTGGGTGATGAACGTCAGCGACAACGCTGGCATCGACATCGGCACCCTGGACAACTGGACCCTGCACGTGATCGGCGTGCCGGGCGCGGCCACCTTCGGCGTCACGGCCTCGCCGGCCAGCCAGACGGTGAGCCAGGGCGCTTCCACCACGTTCGACGTGGCGGTCTCCTCGTTCGGCGGCTTCGCCGGCGATGTGGCGCTCAGCCTGACCTCGGCGCCGGAGCTCGCGGCCAGCGCGACGTTCTCGCCGGCCTCGGTGACGGCCCCGGGCTCGTCGAGCCTGACCATCGCGACCGACTGCGCGACGGCGGCCGGCACCTACGCGCTGACCATCACGGGCACCGGCACCGACGGCACCAGCAAGACCGCCAATGTGTCGCTGACCGTGCAGCCGTTCGGCAACTCGGACTCGACGTTCCCGAGCACCGACACCCCGATCGACATCCCCGACAACACCCCGGCCGGCATCAGCAGCACGATCAACGTGGCTGACGACGTCCAGATCACCGGTCTCGGCGTCGAGGTGAACATCACGCACACGTTCATCGGCGACCTCATCGTCAGCCTGGTCGCTCCCGACGGCACCACCGTGGTGCTGCACAACCGCACCGGCGGCGCTGCCGACGACATCCACGAGACCTTCCCGGTGCCCGACTTCGTGGGCAGCAGCACGGCGGGTGCGTGGCAGCTCCTGGTGTCGGACAACGCCGGCATCGACATCGGCAGCCTGGACGACTGGTCGCTGCACGTGACCGGCGCGCCCAGCACCCAGCCGCCGGTGGCCTCGTTCACCTTCACCGGTGAGAACGCGACGTTCAGCTTCACCGACACCAGCGCCGACAGCGGCTGTGGTGGCGGAACGATCGTCGGCTGGGCGTGGGACTTCGGCGACGGCAGCACCTCGGCCGAGCAGAACCCGACCCACACCTACGCCGAGGCGGGCACCTACACCGTGACCCTCACCGTGACCGACAACGACGGCCTGACCGGGTCGGCGTCGCAGACGGTGGACGCCACGCGGGTGCCGCCGGTCCTGTCGATCCAGAACATCACGCGCGACCGCACCCGCTTCGAGTTCCGGGTGCAGCTGCGCTGGAGCGGGGCGACCGGCGACCTGGTCGAGCTGTACCGCAACGATGTCCTGGTCGACATCCCGAACAACGACGGCGCTCAGGGCGACATCTTCCGCCGCTACGAGACCGCCTACACCTGGCAGATCTGCGAGCAGTTCAGCACCTTCTGCTCGAACACGGTCAGCGTGGACTTCGGCCCGAACTTCGACGCGCCGACCGCCACCGTGACGACCGTGATCGCCGGCCAGACCACGACCAAGATCATCGCGATCGTGGACGAGAACTAGCCTCGATCCAGGGACCCAGGTCCTGACGAGGGGCAGCCTCCGGGCTGCCCCTCTTTTTTTTCGGTCGAGCGCGGTGACGCCGGCCGACCGCGATCGTGTTCAAGCCTCCAGTCCGTCAACGGGCGGCGAGGCCGCCATCGGAGAAGCGATGAGCGAAGCGAGAACGCGCGCGGTCATGGTCGTGGCCGCGGTCCTGGCCGTGTCCGTGGCCGCCTGCTGCGAGGAGGGCTCGGGCGTGATGGCCCGCGAGACCCGACCGGTCGGCGTCTGGAACCGCCTGTCCCTCGACGTGCCCGGCTCGGTGCGGGTGGTGCAGGGGCCGGCCACGCCGCTCCGCATCGAGACCGACGACAACCTGATGGACCGCGTGGTCACCCGGGTGCGCGACGGCGAGCTCGAGATCGGGACCGACGACGACTGCTGCGTCGACCCGACCCGGCTGGTGGTCGACGTGTCCGCCGAGGAGATCCGCGGGCTCGCGCTCGACGGATCCGGCGCCATCGTCCTGCCCAAGCCGATCGACGGCGACTCGGTCGAGCTCTCGCTCGACGGATCCGGCTCGATCGAGGTGGCGATGATCCGGGCCGGCGATGTCTCGATCGACATCGACGGCTCGGGCCAGGTCGACGTGGTGGTCGACGCGGATCGGCTGCGCACCAGCATCGACGGGTCCGGCGACACCCTGGTGGCCGGCTCGGCCGGCGAGCACGACATCTCGATCGACGGGTCGGGCGACGTCGAGGCCACCTCGCTCGAGACCGGCTCGACCCGGATCGAGATCGACGGCTCGGGCGGCTGCGCGATCGCCGCCGACCAGCAGCTCGACGTCACGATCGACGGGTCGGGCGACGTGGCCTACTGCGGCGATCCGCGCGTGACGCAGTCGATCGACGGCTCCGGCTCGGTCCACCAGGCCAGCGCGTCGAGCTGCGACTGACGGTCGGGCCCGGGTCGGCCGGGCTCAGCAGGCCTGGCACTCGTCGGGCGCCGAGCTGCAGCCGGCCCCGGCCTCGCATCCGTCGGGGCACTCGGCGCCGGCACCGCACGCGTCGCCGCCGGTGCAGCTCACGTCGCACGCGCACGATCCGGCGCAGTCGATCGGTCCGGTGCAGCTGTCCTCGCCGGTGCAATGAAGGCTGCATGCCCCGGAGCCACAGGCCGCGCCGCCCGCGCACGATCCGGTGCCGCTGCAGCCGATGGCGCAGGAGCCGTCGCCGGCGCAGTCGATCGGTCCGGTGCAGCTGTCCTGGCCGGTGCAGGTCACCTCGCACGAGCCGGCGGCCGGGCAGTCGACTCCGGCGGAGCAGGTGGCGTCGCCGGTGCAGGCGACCTCGCACTCGCTCGCACCGCTGCAGTCGACCCCGGACTCACACGCCCGTGGACCGGTGCAGGACACCTCGCACGCAAGCCCGACGGGGCAGACGACCTGCCCGGTGCAGCCATCGGCGGGACAGCGGATCACGCACCGGCCCGACGCGGTGCAGCGACCGGGGCACACGTCGTCGCACGTGATCGCGCCGGCGTCGGCCAGCAGCACCGACGCATCGGGCTCGATCGGGCCGCCGTCGATCGGCCACGTCACGCCGCCGGTCGGCGACGCGTCGGAAGAATCGCGCGACGCGACTGCCTCGTAGCCAAAGCGTCCGCACGCCGCAAGCGCGCACGAGAACGCGCACGCGATTGCCTCCCGCCCGAGGCCCCCCGGCCGCCGAGTCACCGCGCGATCATAACAGGAGGCGCCGTCCGGGTGGCGGCTTACGCCCCGAGAGACGGCGTGCTACCGTTGGGATCGCACTTCAACGTACCGGGGAGCTGGGAATGAGCTTGGTCAGTCAGATCGCGGCCCTTCAGGACTACAAGGAATACGAGGATCTGAACTGGGAGGGTTCCTTCGAGGACTACCTCCACCTCGTTCGCAAGAACCCGCGCGTCACGCGAAACGCGTTCCAGCGGGTCTACGACATGATCCTGGCCCACGGCCAGGAAGAGTACATCGACAACAAGAAGAAGCTGGTCCGCTTCAAGTTCTTCAAGGACGAGGTGCACGGCGGCGCGGACGCGGTCTACGGGCTCGACGTGCCGCTCATGCGCCTGATGAGTGTCCTCAAGTCGGCCGCGCAGGGCTACGGCACCGAGAAGCGCGTCATCCTGCTGCACGGCCCGGTCGGCTCGGCGAAGTCGACCATCGTGCGCCTGCTCAAGAAGGGCGCCGAGGAGTACTCGCGCACCCCCGACGGCGCGGTCTTCACCTACTTCTGGACCCTGCCGGCCGAGCTGTCGCGCCTGGCCGGCGGCAGCGAGATATTCCCCTGCCCGATGCACGACGAGCCGCTCCGGCTCATCCCGCGCGAGTGGCGGCCGACGTCGATGAACAAGCTCGCGCTCGGCAACGACGAGTTCAAGGTCAAGATCGAGGGCGACGTCAACCCGGCCTGCCGGTGGATCTTCCGCGAGCTCATGGCCCACTACAAGGGCGACTTCGAGAAGGTCATGAAGCACGTCAGGGTCAAGCGACTGGTCCTGTCGGAGCAGGACCGGGTCGGCATCGGCACGTTCCAGCCCAAGGACGAGAAGAACCAGGACTCGACCGAGCTGACCGGCGACATCAACTACCGCAAGATCGCCGAGTTCGGATCCGACTCGGATCCGCGCGCGTTCAACTTCGACGGCGAGTTCAACATCGCCAACCGCGGCATCATCGAGTTCGTCGAGATCCTGAAGCTCGACGTCGCCTTCCTGTACGACCTGCTCGGCGCGACCCAGGAGCACCGGATCAAGCCGAAGAAGTTCGCGCAGACCGACATCGACGAGGTCATCATCGGCCACACCAACGAGGCCGAGTACAAGAAGCTCCTCAACAACGAGTTCATGGAGGCGCTCCGCGACCGCACCGTCAAGGTCGACGTCCCGTACATCACGCGGGTGTCGGAAGAGGTGAAGATCTACACCAAGGACTACACCTCGGACCGGGTCGGCAAGCACGTCGCGCCCCACACGCTCTACGTCGCGGCGCTGTGGGCGGTATTGACCCGTCTGGAGGAGCCGAAGAAGCAGAACCTGACCGTCTTGCAGAAGGCCAAGCTGTACGACGGCAAGCTCCTGCCCGGCTTCACCCAGGACAACATCAAGGAGCTGCGCAAGGAGGCGGTGCGCGAGGGCCTGGACGGCATCTCGCCCCGCTACGTGCAGGACAAGATCTCCAACGCCCTGGTCTCGGACAAGGGCGAGGGTGCGATCAACCCGTTCATGGTGATGAACGAGCTGGAGAGCGGGCTCAAGCACCACTCGCTCATCTCGAGCGAGGACCAGCGCCAGCGCTACCAGGACCTCCTCTCGGTGGTGAAGCAGGAGTACGAGGACATCGTCAAGGACGAGGTTCGCCGCGCCATCTCGGCCGACGAGGACGCCATCGCCAAGCTGTGCGCCAACTACATCGACAACGTGAAGGCGTACACGCAAAAGGAGAAGGTGAAGAACCCGTACACCGGCCAGGACGAGGAGCCGGACGAGCGCCTCATGCGGTCGATCGAGGACAAGATCGACATCCCCGAGAGCCGCAAGGACGACTTCCGTCGCGAGATCATGAACTACATCGGCGCGCTGGCGGTCGAGGGCCGGACGTTCGACTACAAGACCAACGAGCGCCTGCGCAAGGCGCTCGAGGCCAAGCTGTTCGAGGACCAGAAGGACTCGATCAAGCTGACCTCGCTGGTGTCGAACGTGGTGGACCGCGAGACCCAGGAGAAGATCGACGTGGTCAAGCAGCGCCTCATCAAGAACTTCGGCTACGACGAGGTGTCGGCCACGGACGTGCTCAACTTCGTGGCGTCGATATTCGCGCGCGGAGACGTGAAGGAGTAGGCAGCGATGACAGATCCCCGCGGGGTTGGGACGGTTTCCGTCGAGCTCAACAACACGGCGGCGCAGCTGCTCGCGTCGCTGTGCGTGGAGCTCGCCACCGACGACCCCTCGGGCGTTCTGTCGCGCGCGCTGGGACTGCTCGACCTGGCCGTGCGCACGCGCGGGCGGGGCGGGCGGCTGTGCTTCGTGAACGAGCGCGGAGAGCAGGCAGAGGTGGTGTTCTAATGTCGCAGCGCATCGATCTCGATCACCGCCGGTTCCGGCAGATCATCCGCGGCAAGATCAAGCAGAACCTGCGCAAGTACATCAGCCACGGCGAGATGGTGGCGCGCAAGGGCAAGAGCTCGGTGTCCATCCCGCTGCCGTCGGTGGACATCCCGCACTTCGTGTTCGGCGAGAAGCAGCAGGGCGGGGTGGCGCAGGGGGACGGCGACGTCGGCGATCCGCTCGGCCAGGGCGAGGTGCAGCCGGGCGCGGGTGAGGCGGGCGACCGGCCGGGCGAGCACCTGCTCGAGGTCGAGGTCTCGCTCGACGAGCTGGCCGAGATCCTGGGCGAGGAGCTGGCCCTGCCGCGCATCGAGCCCAAGGGCAGCGAGAAGATCGTCGCGTGGAAGGACAAGTACACCGGCATCCGCAAGACCGGGCCGGAGTCGCTGCGCCACTTCCGCCGCACCTTCAAGCAGGCCCTGCGCCGGCAGATCGCCAGCGGCCAGTACAACCCCAAGGACCCGATCGTGGTGCCGATCCGCGACGACCGGCGCTACCGCTCGTGGAAGAGCGAGCCGCTGCCGCAGTCGAACGCGGTCATCGTCTACATGATGGACGTGTCCGGCTCGATGGGCGACGAGCAGAAGGAGATCGTCCGGATCGAGTCCTTCTGGCTCGATACCTGGCTGCGCTCGCAGTACCAGGGCATCGAGAGCCGCTACATCATCCACGACGCGATGGCCAAGGAGGTGGACCGGGACACCTTCTTCCGCACCCGCGAGTCGGGCGGCACGATGATCTCCTCGGCGTACAAGCTGTGCGCCAAGCTGATCGAGGACGAGTACCCGCCCGATCAGTGGAACATCTATCCCTTCCACTTCTCCGACGGCGACAACTGGTCGGTCGACGACACGGTCACCTGCGTGGAGCTGCTCCGCACCAAGATCCTGCCGCGCTGCAACCAGTTCGCCTACGGCCAGGTCGAGTCGCCGTACGGGTCGGGCCAGTTCATCAAGGACCTCCAGGAGCACTTCCCCGAGGAGGAGCGCCTGGTCACATCCGAGATCAAGGGCAAGGAAGCCATCATGGACTCCATCCGCGACTTCCTGGGCAAGGGCAAGTAGGGGTGCGCGCCGTCAAGCCGCTGCCGACCTACCTCAACGACATCCAGGGGGAGGTCGAGGGGTACGCCCGCGACTACGGGCTCGACTTCTTCCCGATCATCTACGAGGTCCTCGACTACAAGACCATGAACGAGGTGGCCGCGTTCGGCGGGTTCCCGACCCGCTACCCGCACTGGCGCTTCGGCATGGACTACGAGCAGCTGTCCAAGGGCTACGAGTTCGGGCTGCAGAAGATCTACGAGATGGTGATCAACACCAATCCGGCCTACGCCTACCTGCTCGAGGGGAACTCGCTGGTCGACCAGAAGCTGGTCATGGCCCACGTGTCGGGCCACGTGGACTTCTTCAAGAACAACTACTACTTCTCCAAGACCGACCGGAAGATGATCGACGGGATGGCCAACCACGCGTCGACCGTCCGGCGGCACATGTCGCGCCACGGGGTCGATGCGGTGGAGGAGTTCATCGACGTCTGCCTCTCGCTCGAGAATCTCATCGACCCGATGTCGCCCTTCATCCTGCGCAACCGGCCGGTGCGCGGCCGCGAGGAGGATGAGGACGCGGTGGCCGAGGACATCCCGCGGCTCCGGGCCAAGGGTTACATGGAGAAGTTCATCAACCCGCCCGAGTTCCTCGAGCAGCAGCGCAAGCGGATCGAGGACCAGAAGCAGAAGCGCAAGAACAAGTTCCCCGAGGACCCGCAGCGCGACGTGCTCCTGTTCCTCATCAACCACGCCCCGCTCGAGCGGTGGCAGCGCGACTGCCTGGAGATCGTGCGCGCCGAGGCGTACTACTTCGCCCCGCAGGCCCAGACCAAGGTCATGAACGAGGGCTGGGCCACGTACTGGCACTCGCGGATCCTGACCGAGAAGGCGCTGCTCAGCTCCGAGATCATCGACTACGCCGACGCCTGCGCCGGGGTGCTGGCGACCGGGGCCGGCCGGCTCAACCCGTACAAGCTCGGGCTGGAGCTGTTCCGCAACATCGAGACTCGCTGGAACCAGGGCCAGTTCGGCAAGGAGTGGGAGGAGTGCGACTCGCTGGCCGCCAAGCGGGACTGGGACCTCCGGCTCGGGCTCGGGCGCCAGAAGATCTTCGAGGTGCGCAAGCTCTACAACGACGTCGCCTTCATCGACGAGTTCTTCACCCTCGAGTTCTGCCTGGAGCAGAAGTTCTACTCGTTCGGCTTCAACGAGCGGTCCGGCAACTGGGAGATCATGAGCCGCGAGTTCAAGAAGGTGAAGGACCAGCTGTTGAAGGCGCTGACCAACCGCGGGCAGCCCTTCATCTACGTCGAGGACGCCAACTTCAACAACCGCGGCGAGCTCCTGCTCCGCCACAGCCACGAGGGCGCCGACCTCGACCTCGGCCAGGCGCGCGACACGCTCCACAACCTGTTCAGGGTGTGGACCCGGCCGGTCAGCATCCTCAGCCGGGTGGACGGCAAGACCAAGCTGCTCCGCTGGGACGAGGGCGGCTACTCCGACAAGTCGGCGTAGGCCGGCTCACGCCCGTGCCAGCGCGCTAGCTGCGTCGGCGCTCGATCGCCGCGACCAGCCCGAGAAAGGCGAGCGCGGACCAGGCGCTGTGGTCGCCGCCCGGGGCCGCTGCGCAGCCGCCCGTGATGTCGCCGGGCGCCCCGTCGGTGGCGCCGGTGCCGCTGCCGTCGCCGGTGCTGCCGCCGTCGTCGGCGCTGCCGTCGTCGGTGCCGGAGTCGTCGCCGCCGGCGCCGTCGGTCGGGTCCTCGGGCTCGGTCGCCGCGCAGGTGGCGCGCGTGATCGGCTGGCCGGCGGTCGCCTCGATCCAGTCGAGCACCGCGTCCGGCCGCACGTAGATGCCGCCGCCGCCGCACGGAGTCGTCGCGCTGTCGAGCCCGCGCGACACCACGCCGGCCAGGACGATGCCGTCGGGGGTGTCGAGGTAAACCGGTCCGCCGGAGTCGCCGAAGCAGGAGTCGACCCCGGCGCCGCCGGCCACGAACTCGCCGCCCGGGCTGACCGCGGGCGCGCAGCCGTCCCCGCCGGTGCAGCCGACGTCGATGATGTGGGCCTCGCCCTCCATGAGCGTGGTGTTGAAGTCGTCGCCCTCGACGGTGGTGGCGCCGAATCCGACCAGGGTCACCGCGGAGTCATCGTGCAGCGCCTCGCGCACGATGCAGTCGGTGGCGACCGGGCGGGGGGTGAAGACCGACGGCTCGGCCAGGACCAGCACCGAGACGTCGTAGGTGTTCTCCCAGTCGGGATGGGCGGTGGCCTGGACCACCGCGATCTCTTCGCCGCCGGTCCGCGAGTCGACCGCGCCCAGGTTGACGGCGGTGACCTCGGAGCCGTCCACGCAGTGGCCGGCGGTCAGGACCACGCGCGGGCCGATCAGGGTCCCGGTGCAGAAGGGAAAGACGCCGTCGGTGACCGCCGCCACGTCCTGCCACTTGCCGACCGGAGCCGGATGGCCGCCGACGACCGGCGCGGAGCCGGGGCTGCCTGCGGCCACGGGGCCAGCGGCGGCGATCCCGGCCGCGGCGCACGCGAGCGAGAGGACGCGAGAGAATCGGGTGCGGGACATCGACGGCCCTCCTGGCGCTCTTCGCCTGCAAAGGAGAGCAACCTTCGGGCCGGATCCCAGCTCACGCGAAATCGAGCGCTTGTGGACCACGGCCCGGGGCCGGTTCGCGCCGAAACCTGCGCAAGTTGCTCAATTCGCGCAGGATGTCGCGCACCCGACGGCGGGGCTCACGACCCCAGGCGATCGTCGGCCGAGGCCCAGCACTCCTGGTCGAAGTAGTAGAACTGAAAGCTCTCCCGGTCGGCCGGGCCGGTCGCCTGCCAGGTCATGTCGAAGTGGCTGGTGGTGAACAGATCCGCGCCGCCGATCGGGATCGACGTCTCCTCCACCCACTTGGTGACCAGGAAGCTCGAGCCGGGCCGGAAGCAGGTGATGAGGCGCGGCTCCGATGCCGCGGCGCGGCAGTCGTCGAACTCGCGCAGGGTCTGGACGTCGAGGGTGATCGTCCCCTCCCACGGATCGAAGATGTTCTGGGCGCGGCGGAAGATGAACCCGCCCTCGGGCTTCGGGTCGAGCCAGAGCTGCCAGTGAGTGCGATCATCGCCGGCCGACTGGGACTCCTCGCAGGTCAAGACCGCCGGGTCGGGCGAGAGGCTCTTGTCGTCGCCGAACGGCGAGGCGGTGGAGGACGAGGCCAGCTCGCCGCCGACCTCGTCGGCCGGGGCGCACGCGGCGAGGAGCGCGGCCGAGGCGGCCAGACAGGAAATCGCGGAACAGAGACGCAGCACGGATACCTCCAGGAGGGGTGAAAGGCGCGGTCCTGATATCCGGCTTTGCCGCGCGGGGCAAGCGGTTTCCGGGCGCCCGCGATCTGTCGCATCCGCGCGAACACAAGGGGGTTGACGCGCTGCGGCGCGGGTGTGAACGTTCCAGGATCGACCCTTTCGGGCTCGAGGTGAATCATGCCGGCAGACACGTCCGTCATCCTCTTCGACGGGATGCGCACCGCCCTCGACAGCTGGGCGGCCCGCTTCCAGGGCGAGCGAGACCTCCTCTACTGGGTGCTGCGCGCCATGGTCAGCGAGATCGCGACCGGCGATGCGTCGCGCGAGGTGGGCCAGGTCCCGGACGACCTGCGCGAGGCGCTGATCGCGCTGCGCGGCCGCATCGCGGCGTACTGGGGCGACGTGCGCTACGCCAGCCTGCAGCCGGTCACCCAGCTGTGGGGGACCGTGGTCAACGCGGTCCGGGTGGCGGCGCAGAGCAGCCGGGCCACCGCGGTGCAGAAGCAGGTGTTCGAGCTCCCGGCCGCGTCGCTGGTCCGCTTCTTCCAGGCCGCGCGCGAGCGGATGGAGGTGGCCGACTCGCTCTACCAGGCGTTCAAGGCGATGCCGGCTCCCGAGTGCCAGGCGCTGGCCGCGCTGCTCAACGTGCACGTGGACGCGCGGCTCGACGAGACGACCGTGGTGCGCCTGGTCCGCCTGCTCGACCACGAGGGGCCGATGTCGCGCGAGGAGACCGAGGCGCTGGCCTCGATCTCGAACACGCACCTGGTCGACGCGGCGTTCAGCGGCCTGCGCTCGCGGGCGTGAGGCGCGGAGGCAGGGCCGGCCGGCTGGTCCTCGCCCGGCTCACTGCGGGATGGTGAAGGTGAAGGTCCACACCACGACCGCCGCGACCGGGCGGTCGCTGGTGTCGAGCGCGGGGCGGAAGCGGAGCTTCCTGGCCAGGCGAAGCGCGAGGTCGTCGAGGCCGTGGCCGAGCCGGGTGACCAGGCGGCGGCTGGCGACCTTGCCCTCGGCGTCGACCACCAGGCGCACCTTGACCTGACCCTCGACCCGGAGCTGGCGGGCCTCGGCCGGGTAGTCCTTGTGGGCTTCGACGAAGTCGGTGTCGCCGATCGGCTCCGGCATGGTCTTGATGTCCGCGACCGACACCGGGGTGGGCACCGCGCCGGTGCCGCCCGGTCCACCGCCGCCGGCGCCGCTGCCGCCGCCGGTGCCGCCCTTGCCGCGGCCGCCCGGCGCGCGCGCCTGCGCGGCGGGCACCGCGTCGCCGAGGTTGTACGGCTGGTCGGCGTTGGGCGGATCCGTGGCCCAGCCGGGCGCGGGGTCGCCGGTCGGCCCGGCCGGCGCGGGCGCGGGATCCGGCGGCGGGGCAGGGCGGGGCTCGGCCTTTGGCTCCTTCGGTTCGGCCTTCGGCTCCTTCGGCTCGGCCTTTGGCTCCTCCGGTTTCGTCTCCGGCGGCGGCTCGGGCTCGGGCGGCGGCGGCTCGGGCGCGGGCGGGGGCGGCGGCTCGGCCAGGTCGAAGTCGGCAACCACGACCAGCTCGTCGCGCTCCTCGAGCGGCACGGCGACCAGCGCCGCGCCGGCGGCGACGTGGATCGCGAGGGTCGCGAGCCACGCCGCCTGGATGCGGCGGCCACCGCCCATCAGCGCGCGTCGGACTCCTGAGGTCGCTTGCTGGCCAGCGCGAACTTCTGGATGCCGGCCCGCTTCACCTGATCGATCGCCTTCATCACCTCGCCGTACGGAATGTCGGTGTCGGCCGCGATGACCGCCTTGATCTCGGGATCCGCCGCGTGCGCGCGGGTCAGCTCGGCGCGGGCCGCGTCGAACCCGGCCTGCTCGCGGCCGTTGACGTAGACCTGGATCGCGCCGCCCGGCATGCGGCGGAGCGCCATCTGCAGCGGGGTGGACACCGAGTCGCCCGACACCGTGGTCGGCGCGTTCACCAGGATGCCGCGCGCGGCCAGGATCGGCGCGGTGATCATGAAGATGACCAGGAGGACCAGGACGACGTCGACCAGCGGGGTGACGTTGATCTCCGAGATGATCTCCTGGTCGCCGTCGCGATAGACCGTGCTGCGGCCGGCCATCAGGCGCCTCCCGCGCCGCCCGCGCGGCCCTCCGCGGCATGCATGTGGCTGAGGATCGAGTGGGCGACCGAGTCGGCGCGGCCGACCTCGGCACGTACCCGGCGCTGGTACAGGTTGAAGGCGACCACCGCCGGGATCGCGACCAGGATGCCGACCGCGGTCGCGACCAGTGCGCGCGACACGTCGGACATGACCGCGTCGACCACGTCGCCCGGCTTGGCCGACAGGTGCTCGAACGCGGCGATGATGCCGAGCACGGTGCCGAACAGGCCGATGAAGGGGGCGTTGTTGCCAAGCGTGCCGAGCACCACCAGGTAGTGCTCCTGCTCCTGGCGGGCGCGGCTCTTGGCCCCGTTCATCGCCTCGGCCACCGCGTCGGCGCCGCGCGCGCGCGCGCGCACGCCGGTCAGCGCGACCTGCACCGCCATCGACGGCGAGCCGGCGAAGCGGTCCTCGAGCCCGGAGAGGTCGCCGCTGGTCAGCGCCTTTTGCACCTCGCGGTCGAGCGCGTCGGCGTCGAACCGCTGGCGGCGGAAGAACAGGCCGCGCTCGACCATGACGCCGACCGAGATCACCGACAGGCCGACCAGGAGCCAGAGCACCCAGTCCTGACCGAGGAGCGCGAAGTGAACGAACTGAGAGCTGATGTCCATGCGTGTCACCTAGTCGACGGCGGTGGCCGCCTCGTGCGTGGAGGCGGCGCCGGCTGGCTCCGCCTTCATGACCTCTCTCATCACCGAGGTGGCGTAGGCGCCCGACGGCAGGGCCAGGCGGATCAGGATCGCGTCCTCGCCGCATGGCTCGGCCGCCACCTCCTCGAGCGCGATCGACAGCGGCCGGCGCGTGCCCGGCGCCAGCTTGCCGAGCCGGCGGAAATCGGCCACTGCGATCCCTTCCTCGTCGAGCACGGCGCGCTCGCGCGCGGCCGCCTCGCTGTCGTCGACCGGCGCGCGCATCTTGTGGCCGAACATCGGGCCGGTCACGGCCAGCTCGCCCGCGTCGAGGCGCGGCTGATCGGCGGCCGGATCGGTCGTGGGGAACAGGCCGCCGCGGCGCAGCGAGAGCAGGTCGCCGGACAGCACACGCGCATAGGTGCCGTCCTCGATCCGCCGGCGCAGGTAGCGGTTGAAGAGGTCGGCCTGGTACGCCGAGATGAGGAGGCGGCGCTCGCGCGGGGCCGGCCCGCGCCGTCCGCGGGCGTCGCCGGCGCCGTCGAGGAGCGCTCGCCCGGCGGTCGCGTTGTCGCCGGCTGCGCCGAAGCGCTGCTCGCCGAACCAGTTGGGGCTGCCGGGCGGCGCGGCCAGGCGCTCTAGCACCGCGCGGGCGCGCGCCGCGGCCTGGTCGGCCGGCACCGCCAGGCGGCGGAGGATCAGCGCGAAGCGGTTGCCGCGCAGGTGGCCGGTGCGGAGCTTGTGCGGGTGCGGCGTCGCCGACAGCACGCGCACGCCGGGCACGCGCGCCTCGAGCAGCGCGGCCGGCGAGACCGGCGGCGGGAACGACAGGTACTGCAGCGCGACCGCGGCGCGATCCTTCAGGCCGGCGCTGCCGACGTCGCGCTCGCTGACGCCGACCGCGCGGGCCAGCTCGCGCGCGGCGGCGATCGTGTTGACGCCGCTCTTCTCGATCCACGCGAAGACGTGCTCGCCCTCGCCGGTCGGCTGGTAGGCGGGCAGCTCCTCGACGCGGAAGTCGCCGAGCTCGACGCGGAGCGCGCCGCCGGTGCCGGGCAGATCGGCGGTCAGGTATGGGAGCCGGGAGATCGCGTTCACGAACCGGAGAGGATAGCCCGGCGTGGTAGGCTCGGCGCAATGCACACCCGCCGAGACAGGGCGCCGAGCGGGCCCGCTGCGTCCGTTCTCGCTCTCTCGGCCGCGCTGGCGCTTTCCGGGCTGATGGCGGCATGCCGCGGCGGGGCGGCCGCGGACGGGGCACGGGCTCCGTCGGAGGTCCGCGGGGTGGAGGCGGCCGGCCTGCCGTTCCGGGTTCTGCGCGCCCGCGGAGGCCAGGAAATCGGCTGGGATGCCTTTCTGGCCGAGGTCGGCGGCGCCGACGCGGTCTGCGTGGGGGAGAACCACCGCAACCCGCACGACCACTGGGCCCAGCTCCACCTGTTCGACGCGCTGAGCGCGCGGAGCCGCGCGGGCGCGGTCACCATCGCGCTCGGCATGGAGATGTTCCAGCGCCCGTTCCAGGGCGTGCTCGACGACTTCGCCGCCCGCCGGATCGAGGAGGCGGCGCTGCTGTCGCGCACCGCCTGGAAGGAGCGCTGGGGCTTCGACTGGTCGCTGTACCGGCCGATGGTGTTCATGGCGCGCGATCGCGGCGCGGCCATCCTGGCGCTCAACATCCCGCGCGAGCTCACCCGCAAGGTGGCCCGCCGCGGGGTCGACAAGCTCGACCCGGCCGAGCGCGGCAAGCTGCCCGAGCTGGTCCTCGACGACGCCGAGCATCGCGCCTGGTGGGACGCGATCATGGAGGAGATGGGGGCCGGGGAGGGGCACGGCCACGCTGGCGCATCGCCGGGCGAGGACGAGGACGGCGAGGACGAGGACGGCGAGGACGAGGACGGCGAGACGAGCAAGCCCGACAAGCCGAGCAAGGCTGGCAAGGCCGGCAAGCCGAGCAAGGCTGGCAAGCCGAGCAAGGGCAAGCCGAGCAAGGGCAAGCCGAGCAAGGCCGCCGAGGAAAAGGCCGAGGCCGACGCCAGGGCAGAGGCCGCGGCAGCCGGCGAGCGCATGTACACCGCCCAGGTCCTGTGGGACGAGAGCATGGCGGAGAGCGCCAGCGCCTGGCTGACCGCGGGCCGGTCGGCGGGCGCGCGGCGCCGGCAGATCGTCATCCTGGCCGGCAACGGCCACTGCCACGAGAGCGCCATCGTCAGGCGCATGAAGCGGCGCGGGGTGCGCGCGGCGGTCTCGGTGCGCCCGATCATCGATGATGGCGAGGGGGGCGTGGCCGCGCTCCTGGCCGCTCCCGAGAACGACTATCTGTTCGTGATGACGCCGCCGGCGCACTGAAATCCGCCTCCCGACGTCCTGCCCCATCCGAAGTCCGCCCGCGCACGTAGTGGGTTGGACGAGTGGCATTGCGCCACCGAGGAGGCAGGACGATGACGAGACACCCATACCTAGGGCTCGCCCTCGCCGCGGTTCTCGCCGCGTGCGGAGGAGGAGGAGGAGGCGACGACGACGACGACGACGGGGACACCCCCGGCGACGGCGTCGAGCTTCCGACCGATCCCCCCACCGCGACGACGATGGTGGCGGCAGGCGGGTTCACCAACCCGATGGACGCGGTCGCGAGCCCGGACGGCGCGACCTTCTACTTCTCCGCGTTCACCGATGAGGCGTCGCCGCGCCCCGGGATCTTCTCGGTGCCGGCCGCCGGCGGCGAGGTGACGGTGCTGACCTCTGGCGCTCCGCTGGAGAACCCGGCCGGCCTCCTCATGTCGGCCGACGGCTCGACCCTGTTCGTGTCCGACCTGGGCGTGCGCGCCGGCGAGCTCGGCGACGACGCCGAGCCGTCCAGCCAGAGCGTGCTCTACACGATCGGCACCGGCGGCGGGGCGCTGGCGGCGTTGCCAGCCGGCGGCATCGCCGAGGCGGCCGGGCTGGCGCTCGGCCCCGACGAGGAGACCCTCTACGTGTCCGGCTTCACCACCGACAACCAGCCGGCGCTCTTCACCCTGCCGACCGCGGGCGGAACCGCCAGCGTGGTGCTGGCCGGCGCACCGCTCGAGTCGCCCGGCGGCGTCTACGTGGACGCCGACTCGGTCGCCTGGGTCATGGACAACCGCCCGTCGCGCGCCCTGGGCGGCGCGCTGTGGGCCATCGACAGCCAGGGCGAGGCGACCGAGGTCGTGTCCGGGCTCGGGCTGTCCCAGCCGGCCGGCGTCTCGCTGGTCGCAGGCGGCGGCACCGCCGTCATCCCCAACCACACCGAGGACGGCGCCGGCCAGCTCATCACCGTCAACATCGACAGCGGCGAGCAGACCATCGTCGAGTCGGCCATGAAGGACCCGGCCGGCATTCGCACGGCGCGCGGCGCCGGTGTGTTCGCGGTGGTGGACTCCGAGGGCGGAGCCATCTACCGCGCCGAGTGATCCCTAGACTCCCCTGAACGAAGACTCAGAGAAAGCACTGGAGACCAACGTC
Source organism: Kofleriaceae bacterium (assembly GCA_035489015.1). Taxonomy (GTDB): domain Bacteria; phylum Myxococcota_A; class Polyangia; order Haliangiales; family Haliangiaceae; genus DATFRY01. The sequence goes on along the minus strand of DATHKR010000210.1, from coordinate 50,178 downwards.
ATCATGAAGACGATCCGAAAGACCCACGCCGCTGTGCTCGCGATCGCCGGCGGCTTCACCCTGAACGCGTTCCAGCCAGCCACCGCGAGCGCCTCGAGCCACCGCGAGGCGCCCGCGATCGGCGAGGACCAGTTCGCCGACAACACCGACGTCTACACGTTCATCAGCCCCGAGAACCCGGACAAGCTGGTCATCGTGGCGAACTACGTCCCCCTGCTCATCCCGTCGTCCGGCCCGAACTTCTACAAGTTCTCGGACAACGTCGCCTACGACCTGCACATCGACAACGACGGCGACGCCAGGGACGACCTGGTGATCCGCTACCTGTTCAAGACCAGCGTGCAGAACGGCGACACCTTCCTCTACAACACCGGCGCGGTCGCGTCGCTCGACGACCCCAACCTCAACGTCCGCCAGGTCTACGACGTCATCCTCATCGACAAGAAGACCGGTCGCGAGGACGCGCTGGCCGCCGACGTGCCGGTCGCGCCCTGGTACGTGGGTGACCGCAGCTTCCCGGGCGGCTCCTACGAGGGCGTGGCGCTGAGCGCGATCGCCAGCGCCGGCGGCAGCCGCTTCTTCGCCGGCCCGCGCGACGAGCCGTTCTTCGTCGATCTGCACGTGTTCGACCTGCTCGGCGTGGGCGGGGCGCCCACCACCAACGGCGTCAACGTGATGTCGCTGGTGACCGAGATGCCGATCGCCAAGCTCGCCTACGGTGGCGCGCGCCCCGGCGCCAGCGCCCCGGCCAAGCAGAAGGTGCTCGGCGTGCACGCGACCGCCAGCCGCCAGCGCACCCGGCTCCTCCACCGCGACACCCCCGAGCGCAACGTGGGCGGCTGGGTGCAGGTCTCGCGGCTCGGCTGGCCGCTGGTCAACGAGGTCCTCATCCCGCTCAAGGACAAGGACAAGTACAACCGCTCGCGCCCGCAGCAGGACGTGGCGAACTTCGGCTCGTACATCCTGTTCCCGGAGCTGCCGGGGCTCCTGACCGCGGTGCTCGGCGCCAACTGCGCGGCCACCCCGGACGGCGGACGCACCGACCTGGTCGGCCTGCTCGCCGCCAACGGCACCACGCCGGCCGACCTCCAGCGCATCGACGTCAGCGCCGGCCAGACGTTCGAGAACTCGTCCTTCCCCAACGGCCGCTGGCTCGAGGACGACGTGTTCGACATCGAGGCGACCGTGCTCTGCAACAACGGCGGCGCGATCAGCGACGGCGTGAACGCGAACGACCTGCCGTTCACCCTGACCTTCCCGTTCCTGGCCTCGCCGTTCTCCGGCAACCCCCTCTAGTCAGCGAACAGGGAGCCTGACCATGCGCTGCTCGATCCTCGCCCTCTCCATCCTGACCGCGTCGTCGCTGGCGGCCTGCTCCCACCGGAGCGCCAGCGAGTCGTCCGCCGCCGCGGCGGACCCGACCCGGGGCCTCCCGTCTGCCGAGTTCGCGCTCGGCTACAAGCCCGGACAGGGAGCCGGCGAGCTCGAGATCCAGCGCGCGCAGCAGGCGCTCCGCTCGGCGCCGGGTCAGGCGGGCGACTACGCCCGCCTGGCCCAGGCCTTCCTCCAGCGCGAGCGCGAGACCGCCGATTCCACTCTCGCCGCCTACGCCGAGGACGCGATCATCGCGGCCGAGGCGCGCGACCCCCGCGATCCGGACGTGCGGATCGCCTCCATCTTGCGCCAGCATTCGCAGCACCGCTTCGCCGAGGCGCGCGACGCGGCGCGCGCGCTCATCGCGGCGGCGCCGGAGCGATCGATCGGCTTTCTGCTCCTGGGCGACGCGCTGCTCGAGCTGGGCGACTACGGCCCGGCCACCGACGCCTACCAGCAGGCGATCGACCTCCTGCCCGACCTGCGCTCGTACAGCCGCGGCGCCTACATCCGCTGGCTCCACGGCGACGTGGACGGCGCGCTCCAGCTCATGGAGGCCGCCCTCGAGGCGGCCGGGCCCGACGCGCGCGAGCCGTCCGCGTGGGTCTACGTCGAGATCGGCGACATGCTGCGCCGGCGCGGCAAGTATCGCGCGGCCGGCAACGCGGCGGAGCGCGCGCTCGCCCTGGTGCCCGGCTACCTGCCGGCCCGCGCGCTTCGCGCCCGGGTCCACGGCCACCTCGATCAGCGCGACGACGCCATCGCCGAGCTCGGTCAGGTGGTGGCGCGGCGGCCGACCGCCGAGCTCCTGCTCGCCCTGGCCGACCTGCTCGACCAGGCCGGTCGGATGCCCGAGGCGGCCGCCCGCGTCGCCGAGGCCGAGAAGCTGGCCTCGCACGATCCGATGCCGCTCGCCCTCTACCTGGCCCGCCACCGCGAGTCGCCGGATCGCGCGCTCGCCCTGGCCGCCCAGGCGGTCGGCCAGCGGCCCAGCATCTTCGCGATCGACGCCCAGGCGCTGGCCCTGGCCCGGCTCGGCCGGGTGGCCGAGGCGCGCGAGGCGATGACCCGCGCGCTCCGGCTCGACACGCCGAGCGCCGACCTCCACCTCCACCGCGCGGTCGTCGAGCTCGCCGCCGGTGACCGCCGCGCCGCCGGCGCGGAGCTGGCCCGCGCGCGCGCCATCGAGCCGGACGCGGATCCGGTCCTGGTGGCGGAGCTGGAGCGCGACCTGGCCACCGCTCACGCGCGGCGATGACCCGTCTCCACACCACGCGAACCCGAACCGCGAGACTGACGAGGACGACATGACCCCGACCCCGAACAGGACCATGACCGCCACCACGACCACGACCTCGCCGCCGACCGGCGCGGCGCTCTCGCCCGCGACAGCCCGCCGCGGCGCGCGCCTCGCCCGCGCGGCCGGCGCCGCGCTCCTGGCCGCGCTGGCCCTGTCGGCCGGCTGCGACCGCTCCGACGCGAAAGATGCGCCGTCGCCGGGGCGCGCGCCCGCCGCCGCCGCGGCCAGCTCCGGCCCCGCCACCCTCGACTCGCGCAGCCAGTACGATCTGGCGCGCGCCCTGTCCGAGGTCGAGCGCGGCCGCGACCGCGCCGCCGCCGCGACCTCCTACCAGAAGATCCGCACCGCGTGGATGGGCCGGCGCTATCGCTGGCGCGTGCGCGTGCTCGAGCCGCTGTGCCGGTCGCGCGACGCGTGCAACGTGCTGCCGTTCGACCGCGGCGGGCGCGACAAGGCGATCGTGTACGGCTGGATGCCGCACCTGGTCCTCGACGACACCGGCTTCGCCGCCATCCAGCGCGCCTGCGCCGGAAAGTCGAGCTGCCAGGTCGACGTCGAGGGCGAGCTCACCGCCTTTGTCCTCGACACCGAGAACCCGACCTCGCTCGAGCTCAGCAAGGTCCGCGTCCTCTGATCGATCGCGGCCGGCCGCTTACGGCCGCTACCAGCCGTCGTCCCTTGCGGGGCGGCGCGCTCAGTCCTCGCCGCGCGTGAACGGCGAGTCGCCGTCGGCCGCGGCGGCCGCGGTCTGCTTGGTGCCGCGCACCATGCGCAGGTAGGCCTGGGCGCGGCGGTCGTCCGGCTGGCGCTCGAGGATCCCCTCCCACTCGGCGATCGCGTCGTCGCGCCGGCCGAGCGAGTACAGCGTCACGCCCAGGGCCAGGCGGGCCGGCAGGTAGTCCGGCTTGGCCCCCTTCACCTGGGTGTACTGGACCAGCGCCGCCTCCCCGTCGCCCATGTCGCGGTAGACGTTGCCGAGACGGGTGCGGATGTCGATGAAGGTCGGGCACAGCTCGAGCGCCCGCTGGAGCTCGCGCACCGCATCCTGGTGCCGGCCCAGGTCGGCGTAGGCCACGCCGAGGTCGGCATGCATGTTCGCGATCTTGCCCAGCGCGAACGGGTCCATGCTGCTCGGCTGCTGGTGCGAGTGGCTCATCGCGCCGGCGTAAACCTCGCGCGCCTTGTGGTACTTGCCGCGGTCGTTGTACGTGACCGACAGGTTGAGCGCGGCCTCGGTGTAACCCGGGTTGATGCGCAGGGCGTTCTCGAACGCCTCCTCCGCCTCGGCGAACCGGCCCTGATCATGGAAGATGACGCCCAGCATGTTGAAGATGTCCGCGAAGCCGCGGTTCTCCTTCACCACCTGGGACAGGTACTGCTCGGCCTTGTCGTACTCGCCCGCGCTGTAGTGATCGCGGCCTAGCGCGATGAGCTGGCGGAGCCGGTCGTCCATGGCCGGTATCTTACCCCGCTCGGGCCTCGCTCGGGCCTGCCTGGCCGACGCCTACCCGGGGAGCTTCTTCAGCTCGTCGCGGACCTCGTCCGCGTGGTCGTCGTCCGGATGCTCCTTGACCAGGCGCTCCCACGCCTTGCGGGCGCGGGCCGGCTCGTCGACCTCGAGGTATGCCTTGCCGAGCAGGTAGAGCGCCGGGCCGTCGTAGCCGACGCCCCCGTGCTTGTCGAGCAACCGGCGCAGGCGGAGCACGGTCCCCATCGGCCTCTCGCGATCCCAGTAGAACCGCGCCACGTACAGCTCGTGCGCGGCCAGCCGCTTGTTGATGCGAGTCAGCATGACGCGCACCTTGGCCATCTGCGGCGAGCCGGGGTACTTCCTCAGGAACTCGACCAGCTCCCGGTGGGCATCCGATGTGGCGCTCTGATCCTTCTCGAAGGAGGGCGGCAGGAGCCACATGTCGCCGGGGAGCATCTCGTAGTACGCGCCGGCGATCCGGAACGACGCGTAGCCGTTGCGCACCATCTCGTGGCTGGGATGGAACTTGATGAACGACTTGAAGAGGTCGACCGCCTGCAGGTAGTGCTCGGCGCCGAACTCCGCGTCGGCCAGGCGCAGCTCGGCCAGCACGGCGTACTTGGAGTACGGGAAGCGTGCCTTGATGAAGGAGAAGTACTTGGCCGCGGCGACCCAGTCCTCCCGCTCCATCTTCTTCAGGCCGCGCTCGTAGTTCTGCTGCGCGGAGACCGAGTAGTCGACCTTGCCGGCCTTGCTGCCGCCGCACGCGGCGACGAACCCGGTCGACAGAGCCAGAACAGCGACGAAGATTGCGCGTCTCATCTCATCCCAGATCCGCCGAAAAACGGCATTCCTCTATAGTCTCCACGGCGTCCGCCGGTCAAGCCTCCGGCCGCAACGCATCGTTCTGACCCGCCCGGATCGGATCCGGTTGCCACGAGGATATACTCGCGCGCCATGCGCGCTCCTCATCGTCTCCTTCTGGCCGTGCTTTGCCTGAGTTGCGGAGGGAGCAGCGGCGGGGGAAGCGGCGCGGCCAGCGGACCGGCCAGCGGAGCCGGCGCCGAACCGGCCTCGGGCTCACCCAGGCAGGGCAGCATGGAAGCCCTGCCCCCCGCGCGCACGGAGGCGGTGCTGGTCGGACCGCTTTGCACGGGAGAGGCCTGCCGCTGCCGGGAGGGGGACGACGGCGCCGGCGCGCCCGCGGCTGGTTACAAGCGCTTCGAGGTCCACCTGGGCCCGTCGCGCGACCCGCTCTGGGCGCTGGTCGACGGCATGGTCCTCTACAAGACCGGGGATTCCTCGGACGCCTGCTTCTACATCGACCTCAAGCCGGGGATGCACGCGGTCAGCCTGCGCGCGCGCGGCGAGGAGGGCCTGAGCGCGGCGGTCGCGATCGCCGAGCAGGGCGGCGCCGAGGACGCCACCTGGTGGTTCCACACCTTCGACTTCCAGTGCGGCACGCCCGGGCAGTGCGACCTGCCGACCCTGGACAGCTGGAAGCGAGAGGTCTCGGCGCTCGAGGGCAAGCACGACCCGTGCGGCTCGGTGAAGGTGCAGGGCATCCACTGGGAGACCGGCCGCATGCCGGACAACGTCCACCCGGGCGAGCTCCTGCTCCACGTCACGCTCAACGTGTACGGGTTCGCTCCCAAGTATCCACCGGGCTCGGAAAAGTGCGACAGGACGGGCCGCGGCGGCGCCGCCGAGTAGAACGTGTTCGTCTATCCCGAGCCGTACGACGTCATCGTGATCGGCGCCGGTCACGCCGGCTGCGAGGCCGGTCTGGCGGCGGCCCGGCTCGGCGCGCGCACGCTGGTCCTGACCGGGAGCCTCGACACGGTGGCGCAGATGTCGTGCAACCCGGCCATCGGCGGGGTCGCCAAGGGACACCTGGTCAAGGAGATCGACGCGCTCGGCGGCGAGATGGCGCGGGTCATCGATCGCACCGGCATCCAGTTTCGCCGGCTCAACCGCTCCAAGGGGCCCGCGGTGCGGTCGACCCGCGCCCAGGCCGACAAGCGCCGCTACCGCGAGGCGATGCGACAGGTGCTGGAGGAGGAGCCGCGCCTCGACCTGCGCCAGGCCGAGGTCAGCGAGATCCTCGCCGAGGACGGCCGCGCGCGCGGGGTCGCGACGAAGATGGGCGTCGCGTTCCGCGCCCGCGCCGTCATCCTCACCGCCGGCACCTTCATGCGCGGGACGATCTACGTCGGCGACACCCGCGCCGGCGGCGGCCGCGCCGGCGAGCCGCCCGCGCTCGGCCTGTCCGACTCGCTGGCCCGGCTCGGCTTCCCGCTGGCGCGGCTCAAGACCGGCACGCCGTGCCGGCTCGACGGCAGGACCATCGACGTCTCCGGCCTCGAGGTGCAGCCGGGCGACGAGCCGGCCCCTCGCTTCCGCGTGCTGGCCCCGCCCGGCGAGCGGCCGCCGCTGCCGCAGCGGGTGTGCTGGATGACGGCCACCACCGACGCGACCCACGACATCGTCCGCGCCAACCTGGACCGCTCGCCGCTCTACCAGGGCGCGATCGCCGGCACCGGCCCGCGCTACTGCCCGAGCATCGAGGACAAGGTGGTGCGCTTCGCCGACAAGCCGCGCCACCAGATCTTCCTCGAGCCGGAGGGGCTCGACACCACCGAGGTCTACCCGAACGGCATCTCCACGTCCCTGCCGTACGATGTCCAGCTCGCGCTCATCCGGTCGATCCCGGGGCTCGAGCGGGCCGAGATGACCCGGCCGGGCTACGCCGTCGAGTACGACTTCATCGATCCGACCGAGCTCCTGCCCACCCTCGAGACTCGCCGGGTGCGCGGCCTCTACCACGCCGGCCAGGTGAACGGCAGCTCCGGCTACGAGGAGGCGGCCGCCCAGGGGATGCTGGCCGGAATCAACGCCGCGCTCGCGCTCGGCCTCGGCGCCGGCGCGGCCGGCGGCGCGGTCCAGGGCCCCGGCGAGCTGATCCTGCGCCGCGATCAGGCCTACGCCGGCGTGCTGGTCGACGACCTGGTCACCAAGGGCACCCGCGAGCCGTACCGCATGTTCACCTCGCGCGCCGAGTACCGCCTGCTCCTGCGCGAGGACAACGCCGCCTGCCGGCTGCTGCCGATCGGGCGCCGGCTCGGCCTGGTCGACGACGAGCGCTGGCGCGCGTACGAGGGGTTCCGCGCCGATCTCGCGTCGGCGCGCGAGCGGATCGAGCGCCTGTCGCTGGCGCCGTCGGACGCGGCCAACCAGCAGCTGCAGGCGCTCGGCTCGAGCCCGATCCAGGACCGGCGGGTGACCCTGGCCGACCTCCTGCGCCGGCCGGAGCTCGGCTGGACCGAGGTGGCCCTGGTGGCGGGCAAGGCCGGGCTCGATCTCCCCGCGGTCGGCGCCGACGTGGCCGAGCGCCTCGAGACCGAGGTGAAGTACCAGGGCTACCTGGCCCGCCAGGAGAGCGACGCGCGCCGGCTGGGCCGGTTCGACGAGGTCGCGCTGCCGGCGGACCTCGATTACGCCGCCATCCGCGGGCTGTCGAACGAGGCGATCGAGAAGCTGTCGGCGGTGCGGCCGCGCTCGCTCGGCCAGGCCTCGCGCATCAGCGGGGTCACGCCGGTGGCGGTGACGCTCCTCTGGACTCATCTGGACGCGACGCGGCGCCGGCGCGCCGCCGGGCGAGACGTAACCAGGAGTGAATGATCATGACGAGACGTACCCGAGGGATGGCCGCCGCGGCCGGATTTCTGGCCCTGGCGGTGGCCGCGAGCGGCGCGCGCGCGGGCGGCCTGTTCGTGCCCGGCTACGGCAGCCAGGCCCAGCCGCGCGCCGGCGCGTTCGTGGCCAAGGCGGACGATCCGTCGGCCCTCTACTACAACCCGGCCGGGCTGGCCAAGCAGAAGGGCACCTCGGTCCACCTGGGCATGAACTTCATCGCCTTCAACCAGAAGTTCCAGCGCACCGGCACCTATGACGAGCCGGAGCCAGGCACCGAGGCAGAGGACTGGACCGGCGATCCGTACCCGGAGGTGAAGAACGAGTCGACCCCGGCGGTCGGGTTCGGCCGCTTCCAGGGCATCCCGCTCTTCGGCGTGGCAACCGACCTGGGCGGCGCCACGCCGCTGGTGTTCGGGATCGGCCTCATCGCCGACCACGGCTACCCGGAGCGCAAGATCGAGGAGTCGTACCAGTTCGAGGATCCCAGCACGCCGCCGCCGCCCCAGCGCTACGACATCATCGAGCAGGACGTGTCGGCCGCGTTCCCGACCCTGGCCGCGGCCTACCGCATCGTGCCGCAGCTCGACGTCGGCGTGCGGGTGTCGTGGGGCTTCGCCGGCTCCAAGGGCAAGCAGCACCTGTGGGGCCTGCGCAACTACAGCGAGGACGTCCACCGCGACGGCGTGTTCATCGTCGACGTGGCCGACAACTTCATCCCGGCCGCCGGCGCCGGGCTGCTCTACCGGCCGGCGCCGATGTTCGAGATCGGGGCGGCCTACCAGACCGCCAAGTCGCTCGACTTCAAGGGCGATGGTCAGGCGGTGCTCGGCAACGGGCTCGGCCTGGCTGGCATGCAGGACTTCATCGCCCCGGAGACCGACACGCCGCTGTGCGGCGACGGTGACGGCACCGCGGCGGCGCTCACCAGCTGCATCAACCTCAAGCTGCCGCAGAGCGCCTCGTTCGGGGCTCGCTACGTGATGCGCGACCCGTCCGGCGGCGAGCGCGGCGACCTCGAATTCGACGTGCAGTGGGAGGACTGGTCGAGCGCCTCGGACATCGAGGTGATCGTCGACGGAAAGTCGGGGCTGACCGGGCTGCGCCTGCAGCCGGCGCTCATCCGCCACGGCTTCAAGGATACCTTCTCGTTCCGCCTGGGCGGATCGTACGGGTTCGACCTCGACGGCAAGCGGCTCGAGGCGCGCGGCGGCGCCGCCTACGACACCGCGGCGGCCCCGTTGTCGTGGACCCGGCTCGACATCGACGGGATGGCGCGCACCACCCTCGGCGGCGGCCTGGCCCTGTCGGTCGACCGGCTCCGCTTCGAGCTGGGCGGCGGCGTGGTGCTGGAGCAGGAGCGCACGGTCCCGGAGTGCAACACCAGCCTGGACGAGCTCGGCTGCGCCTCGCCCGACGCGCAGACGCCGCAGGTCGACCGCGAGTCGCCGGATCCGGTGCAGCCGCTGGCCGGCGCCAACAACCAGGTCGAGAGCCCGTTCAACGGCGGGACCTACACGCAGGGCTATGTGCTGCTCAGCCTCGGCGTGAGCTACGCCTTCTAGCCGTTCTGGCCGTCCGAGCCCCAAGGGCGCCGCGCCGCGACTCTGATATCCTCGCCGGGATGGACGGATTCGATCAGTTCCTGGGCACCAGCCGCTACATCGCCTCCGACGAGCTGCGCCAGGCCGTGAACGTGGCGCTGGCGCTGGAGCGGCCGCTCCTGGTCCGGGGCGAGCCGGGCACCGGCAAGACCGTCCTGGCCGAGAACCTGGCCGAATCGCTCGGCCTCGAGCTCATCCGCTGGCACGTGAAGTCGACCAGCAAGGCGATGGAGGGGCTCTACGTCTACGACACGGTGGCGCGCCTGCACGACAGCCGGTTCGGCGACGGCGACGTGCGCGACATCCGCCGCTACATCAAGCTCGGCCCGCTCGGCCGCGCGCTGTCCGCCACCTCGCGGGTGGTGCTGCTCATCGACGAGATCGACAAGGCCGACATCGAGTTTCCCAACGACCTCCTGCTCGAGCTGGACGCGATGCGCTTCCGCATCGACGAGACCGGCGACGAGATCGCCGCGGTCCAGCGCCCGTTCGTCATCATCACCAGCAACAACGAGAAGGAGCTGCCCGACGCGTTCCTGCGCCGGTGCATCTTCCACTACATCGAGTTCCCCGACCGCGAGCTGATGGCGCGCATCGTGCGGGTCCACCACCCGGACGTGGAGGCGCGCGCGCTCGACCAGTGCCTGGAGATGTTCTACGGCCTGCGCGAGCTGCCCAAGCTGCGCAAGCGGCCGTCGACCAGCGAGCTCATCGACTGGGTGTGCGCGCTGCGGCGGGCCGGGGTCGATCTCAACCGGATCGGCGGCGGCATCCCGTTCCTCGGCACGCTGCTCAAGAACGAGCAGGACGTCCAGGTCGCGCAGAAGCGCGGGCTGGCCTGAAGTCGGGCGCCCGGTGCTGATCGACTTCCTGTTCGAGCTGCGCCGCCAGGGAGTGGCGGCCTCGGCCCACGAGTGGCTGACGCTCATGGAGGCGCTCGAGCTCGGGCTGCACGACTCCAGCCTGGACGGCTTCTACCGGGTCGCACGGGCGATATGCGTCAAGGAGGTCGGCCAGCTCGACGCGTTCGACGTGGCGTTCCTCGCCCACTTCCGCGGGGTCAAGTTCGAGGCCGCGCTCATCACCGGCGAGCTGCTCGACTGGCTGTCCGACCCGCGCGCGCTCGAGGGCCTGTCCGAGTCGGAGCGGCGCATGCTCGAGCGGCTCGACCTCGACGAGCTGCGCCGGCGCTTCGAGGAGCGGCTGCGCGAGCAGAAGGAGCGCCACGACGGCGGCAACCGCTGGATCGGCACCGGCGGGACCTCGCCGTTCGGCAGCGGCGGCGCTCACCCGACCGGCATGCGGGTCGGCGGCGGGGGCGGCGGCCGCTCGGCCATGCAGCTGGCCGCCGAGCGCCGCTTCCGCGAGTACCGGCGCGACGCGATCCTCGACGTCCGCCAGGTCGACCTGGCCCTGCGCCGGCTGCGCCAGCTCGGCCGCGAGGGCGCGCCCGAGGAGCTCGATCTGGACGAGACGATCGCGGCCACCGCGCGCAACGCCGGCGAGCTGGAGCTCGTCTTCCACCCGCCCAAGCGCAACCGGATGAAGCTGATCCTGCTCATGGACGTGGGCGGATCGATGGACCCGCACGCGCGCCTGGTCGAGCGGCTGTTCACCGCCGCGTCGCGGGTGGGCCGCTTCGCCCGCTTCCGCTCGTTCTACTTCCACAACTGCGTCTACGACGAGGTCTACGAGGACGCCGAGTTCCGCCGGCCGCTGCCGGTGGCCGACCTCATCGGCGAGAGCTCGCGCGAGGAGCGGCTGGTCGTGGTCGGCGACGCGCTCATGCACCCGGCCGAGCTGCTGTCGGCCGGCGGCTCGATCTACTACCACCGCGACAACCGCAGCCCGGGGATCGCGTCCCTGCGCCGGCTGGTCGACTGGTATCGCCGGGCCGCATGGCTCAACCCGGAGCCGGAGCGGTTCTGGCCGCGGTCGACTGCCGAGACGATCTCGACGGTGTTCCCGATGTGGACGCTGACCCTGGACGGGCTCGGCCACGCGGTCCGCTACCTGGTCGGCGGCGCGGACCGGCCGGCCGCGGCGCGCGCTGGATGAGCGCGCGCTTCTCGCCGCGCACCCCGGCCGATCTCAGCCCGAACCGCCTGAGCGCGCTCATCGACCGGCTGCGCGGCGAGGGCAGGGCGCTGCTCGATCTGACCGCCAGCAACCCGACCGCGGTCGGCCTGGCCTACCCGGAGGCGGAGCTCGGCGCGGCCCTGGCCGCCGGAGCGGGCGCGCCGTACGAGCCGGCGGCGCGCGGGCTGCCCTCGGCGCGACGCGCGGTGGCCGATTTTCTGGCCCCGCGGGCGGCGGTCGATCCCGACCACGTCTTTTTGACCGCCAGCACCAGCGAGGCGTACGGGTTCCTGTTCAAGCTGCTGTGCGCGCCCGGCGACCAGGTGCTGGTGCCGCGGCCCAGCTATCCCCTCTTCGAGCACCTGTGCCGGCTCGAGGGGGTCGACGCCGATGGCTACGCGCTCGGGCCCTCGCCCGGCTTCGCGCTGGATCCCGACCGGGTCGAGGTGGAGCTCGGCCCGCGCACCCGCGCGGTGGTGGTGGTCTCGCCCAACAACCCGACCGGGTCGGTCGCCTCCGCCGCGGCGCTGGCCGAGCTGTCGGCGCTGTGCGAGGCGCGCGGGATCGCCCTCATCGCCGACGAGGTGTTCGCCGAGTACCCGGCCGGCGATCGAGCGGTCCCGAGCGCGCTCGCCGCCGGCGGCGGGCTGCGCTTCGCGATGGGCGGGCTGTCGAAGAGCTGCGGGCTGCCCCACTACAAGCTGGGCTGGCTGGCGGTGGCAGGGCCGGCGGCGGCGCGCGACGAGGCGGTCGCGCGCCTCGACCACATCGCCGACGCGTACCTGTCGGCCTCGGGGCCGGTCATGCGTGCCCTGCCGCGCCTGCTCGCGATCGGCGGCGACATCCGCCGGGCCATCGCCGGCCGGGTCGACGCCAGCCGCGCCGCCGCGGCCCGCGCGCTGGCCGGCGGGTCGGCCGCGCGCCTGCTCCCTGCCGACGGCGGGTGGTCGGCGGTCATCGAGCTCGACCGCGACGCGGACGAGGAGGCGCTCTGTCTGCGGCTGGCCGGGCGCGAGGGGGTGCTGGTCCAGCCGGGCTACTTCTTCGATTTCGACCGCGGCGCGCACGCGGTCGTGTCGCTCTTGCCACCGGCGGCCGATGTGGAGCGCGGGCTGGCCGCGCTCCGCGCCGCGGTCAGCCCGGGCTGAGCGACGTCACTGCGCCGCGCCGCTGGCCGAGCCCGACGGTGCGGGGGCGGTCGGCGCGGCCGGCGCGGTCTTCGGGGCGCCGCCCTGGGGAGCCGCGGCTCCCTGCGGAGCGGTCCCACCCGGCGTCGGGGTCGCGCCCGGCGCCGCGCCCACCGGCGGTTTCGGCCGCGGCGAGCGCTTGAACCAGGACATGAGCACCTTGACCTTCTTCTGGTCGGCCGGGCAGTCCGGATACGGCCCGGTGCGCACCGTGGCCGAGAAGCGGAACGGCGGCTTGTCGGCGCTGAGCGTCACCAGGTCGCGCTTGCCGCGCGGGCTCGACCGGATGGGCGCGAAGCCGAGCTTGTTCAGCTGGGCCTCCAGCTCGGCCTTGATCTTGTCGACGTCGGTGCCGTCCATGCACTGCATCGCGGTGACGCGTCGGCCGCCGGCGGTCTGGGTGGGCTGGCCGAGCGGCTGCGCGCCGGTCAGCTGCGGCGTCAGCGGCCCGACCTCGGCGACCGTGACCGGCTCGAGACCGAGGCGGGCGCTCAGCCCGTCGTTGCGGAAGCGGCCGCCCGGCTTCTTGGTGCCGATGACGCCAGTCGAGCCCGACTCGGGCTCGGCGGTCTGCTCGGCGGCCTTTTCCTTCTTCTTGCAGCCCGGCGCGACGGCCAGGGCCAGAGCGGCGATCAGCGTCGGCGTACTGGCCAGGAGTGGGATGGCACGGATGGAACGGCGCATGAGCGCATGATGGTCGCGGTCCGGACACGCGTCAAGGCAACCGGATCTGGAGCAGGTGCGCGGCGTTCTGGCGGTAAAGGGCGTCGAGAGACGCATCGGGCAGGTCCAGGCCGCTCACCGTCCACGCCCCCTGGATCGGGGTCGGGTGCGGGAAATCACGGTCCGCAGTCTCGAAGTAGCGCCAGGTTGCGCCGAAGAAACGCTCCACATCCGCGTCGGTGGGCGGCTCCGGGCCCGACGAGCCGAGCACGAGGTGCCCGGGGCCGATGCCGAGGTCGGTGCCGAAAAGGATCCGGTCCGGGTGGCGCAGGAACAGCGCGCGCAGCTCCGACGGCGGATGACGCCCGATCTCCGGGATGCGCGCGGCGGTGTCGATGAACAGGTTCGGGTAGCGGTCGAGCAGGGCGCCGACCCGCTCGGGGTGCTCGGGCGCGTTGCCGAAGTGGACGGAGACGAACGCGGTGCGCGGGTGGCGCGCGATCCGCCGCTCGAGCGCCGCCTGCAGCTCGTCCCACGAAGGCACCGGGCGGCCGTATAGCGCCCAGCGGGGGTGAGCGGACAGCTCGGCGTATCGCTCGTTGTCGCGGTCGACCGGCCGCCAGAACGCGATCGGGTCGCCGGTGTGGATGGCGACCGGCATGCCGAGCTGGCCGGCCCGCTCGAACAGCGGATCCAGCTCCGGTGAGTCGACCGCGATGAGCGCGCCGGTCGCGTCGGTGTAGGCCAGGCCGAGCCCCTTGGTGATCTTGAGGCCGCGCGCGCCCAGCCGGTGCGCGGCCTCGAGGTCGTCGGCCATGCGCGCGCCGTAGCCGGGGCCGGTGCGGGCGAGCGACCAGCGCGGCGTGGTGAAGACGACGACGCGGCCGGGAAAGCGGGCCGCGGCCGCCAGCTGCTGCTCGAGCCCGGCGCCCGGCGCGCCGCCGGACAGGTTCACGGCGACCGCGATGCCGTGCCGGTCGAACAGGGCGACCGCGTCCGCGATCGTCGATGGATCGATGTGCGTGTGAAAGTCGATGACGCGGCGAGAGTCCGGCGCCGGCGCTCGCGCGCCCGCGCCACCGCGATCGTCAGGGCCGCGCGCCTCGCCGCCGGGCTGGTCGCTGCCGCAGCGCCCGCACCCGACCGCGGCGCAAACGACGGCCGCCGCGAGCGCCGCGCGCATGGTTCACGCCGCGGACCGCCGGGTCGGCGATCCGCCGCGGTTCACTTCGGCTTCATCCAGTCGGGGATCGGATCGGCCTGGTCGCGGTCGGTGAGCGACGGCGTCTGGCCCTTGCCGGCGTCGTCCGACGATTCCTTGGGCTTGCTGCCGGCGCCGGCTCCCTCGGTGGTGCCACCGGCGCCCTGGCCGGTGCCGGCCGGTCGGTCACCGGACTTGTCGTCGGTCTGGTCGCCGGTCGCGCCGCTGTCCGAGCCGGTCCCTTCCTCGCCGTCTGTCGCCTGGTCACCGGCTTCGCCCTCTGCCTCGCCGTCGGCCGGGGTCACCGGCTTCTGCACCGGACGCCGGGCCAGTACCAGCGCCACCTCCTGCACCATCGCGTCGCCTTGGTCGACCAGGCTGTCGAGCGGGACCAGCTGCTCGGCGGTGGTGTAGCCGGCCTTGTGCAGCGACAGCGTCACCCGCTTCCGCGCCGCGGTGCGCGGCGGGATCTCGACGTCCGCCGGTGTAAGCGATTTCTGACGGCGTCCATTGAGGTAGACCTGAGCGCCGGCCGGGTCGCTGGTCACCCGCAGCACCGACGGCTTGGCCACCAGCTCGATCGCCGGCGGATCGCCAGCCTCGGGCTTGACGGTCAGCTCGGCGACCGCGAAGCCCGCCTTGCTCACCTTGACCCGGTAGCTCTGCCCCGCGGTCAGCCCGCGGAACGTCATCGGCGTCGGCCCCGACTGCGAGCCGTCGGCCAGCTCGGCGATCGCGCCCTCCGGGGTGGCCGCGACCGTCACCTCGAGGTTGCCCGCGGTCGCCGCGCCGACACCAGCTCCAGGGCCCGCGGCCGCAGCCGCGCCCGCTCCGTCGGCGGTGGCGCTCGCAGGCGGCTGCGCCGTCTTCTGGACCGCGGCCGCCACCGGAGGCCTCACCGCGGCTGCCCCGCCGTCGTCCTTGCGCCCGCGCAGCAGCCAGAAGCCGCCCACCCCGCCGATCAACAGCAGCACCGCGGCCGCCGCGATCCACGGCGTGCTCGAGCCGTCCCGCTCTCCGTCGCGAGCGAGCGCGGACGGATCCATCACTGCCGGCGACTGATCGACCGACGGCGCGATCTCGGCGTCGGTCGGGCCCTCGCCGTCCTCCTCGTCGTCGTCGGCGTGGTCGTCGGCGTCCTCGTCGTCGTGCCCGACCGGCGGCGGCGCATCCTCGACGATGTGCAGCGGCCGCGAGCTGACTCGCGCTGCCGAAGGTGCGCGGTCCAGCGGAAGCGAGAACGGATCCGAGCCGTCGCCCGAGAGCTGGTCGGCCGCCTGGCGCTCGCCGCGCGCCTCGAGAGGCTCCCTGGCGTCGCTGGCCGGGGCGAACGGCGAGCGGGCCGGCAGACCGTGGAACATCGGCACCGGCACCGGCGCCGGGGCAGGCGAGCCGGCCGCGACCTCGCGCTCGCGCAGCGACTCGCTCTCGCGCAGCTCGCGCTGGCGCCCCGACTCGCGCTCGCGCGGCGACTCGCGCTCCATCTCTTCGGGGCGCGGCGGCCGCGACGACATCCGCTGCCGCTCGACGGTCACGTCCTCCTCGAGCGACTTGCCGAACGGCGTGCCGCCCGGCTCCTCCGACGGATCGGCGGATCGTCTGGCCAGCGCGTCGAGCGACGCGACCTTGGTCGCCTCCTCGAACGCCTCGTCGGGGAACTCGTCCAGGTCGTTGTGGAACGGGAGAGGCCGCGGCAGCGGCGTGGTGTCCTCGCTCCTCGCCGGCGACATCCCGAGCAGCGTCCGGCGCGCCTCGGCCTGGGCCAGCCCGTCGAGCACTTCCTTGGGCGTCACCTTGGTCGGCACGTTGCCGAACGCGACCTTGGTCGGCGTGTCGAGGAAGCCGGCCTCGGGCGCCTTGCCCATCTTCGCGGTCTTGTGGGCCAGGATCTGATCGAGCACCTCCTGGCTCTCGGCCGGAAGGCGGTCGAAGCGGACCCCCATCCCGGGCGCGACCCCGGAGCGCGTCGGATCGAAGTCGCGCGTCCACACCACCGTCCCGTCGCCGGTGATGAGGGGAGACGCGTCCTTCAGCTGGAACTCGAACCGCAGGTTGGTCCCGACGGGCAGCGGATCCTTCGTGCGGATGAAGATGCCGCCGTGGCTGATGTCCACCGAGTAGCGCTCGATGAATTGCTCGAGCGTCGTGCTCTTGAACTTGATCTTCAGCGTGACCGGCGAGCGGCTAGCTGTTCGCATGTTGGTCGTGGCCACAGCTCCCCCGAGCACGCGGCCACCCCGACCCCGGCGTAGCCCCGTGCAATCGCGATCGATCTTATGTAGAGGTGGCCGGCAATTGCAACGTACTTGGCTGGCGCGCTGACAGCTTCATCGTCGAAGCCATTGCTTTGGCGCATGAGCGGTAAGGCACCCACCCGCCACCACAGACCTCGTTCTTCTCCCGGCCATCGTCGACCGCGCGCGCCCGCTGCGTGCGCCGCGTCGGCGCATCGCCACCCCGGCTCTGCGGGGGCCCACCCGGGCCCACATGGTGTCGCGTTGACGCATGAGAAAACCACGCCATTCTTCAAGGGTGGAGTTCCGGCAGTTCGAGCGCGAATTCCTCCGCCTGGCGTTCACCTCGTCGGTCGATCTGTCGCCGTCGTCCCTGGCCTTCCTCGTCGGCGTCTCGATTCGCGAGGCGGAGGAGCACATGCAGGCCCTGGTGTCGCAGGGGGTTCTCGAGCTCACCTCCGACGACGACGGCCACCTCCAGTACCGGATGCCGGACCGACCTGCGGCGCCGCTGTCGGTCGACGACCAGGCGCTCGGCGACCGGCTCCTGGCTGCGCGCGCAACACATGCGCTCTCCCGCCGCGCCCCGGTCTGGCCGGCGTGGGAACCGCGCCGGGTGGGTCCGGGCCAGGCGGTCGCCTCGATGTTCCTCAACGCCATGGTGTGTCCCGGCGTCGGCAGCCTGGTCGGCGGCCGGACCGGCACCGGCCTGGCTCAGCTCTCGCTCTTCTTGCTCGGCCTGCCGCTCGCGATCATCGCGGTCGGCGTGCCGCTCGTGCTCGGCGCCTGGGTGTGGGGCATCGCGACCGGCGCCCAGCTCATCGCCGAGGCGCGCGAGTGAGTCGACCGATGGCCGTCGTCAGTCGTCGTCGGTGCCCGGGCCGACCGGCAACCGCGCCAGCGTCGAGTGCCCGAGCAGCGTGACCTGGCTGCGCTCGCGCAGCCGGCGCCGGATCTTCTCCCGCTCGGCCGCGCTGCGCTGGACCGCATCGGACGCGGCGTCGAGGTCGGCGATCAGCGGATCCAGCTCCGCCGCCGGCGCCGCATTCTGGCCGCGCGCGGCGGTGATCTGGGCGGCGACCTCGCGCAGCCCGGCCAGCGCGCGGTCGCGGTCGCCGGCCGCGCGCCGGGCCCACGCCTGATCGACCGCCGCGGCCACCGCCAGGCGAAACCGCTCCACCGTGACGGCGCGCGCGGCCTCGCCGAGCGGCAGGCGCGGCAGCTCGACCCCGACGATCGACGCGTCGCCGGGGCGTCCGTCCGGCGTCCGGTAGGTCAGCCGCGCGGTCACCAGGTGGCGCGACGAGCTGGTCGGATCGCGCACCAGGCGGAACAGCACCTGGCGCGGCGCGCCGGCCGCCACCTCGCCGACCTCCACGACCAGCCCGTCGTCGCTCGCGCGCGACGGCAGCCGGTGCAGCAGATCGATGGCGGTGACGTGCTCGTGCGGCACCAGCTTCAGCTCGGCCTGGGTCGCGGCGATCGCGAACAGCCCGGCCAGCTCGCGCCCGAACGCGGCCGGGATGTCGGCGGGGGTGGCCAGATAATGGAAGCCGCCCCGCCCGCGCCGCGCCATCTCGGCCAGGAGCTCGTCCTCGAAGCTCTCGCCGATCCCCATCGCGGTCACCGTGACGCCGGTCTCCCACTCGGCCTCGACCAGCGCGCACAGCTTCTCGCCGTCGGTGACCCCGACCGACGGCTGTCCGTCGGTCAAGAGGACGAGCCGGGCCAGCGCGCCGCGCACGTAACCGGCGCGGATCCGCTCGGCGCCGGACTTGATCGCCGCGGCCAGGTTGGTGCCGACCCCGGTCTGGAGCTCGCCGAGCGCGCGCAGGAGCTTGTCGGCGGCCTCCGGCGTCACTCGCTCGGGCCCGAACACCACGCGCACGCCGGCGTCGAACGCGATCACGGTCAGCCGATCGCGCGGGTCGAGCCGGTCCACCACCTGCGACGCCGCCCGCACCGCCTGGGCCAGGCGCGGTCCGCGCATCGACGACGATCGATCGATGGCCAGGGCCAGGTTGACCGGCGGCCGCTCGCCGCTCGCCGCCGCCTCCGCCTCGAGCCGGGCCAGGAGGTGGACGGTCGCGCCCCCGTCGGTCACCTCGGCCAGCACTTCCATCCGCATCACGCCGCGCTCCCCCCGCGCCGCGCCGCGCTCACGTTCGTGCTCGACGGCGGAGGCGACGCTGTTCGGTGGGACCGGCGGTGACCATGGATGACTGTCGCCCATCGTATCACTCGTGTAGAGTCCACGGCCATGCCGAGCGCGCCGCCGATCCGCCGGGTCCTCGTGGCAAACCGGGGCGAGATCGCGGTCCGCGTGATGCGCACCCTGCGCGAGCTCGGCATCGAGAGCGTGGCGGTGTTCAGCGAGGTCGACCGCCGCGCCGCCCACGTGCTCATGGCCGACCGCGCGGTCGCGATCGGACCGGCCCAGGCGTCCCGCAGCTACCTGGTCATCGAGCGCATCCTCGACGCCTGCCGCGCATCCGGCGCCGACGCGATCCACCCCGGCTACGGCTTCCTGTCGGAGAACCCGGAGTTCGCGGCCGCCTGCGCCCAGGCCGGCATCACCTTCATCGGGCCGCCGCCCGGCGCGATGCGCGTCATGGGCTCCAAGACCCGGGCGCGCGCCGCGGCCACCGCCGCCGGTCTGCCGGTGGTGCCGGGCGACAGCGGCCCCGACGGGGCCGGCTTCCCCGAGCTCGACCGCGCGGTGCGCGCCGCCCACGCGATCGGCTTCCCGGTCCTCATCAAGGCGTCGGCCGGCGGGGGCGGCAAGGGCATGCGCCTGGTCGCCGACCCGGGCGGGTTCGCCTCCGCGTTCGAGGGCGCCCGGCGCGAGGCCGAGGCCGCGTTCGGCGACGGCACCGTCTACCTCGAGCGCGCGGTGACGCGCCCGCGCCACGTCGAGATCCAGGTGTTCGCCGACCAGCGCGGCAACGCGGTCCACCTGGGCGAGCGCGACTGCTCGATCCAGCGCCGCCACCAGAAGGTGATCGAGGAGGCGCCCTCGCCGGTGGTGTCGGCCGCGCTGCGCGCCGAGATGGGCGACGCCGCGGTGCGCGCCGCGCTCGCCTGCGACTACGTCGGGGCCGGCACGGTCGAGTTCCTGCTCGCCCCGGACGGCGCCTACTACTTCCTCGAGATGAACACCCGGCTCCAGGTCGAGCACCCGGTGACCGAGATGATCCACGGGGTCGACCTGGTCGCCTGGCAGATCGCGGTCGCGCGCGGCGAGCCGTTGCCCTGGTCGCAGGCCGAGATCGACGCCCACCGGCGCGGCGCGGCGATCGAGTGCCGCGTCTACGCCGAGGATCCCGAGCGCTTCCTGCCGTCGCCCGGCCCGATCACCCACCTGCGCGTCCCCGGCGGGCCGTTCGTGCGCGACGACTCCGGCGTGTATGAGGGCTGGAACGTGCCGGTCCACTACGACCCGCTCCTGTCCAAGCTCATCACCTGGGGCGACGACCGCGGCCAGGCGCTCGCCCGCATGCGCCGCGCGCTCGACGAGTACGTGGTGCGCGGCATCCGGACCAACCTGGCCTTTCACCGGCGCGTGCTGCGCCACGACGGCTTCCTGGCCGGCGAGTACGACACCGGATTCATCGAGCGCGAGCGCGCCGCGCTGATGCCGGCGCCGGGCGAGGGCGCCCTCGGCGCCGACGACGAGCTGGCCCTGGCCGCCGCGGCGATCGACTGGAGCGAGCGGGCCGGCCGGAGCGGCGCGGCGGCGGGCGCGGCGCCCTCGGCGGCCGGGTCGGCGTCGGCGTGGCGGTGGTCGAGCGCGCGCGCCTGGCGCCGCTGACCGCGGTGTCGTCACAAGCCCGGCGTAGGGTCGACCGCGGTTGACGAACCAGGAGCGGGCGCGTAGAGTCAGGCCGGCCCGCGGCAGTTTATAACCTACTGAAAACAAAGAAAAACATGTCGAAACAGACCAAGTTCGTCTTCGTGACCGGGGGCGTGGTTTCCTCGCTCGGCAAGGGTCTGGTCTCGGCCTCCATCGGGGCACTGATGGAGAACCGCGGGCTGCGGGTCGCCAACATCAAGCTCGACCCGTACATCAACGTGGACGCGGGCACCATGAACCCGTTCCAGCACGGCGAGGTGTTCGTCACCGACGACGGCGCCGAGACCGACCTCGACCTCGGCCACTACGAGCGCTTCGTGTCGACCCGGATGTCGGCCCTCAACAACGTCACCACCGGCCAGGTCTACGACGCGGTCATCCGCAAGGAGCGCGCCGGCGAGTACCTGGGCGGGACGATCCAGGTCATCCCGCACATCACCGACGAGATCAAGAACCGGGTCCTGGCCTGCGCCGAGGGGCTCGACCTCCTCATCGTCGAGGTCGGCGGCACGGTGGGCGACATCGAGTCGCTGCCGTTCCTCGAGGCGATCCGCCAGCTGCGCGTCGAGCTGGGCGCGCAGAACACCGTCTCGGTGCACGTCACGCTGCTGCCGTACCTGCACGCCGCCGGCGAGCTCAAGACCAAGCCGACCCAGCACTCGGTCGGCAAGCTGCGCGAGATCGGCATCCAGGCCGACGTCTTGATCTGCCGCAGCGAGGTGCCGGTCGAGAGCAGCCTGCTGAAGAAGATTGGGATGTTCTGCAACGTCCCGTTCGACGCGGTCTTCACCTCGCCGGACGTCGACACGATCTATCAGCTGCCCCTGGTGCTGTGCGAGCAGGGCCTCGACGACAAGCTCAGCCAGGTCCTCAACATCTGGTCGCGGTCGCCGCGCCTGTCGCGCTGGGAGGAGCTGGTCCGCCGCATCCGCAATCCGTCGCGCCGGGTGACGGTGGCGTTCGTCGGCAAGTACGTGCAGCTGGTCGAGTCGTACAAGAGCCTCAACGAGGCGCTCATGCACGGCGGCGTGGCCAATGACGTCGGGGTCGACATCAAGCACATCGACGCCGAGGACATCGAGCGAGACGGCGCCGACAAGATCCTGGGCGGGGCCCACGCCATCCTGGTCGCGCCCGGCTTCGGCGCGCGCGGCGCCGAGGGCAAGATCGCGGCGGTGCGCTACGCGCGCGAGCGCGGCGTTCCGTTCTTCGGCATCTGCCTCGGCATGCAGCTGGCGGTGGTCGACTTCGCCCGCCACGTGTGCGGCCTCGACGGCGCCAACTCGTCGGAGATCGATCCGGCGTGCACTCACCCGGTGGTCGACCTCATGCCGGATCAGCGCGGCATCACCGACAAGGGCGCGACCATGCGGCTGGGCGCCTATCCGTGCACGCTGTCCGAGGGGACCCGCGCGCGCGCCGCGTACGGCACCTCCGAGATCAGCGAGCGCCATCGCCACCGCTGGGAGGTCAACAACAACTACCGCGACGCGCTGGCCCGCCACGGCATGGTGCTGTCCGGCGAGTCGCCCGACGGTCGCCTGGTCGAGATGATCGAGCTGCCGACCCACCCGTACTTCGTCGGCTGCCAGTTCCACCCGGAGTTCCGCTCGCGCCCGCTGGATCCGCACCCGCTGTTCGTCACGTTCATCCGGGCGGCGGTCGAGCACGCCCAGCGGGGCGAGAAGCGCGACGTGTCGGCGCGCGGGCAGAGCGGCGCCGCGCCGATCGGCGCACGCGCCTGACCTCACGCTTGGCGAAGGGCCTCGGGCCCGCGGCCGGTCGGTGCGCGGGCTGCGGCCCGCGTCGACTTCTCTCTGCGAGTGGTGAGGCAGGCCACCGGGCACGAACAGTGCCAGCAGTCAAGGACTAAGCAATATCCAGGCCACAGGCGCCAGTAGCGCTTTACATGCCCGGGTAGGCTCTGTATCCTGCTCCTTGCAAGCACCTTCCAGTCCAGAGCGTAACCGGACGGAATAACGGAGGATTCGCCATGGCGATGGAGATGAGGCAGCAGCTCAAGCTGAGCCAGCAGCTGGTGATGACACCCCAGCTCCAGCAGGCCATCAAGCTGCTGCAGCTATCCCGGATGGAGCTTGTCGACCTGGTCCGCGAGGAGATGCTCGAGAACCCGATCCTCGAGGACGACCTCGAGGTCGGCGGGGCAGACAAGATTCCCGATCCCTCGTCGGTGCCGGACGAGGAGTACATGGTCCGCCAGGCCGAGCAGGCCGGCAACACCGAGCTCCCCGTCCCGGACGCCGTCAACCTGGAGCAGCCGGCCGGCGAGGTGAAGGCGGACGGCTCGGCGGTGAACGAGATCGACTGGGAGAACTACCTCGACAACTACAGCATGGCGGCCCCGATGCCGGCTTACCGGCCGGATTCCGACGAGCTGCCGTCGCTCGAGGCCACGCTCACCCGCACCGAGTCGCTCCATGACCACCTGGTCTGGCAGCTCAAGATGACCGACCTCAACGATGTGCAGCTCGAGATCGGGATGCTCATCCTCGGCAACATCGACCCGGACGGTTACCTGAAGGAGCCTCCCATGGAGGACCTCGCCGCCGAGCTCGACTGCGACCTCGAGCAGCTCGAGGAAGTCCTGATGAAGATCCAGTCGTTCGACCCGGTGGGGATCGGGGCGCGCAACCTGGAGGAGTGCATGCTCATCCAGGCCATGCACTTCGGCCAGGACGACGACCTGGTCGTGAAGATGATCCGATCGCACCTCTCGAACCTCGAGAAGAAGAACTACCAGGCGATCGCGCGCGACCTGAAGTCACCGATCGAAGAGGTGTACGAGGCGGCCAAGGTGGTGATGGAGTTCGATCCGCGCCCCGGCCGGCAGTACTCGACCGACGAGCCGCACTACATCACCCCGGACGTCTACATCCACAAGGTGGGCGACAAGTACTTCGTGGTGCCCAACGACGACGGGCTGCCCAAGCTCAAGATCTCGTCGTTCTACCGGGCCGCGCTCGACGACTCCAAGGGGGCCAAGGAGTACATCCAGGACAAGCTGCGCTCGGCCCAGTGGCTCATTCGATCGATCCAGCAGCGCCAGCGCACGATCATCAAGGTCACCGAATCGATCATCAAGTTCCAGCGGGACTTCTTCGACCGCGGCATCGCGTACCTGAAGCCGCTCATCCTCCGCGACGTCGCCGAGGACATCGGCATGCACGAGTCGACCATCTCGCGGGTCACGACCAACAAGTACGTGCACACCCCGCAGGGCATCTTCGAGCTGAAGTTCTTCTTCAACTCGGGCATCTCGCGCACCAACGGCGAGGACCTCGCGTCCCAGGCGGTCAAGAGCAAGATCAAGATCCTCATCGACGAGGAGGATCCGAAGCGGCCGATGTCGGATCAGAAGATCGTCGAGAAGCTGCGCGTCTCGAGCATCGACATCGCGCGCCGCACCGTGGCCAAGTACCGCGAGCAGCTGGGGATTCTCAGCTCGTCGAAGCGCAAGCGCGTCTTCTAGCGGCAGCCCGGAGGGCGAAGGTGCCTCCGGGATACGCCGCTTCGGCGCGAGGATGTCAGCGAGGGCCCTTGGCGTCCCCGGCCGGGGGCGCTTTACTGGGAACAGTAGCCGTACAACCCTGGCCGAGGGGGTCTTCATGCAGTTCTCCGTGACGTTCCGGCACATGGAAGCCACCGACGCCCTCAAGGGGTACGCCAAGGAGCGGCTCGAGAAGATCCGGCGGTACTTCCCGGAGCCGATCGCGATCCACGTGGTCATGAGCACCGAGCGCTTCCACCACCGCGTCGACGTCAACGTGCAGCTGCACAACGGCTTCAAGATCGCGGGCACCGAGACGACCGAGAACATGTACTCGTCGATCGATCTGGTCTCGGCCAAGATCGAGCGGCAGGTCCGGCGCTACAAGGACAAGCTGCGCACCCACAAGACGCGCGAGCTCGAGGGAGTCGCGGTGGTCCACAGCGTCCTGGCCGAGGCGACCTCCGAGCACGAGGCCAGCGGCAACGGCGAGGGCACCGACCACGACGCGGCGCATGACGCGGCCCCCCCGGTCCTCATCACGCGCGAGACCGTGCAAGCCGAGCCGATGTCTGCGTCCGAGGCGATCATGCAGCTCAACCTGCTCCACGCGCCGTTCCTGGTCTTCCGCAACGATCAGACCGGACAGCTAAATATCGTGTATAAACGAGATGATGGAGCTTACGGGTTGATCGAGGCGAACGCGCTGTCGTAGCCGTTCCGGACTTTCCCGAAAGCCGTGTGCTTTCGTTTCATTGTGCTAGTCTGCCGCCGCTCCCCATGAAAATCGTCGACCTCATCCGGCGGGATATGGTCTTCCCCGACCTTGCGGCGGACAACAAGCTGGGGGTTCTTCGGGAGCTGGCCAGCCACCTGGCGGAGCGGCACGGCAAGCTGAAGGCGGAGGAGCTCACCCGCGTCCTGGTCGATCGCGAGGAGCTCGCCTCCACCGCGATCGGTGAGGGGGTGGCGGTGCCGCACGGCAAGATGCGCACCGTGGACGGCATCATTGCCTGTCTGGGTCGCTCGCGCGGCGGCGTCGACTTCGGCTCGATGGACGGGCAGCCGACCCATCTCTTCTTCGTGATGATCGCCCCGGAGAGCTCGACCGGCGCGCACCTCAAGGCGCTGGCCCGCATCAGCCGGGTGTTCAAGGACGCCCAGTTCCGCCGCCAGCTGCTCGAGGCCGCCGACGGCGAGGGCATGTACGAGATCATCGCGCTGGAAGACGCAAAGTACTGACCGGCGGCGCGCCGGCGCTGAGGCGGACACCACGTGACACGCGAGGGGAGATCATGACGGTGGTGGGCGTGACCATCGAGCAGCTCCTGCGCGAGGCGGGCGGCGAACTGCTCTTGACCCTTCGGGCCGGTCGGAGCGGGCTGGACCGCGAGATCACGGTCCCGCGCATCCAGAAGCCCGGGCTGGCCCTGGCCGGCTATCAGGAGCAGCTCCACCAGGAGCGCCTGCTCACCCTCGGCGCCACCGAGATCGGCTACCTGACCAGCGCCACCCCGGAGCAGCGCCAGCTCGGCGTCGACACCGTGCTGGCCGCGTCGCCCGCCTGCGTGGTGGTGACCCGAGGCCTGGCTCCGCCGCCCGAGCTGGCCAGCGGGTGCGACGCCCACCGGGTGCCGCTCATCGTGTCGGGCCTGGTCAGCGCCGAGCTGATCGGCCGGGTCACTCAGTATCTACAAGAGAAGCTGTCGCCGTCGACGTCGCTGCACGGCGTGCTGGTCGACGTGCTCGGCATCGGCGTGCTCCTGCTCGGCAAGAGCGGCATCGGCAAGAGCGAGGCGGCGCTCGACCTGGTCGTGCGCGGCCACCGCCTGGTCGCCGACGACATCGTCAACATCCGCCGGCTCGGCCCCGGCCTGGTCTACGGGGCCGGGTCCGGCATCATCCGCCATCACATGGAGATCCGCGGCCTGGGCATCATCAACATCCAGGACCTGTTCGGCATCTCGGCGGTGCGCGACGTGAAGAAGATCGAGCTGGTCATCGAGCTCAGCGACTGGGACCAGGACGCCGAGTACGACCGCCTCGGCGTCGACGAGGAGGTCTACGTCGTCCTCGGCGAGGAGCTGCCACTGCTCCACATCCCGGTCCGGCCCGGCCGCAACGTGTCCACCATCATCGAGGTGGCCGCCCGCAACCAGCTGCTGAAGGCGATGGGGCACCACTCGGCCCGCGAGTTCCAGGACCGGTTGAACCAGGCCATCGCCGAGGCGCGGCCGCGGAGGTTCGACGCCGATCTCATCGAGTGAGTCGACACGAGCATGCTCATCGTCATGGTCACAGGCCTGTCCGGGGCGGGGAAGAGCACTGCGCTGCGCGCGCTCGAGGACATGCAGTTCTACTGCGTGGACAACATGCCCATCCCGCTGGTGCCGGAGCTGGTCGCGCTCATGGCCTCGTGCGGCGTCGGCGAGGTGGCGCTGTCGGTCGACGCCCGCCAGCACATGTTCCTCGGCTCGTACCGCGACATCGTCACCAACCTGCGCGCCGAGGGTCACCGGGTCGACATCCTCTTCCTGGAGGCGCCCGACGACGTGCTGCTGCGGCGCTACTCCGAGACCCGGCGCCGCCACCCGCTGTCCGGCGACGAGCTGTCGGACGGGATCCACCGCGACCGGGAGAGCCTGGCCCTCCTGCGCGAGGACGCGGCCGTGGTCAACAGCGGTCCGCTCAACGTCCACGAGCTGAAGGCGATCATCCAGGAGCGTTACGGTCGCACCGCAGGCACCCTGGCGGTCACCCTGCAGTCGTTCGGGTACAAGCACGGGCTGCCGGCCGACTCCGACCTGGTGTTCGACGTGCGCTTCCTGCCCAATCCGTACTTCGTCGCCGAGCTGAGCGCAGGTGATGGGCGCGAGCCCAAGGTGGCGGAGTTCGTGCTCCAGAGCGCCCTGGGGACGGAATTGGTGGACGAGCTGGAGCGGTTCCTGCGCTTCACGCTGCCCAATTTCGCCAGAGAAGGTAAGCTCTATCTGACGGTCGCCGTCGGCTGCACCGGAGGACGGCACCGGTCGGTCGCCGTCGTCGAAGAGCTCTACCGGCGGCTGGGTACGGAGTGGGATGTGGTCGTGCGGCACCGCGATCTGCATCGCCACGGACCTGGGAGATAGCTGGGAGACAAACCGTGAGCCGAGAGGGCGTCGTGAGCCAAGCGAGAGCGGGTTGAGCGAGGAACACTTTCAAGTTGTCGTCACCATCCGCAACCAGCTGGGGCTCCACGCCCGGGCGGCGACCAAGTTCGTCCAGCTGGCCAGCAAGTACCCCTGCGAGGTGGCGGTCACCAAGGACGGCCAGCGGGTCAATGGCAAGAGCATCATGGGCGTGCTCATGCTGGTGGCATCGATCGGCACCGAGATCACGGTCGAGGCGCGCGGATCCCGGGCCGAGGAGGCAGGCAAGGCGCTGGTCGCGCTGGTGGAGTCGAAGTTCGGCGAGGACCGCTGAGATGAGAGGAGCGCCGCGGTGACCAAGCGCCTGCCCACCGACGACTCGATGATGAGCGGCACGATGCCGGTCGTCGAGACGGTGCGCAAGGGCACGGCGGCGGCGCCCGGGATCGCGATCGGCCGCGCGTTCCTCATGGACCGGCGCCGGCTCAAGGTGCCGAAGCGCTACATCCTGGCCGACGAGCTCGACGCCGAGATCGAGCGCTTCCACCGCGCGCTCGACGCCAGCGACCGCCAGCTCGAGCGGATCAAGGAGAAGATCGAGGCGCGGTTCGACGACCACTACAACATCATCACCGCGCACCAGCTGATCCTTCACGACGAGCACCTGGTCGACGAGACGGTCCGCAACATCCGCGACCGCGGGGTCAACGCCGAGTGGGCGCTGCGCAAGACGGTCGAGCACATCCGCGGCGTGTTCGACTCGATCGAGGACGACTACTTCCGCGAGCGCCGCAGCGACGTCGAGTTCGTCGGCGAGCGGGTGCTGCGCAACCTGATGGGCCGGGACCTCCTGGTCACGCCGCCGCCCGACGCGATCGTGGTGGCCTACGATCTGTCGCCCGCCGACACCGCCCAGTTCTACCGGGCCGCGGTCGCCGGGCTGGCCACCGACGCCGGCGGCAACACCTCGCACACCGCGATCATCGCGCGCGCGCACGAGATCCCGGCGGTGGTCGGCCTGGACGACATCACCGCGGTGGTCGGCAACGGCGACCTCATCGTGATCGACGGGACCAGCGGCGTGGTGGTCCTCAACCCCAGCCCGGAGACGGTCGGTCTCTACCGCGAGCGGGCCCGCCAGGAGGCCGCCCAGGGCGTGGCGCTCCTGTCCAACGTGGAGCTGCCGGCCACCAGCACCGACGATGTGCGCATCTCGCTGGTCGCCAACATCGACCACGAGGACGAGATCCGCGGCGCGATCGCCTACGGCGCCGAGGGGGTCGGGCTGTTCCGCACCGAGTTCCTGTACCTGACCGGCGGGCGGGTGCCGGACGAGAACGACCAGTTCCGCCACGCCTGCTCGGTCATCGAGTCGCTGGGCGGCAAGCCGGTCACGTTCCGCACCATGGACCTCGGCGCCGACAAGATGGCCGTGTTCATGCCGGAGATGCACGAGGCCAACCCCGCGCTCGGGCTGCGCTCGATCCGGCTGTGCCTGACCACCCAGGTGCGGCCGCTGTTCAAGCAGCAGCTGCGCGGGCTCCTGCGCGCGGCCGAGAGCGGCAACATGCGCATCATGTTCCCGATGATCTCCGGGGTCAGGGAGCTGGAGCTCGCGCTCGAAGTGCTGGCCGAGGTGAAGGACGAGATGGTCCGCGACGGCATCTCGTTCAAGCAGGACACCAAGGTCGGCATCATGATCGAGATGCCGAGCGCGGCGATGGTGGCCGACCACCTGGCCCGCCGGGTCGACTTCTTCTCGATCGGGACCAACGACCTCATCCAGTACACCCTCGCGGTGGACCGGGTGAACGAGCACGTGGCTTACCTGTACGACTCGATGCACCCGGCGCTGCTCCGCCTCATCGACATGGTGGTCAAGGCGGCCGAGGCGGCGGGCATCCCGGTGGGGTTATGCGGCGAGATGGCGGGTGACGTGAACGTGGTGCCGCTCCTGCTCGGGCTCGGGCTGACCGAGCTGTCGACCAACGCGGTCGCGATCCCGCTGGTGAAGCAGCTGATCCGCGGCGCCACGGTGCACGAGCTGCGCGAGATGGCGAGCGAGGCGCTGAACCTGCCGAGCGGCCCGGATGTGAAGGAGCTGGTGTGGAACCACATGCAGCGCCTCCCCGGGGCGAACCCGAAGGGCTCGCCTCCGCGCTGATGCGGCCGGCGCGCTGGCCTACGAGATGGCCTCGACCGCGGTCCAGGTGGCCAGCGGGCTCTGCGCGGCCTCGCTCTCCAGGCGAAATCCGTGGTCGGCGCAGCCGGGCGAGGTCCAGGTCTTGACCACGCCCATCACGCGGGCCAGGTAGATGTCGCCGAAGATGCGGTAGCCCATCCGCTCGACCGAGCGCAGCGACGCGAAGTTGGTCGACCGGACGTAGGAGATGAGCCCGCGCGCGCCGCGCTCGGTGTGCTCGCGCAGCGCCAGGCTCATGCCGATGCCGTGCAGCCGCTTGCCGCGGTGGTCCGGGTGGGTGAACCCCTTGTACATGTAGACCCAGGCCGGATCGAAGTGGAGGACCAGGCCGCGCGAGATGTGAGTCGGCTGGCGCGCGTACCAGCCCAGGCTCGCCATCCGCTTGCCGTGGAACATCGCGAAGCAGCGGTCGCCGCGGTCGAGCGCGTCGCGCGCGAAGTCCGGCGTCATCTCGTAGTCGGGGGTCGCGCACGCGAGCACCTCGGCGCGAGTGGCGAACCGGCCGCGGTAGTCGCCGGCGTCGAACAGGGCCGCAGGCACATGGGTCAGCTCCGCGGTCATCCCGCGCAGCACCTGGAGAGGGACCACGCGGTTGTAGACGCGTTGCTTCAGCTCGTGGAGCGCGGCGCCGGGGCCGAACGAGCGCGCGCTGGAAGCGACGTGCCGGATCGCGTGGGTAAAGCTCATGAAGCGAGATTGAGGGGCTGAATCTTGTACAGCTACCGATCTCTTTCGCGCTTTTTATCCCGCGATCCCGGGCATGTGCGCTAGTGACCGGGTCGGCAAACCTGACCGGGGCCGTCCGCCACGGTGGTGCAACTCTGCCCCGCTGGACACGTACCGCCGGTACCGCAGCGCACCTCGCAGCTCTTCATCGCCGGACCGCGCGGGCCGGCGATGCCGTAGTACGTGACGCAGGTCAGGCCCTTCGCGCAGCGGCCCTCGCCCGAGCAGGGGCTGCCCTGCGCGGGAAGCGCGGCGCCGGGGCCGGAGCTGGATTCCGAGCCCGCGCCCGATTCACCGGCGGGATCGGAGCCGCCCTTGTACCAGATGCACTGCCCGTCGACGCAGCCACAGGTCGCGCCGGCGCTGGGCCATCCGGCCGACGGCGCCTCGCACGTGGAGCTCACCCCTTCCTCGGCGCTGCACACCTCGCTCGAGCAGCCGCCGGTGAAGCACTTGCTGTCGGCCGAGCAGCCGTTCTGGAACGACGTGCCCTCGACGCGCTGGTACTGCGGATGGCTGGTCGGCACCGCGGCCGCGCGCGCGCCGCCATCGCCACCGCCAGCACCGCCGCCGGGCTCGGGGGACGGGGTCGGCTCGGGCGCCGGCGTCGACGGAGTGCCACCCGACGGCGTGTTGCTGTCGGTCGAGGGCGGGGATGCGCAGGCGATCGCGCCGAGCAGCAGGGCAGGGATGAGCAAGTCGATCCGCATGGCGCCCACTCTACTACAATGACCTCCCGTGGCCGCCGCAGCCGTCCCGACGAGGCGCCCGAGCGCCGGCCTCGCCGCATGCGCCGCGCTGGCCGCGCTCGTCCTCGCCGCCGGGCCGCGCCGCGCGCGCGCCGGCGATCCGTCGATGGTGTGGCGCACGATCGAGACGGAGCACTTCGAGGTCCACTATCACGAGCCGCTCGGCGACGTCGCCCGCCGCGTCGCGGTGTCGGCCGAGCGCGCTCACG
Organism: Kofleriaceae bacterium; assembly: GCA_035489015.1. Classification (GTDB taxonomy): domain Bacteria; phylum Myxococcota_A; class Polyangia; order Haliangiales; family Haliangiaceae; genus DATFRY01. The sequence continues at coordinate 18,996 of DATHKR010000210.1, read as the reverse complement.
CGACCCTCAGCGCCGCGCTGCGCCACTCGCCGTCGGGCAAGACCCACATCGTGCTCGAGGACGACACCGACGGGACCAACGGCTTCGCCAGCGTGGTGCCGCGCAACCGGATCGTCCTGTTCGCGTCGGCGCCGCCCGACACCTCGGCCCTGGCCGACACCGACAACTGGCTCTACAACCTGACCTCCCACGAGTACACGCACGTCGTCCACCTCGACACCATCGGCGGGCTGCCGGCGGTGGTGAACCGGCTGATGGGCAAGGTGTGGGCGCCCAACCAGGCCCAGCCGCGCTGGGTGATCGAGGGGCTTGCGACCTACGAGGAGTCCAAGCGCTCGGCGTCCGGGCGCACCCGCAACGCCCTGTTCGACACCTACCTGCGAGTCGCGACCCTCGAGGAGAACGACCGCCGGCTCGACGAGGTGTCGACCGGCCCGCGCGGCTGGCCGCACGCCAACGCCGCTTACCTGTACGGCTCGTACTTCCTCAAGTACGTCTTCGACCGCCACGGCGACGACAAGGCCGCGGCCATGTCGCACGACTACGGATCGAGCGCGATCCCGTACGGCCTCAACCGCAGCATCGAGCGGGTCACCGGGCGCAGCTTCGTCGACCTGTACGGCGAGTGGCGGGCCTATCGCGAGGCGCGCTACGGCCTCGAGGCCGAGGCGGTCGAGCGGCGCGGCCGGCGCGAGGGCCGCCGGCTCACCTTCACCGGCGAGAACAACCTCAACCCGCATTACACCGCCGACGGGCGCGCGATCGTGTGGCAGCGCGGCGACGGCTACAGCCTGGGCCAGTTCCGCACCATGCCGGTCGGCGACAACGCCGGACGGTCGAGCACCTACGTGGTCCTGGAGCGCACCGGCCAGTTCGACATGCTCGGCGACGGATCGATGGTGGTCGAGCAGACCGCCAGCTACCGGACCAGCTACGAGTTCCAGGAGCTGTTCCGCTGGGACCGCGCGTCGGGCGCCATGACCATGCTGACCCACGGCATGCGGGTCAGCGATCCGGCGGTGTCGCCCGACGAGGCCCAGGTCGCCTTTGTGATGAACGGGCGCAGCCGGCGCCAGCTGGCGGTGATCCCGAACCGGCCGGAGGCGCGCGCGCGCGTGGTGTGGTCCGGCGAGTCGCGCTTCGATCAGGCCTTCTCACCCGACTGGTCGCCCGACGGCCGCCGCATCGCTTTCTCGGCCTGGCGCGAGGGCGGCACCCGCGACATCCTGGTGGTCGACGTGGCCACCGGCGCGGTGCGCCAGCTGGTCCGCGATCGCGCCCTCGACGTCGAGCCGGCCTGGAGCCCGGACGGGCGCTACCTCTACTTCTCCAGCGACCGGACCGGCATCTACAACGTCTACGCCTGGGAGCTGGCCACCGATCGGCTGTGGCAGGTGACCGACGTCATCGGCTGCGCGCTCGGCCCCGAGGTGTCGCCCGACGGGCGCCGCATGGTCTACCAGGGCTTCGCCGCCGACGGCAACGAGCTGTACGAGATCGAGCTCGATCCGGCGAGCTGGACCGAGGCGCCGCCGGCCATCGACGACCGCCCGGACCCGGTGGTGATCGGCGACGACGAGTTCGCGGTGTCGGCGCCGCGGCCGTACCGCCCGCTCGAGACGCTCGCACCCACCTCGTACGAGATCGGCCTGGTCGTGAACTCGCTCGGCCAGGCGCTCGACGTGCGCACCTTCGGCGACGACGTGGTCGGCCACCACCACTACGACCTGGTCGGCACCGTCGGGCTCGACTACCGCGGGGTCAACGTCGGCGGCTCTTACTCGTACCGCCGGCTGTGGCCGAGCATCGGCCTGACCGCGACCCGCGCGGTCGCCAAGCGCGGCGGCTACATCGTCGACGGGGTCAACCTCCGCTTCGACGAGGAGGCGCTGCGCGCCACCCTCGGGGTCGGCCTGCCGGTATTCCGCGCGCCCGACGCGTCGTCGTCGCTCAGCGTCGACTACGACGTCGACTGGCTGCGCAACCTGGACGGCGCGCTGCACGAGAACGACCCGAACGACCCGGTGCCGCGCGTGCCCGAGACCGACCTGTTCCTGGCCGGGCTCGCGCTGCGCTGGGGCTACTCCGACACCAAGGGCTTCACCTACACCCTCGGGCCGCAGTACGGCAAAGATCTGGGCGCGTCGCTGCGGGTCGATCACCCGTCGCTCGGGTCGGCGGCCCGCTCGCTGACGCTGACCTACCGGGCGACCTGGTTCCGGCAGATCCCGCTGCCGTCGGTGCCGGCGGTCATGGTGCGCCTGACCGGCGGCCTGCGCACCACCGACCGGCCGCGAGTGGAGCAGTTCGCGCTCGGCGGCGTGCCCGACTCGCAGGACCTGGTCCGCTCGCTCATCGACAACGTGCGCGCGGGGTCGACCGGATACCTGCGCGGGTTCCCGCCCCGCTTCGCGGTCGGCCAGCAGTACCACCTCGCCAACGTCGAGGTGCGGCAGGAGCTGTGGGACATCGAGCGCGGGATCTCGACCCTGCCGTTCTACCTGCGCCGCCTGCACGTCGCCGCGCTGGCCGACGCTGGCAACGCGTTCGAGGGGGAGATCGACGCATCGGAGGTCAAGGTCGGGGTGGGCGCCGCGCTGCGCCTCGACTTCACCCTGGGCTACTTGCTGCCCGGCTCCCTCGACCTCGGCTATGCTCGCGGCGTCACCCGCGGCGGGATCGGCGAGACCTGGCTGCTCTTGACCGGCACGATCTGACCAGATGAGCGCGAGCGATCGATCCGAGGGAGACCGCGCGTTCCTGGCCGCCGCCGGGGTGCTGGCCAGGGGCGTGGCCGCCCAGCTCGGCGGCCCGCTGCGCGAGATCCGCGACTCGCTGGCGGTGATGGTCGAGACGCTGGACCGCCACTTCATCGAGGCGAGCGGGCCGCAGCCCTACCCGTGGTCGGAGACCAAGGCGCTGCGCGAGCGCATCGCCGAGGCGTACCTGCTCAGCCGCAGCGTCACCCGACTCACCAACGACCTGGCCCGCGCGCTGTCGGTGCAGCGCAGCGCGCCGGAGTCGGCCGACGTCAACCAGCTGGTCGAGGAGGCGATCGCGCTGGCCCGCCACCGCATCGGCGAGGACAGCGAGCTGTCGATCGACCTGGGCGAGCTGCCGTCGGTACGGCTGGTGCCGGGCGAGCTGGTCCTCTTGCTGGCCTGGCTGCTGGTCCTGGCCGCGGACGCGGCCCGCGCGCACGGGACCGGCGTGGCGATCGCCACCCGCCGCGAGCGCGAGGCCACCGGCGGGCGCGACCGGGTGATCGTGCAGATCGCGACGACGGGCGGCGGCGGCGCCGGCACCGCGGGCGGGGAGCCGGGCGAGGTGGAGGCGCTGGCCCGACGCGTGCTCGAGCCGTCCGGCGGCGAGCTGGTCTGCGCCGGCCAGGCCCGGTTCGAGATCCGCCTGGCGGTGGCGCGATGAGCGAGCGCGGCGACGGCGGCGCGCGCGTGCCGTTCACGATCCTGACCGGCTACCTCGGGGCCGGCAAGACCACCGCGCTCAACCGCCTGCTCCGGCAGAGCCTGGGCCGTCGGGTGGCGGTGCTGGTCAACGAGCTCGGGAGGGTGGCGATCGACGGCCGCCTCATCGAGCAGGCCGGCGGCGACGTGCTCGAGCTGGCCGGCGGCTGCGTGTGCTGCAAGCTCGACGTGAAGAACGACCTGTGGGACGGCATCGCCGACGTGGTGGCGCGCTCGGCGCCCGAGCACGTGATCCTGGAGACCACCGGGATCGCCGAGCCGCCCGCGCTGCTCGACGGGCTGGCCCGCCTGCCCGAGCCGCTCGCCTCGGCGATCGTCCCGGCCGGGGTCGTGTGCGTGGTCGACGTCGAGACCTGCGCGGCGGTGCTCGACCGGCGCGAGGAGGCCCGCATCCAGGTCGCCTGCGCCGACCGGCTGGCGCTGAGCAAGCTCGATCGGGCCACGCCGGCCCAGCTGGCCGACGCGCACCGCCTGCTGGCCGAGCTGAACCCGCGCGCCGAGCGGGCCAGCTTTCCGGCCTCGGCGGCCGCCGACCGCGCGCTGGCCGGGTTCCTCCTGGCCCGCGCGACCCCGTCGGCCGGGCGAGCCGCGCCGGCCCATGCCCATCGCCACGGTCAGCTCGCCGCGGCCTGCTTCTCCGACCCGGCGCCGCTCCTGGTCGAGGCGCTCCTGGCCGCGGTCGAGGAGCTTCGCCCGCGCCTGGCCCGGGTGAAGGGCTTCGTGCACCTTGCCGGCGACGAGCGCCGCGGCTTCCTCGAGCTGGCCGGGACCGAGCTGGCGCTGCGGCCGGGCTCGCCGTGGCGCGAGGGCGAGCCGCGCCGCACCGAGCTCGTCTTCATCGGCGACGACCTCGACGACGACGCGCTGGCCCGGCGGCTGTGGGCCTGCCGCGCCGGATGAGCGCCGACGTCCGGAAGAGTCAGGTCCGCAGCAGCCGCTCGACGTTGTGGACCAGGACCTCGCGCAGGAACGGCTTCACCACGTACTCGTCCGCGCCCGAGTCCTCGCCCTGGCGCGCGTCGTCGATGCTGACGTAGGCGGCGGTCATCATCACGATCGGGATGCTGCGGGTCGCCTCGTCGCCCTTCAGCCGGCGACAGACCTCGAACCCGTTCATCCGGGGCAGGTTGAGGTCGAGGATGATGACGTCGGGCCGGTCGGCGACGACCTGCTCGAGCGCCTCGAAGCCGTCGGCCGCGGTCCGAACATCGTGCCCGCGCGCCGACATCAGCTTGACGACGACGCGGACGATGTCCGGCTCGTCGTCCACCACCAGGATCTTTGCCATTCGCGGGGACTCTCCTCGGCGTTCAGGGCGTTTCAGGTCTGACCGTCGAGGATCGACCGCAGACAGGTGCGCGCCGCGGTGTTGCGCCAGTCGCGCTTGTTCACGATGTAGTAGCGGACGATGCCGTCCTGATCGATGAGGAAGCTCTCCGGCACCTTCTCCACCCCGTACGCCCCGGCGATCCGGCCGATGAGGCTGTCTTCGCTGGGGGGCGGGTCGAGCAGCACCTCGGCCTCGCTGCCGCCGGGGAGCTTCTTGCGGACCTTCTCCCAGTCCGGGTCGGAGGCGATCGAGAGGACGACCACATCGTCCGGATCGACGTCACCGGCCAGCTCCTCGAGGCTGGGCTGCTCGGCCTTGCAGGTCTCGCACCAGCTGGCCCAGAACCGGACCAGGACGACCTTGCCGCGGAAGTCGGACAGCTTGACCATCTTGCCGGTGTGGTCCTGCGCGGTGAAGTCCGGGGCCCGGGTCGGCAGCGCGCCGAGCCGCTTGTTGAGCGGATTCGGGCGCAACCCCTGGCAGGCGGCTCTCACCTCGTTCGCCTGGGCCTTGGGCAGGAGGACGAGAAACGCGACGCCGAGCACGAGCGTGATCGCCGCGGCGGAGGAGAACAGGAGGACTTTGCGAAAGGAGCTCACGGATGCCTCTGTAGCGCGATGGCTGGCCCGATGGGGCCGGTCCGAGTGTGCGGATTCCCGGTCGCCGAGGGTGACTGCAACCGCTCGATTCCTAAGTCTATCTCATGTTGCCCGAGGCTCAAGGGATTCCGCTGGGTGGGATTCGGCGTCGATCCGCGGGACGCGATGAGCGGTGCGCGCGGCGCGACGAGCGATTTGTCTGTACGATCCGAGGTGGATCTCGCCGCCGTGCCTCGACCAGGACTCCTGCCGCGCAGCGGAATCGGCACCGACGGTGCCTATCTCGTCATCGCTCCGCCCGGCAACCCGGTCATCGCCCTCGACAGCCGGCTGCTCGACCGGATCGAGCTCATCGGCCGCTCGCCGACCAGCGCGGTGGTGATGTCGGCGGCGGCGGCCGGCGGCGCGGTGGCCGGGGCGCTGTCGCTCATCCCGGGCGGACTGCTCGCCTGCGCCGGGCTGGCCTACCTGGCGCACGAACGGCTGTCGGAGGCGCGCCGCCGCTCGCGCTCGCGCGACCTCCTGCTCGCGCTCGGCAACCTGGAGGTGGCGCTGCACGTGGCCGACGGCGCGGAGGCGGCCAAGCGGCTGGCCGACGAGCTGTCGCCGTACACGCGCGAGGCGCCGATCACCCGGCCCGAGGTGTATCAGGACGCGCGCCGCCGGCTGGGCGCGCAGGTCGAGGGGCGCACCGATCGGGCCCGGCGCGAGCTCGAGCGCGGCCTCCTCGTCGGAGACGACGCGGTCAGCGTGGCCGAGGGCTACCTCTCGGTCGGATCGGTCGCGTTCCGCGTCGAGGAGGTCCGCGACTACGCGGTGCGCGGCGCGAACCTGCCGCTGCCCGGTGGCCGGCTCCTGCAGGCGGCGATGGGCCTCCTGGTCGTGGCGGCCGACGAGCGCGCGCGAGCCGGCGAGGACCTCGAGGCGCTCTCGCAGCGTATTCGCGACTACGAGGAGTGGACCGGGCGAACCGCCGGCAGGTAGGTGAACGGCGGCGCTGGCGCCAGGGACCTCGGTTTCGAACCCGGGTCGCCCCGGCGGGGTCCGATCGTGCGTATCCTCCCTCGATGGTGTCGACCGAAGCGACGTGGCTGCTGGTCGGTTGCGGCTACACCGCCACCCGTCTGGCCCGGCGCCTGCTCGCCGACGGCGCGCGCGTGATCGCCACCCGCCGCACCGATGACGCGGCCGCGATGACCGGCGAGGAGCTCGGTCCCCAGGCTGACGTGCGAGTGGCCGACCTGCTCCTGCCCCAGACCCTGGACGGCCTGATCCCGGACGGCGCGACCGTGGTGCACTCCGCGCCGCCGGCGCCGGTCGTCGAGCCGGGCGCCGCCGAGGAGCACCTGATCGCCGCCGCCGCCGCCGCGCGCGCTCGCCGCCTGGTCTATGTCTCGTCCACTGGCGTCTACGGCCGCGGCAGCGGCGGCGAGATCGACGAGGACGCGCCGCTGGCGCCGACCGGTCCGATCGGCGCGCGTCGCCTCGAGGCCGAGCGGGCCCTCATCGCCGCCGCCCGGCGGGCCGGGCTCGAGGTGGTCTCGCTGCGCGCGGCTGCGATCTATGGACCGCACCGCGGCAGCCACGTGTCGATCGCGTCGGGCAGCCACCGCGTGCCCGAGGGGGCCGGTCTGGTCAGTCGCATCCACGTGGACGACCTCGGCTCGGCCATCCTGACCGCGGCGCTCGCGCCTCGCCTGCCGCACACCGTCTTCAACGTCGCCGACGACGAGCCGACCATGGCCCGCGACTACGCCGACGCGGTCGCCGCGCTCCTCGGCGTCCCGGCGCCTCCGACGGTCGCGCCGGATCGATCGTCGCCGGCCGCCCGCGAGCTGCTCGGCGGGGATCGCCGGATCAGCAACCGGCGCCTGGTCGACGATCTGGGCGTCGCGCTGGCGTATCCGACCTGGCGCGAGGGCCTGCGCCAGGCGCTGGCCGAAGAAGAGCGCCACGGGCGCGCCCCGACCGCCTGATCGAGGCGGCCGGGTCAGCCGTCCCGGCGGCGCGCTCAGCCGGCCCGGCGGCGCCGCTTGCCGAGGAGCAGTAGCACCAGCGCGAGGCCGGGCACCCAGCTGACGTCGGTGCGGTCGCCCACCCGACAGCAGCCGCCGCCCCCGTCGCCCGGCTCGTCGATCGGACCGGCGTCGGGTGCCGCCGCCGGGCAGGCCTCGGCCATCGGGCACAGCATCGGCCAGGTGCTCACCGCGCAGCGGGCCTGCTCGGTCTCCGCGCCGCACTCGAGCGGGCCGAGCGTGTCCTGGAACCGGTAGACCTGCTCCCACCGCTCGCCGTCGGCGGATCGGCCCAGCGCGAAGTTGTCCGGCGACCAGTTGGCCGCGCAGCCGAACAGCATCCCGTCGCTGCGCTCACCCACGCAGCCGAGGCGGGGCTGGTCGGCGGCGCGCCGCCAGCTCACGCCGCCGTCGTCCGAGACCCGCACGCAGCCGTGCAGCGGCACGCCCCCGTCGGCGCCGTCCTGGTCGATGTCCTCCGGACAGGCGCGGACGGTCGCCGCGATCACCTTCTGGCCGTCGGGGCGGATGAGGAACGCCGAGATCGGCTCGCGGAATCGGGCCACCTCGCTCCAGGTCTCGCCGCCGTCGGCGGAGCGATAGAGCACGTCGCCGACCCGGTCCACCACCTTGGTGGTGCGAGCGAAGACGATCGCCGGGTCGTCGGGCGAGACCCCGAGCAGGAGCAGCTGCGGCTCGTCGCCGAACTCGAACGAGTCGACCGGCAGCTCCTCCCACGACTCGCCACCGTCGGTCGAGCGGCGCAGGATCGCGAGCGGCGGGACGTCGGCCTCCCGGTCGACCGGCCGGAAGCCGCTGACGTAGAGCCGCATCGGATCGGCCGGCGTGGTGCGCAGGCTGAACCACCAGATCCGCTCCTCGGTCAGGTTGGCGCTGACGAACGCGTCGCCGTCGGTCGACACGTAGATGTCGTTGGGCGCGCCGGCGTTCTTGGTGCCGACCCACAGCCGACCGTCGGGGCCGAGCTCGACCTCGGACAGGTACGGGCGCTCGCCGAGCACGTCGGCGGCGACCGTCTCGAAGGTGCAGCCGCCGTCGCGGCTGCGCCGGAGCCCGTTCTGCGACGACGCGTAGATGTCGCCGTCGGTGGTGACCGCGTAGTCGGGATCGAACGTGCCGGAGTAGCCGATCGCCGCCTCGCACACCCAGTGGAAGGTCTCGCCCCCGTCGGACGAGACCATCAGCCCGAACGTGACCGGCACCAGGATGCGCTCGGTCTGGCCGGGCGTGAACTGCACGCCGGTCGTGGCCGGCGAGCGGCCGTTCGCGTGAGCGGCGCCGGCCGCCGCGCCGATGAGCGCGGCGGCGGCCAGGAGCTGGGTCCGGGTGAGGCGCACCAGGCGATCCTGCCCGGCTTACTTCCGCGAGCGGATCCGGTCGCGAGCTCGCGCTCGGCTGCGCCAGACGAGGCCGAACAGGACCACCAGGAGCCCCGGCACCCAGCTGGCGTCGGTGGTGCCGCCGCCGACCCGGCAGCAGCCGCCGCCGTCGCCGCCGTCGGAGGGCTCGCCGGCGTCCGGGCCGCCCACGCTGGCGTCGAGATCGTCGCAGATGCCGAACATGACGCAGAGCGTGGGCCAGGTCAGCGCCGCGCACTCGGCCTGCTGGGTCTCGGCCGGGCAGTCGAGCGGACCGGTCGTCTCCGAGAAGCGGAACACCTTGTCCCACGTCTCACCGTCGGTGGAGCTGCCCAGCGCGAAGTTGTCAGGCTCCCAGTTGGCGCCGCAGCCGAACAAGGTCCCGTCGCTGCGCTCGCCCAGACAGGCCAGGCGCGGCTGCTCGGCCGCCAGCTGCCACTCCACCCCGCCATCGTGCGAGATGCGCACGCAGCCCTTGAGATCCGGCTCGGCGTCGCCCGGGCACCCGTTGGTCGACGCGGCGATCACCGTCTGTCCGTCGGTGCGAATGAGGAACGACGAGATCGCGTCGCCGAACTCGGCCACGCGGGTCCAGTTCAGGCCGCCGTCGCCGGAGCGATAGAGCGCATCGCCGGCCGGCTCGACCGCACCCACCACGCGAGCGAACAGCACGTCCGCGTCGGTGGGCGAGACGCCCACGAGGTAGAGGTCGCGCCGGTCGATGAACGCGAACTGGTCGACCGGCAGCTCCTCCCAGGTCTGACCGCCATCGATCGAGCGGCGCAGGAGGGCGAGCGGATCGGTGGTGGTGTCGTCGGGCAGAAAGCCGCTGACGTAGACCCGCATCGGATCGGCCGGCGTGGTCCGCACGCTCAGCCACCAGGCCTTCTCCTGGGGCAGGCCGGCCGACACGAATTCGCTGCCGTCGGCCGACACGTAGACGTCGTTCGGCCCGCCGCCGGTGGAGGTGGCGGCCCACACCCGCCCGTCGGGTCCGATCTCGACCTCGGAGACGAACTTCTCCTCGTCGAGGACGCCGCCGATGGTCTCGAAGGTGCAGCCGCCGTCGCGGCTCACCCGCAGCCCCTCGAAGGTGGTGGCGTAGATGTCCCCGGCGCCGTCCACCGCGTAGTCCGGGTCGAAGGTGCCGCCATAGCCGACGGTGGCCTCGCAGACCCAGCGGAAGCTGGCTCCATCGTCGGTGGATTTGAGTAGCCCGAAGGTGACCGGCAGGAAGATCTCCTGCTCGTCGCCGGGACGGAACCGCACGTTGGTGGTGGCAGGAGGGCGCCCGTTGGCGCCAGCGTCGGGAGCTCCAGCGGCCGCGGCGATCGCCGCGAGGCCGGCGCCGATCAGCGCGGCGCGGGCAAACGAAGGACATCTCATGGGCCGATGATAGCGAGGTGACCGGCCGACGGGTACTCGGTTCGTGGCGCTGCGCGCCCGCCGCGGGGTGCGCTCGCGACCGACTGGTGAGCCTACCTGGCCCTGTAACCCAGCGAGTTGATGCGTTCGATCGCGGCCTCGCGCAGGTCGCGGCCGGCCGCTGTGGCCACGCGCACCTGGCCGAGCTCGGCGTCCGCCTCGACGGCCAGGACGCCGTCGAGCTGGCCGACGTTGGCGATGACCCGCCGCTCGCAGCCGCCGCAGGTCATTCCCTCGACGGCGATCTGCTCCCAGCGCGCGTCGGTCGGGATCGGCCGGCGGGCCACCTCGGACGCCGCCTCGTCCCACTGACCGCAGCCACCGGCGCACTCGCCGCCGGCCTTCATCTCGCCGGCGCAGCTCCCACCGCCCTCGCGGGCGGCGAAGGTCTCGGTCGTCGTCGCGCTGACCGGGGCGGGCACCACCACCGCGGGCGCCAGCTTCGGGCTGGGCGCCGGGGCCGGCTCGACTCGATGCTTGTCGCAGCCGACGGTGGCGAACAGCGCGGCGAGGACGAGGTGGTGGATCTTCACCATGGGCCCCTCATATAGCCGAGGACATCGAATCGATCCAGCGCCCACAGCGCGGCCGCTGCCCACCATCCGGCCACCACGTCGTCGAGGACGACGCCCGGCCCGCCCGACATCCGGCGATCGATGGCCCGCGCTGGCGGCGGCTTGAAGATGTCCGCCACCCGGAAGAGGACGAACCCGACCAGCAGCAGCAGCCAGTCGCCGCGCTGGCTCGCGCCCAGCATGGTCCAGAAGTAGCCGGCAACCTCGTCGACCACGATCTTCCCCGAGTCATGTTCGCCGAACGCGCGATCGGCCCCGGCCGATGCGGCGATCGCCACGGCCGTGACTGCCACGCACAGTGCCAGGTAGCCCCACTGTGGCAGGTCCGACGCAATCCACACCAGCGGGACCGCGACCGCCGTCCCCCAGGTGCCGGGTGCGATCGGCGCGTAACCCACGCCGAGGACGGTGGCGACGAGGATGGACGCGCGGGTCGCGAGGGTCCTCGGCGACTCGCCGGGTTTGCCGCCATCCGCCATTTCTACGGGATCAGCACCATTTCAGGGCGATGCGACTTTGCCGCACGAGACGCCGACCGGACAGGCCCTCACCGCGTAAAATCGGATCTAGTTGGTCCTTGGTCCGTCATCCGTTCTAGACTGGCAAACTGATTGAAACCACGCGGGACCCGCATCGTTGGCGCGGCCCTTGCTCCCCTGGAGGGGATGCGCTCGAGTGATGGCGCGGAGAGGCAACCGAAGTGGAACGCGTGATCATACTGGCGCCGGCTCTGGTCCCGGTCGCGTACTTCCTGGTCGCCTTTGCGGTCTACAGCGGTCTCGTGTTGCTCGGGCAGCGGCCCGACACCGGTGAGAGTCGCAAGCACAGCCGCTTCTTCTACTTCTTCATCGACTACTTCCTGTGGATGCTTCGCCCGATCGAGCGGGCGCTCCTCAAGAACCCCCGCCTCACCCCCAACCACCTGACGTTCACCTCGCTGGCCGCGTGCGCCAGCGCGGGCCTGGCGATCGCGACCGGCCACATGGCGACCGCTGGCTGGCTCTACATCTTCGCCGGCGCGCTCGACGTCCTCGACGGGCGGCTGGCCCGCGCGACCGGGCAGTCCGGCAAGGCGGGCGCGTTCCTCGACTCGGTGACCGACCGCTGGTGCGAGCTGTTCGTGTTCACCGGCTTCGCCTGGTTCCTGCACGAGAGCATCTGGCTGCTCGCGGTGATGCTGGCGGTGACCGGCTCGCTGATGGTGAGCTACACCCGCGCCCGCGGCGAGGCGCTCGGCATCGCGCTCGACGGCGGCGCCATGCAGCGCGCCGAGCGCATCGCGCTGGTCTCGATCGGCACGCTCATCACGGCCTGGTTCAACGCGGCGCACGACACCCGCGAGTACGGCATCCACGTGATCGGGGTGGCGCTGCTCATCGTCGGGGTCGGCTCGACCGCTACCGCGGTGAGCCGCTGGATCCAGGGCTACCGCCTGCTCCGCGACAACGAGCAGGAGCGGCGGACCCAGGTGAGCCGCGAGTCGGCCAGCCCGATTCGCTCACGCTGACGGCGATCGGCGCCCGCGCCGCCGGCCCCGGATGAGGAGGGCGGCCAGCCCCGCGAGGGCCAGGCCGATCGGGATCGCGTCTGCCCGGCCGCCGTCACCGACGGCGCAGCCCTCATCGGAGGAGTCGCGCGGGTCGTGGTCGGCGACACAGGCCGGCCCGCGCGGCGGGACCTCGCGACAGGTCGTGTCCGGCGGGCAAGCGGGCGCCGACGGGTCGCACGCGCGCGAGCAGTAGCGGTCGTCGAGGTCGCCGCGCCAGGCCAGACAGAACTGGTCCCGGCACTGGCTGTCGGCCCGGCAGGGGTCGCCGGCACCGACGGTCGGGCAGTCCGGGTCGGGCGCGGCGCAGCCGTCGGTGCAGCGGCCGTCGGCCTCGCACGCCGTGCAGTCGGGATCGGCGGTGCAGCCGATCGGCGCGCACAGCCCATCGGCGGCGCAGGTCGGGTCGTTGTGGTCGATCCACGGGCGGACGACGTCGGCGGCGTAGAGATCGACGCGGGTGTCGGCGCCGGGCGGCTGGCAGTCGAGGCCGGCGGTGAAGGAGTGGACGCCGGCCAGGAGCTCCACGCCGTCGACCGCGAGCAGGCCCGGCCCGCCGGAGTCGCCGAAGCAGAGCGCGACCTCGTCGCCGGCCAGCACCACGTCGCTGTCGGCCACGTAGCCGGTGAGGGTGGTCGTGCCCTCGCGCTTGCGCCCGTCCGGCAGCGGATCGGCGCGGTCGTGACGACCGAAGCCGACCTGGCGGTAGGCGGCACCGAACGCCCCGGTCAGCGCGACCTGGTCGTTGAGCGGGACCGCGATCAGCGGATCGACCGGCGCGTCGAGGAGGACCATGGCGAGGTCGTACAGGCCGATGTCACCCTGCCAGTCCGGGTGCGCGGCGACCGCGTCGACCGCGCGATGGGCGCCGGCGCCGCGGTAGTCGGGGCCGAGGTAGACGTCGATGACCGGGGCCGCGCCGAAGCGATCGAAGCAGTGGGCCGCGCTGAGGACGACGCGGGGCGAGACCAGGGTGCCGGTGCAGAACGAGTCGTCGCGATCCGGCGCGGTGAAGGCGACGACCGCCAGGTCCTGATCGGTCGCGCGGCCGCCGACCAGCGCCTGCTCGGTGCGGCCCGGAGGATCGGCGGGGAGATCTCCAGTGCACGACGGCGCGGCGGCGATGGTGACGGTGGCGGCGCGCGCGGCGACGACGAGGATCCCGAGGCGCGGCGCGGTCATGTCGCGGTCATGGCGCGGCCGGAGGTCGTCGGTGGGGCGGAGTCAGCGCGGCTGGCACGGCTCGGGGAGAGCGTAACCGCGGGGGAGAGCGGCCGCGAGAGGAGTGACCGGGGCTGTGGTCGCGGTATAGACGGCTCGCCATGAAGCTCGCCACCTGGAACGTCAACTCGATCCGCATGCGTCAGGCGCGGCTGATCGCCTGGATCGACCGGCAGCAGCCGGACGTGCTGTGCATGCAGGAGACCAAGGTCGAGGACGACCGGTTTCCGCTGGAGCTGTTCCGCGAGCGCGGCTACCAGGTCGCGCTGCACGGGCAGAAGACCTACAACGGGGTCGCGATCGCGTCGCGGCTGCCGATGACCGACGTGGTGTGTGGGCTTCCGGCCGAGGGCGGGGGCGTGGACGAGCAGGCCCGGCTGGTGGCGGCCGCCGTCGCCGGCGTGCGCGTGGTGTGCGCCTACGTGCCCAACGGCCAGGCGCCGGGGACGCCCAAGTACGAGCACAAGCTGGGCTGGATGGAGCGGCTGCGCCTGCACCTCGGCGCGACCTGCGATCCGGCGGCGCCGTTCGCGCTGTGCGGCGACTTCAACGTGGCGCCGGACGATCGCGACGTGCACGACCCGGTCGCCTGGAACGGCCAGATCATGTGCAGCGAGCCGGAGCGTGCGGCGCTGCGCGCGATCGCGGCCATCGGTCTGGTCGACGGGCTGCGCCAGCTGCGCGCCGACGGTGGGCTGTTCACCTGGTGGGACTACCGGCAGCTGGCGTTTCCGCGCAACCACGGGCTGCGCATCGACCACCTGCTCTTGACCGCGCCGCTGGCCGCGCGCCTGCGCGAGGTCGCGATCGATCGCGACGAGCGCAAGGGCAAGCAGCCGTCGGATCACGCGCCGGTGATCGCGACCTTCGATCCCTGATTGTCGACGGTGAGCAGCTGGAGATGTGTGCCGCGCGCGCGCGGCCGTGCTACCAGAGAGAGATGCGACGGCGGTCCGCGACTGGTCTGGGAGTGCTGCTGGCGCTGTCGTCCCTGGCCGGGGCGACCGCGATCTCGAGCCGGATGGCGGAGGCGCGCCGCGAAGAGCGTCGCGTCTACCGCGAGGCGCTGGCCGCGCGCGAGGCGGCCGCCGCCGCGGCCGGGGCCGAGCCGCCGGGCGCCGCGGGGCCGGTCCGCTCGCACACGCTGTGCCTGCGCGGGGCCGAGACGGTGGCGGCGCGCGTGGCTCGATTTCTGGACTCGCGGCCGATCGACGCGAGCGGCCGGCTCGACGTCGCGGCGCTCGGCCGGCTGTCGCGCCGGGCCGCCGAGGTCGAGCGCGGGGCGGCGCTGCCGCAGCGGATGGGGCGCCGGCGCGCCGCGGCCGACGCGGCGCTGGCGTGGCTGCCGATCGACCCGCCGGATCGCATCTGCGTCGAGTTGCCCGACGCGGGTGGCGGCCGGCCGGCTCATGGCAGCCGCGGCGCTGCCGGCGCGAAGTAGTCGCGCACCAGATCGACGTAGTGGCGGGCGACCAGGGCGGCGAAGCCGGCCCCGCTGCGCTGGAAGCGAAGCCCGAGGGTGAGCGGGACGACCCCGCCGCCCGGGGTCGGCACCCCGAAGGCGATCAGCAGCAGGCTGTCGTCGGGCGGCGCCTCACCGGTGCCGCAGCGCAGCCAGTACGGCTGATCGGCCGGGCGGCGATCGCGGTCGGCCAGCGTGTGGGCGTCGCGGAACGCGGCGCAGGCGGCGCGGCTGGCGGCCACGTCGCCCAGCGAGTCGATGGTGCCGGTCTTGACTCCGTACACCGCGACCGATGGATCGGCCAGGAGCGGGCCGAGCGCGCGCGCGGCGGTGCCGGTCCGCACCACCTCGCACAGGCCGTCGCGCACCGGATCGCCGGTCGGGCCCTGCGCGCAGTCGACCGCGGGCGGCCGCGCCACCGCCGGGACCGGGAACCAGGACGCGGCCAGGTGGTAGCCGCGCGGCCCGGGCGCCGGTTCGTACACCACCCGGCCGAACGCGTCGGCGAGCTGGAGCAGCGAGCCGACCGGGTGGATGCCGGAGCCGCGCAGGAACTGGAGGTACTCGAGGGTGGCGACCCGCGCGCCGGAGCGCGGCGCGGTCTCCGGCTGGAAGTCGAACGTGTCGGGGCCGAGCGCGACCAGGTAGCGCAGATCCGCGGTCGGCCGGGCGACCGGCATCGCGCGCGCCGCGCACAGGTCGGCCCGATCGCTGGCCCGGCGGCAGGCGGCCTTGTCGCCGCGCGCACACAGGCGGCGGCCGACCACCGCCTCGAGGTTGCTCCACATCGGGGCCTCGCGCAGCGCGTCGAGGTCGACGGTGTGCGAGGCGGTGACGATCGGGCGGCCGCCGCGCTCGGTCCACAGCGCGGCGTCGGTCGCGTGATCGCCGACGTCGCGGAGGAGGAGCTCGTCGAGGGAGACCTGGTTGCCGGCGCCGAGGCCGACGCGCCCGTCGGGGAGCGCGGTGCCGAGGATGCCGATCGCGGCCATGTACCAGTTGGCCGACAGCGACAGGAACTCGCCCATCCCCATCTCCTGCGGGTGGTTCCACAGGCTGTCGGTCGGCGGGCAGTGGCCGAACACGGCGTGGGCGCGGCTGCCGCGACAGGCCGCGCCGTCGAACGGGTTGCCGCGCAGGATCAGGCGGCGGGCGAGGTCGGGATCGGTTCGCTCCAGGGCGCGGGCCACCAGCGGCTTCAGCGCCGAGCCGACCGCGATCGCCTGGTTCCACTCGACCTTCTCGCCGCTGGCCTCGCCGCGCTCGGACGCGGGCAGCGCGCTGCCGGTCTCGAGATCGCGATCCTCGCGGGCGCGGACCAGGCGGAGCTCGCCGGCGGCGCTCGCCGGCGCGTACAGCGAGGCGGCCCGACCGGGCACGAACTCGCCCTGCGAGAGGATCTCGCCGGTGTCGCCGCGCAGGAGGGCGAAGGAGGCGCGCAGCGGGGCGGCGAGCTCGCGGTCGCCGCCGGCGAAGCGCTGCGGGTCGAGGCTGACCAGCTCGGTCAGGTGGTGCATGCGCACGGCCAGCTCCGGCTGCAGGGAGACGCGGCACTCGATGACACCGTCGGCGGCGAGCGCGCAGACCCGGGCCGGATCGGCGGCGGGGGGATCGAGCGGGCCGCAGCGCGGGGCGGATGCGGCGGATGCGGCGGCGGGTGGCGCGGTGGATGCGGGCTCGGCGCGGCTCGCGGTCAGCTCGTCCACCGACACGCGCACCCAGCCGTCGAGGCCGAGAGAGCGCCGGCGCTGGAACCGGTTGACCCAGCCGACCTCGGGGAGGAGGGCGCCGTAGGGATAGGTGCGGCGGGTGGGGCCGGCGGCGGTGGCGGCGTCGTCGGCGAGGACCGGGTCGACCACCGCGTCGCCACCGTCGGGGTCGCCGGGCCAGCGCGTGCGCGGCCGGAACAGCCACACGCCGCCGGGGGGGCCGCCCTGGCCGTTGACCACCAGCAGCGCCACGCGATCCAGCGGCGTGATCGCGCCGTCGATGGCGGCCGCGGTCCAGCCGCCGCTGGCCTCGGCGTCGCGGAGCAGCAGCATCACGTCGCCGGGGCGCGCCTCGTCGGTGAGCTCGAGCCGCGCGCCTCCCTCGTCCGCGCGCACGACCGCGCCGTCGGCCAGCGCGACCCGGCCGGCGGCGACCAGGCCGGGACGTCCGCTCGCGACCGAGACCAGCTCGGCGCCGGGGCGCAGGCGGACCACGCTCGCGCCCGACACCATCTCGCCGACGTCGCGCGCGGCGGCGCCCATGGCGCGACTGACCAGGCGGACCCGGGTGCCCTCGAGCGGGCGCTCGCTCGGCAGGCGGAGGCGGCGCAGCGTCTCGTCGGACGGGCCCACCGTGCAGCTGACCCGGGCCGCCTCGCCGTCGGCGGCGCGCGCGACCCGGAGCTCGACCTGCGGGAGACCGAGGTCGAGCAGCAGTCGGCACTCGCCGGGCGCGTCGCCGGGTAGCGCGCGCCACGGCCCCGGACTGGCGGCCGCGGACGCGCAGCTGTCCGGATCCGGATCGGTGCGAGCGGCGAGGCGCGCGGCGAGGGCGGCGGCGCGCGGGCGCTCGACCAGCCAGCGCTGATGCAGATCGAAGTCGAAGCGCTCGGTGGCGGGATCGACCGGCTGGCCGGCCAGGTCGATCGGCACGGTCGGGCCGTCCGGCGCGCCGCAGGTCAGCCCGCGCGCGTAGGCCAGCGCGGGCGCGGTGCCGGCCAGCGAGGCCGGGCGCGCGGCGGCGCCGATCGCGGCGCGGGCCAGCACCAGCGCGGCGGCGGCGATCACCACCAGCGCGACCGCCTGCTCGGCGCGGCGCAGGCGGGTGAAGCGGCGCTCGCGGCGCAGGTCGGCGTCGTAGGCGTCGAGCTCGGCGTCGTCGGCGCGGCCCCACACCGCGATGAAGAGCAGGAGCGCGGTGACCAGCCAGAAGTCGGACGGGCTGTCGATGCCGAGGCCGGGCCAGGGCAGGCCGGTCAGCGGCAGCGCGCCGAGCGCCGCGAGTGGCTGGTAGATGGCGAGCGCGCCGAGCAAGAGGGCGGCGAGCGCGCGCCGGCGCTCGGACGCCCCGCCGCGGCGGAAGCGATCGCCGGCGAGCAGGAACAGCCCGGCGGCGGCGCCGAGCAGCAGCAGGGCAGGGGCCAGGAGGCCGGCGGCGCCCGACTCGCGCAGGATGAGGACGGTCAGGTAGTCGTTGTCGACGCTGAGCAGCACGCCCGGATCGATCAGCTGGGCGCCGAAGTAGCCCTGGCCAGTCCAGGGGCTGGCCGCGGCCGGCAGCGAGGTCTCGCGCCACGCGGTCAGCCCGGCCAGGAAGCGGTCCGGGTTGCGAAGCAGCGCGTAGCCCGGGTCGCTGACCAGCGCGATGCGCGACGCCGCCTGGCTGTCGGACGCGAGCACCAGGTCGAGCAGCGGCCCGCGCGCCAGCCAGATCGCGACGGCGGCGGCGGCCGCGGCGATCCACGGCCAGGCCGCCGCCCGGCCGCGCCGGCGAGCGACCAGGAACGCCGCCGGGGCCAGAAAGCCAGCCACGAGCAGCGGCAGATGAAAGGCGGCGGTGGTGAGCGCGCGGCCCGGCTGACTGTCCGGATCGACCGGACCGAGCAGGCCCGGAATCGCCCAGACCGCCGCGCCGACCGCGATGGCGAGCACCAGCGCGGTGTGACAGGCCGCGAGCGGAGCGTGGCGCCGGCGGTAGCTGCCGACCTGGCGGAGCGCGCGGTCGTCGAAGCTGGCGTCGTGGGCGGCGAACAGGAGCGCGAAGACCAGCCCGGGCAGCACGATCGCCGTCGCGATGCCGGCATCGAGGGCCAGCGCCGCGAGCGCCGCGCCGGCGCCGGCGGCCGCCGCCGCGTAGAGCCGCCGGGGCTGGACCCGCGCCTGCTGCACGGCGGCAGCGAGCGACGCGTGAAACAGGAGCGCGATCGACCAGGCCAGCGCCAGCTTCAGCGAAGGCTCGCGCGGAGCCAC
>DATHKR010000209.1:0-2460 GCA_035489015.1 Kofleriaceae bacterium | reverse complement strand
CCGGGCGAGCTACTCACGGCGGCTCACAGGCCGCGCCAGATCACGGGCAGGGCACCTGGACCTGCACGGTCACGTTGTGTGCCGGCTGGCAGGTCACGTCGTTGGATGGCTGGAAGGGCGGGACGAACGGCCCCCCCGACTCGTGCACGATGTAGCGGCAGTCGCGATTTCCGAGATCCGATCCTCCCGCGAAGAACTCGTTGCATGCGTCGGTGATGGTGGAGTTCCCGACGATCATGTTCGGGTTGCGGGCGCAGAGCTCGTTGGCCCAGAAGATCGGCTGGGCGGGAATGCTGAGATCGCTGATGACGGTGCACGTGCCGCCGCCGGCGAGCACGGTCACGTCACGGCTGGTGCGCACGCCGCCGCAGTCGCGCGGTCCGCGGAGAACGTTGGTGCTGTAGCCGCCCAGGTCCCAGCCGTGCTGGATGAGCGCGTCGCTGGTTCGCATGTTCTGGTTCGCCGTGCAGGCTTCGCGCGAGTTGAACGAAGCGCCATCGAGCGAGGTGAAGCACTGGGCATTGCTGAAGGCGCCGTTTGCCTGGACGCCCACCGCCCCGCTGGGCTGGATGATCAGGCGCCCCTTGGTCGAGTCGCAGAGATCGATCGGCACGAACACGTTCGTGGGCGGCCGGAGTCCACTCGGCAACGTGAAGATGCCAGCGCTGGTGCCACCGGCGACCGCACCCTTGAGATAGACGTTCCCGTCGAGATCGCGGCCGGCCGCGACGCTGGTGCCGAACGGGGCGTGGGTCCATCCGCTCTGCAGGGCGAGCGCCGCGAACCCGAACGCCGACACGGCGAACGAGACCCCCTCCAGGGACGTGAAGCACTGCGCGTTGGCGAACGCGCCGCCCTCCGCCTCGACCGTGACGACGCCACTGGGCTGGATGAAGAGACGGCCCTTGGTGGCATTGCACAGATCGACCGGCACCCACATGTTCGTGGCCGGGGCGAGTCCGCCGGGGAGGGTGAAGGCGACGCCGCTGGTGCCGTTCGCGATGGCGCCTCGCAGGTGCACGACCCCACCCAGGTCCCGCAGCGCCGCGCTGCTGGTGGAGAAGGGCGCGTGAGTCCATCCGTTCTGCAGCACGAGCTGCGTGAATCCGCTCGCCGAGACCGCGAACGAGGCCCCCTCGAGCGACGTGAAACACTGTGCGTTCGCGAATGTCCCGCCTTCGGCCTGAACGCTGACGACGCCGCTCGGCTGGATGACGAGGCGGCCCTGGGCGGCGTTGCACAGATCGACCTGCACGTAGGCCATCGCCAGCGGTCTCATGGTCGGCGGCAGGGTGAAGATCACGCTGCTCGTCCCGCTGGCGATCGCACCCCGGAGGTACACGATGCCGGAGTCGAGGGAGGCCGCGGCATTCCGCGTGCCGAACGGAGCGTGGGTCCAGCCGTTCTCGAGCGCGAGCGTCTGAAACGGGGCGAGAGCGTGCGAGGAGCTCCCCACCTCTTCTTCCGGATCGAGCAGCTCGTCCTCGCCGATGCACGCCGTCGTTCCCACGCCCGCCGTGAGCGCGATGACGAGCAACGCATCCCGCATGGAGCCGCGCCGTCGGCGCTCTCCGGTCGCCACACAATCTGATGTCATGGTCCTTTGCCTCCCGGTATCAATGCGTTCCGGCGCCGCACACTCGGCGCCGGCTGTAGGCTGAGCAGGCCCGACCAGCCCTATCGACAGCCCCATGCTTCAAGACGCGCAGACGCGCGAAGATTGGGGTCATGAAATCGCTCGAGGTCGGAGCGATCTACTGCGACAGGGCCGGAGGCCCCTTGTCCCCCTGTGACACCGTCGTCGCCGCGTCGACCCTCCGCCCGGGGGCCCCGAGATCACGCTCTCCTTGTCTATGGAGTCGCGGCAGATGAGGGAGATGGAAGAGCCTGCTGGGTGCGGGCTTTCAACATCGACCGTCGGATCATCAAGAAGCTCGCGATCCCCGGGATGGTCGATTCTGGCGACCCTACCGCCCCGGGATGGGACAGTCGGCAATGCGTTCGAAGATCTCTCTGACGATCCGGTGTTGAGTGTCCTGGTAATCCCGTCGTAGACGGATCACCTTCGTCCTGCTGCTCCTTGACCTTCAGGCGTTGCCCTCGACATCCTCGAACCGGCCCTCGGCACGAGGGCGGACGGATGGTCCTCGTCGGCACGCCGAACCCGACCAGTGGGTCCGGACGGCGCTGCGGGAGGCGGCGGCCGGCAAGGCATAGGCACGCTCGAACACACGGCCGAGCAAGAGTGACGGAGACCGGCCAAGGATGGCATAAGGTGTACCGTGACCCGCGAGCTTCTCGAGCTGCACGCGCAGACGCTGTTCACACACGATCCGGTGGGGAACATCGTCGCGGTGAACGAGCCCGGCGGCGGGCGGGCGCCGCGCGTGTTCCTCGCGTGGACCGAGGACGAGGTCGTCTGCCGCGTGCGCGTCGATCTCGCGCCCGAGCTGACCGCGC
>DATHKR010000208.1:0-15005 GCA_035489015.1 Kofleriaceae bacterium | reverse complement strand
GCAGCCGCGACTTGTCGGAGCCGGCCGCCGCGAGCAGCCGGTCGATCTTCGCCAGCACCTGGCGCGTCTGCTCGGCGACCGACGCCGCCGGGTCGTCGGCCACGATCCCCGCCGAGTACACAACTCCCCCGTGGACGACTGTTTGACTCATCCGCGGACCGACCTCGTACCGTTCGATGCTCATGAGGCATCTATCGGACGCCCCCATCCCGGTGGCAAGACACAAACGTCACCCGACGCGGCGGAACACCTCGGGCTTCAGCGGAGCGCGAGGGTCTCCATGTGGACCGGAATCCCGGACCGCCGGGCGACGTTCGGGATGCTGATCGCGAGGGACCGCGCGCCGCTCGGTGCCGCGATGCGGAGGCGGCTCGTGGCGATCGGCTCCGGGCTCACCTGCAGGATGTCGGGGCACTCTTTTCGGTCCGGGGGCGGCTCCAGCGTGGCCCAGACGTGGGCGGTGCCGGATGCGTCGGGAGACCAGCTGACCGGCGTGAGACGCCACGGGGTCTCCGCCTCGCATTCGTTGCCGTAGTTGACCGTCACCGAGACGATCACGTCGCCGGTCGCCGCGTCGCGGTCGGTCTTCACCGACTGGATGCGACCGGCGTTGGTCATCGACGTCGCCGGGTGCACGCCTATCGACGGCATCGCCGCCAGCGCCGCGCGAGTCGCGGGGCTGGCCTGGTGGCCGGTGACGCGCCCGGCGAAGAGCGCGGTGCCGGGGACGCGATCGACCGCGCCGCGATAGCCGGGCACGACGATGGTCCACTCGGTGTCGGTCCGCCGCTCCCACGCCACCGCGACCCGGTACTCGTGGCTCCCGTCACCCGCCTGGCAGCGCTCCTGGTGGAGGATCGGGACGAAGTAGGTCACCGCGACGTCGATGCCGTGCGAGCCGAGGATCGACCCCTCGTACTCGCGCAGCTCGAGCGCTCGCGCGATGTCCGCGCACTGGAACCGCGACGTCAGCACCAGGCCGATGGTGGTGCGCTGGCGCTGGAGCGGCGGCAGCTCCGCGGCCGGGTCCGGGGCGATCGGAACCGCGGTGGGGGTGTCGATGAGGACCTCTTGCACGTCGATGGCGTTGATGTCGGTCGCCGAGGCGACCACCGGCGCCGCGGCCCCCGGCGCCACGGCGGGTGGGCCGCCGCCGCCCCGACACGCGGCGAGAGAGGTGAGAGCGAGAAGGCGAGCGATGGTGAGGGGTGACATGGCGACTCCTCGGATGCGTGCCAGGCTCTATCATGAAGGCTTCCGGCGCCGGGAACAGGGACGGGTCGCCCGGCGTTGCCTCCAAAGCCGCATGACGCAGCCCACGATCGCGACATCCGTCCCGGCCCCTTCCCCGCGCTGGCGCAGGCGGCGCTGGCTCGCGCGCTCCGCTGCGGCGCTCGGCGGGCTGGCGATCGGCCTGGTCCTCGCCGAGGCCCTCTTCTACTACCGTGACGATGGTGCGTTTCCGCACCTCAACGTCTACGTGCCGGATCCCGAGCTCGGCGTGCGCCTGATGCCGGGTGCGAGCGAGGAGGTCGCGTTCGGCGGCAACCCGGTCACGCACGTCCGGATCAACCGCGAGGGGTACCGGGGCGGTGAGCTGCCGGCTCCCGGCGACGACGACGTCCTCGTGGTCGGCGACTCGCAGGTCTTCGGGCTCGGGGTCGAGGAGGACCAGACCTTCTCCGCCGTGCTGGCCGGCGCGCTCGGGCGCCCGGTGATGAACGGCGGCGTGCCGACCTACGGACCGGCCGAGTACCGCGCCGTGATCACCGAGCAGCTGGCCAGGCGACATCCGAAGACGGTCGTGGTGGCGATCAACCTGGTCAACGACCTGTTCGAGATCCAGCGCGCGAACCGAGATCGCCACGAGGTGTGGGATGGGTGGGCGGTGCGCAAGGAGACCGCGCCGGCCGCCACGACCAGCTTCCCGGGGCGCGACTTCCTGTACCGTCGCTCGCACCTGTTCTTCGCCCTGCGCAAGTGGCGCCACGGCGAGGAGCGCACCGACGAGCGCGGCGTGGCCTCCGAGGGCTCCTGGCGCGACATCGTGGTCGCCGGCGAACGGATTCGCGGGGAGCGAGGCGCCCTCGACGAGGCGCACAAGGAACGGCTCGCGGCGGTGACCGCGGCGCACCAGCAGATCGAGGCGGCCGAGCGGGGGATCGACGAGAAGATCCGCCAGATCCTCGGCCCGACCCGGGACGTGAGCCCGCTCGAGACCGCGCGCGCCACCCCCGGCGACATCGTCGAGGAGGACATCGGCGGGGAGAGCTCGCGATCGACGATCGTGACCGCCCGGCTGATCGCGACGGCCGCGGCGGCCCGCAAGCAACTGCGCGACCAGCTGGCTCGCTGGGCTGGAGCGCGCTCGACGGCCGCGGCGCAGGACGCGCTGGCGGCGCTCGCGGCCAGCGACCAGGCGCTCGCGAAGCTGACCGAGCTCGACATCCAGCGACTCCGGGCGATGCTCGATCCGCCGCTCGGCGCCTACCTGCGCGACGTCAAGCAGGTGGTCGAGCGGGGCGGCGCGCGCCTGGTCGTGGTGATCCTGCCGATGGACGTCCAGGTCTCGACGGAGGAGTGGAAGAAGTACGGCGCGCGGCCGATCGACATGGCGCCGAGCCAGGCGATGACCGCGGAGCTGGTCGGGCTCTGCCGTGGGCTCGGCGTGACCGTGCTCGACGCGACGCCCGTTCTTGCAGCCGCCGAGCCGGGCGCGTTCCTCGACAAGGACATCCACATGACGCCGAAGGGTCACGCCGCGGTCGCGGCCGCGCTGGCCAGGACGCTGGCGGAGCCGCCGCCGACCCCGCCGGTGGCGAGCGAGCGCTCACCCGTGCCGCTGCCCGATGTCTTCCGGCAGGCCGCGGAGGTGAAGGTCACCGGCTCGAGCGCGGCGAACTGCGAGACCAAGCAGATCCGCGAGTGGTTGCGCGTCCAGTGCACGCGGACGGACGTCGCCTGGCCGACGGGCGTCGAGGTCACGCGCGACGACGGCCACGAGGCGATGGTGCTGGCGATGCCGACCGAGATCTCGCTGCTCGTGCCGGTGGTCGAGGGCCGCGAATTCACCGCGACGCTGGGGTGGAGCGACGCCACCCGCGTCCTCCGCGTCGGCTGGCCCGCGGGCGCGGCGCATCCGACGCTCGCCCTGGATGCGCCGGTCCGGCGCGCGACGCGCGAGGCGCGCCCGCCCGATCCGATGAAGTTCCGCTCTCCGACCGAGCGGGCGATCTGTGACTGCTGGCAGTCGGTGTTCGGGGGGCGGCGATACGGCGGCGGGACGGGCCAGGAGACCTTCACCTGCCGGGGCGTCTACGGCGCGTCCGATCCGGCGTGCGTGCGCCGCTACCCGGGCGCGGCGAGTTGCGCCGATCTGCTCGCCTGCACGCGGCGGGATCCGGCGAGCCCGCCGTGAGGCCCACGGGGTCACCCCGCGTGACCCGGCGTCGCGCTCGGGAGGGGACCGTTCGGGCGGGGAGGCCCACGGGGTCACCCCGCGTGAAACGGTCTCGCGCTCGGGAGGGGACCGTTCGGGCGGGGAGGCAGGCGCTGGTCCGGCTGGTCACGCCGATCGTGTGGCGCGTGCCCGGGCACGGCGCGCGCAAGCTGTACGGGTTCGCGCGGGCCGAGCAGGGCAGCCGGATCGATCTCCTGCAGGCGGCGCAGCGCACGCCCTCGCTCGCGCGCCGCGCGCTGTACCTGCGCCACGCCCTCGACGAGACTCGCCACGCGCGCATGTTCTGGCGGCGCTCGACCGAGCTGCTGCTGGCCGAGCAGCGCGAGCCGTTCACGGCTCCCGTCGCCGACACCGAGGCCCTGTTCGCGCGGCTCGGCGAGGTGCGCTTCCTCGCGTTCGTGCACCGCGGCGAGCGGCGCGGGCGCCAGCAGTTCGAGCTCTACGCCCGCCACTTCGGCGCGCGCGGCGACGCGCGGACCCGCGCGCTGTTCGAGGCGATCCTCACCGACGAGCGCCGCCACGAGAGCTACACGCGCGAGCTGCTCGTCGAGCTGGTCGGCGGCGAGCGGGCCGCGCGGCGCGAGCTCGGGCGCGCGGCCGCGTGGGAGGCCTGGCGAACCTGGCGGCGGGCGGGCCGGGCGGTCGCCGGGGCGGTCTACGCGCTCGCCATGACGGCGATCTACCTGGTGGCCGGCCCCATCGCGGCGATCGGCGCGCGGTTCCGCCGGCGGCGATCGCGGTGGCAGCTCGAGGCGGCGGCGCCACCCGCCGCGGATCCCGCCGCGGACCCAGCCCGCGAGGCGGCGAGCTGATGGCAGCCGTACTCGGCATCTCGGGCGAGTACCACGACGCCGCGGCGGCGCTGGTGGTCGACGGCGTGATCGTCGCCGCGGTGCAGGAGGAGCGGCTGTCGCGGGTCAAGAACGACGCGCGGCTGCCGATCGACGCCGCCCGGGCCTGCCTCGCCCACGCGGGCCTCGCCGCCGGCGACCTCGATCGGGTCGTGTTCTACGAGGAGCCGATCGAGAAGCTCGAGCGGGTGATGGTCTCGACCCTGTGCGCCTTCCCGCGCTCGCTGCGCCAGTTCCCGCGCGCGATCGGCGCCCAGCTCGGCGGCAAGGTCTGGGTCCTCGATCGGATCGCGGAGCGGCTCGGCGTGGCGCGTGACAAGGTCACCTCCACGGCACACCACCGCGCGCACGCCGCCAGCGCCTTCTTCACCAGCCCCTACCCGCGCGCCGCGGTGCTCACCGTCGACGGCGTCGGCGAGGCGACCTCGACCGCGCTGTGGCACGGGGTCGACGGTGAGCTGCGCGAGCTCGGCCGGATCGAATATCCGCACTCGCTCGGCCTGCTCTACGCCGGGCTCACCGCCTACCTGGGGTTCGAGGTCAACGAGGGCGAGTACAAGGTGATGGGCCTCGCCGCGCACGGTCAGCCGCGCCTGCGCGACGAGCTCGACAAGGTCATCAGGTTGCACGACGACGGCACGTTCGAGCTCGAGCTGTCCTACTTCGCGCACTTCGCCGACGCCGAGCTCGGGTTCGGCCCGGTGCTCGAGCAGCTGCTCGGGCCCCGCCGCCCGGCTCACCTCGCGTGGGAGCTCGAGACCGATCGCGACCGTCGCTACGCCGACATCGCGGCCACCCTGCAGCAGGTCACCGAGGAGGCGTTGCTCGGCCTGGCGCGCGAGGCGCGGCGGCGCACCGGCGAGGCCTGTCTGTGCCTGGCTGGCGGCGTCGCGCTCAACGCCGTCGCCAACGCGCGGATCGCGCGCGAGGCCGGCTTCGAGCGCGTGTTCGTCCATCCCGCGGCGGGCGACGCGGGCGGGGCGCTCGGTGCGGCCATCCTGGGGTCGCTCGAGCTCGGCGATCGCCGGCCTGCCGGGCTCGCCAGCGCGGCGCTCGGCCTGCCGATCGATGTCGGTCTCGCCTCGGCGCTCGCCGGCGAGCTCGGCCTCCGCGTCCGGCCCTCGGGCGACATCGCGACCGAGGTCGCGACGCGGGTCGCCGAGGGTCAGATCGTCGCGTTCTGCCAGGGCCGGTTCGAGTGGGGCCCGCGGGCGCTCGGCCAGCGGTCGATCCTGGCCAACCCGGCCGATCCTGCCAGCCGCGAGCGGCTCAACCGCGCGATCAAGCGGCGCGAGCCGTTCCGCCCGTTCGCCCCGGCGGTCCTGCGCGAGCACGCGGCCCGCTTCTTCGTCGGTGCCGACTCCGACATGACGCCGTTCATGACCACGGTGTGCCCGGTCGCCGAGCCGTATCGCGACCGGCTCGCCGCGGTCCGTCACGTCGACGACAGCGCACGGGTGCAGCTCGTCACCGAGGGGAGCGCCCCCGAGCTCGCGGCGGTGCTGACCGCGCTCGATCGCACCATCGGGATGCCGATCGCGCTCAACACCTCGCTCAACGGCGCCGGCGAGCCGATCGTCGCCAACGAGATCGACGCGCTCGGGTTCCTGATGAGCCACCCGATCGACGCGCTGGTCGTCGGCGATCTCGTCATCACGCGAGGCGCCGCGTGAGCCGGCTCGGTAACCGCCTGCGCACGGTCGGCCGGATCCTGCGCCACTTCACGAGCCGGCAGCGCTGGTTCCTGGTGCCGCTCCTCCTCGTCCTGCTGCTCGCCGGCCTGCTCCTGCTCGCAACCGGAGGGCTGTCCTACGTCGCCCCGTTCCTCTACTCCATCTTCTGAGGGAGGGGCGCGGTCCACTGCCGCGCGATGCGCGCCAGGCGGGCGAGGGTGTGGAGGACCAGATCGTCGCGCAGGCCGTCCTCGATGACCGGCAGCCGGTGCGACCGACCGTCGACGCGGCCCCGCTCCTCGGCCCACTCGAGCATGCGGTCGGGGCGGAGGCCGGTCGCGATCACCGCGTCGGCGACGTGGGCCCGGGTCTCGCGGGCGACGCGGCCGAGCTGGTGGAGGTAGTACGGGATCGCCACCACGCTGAGGAGGGTCACGCCGACGATCGTCCCCCAGCGGCCGCCGATGAGGAACCGCCCGATGAGGACCGTCGCGAACGCCACGGCCCAGACCACGCGCGGGAAGAGGCGGGCAGGGTCGACCAGCTCGATCGTCTTCATCGCGTCGGCGATGTAGCCCTTCTCGCGCGGGGCCAGGTCCTCGTAGGCGAGCTCCTCGCCGTAGACCATGCCCTCGGTGGCCAGGTGCAGGTACACCAGCAGGCGAGCGTCGGTCCGGCCCATGGCGTCGAGCGCGGCGACGACCTCTTGTCGCCGGGTGGCGAGCGCCCCGGCCAGATCGGCCACCAGCTGGCGGCGGTGGTTGTGCGCGACCGACGGGAACAGCTCCACGAACCGCGCCAGGGGGACGCAGGCGCGCACCTCCGGCGTCGCCTTCCACAGCGGAGCGAGCGAGCGCGCCTCGGCGCACAGGCCGAGCGGGCCCTGCCAGTCGACCTCGCCCTGGCCGCCGAGGATCGAGAACAGCCGCTCGGCGCGCGGATCGGCCGTCCACGCGCAGGCGATCAGCACCCGGGCCACCAGGTGCTCGAGCGCGGGGAGCGCGAGCAGGTCGCCGCGCACCGGGGCCGACCCGATCTCCTCCAGGGCCTGGCCGACGTCGCCGTCCATGAGGAGGCGCTGGAGGCGGAGGCTGTACAGCTCGAGCGCCAGCCAGCGGTCGGGTTGCTCGCGCAGGACGGCCCAGTCGATCTGCGAGTGCCGCGCGACCTGGTCGAGCTCGTCGGCGGGAAGGCCGTCGAGCACGGTGAGCGGGACCGGCCGGCGGTCCAGGAGCGCGCGCACCAGCTCGTCGCGGCTCTCGATGGGCGGCGCGGGCGGCTCGGACGGCGCCGGCTCGGGCACCACCGCGGGCGCGCCGACGACGTCGCTGGCCTCGCCGTCCGCTGCCGGCGTGTCGCCGTCGTCGTCGTCGGGGGCATCCGCGACGTAGATCGACCAGTGCAGCCGCGCGAGCGCCTGCTCGTACGCCCGGCGGATCCGCTTGAACTCCTCGGGGGCGCGCTCGGGGCGGAACTGCTTGCTGCGCCGGACGTAGGCCCGGCGGAGCTCCAGCTCGGTCGAGGGCGGCGTCACCCCGAGCAGCTCGAACGGATCGTCGGTGGCGGGCAGCGCCGGTCGCTCGGTCTCCATCACCACCGCTCCCCGCCGTCGATCCGCTCGCACACGGCCAGGAGCGAGCGGTACGCCTCGTCCATCGCCTGCGGGGTCCGCGTGGCCATCGCCGCCTCGAGCTGATCGATCGCCGAGGACAGCATCTCCCGGCGATGATCGGCGACGTCCTTCCACAGGAGGTCGGCCCGGGCCAGGAGGTCGCGGAAGCGCGGACGCTGGCGCGGATCCGCCTTGAGCTGCCGGATGCGCGCGGCGGCGCGGTCGAGCTCGGCGGCCGATGGTCGGGTCCCATCCCGCCGGAACACCTCCGACACGGTCTTGCCGGTGGCCACCACCTTCACCTCGACCTCGAGGATTCCGTTCAGATCGTAGGTGAACGTGACCGCGACGGTCGGCCGCTCCGGGGGCAACCCCTTCACCCGCAGCTCCCCGATCCGGGTGTTCTCCTCGACGCGGCGGGAGTCTCCCTCGTAGACGCCGAAGACGATCTCGGTCTGACCCTCGCGCACCGGGTCGAACAGCTCGGTGCGCGAGGTGGGGATGACGGTGTTGCGGTGGATGATCGGCGAGAAGAAGCCGCCCACCTGGCGGGTCGCGATGCGGCGCGCGGTGTCGACCCCGAGGCTGTGCGACGCCACGTCGGTGACCACGATGTCGGACACGGCCGCGTCCTCGGCGCACAGGGCGGCCTGGATCGCCGCGCCCTGGGCGACCACGAGGTCGGGATCGATCGACGCGAGCGGCTCGCGGCCCAGCGTCTGGAGCGCGAACCGGCGCACGCACGGCATGCGGGTCGCGCCGCCGACCAGGATCACCTCCGACAGCTCGGCCGGGGTCAGGTTGGCGCCGCGCAGCGCAGTCCGACACGGCCCGAGCAGCCGGTCGACCAGCGTGGCGAAGGCGGCCTCGGCCTCGACCGCGGTCACCTGCACCTCCGTCGCGGTGGCGATCTGTCCGGCGGTCGGCGGCACGGTGAGCTCGCCGGCCGGCCAGCTCGACAGCTGCCGCTTGACCAGCTCCGCCCGCCGGTAGAGCAGCGCCCAGGCCGGCGGATCCTCCTCGCGCATGCGCGCCGCCGACACGCCCGCCCTCTCGCATCCCAGCTCGGCCAGGCGCCCGGTGAAGTCCTCGCCGCCCAGCTGGCTGTCGCCGGCCACGCTCTTGACCGCGAGCATCCCCTCGAAGAGCTCCATGACGCAGACGTCGAAGGTGCCGCCGCCGAGGTCGAACACCAGGAAGGTGCAGCTCTCCTCGCGGCGATCGAGCCCGTAGGCGATGGCCGCGGCGGTCGGCTCGTTGAGCACGCGCTCGACCCGGAACCCGGCCGTCTCGGCCGCCTGCTTGGTCGCGGAGCGCTGGGCGTCGTTGAAGTAGGCCGGCACCGTCACCACGCAGCGGGTGACCGGACCGCCGAGCGCTCGCTCGGCGTCGCCGCGGATCTCGTCCAGCACGTAGGCCGAGAGGTCGACCGCGCCGAGCCGGCGCTCGCCCACCGCGTACTGCCGGTCGGACCCGATCGAGCGCTTGAAGGCGGCCGCACCCAGGTGCGGGGAGCCGGCCAGGATGTCCTTGGCGGTCCGCCCGACCACCAGGGACCGGGTGCGGGGGTCGACCGCGACGGCCGACGGGGTGAGCGCCTGACCGAGCGCGTTTTCCAGGAAGCGCAGCTCGCCGGCGCGGAACCAGGCCGCCACGCTGTTGGTCGTGCCGAGGTCGATCCCGATGATCGGCGACTCGTCGCTCACCGCCGCCGACGATGGCACGGTTCGGCCGGAAGCGCATCGTCGCTCTGGCGCCGATGAGGCCCGCGGGACGGCTCCTCCCGCCGAGGTCGAGGTGAGCGGACCGTCACGTTCTGGCCGTGAGCGGAACGTTGAGCGCGACCGGAAAACGAGCAAGACTGGCGGCGGAGGAGGACTACATGGTGCGCTGCTTCTGGCTCTTGCTCGTACCGTTGATCGGCTGCGTCACGAAGCCGCCGGTCAGTGCCTTGATGACGGTGCCACCTGACACCGCCAACGTCTGCGCGACCCACTGCGGCTCGCTCGGCATGGATCTCGGGGCGGTCGTCATCGTTCGGGACTCCGCCGGCTGTGTCTGCCACCCGAGGTCCGCCGCACCGACCGCGGCGGAAACCTCCTCCGCGGCCGTGGCTGGCGTGCTGATCCTCGATGACGAGGAGGAGGACCAGCAGCGGCGGAGCCGCGAGCAGCAACAGCGACGGCAGCGCCAGCGGGACCAGCAGCAGCAGCGGCGCAGCGCGGATCAGAGCACGCCCCGCGACCCGCCGGACCGCCCGCGCGACTAGCATCGCGAAGGAGATCGCAATGAAGACACCGCCGATCGTGTCACCGAAGGAATGGGAGGCTGCCCGCCAGCAGCTGCTCGTGAAGGAGAAGGAGGTCACGCGCGCCCGTGACGCGCTGGCCGCCCAGCGGCGGCGGATGCCGTGGATGGCGGTCGAGAGCGAGTACCGGTTCGAGGGCCCGAACGGGCCGGCGAGCCTGGCCGACCTGTTCGAGGGGCGCCGCCAGCTGATCGTCTATCGCGCCTTTTACGGGCCGGAGGTCACCACGTACGCCGACGGCGGCGCGTACCCGCAGCGCGCCTGCGTGGGCTGTTCCTTCGTCGCCGACCAGGTGGCACACCTCGCCCACCTCAACGCGCGGGACACGACGCTCGCGTTCGCCTCGCGCGCCCCGCAGGCCGAGATCCAGGGCCTGAAGGAGCGCATGGGCTGGCAGATGCCCTGGTACACGATCACCGACGGCTTCGATGCCGACTTCGGGGTCGCCGAATGGCACGGGACCAACGCCTTCATCCGCGAGGGCGAGAAGATCTTCCGCACCTACTTCATCGCCAGTCGCGGTGACGAGCAGATGGGCAGCACCTGGAACTTCCTCGACCTCACCGCGCTCGGGCGCCAGGAGAAGTGGGAGGATTCGCCGGAGGGCTACCCGCAGACGCCGCCCTACGGGTGGTGGAGCTACCACGACGCGTACCCCAAGCGTGGCTGATCGCCGACGTCGTGCTCGCCGGCCCGCCTGTCAGAACTGCATGCCGAGCTCCAGGCTGGTGCGGGCGGCCAGGCGGACCACGAGCGGGCGGTCGCTCGAATCCGACGCGGTCTGCAAGGCGTAGGCGAGTCCGGCGATCTCCAGCGCCAGGTAGAAGCGAGACGGCAGGTACCGGATGGCCGAAGCGCCGATCTCGACGTGGGCGGCTGCAGTGTGGCGGGCGGGAGCCGTGCCCCGGGTGTCGAAGGTCTGGCGCAAGAGCGAGGCTCCGAGCGCCGCGCCGGCGTCGAAGCTGACGGCCGGGGTGTCCCAGGCGCGCGCCGCGCGAGCGCTCACGTGGAGCTCGTCGTTCGTGGCGGACAGGGCCTGGTTTGCGTAGTGGGCGCGGCAGAACCCGGCGCGGACCGAGAGCCGCACGTCCGGCAGCTCGCGCACGTAGGCCGCGGCCGGGCCGTGGCAGACCGACTCTCCCTCCACCAGGGCGGTGCGCACCTGGTAACCGACGGTCGGGCC
This sequence comes from Kofleriaceae bacterium, assembly GCA_035489015.1. Classification (GTDB taxonomy): domain Bacteria; phylum Myxococcota_A; class Polyangia; order Haliangiales; family Haliangiaceae; genus DATFRY01. The sequence goes on along the minus strand of DATHKR010000208.1, from coordinate 3,918 downwards.
GTGCACGCGGGTCAAGATCGTCGATCCCTTGCGGACGAGCCGGGCGTAGTCGACACGGGTCAGCGCGCCAGGGTCCACCGCGACGACGGCGCCGGGCGGGAGGTCGATCATCCCCTCGAGCAGGTGGGCGGCGCCTCGCGCGCGGACGAAGTAGCGGCCGGGCTTGAGGCTGACCTCGCGCGCCGCGTCGTGGGCGCCGACCTCGGCCACGACCGAGCCGTCGCCGTCGCCGTGGAACAGGAGGAAGCTCGCGCCGGACGGGAGCCGCACCCTGGCGCGCCTCCCGCCGGAGCGGAGCCGGCTCAGTACGATGTCTCCCTGGCCGCCGAGCTCGTAGCGGAACATCGGATGCTGGACCCCGGCGGCGGTGCTGCTGGTCGCCCGGATCGTGTTCTCGTAGGCGTGTCGGTAGGCCTCCTTGAGCACCACGACCCCGTCCTGGTTGGCGTCGGCGGCGCCGAGCAGGCCAGACGCCAGGTAGTGGGTGAAGAACGAGCCCTTGAGCTCGTCCGACTCCTGCGCCTCCTCGCTGGCCGCGCTCGACGTGAGGAACACGATCCCCTCGCCCGACAGTCGATCTCCCAGCTCGACGGTCATGCGCGGGGCGCTGCGCCCGCCCTTGACCCGGGTGAGCGCGCCGGAGTTGCAGGAGTCGACCACGAGCAAGCGGACCGTCGCGGAGGAGCCGCGCACCAGCTTCTCGAGGGAGGTGAGGTCGAAGCGGCTTCCTCCCAGGTGGAGCGCGCGCCGGTCGCCGTGCCCGGAGTAATAGACGAGCAGGACGGTGTCGTCCCCGAGCGCACCGGCCCGCGTGCGGATCCGCTCGTTCACCGTGATGATGGCGCGGAGCGCCGACCCGGCGTCGCGGCCGCGCAGGACGATCACGTTCTCCGGCGCGAAGCCGCCCACGTCCTCGAGCACCTCGGCCATCCGGGCAGCGTCGGCTTCGGCGTAGTGGAGCGCAGCCTCGCCCGCTGCGCCGAGGTCGTTCCCGATGATCACCGCGAAGCGCTCGATCCCGGGGGCGGCCCGCGCCGGACGTTCTCGCGCCGCGGCCAGAGACAGGCCGAGGACCAGCGCGACGAGCGCCGCGCGTGCCGGTCGCGGCTTCATTGCGTGGTTCGCTTGTCGAGCTCGACGCCCTGCATCGCGCAGCCCGATGGGGCCGGGACGCGGCCAGCGGCCAGCTCGCGCCGCAGGGGCTCGATCTCGACCGGGGAGGAGCAGAGCAAGGCGACCACCCGTTCGGCGCCGAGCGTCTCGTCGAGGATGGTGCTGCGCGGCAGGAGCTGATCGCGGCCAGCCGGGACCGCCGCGGCGGCGGATCCGCCGTCGGGGAAGTAGACGCTCACCACCCCGGCGCCGTCGCGGCTCAGCACCGCCGCGTAGCCGGGCGACGGGGACGAGTAGCCGAACTGGAGCTGATCCGAGGGATGCACGATCTCCGAGACTCCGCCCCTCCGCACCCGGGCGCCGTGGCGGATGTAGAGCTGGAACGTCTCGCCGCCCTTGGCGCGGGTGGCCGGCGCCATGCCTGGCTCGCCGCGGGGCACGACCAGGAACAGGACGACCGCCGCGACGGCGGCCAGCGCGGCGGCTGGCCCGATCCAGCGCCATCGCGGCCACGGGTCAGCGACTGGCGGGCCCAGCTCGAGGGCCGGCGGGGCGGCGGCGAAGGCGGCGCGCCGCGCATCGATGTCGGCCCACCGCTCAGCGCACAGCGCGCACACGGCGAGGTGATCGCGCACGCGTCGTTCGTCCGACGCTGGCAGATCGCCGGCGAGGAGTCGGTCAAAGGAGATGTCCGATTCGCACGACGGACCACGCATCACCCTCCTCCTTTCGCCTCGCGCCGACCGGCGAGGGACAGGCGCGCGCGCATCCGTTCGAGCAGGTCACCGACCGTCCGGCGCGAGCAGCCGAGCTGATCGGCGATCTCACCGTGGCTCATGCCGTCGAGGTAGTGATACACGGCCGCGCGCGCCTCGTTGTCCGGCAAAACCGCGAGCACCTGGCGCAGCGCGGCCACGACGTCCGGCTGGGTCTGGTCGAAGGACGGCTCGAACGCGGCGGCCCGCTCCTCGCGAAGCCGGTCCCGGTTGCGCCGGTTGCGCAGTCGATTGAAACACGCGTGCGTCGTCGCGGCGTAGAGGTACGTGGCGAGCTCGCTCCGGCCCTCGAACCGGAGCGGGCGATCGAGCAGGGCCACGAAGACCTCTTGCATGACGTCGCGGGCCTCCTCCTCGTCGCCGAGGATCTGGCAGGCGCGCCGGTGGACCGAGTGCCCGTAGGCTCGGTACGCCCGCTCGACCAGCTCGCGCTGCCGCCCCTTCACGCCGCGTCACCAGCCGGTGCGCGGATTCCGGTAGTAGAGGAAATTGCACTGGTCGGGGACCGCGATCTCGATCTCCGTCTCCAGATCCTTCTCGGTGAGCCTCACGTCGTCCGGTTCGCAGTAAAGGGGGTCATCCGGCGGCACGGCCATGGAGCACCGGCTCTTCCCGTCCCAGAACTGGCCGAGCTCGACATTCATGACGTGATAGCCGGCGGTGAGCGCGCTGCACGGAGGAGAGCCCGGCGTTTCGAGCCCGCAGCCGAGGTAGGCGGCGGCGCCCGAACCCGCCGCGACATCGTCGCGGATGTACGCGATGACGGTGTCCGGCGTACAGGCCGAGTAGCCGTAGCCATACCCGTTCTCCCCCAGGATCGGGTCCAGCGAGTCCGGGGTGGTCAGGTAGAGCCTGCCGAGCGCGATCGCATTTCCGTCGGGAAACTCCACCAGCAGTCCCTCGTCCGGAGGCTGATGGAGGTCCAGGCGGAAGCGGGATGGGAACTCGCCCGTGACCTCGGTGAAGTCGGCAAACCGGAGACCGGGAACGTAGGTCATCATCTCCCACAGGATCGCGACTCCGATGTCCTCGGGCAGCTCGGACGGATCTCCGGGCGCCGTCAAGGTTCCCTCCAGGGTGGCCAGGATCTCTCCCTGGTAGTCGGAGTCGCGAACCCCGTCACAGGCGGCCAGGCCGCAGGCGAGCGGGAGCACGGGAACGAAGAGACGGTGACGCATCGGACCTCCTTGGCGTGAGCCGGCGTCTTCTTTGGGACCGCGAGCTCCTCGGTTGGGCGAGGCCATCGGATCGCGGACCGCGGGGCCACGGCCCTGGCGTCAGTGGTGGTGGTGATCGCCCTCGCCGTGGGGGTGGCCGTGCTCCTTCTCCTCGGCGGTGGCGTCGCGCAACCCGATCACCTCGACCTCGAAGTGCAGGGTCATGCCGGCCAGCGGGTGGTTGCTGTCGATGAGGACGGTGTCCTTCTCGACCCCGACGACCCACATCGGGACCGTGTCGCCCTCGGGTCCGCTGGCGAAGAACTGCAGGCCCTCCTCCAGCTCGACGTCGTCGGGGAACGAGTCACGCGGCACCACCTGGGGACCGGCCCCCTCGGGCAGGCCGTAGCCGTCCTCGGGCTTGACCACGGCGGTCAGGCGGTCGCCGACTCGCTTGCCGGCCAGCTGGCGCTCGAGCCCGGGAACGATGTTGCCGGCGCCGTGGAGGTACTCCAGCGGCTCGCCGCCGCTCGACGAGTCGATGACGTCGCCGTCCTCGTCGCGAAGCGTGTAGTGGATGGAGACGACCTTGTCGTCGGCGATGGCGGGCTGCATGAGCCAGGACGCTACCCCGGGGCCGCGCCGACCTGCCAGCCCGATGGGCGGCTTCGCGACCCGATGATACCGTCGGACAGGCGCTTCTTCCTGCCGCTCAACGACCGCTTCGCTCCCGGAGCCCGCGGATCACGGCGCTGACGAAGGGGAAGAAGCCCTCGGGCCCCGAGTCGATGTCCTTCATGTGGACCGTCGTGGCCGAGCTCAGGGTGAAGACCTCGCGGACGATGGCCAGGCGGATCTCGAGAGGGAGGCCG
>DATHKR010000207.1:0-3120 GCA_035489015.1 Kofleriaceae bacterium | reverse complement strand
CGGAGCTGCCGGACGAAGGCCGGCCAGGAGCACCGCGGCTGCCCCCGGAGCAGGCGGCCAGCAGCGCCGACGCGAGGACAGCAAGCGCTGGCGCGAGGGCCGCGGGGATCGCCGTCGTCGGGTATGCGCTCCGCATCGCGCTCACGGTAGCGCACCGTGCAACGCATGGGTGATCGACCGCGCTCCCCTCGGAGCGCCGGTCGGCGCCTTCCTACTGGACCGGGAACGGTCCGCCGCCACACTCCGCATCGATGCACGACCAGGTGCACAGGTTCTGCATCCCGGGATTACCCGGGTACAGCTGGATGCAGCGAATGCGGCACTCCTCGTGGCAGGTGTAGCTGGGGGTGGGGTACGTCGACGCCTCGCAGGCGAGCTCGGGCGCCGGCGCAAACGACCCGGTCTCCGCCGCGACACGTGCAGGCGACGAGGCCGGGACGGGTGCCGAGGCCAGGACGGCCCACAGCGCGGTCACTGCGACGATGGTCGCGACGATTCCAGCTGGCTTCATGGCGATTCTCCCTCTGCTGTGGTCGCGCTCGCGTTCGTGCGACGCGACCGAGTGAGCTCGGAGCTGTAACAACAACCGAGGTGAGCGCGCTGCAAGAAGGGCCACCGAATCCAAAGACGGTGACCAGTTCCCTACACACTCTCCACTGCGCGGTGCCCCGCTGTGCGTGAGTGGCTTCGCGAGCAACGAGACTCCGACTCCCGCGATGCGAGGATTTCAGTCCCCGTCCGGGGACCCGTCGGAGGATGATTGCGCCGTCATGCGGCACCGCGACCCCGAGTCTCGTACCATCGAGCACCGTGGGTTGGGCCGATGGATACATCGCGCGACTGGTGGACGGCGAGGTCGTTCAGTTCCGACCGCGCGGCCACAGTATGGCCGGCAAGATCGCGAGCGGACAGCTCTGCACCGTCGCTCCGCTCGGCGACCACGCGATCGCCGTGGGCGACATCGTGCTCTGCCGGGTCAAAGGCAACCACTACCTCCACCTGGTCAAAGCGATCCAGGGCCAGCGCTATCAGATCGGCAACAACCGCGGCGGCATCAACGGCTGGATCACTCGCCGTCAGATCTTCGGACGCCTGCTCTCGGTCGAGCCGTAGAGGGCAGAGCACACCGGTGCAGCTCGGTCGCCGCGCGCGTCACGTCCATCGAAAAATTCTATGGGTCGACGCGAGAACAATCCATTGGATGGATCCGGCCGGGACGGGCATGGTGCACGCATGTGGAACCCCCGCTCGACCGTGGCGATGGCCTCCCTCACGGCGATGGGCGCCGCCGGAGGAGCCCCCGCATGCGCCTCCGCGCCCGGCGGCGGGCCGCCCGCCTCGACGCCCGCCCATGCCAGCGCAGCCAGTCACGCCAACCCCGAGGGCGGTCACGCCACGCCCGAGGCCGCGGTGGCCGGCTACTTCGCCGGCGGCGACCGCTGCTCCGCCCGCGACCTCCGCGCCGCCTTCCACCCCGCCGCGCACCTCGTCTCGGTGGACGAGCAGGGGGCGCCCCGCACCCTCGACCAGCTCACCTGGTGGCAGCGGACCGAGGCGACCCGTCCGTGCACCCCGGCCAACGACCGCAAGCTCCACGTCCTCGATCGCGAGGGCCCGCTGGCGCTCGTCGAGGCCACCTCCCGCTTCGCCGCCTTCCAGTTCCACGATCTCCTCCTCGTCGTCCGCACCCCGGCCGGCTGGCTCATCGTCGACAAGGTCTTCGAGCGCCTCGGCCCCGGCCAGTCGCCGCGAGCCGCGGCCGGCGCCGACGCCGCGATCCGCGCCGTGATCGCCGACAAGGTCCGCGCCCACCACGAGCTCGACCCCGCCTTCCTGGCCCGCTCGCACCTCGCCGACTGCGTCTACAGCCAGATCGGCGGCGCCCAGCCGTATGCCCGCGCCGGCGTCTCCGAGTGGGCCGCTCGCTACCTCGAGCGCCGTGACCGCGGCGAGAGCGGCCGCGATGCCCGATGGCGCACCCTCCAGGTCTGGCCGTCGGAGCACATCGCCGCGGTCAAGCTCGACCTCCTCTCCCGCGGCGTCCGCTACGTCGATCACCTCCTCCTGGTGCGGACCGTCGACGGCTGGAAGATCGCCGCCGCGGCGTGGGGCAACCCGATCGAGGCATCCGGGCCCCCGTGAGCGGAGCCGCCTGCCGCGGCACGTGGCGCGACCCACGCGGGTCATCGAGGCGGCCTCGTGCGGCCCACCTCGCCCGAACGCCACGGCCCCTGGATCCGAGCGAATCGACTACTCCGTAGGCAGGACAAGGACCGGTACGCCCAGATCCTGCACGATGCGCGCGTCGAGCCGCCGCACGAAGTAGCGCATCCCGTACTCGTACACGATCCCGTTCATCAAGAGGTCGTCGATCGCCGACGGCGTGCTCGCGTCGCCGTAGTGGTAGACGTTCTGGGTCGTACTGGTGCGGGTCAACGGCACGGCGCCGAATTCCCCGACGGTGAGCGGCCCCTCGAAGGTCAGGGTTTCGGCGCCGACCCTGACGTGGTCGTCGTACAACGACTGGAACTCGATTGTCGGCTGGAACGTCGTCAGCGATCGAAATCCGGTCATGCCGAGGGCATGTCCGAGCTCGTGCGTGAAGAGCGACACGCAGTCGAGACGATCTACGGGGACCGCGGCGCTCCGGACCAGCGGCGCCGGGTCGACCCAGACCTCATCCGTCCAGTACGGGGGTGCGACATCGATTCGCACGTCCGGGGCGCCGACCATTGCCGGGTTGTCGAGACCGGTGCGCAGCCGGTGGATGGCCTGCTCCTCCACCAGCGTGCAGGGAGGCGCGGTGTTCTCGCAGGCGCCGAGGGCGATGTTGCTCGTGCTTGCGCCGGCGAAGCGGCCCGCCTCGGTGTCTGTCACGCGGATCTCGACCGTCAGAGTGCCCGCGCCGCCCACGTATCGGGCCCACTCTGCCAACCCGCCTTCGGCGCAGGCGACGAGCGAGTCGACGGCATCGGGTAAGCGGCCGTCCGGGTCGGAGACCGTGACCTCGTATGCCAGGTCTCGAGGCTGGGCGGCGTCGAATGTCGGCCGGGCGTCACCGACATCGGCATCGACGACGGCGACGCCGCCATCGACGACGGCGACGCCGCCATCGATGGC
>DATHKR010000206.1:0-13741 GCA_035489015.1 Kofleriaceae bacterium | reverse complement strand
GCGCGCCCGGGTGCGCGTGTTGCGCAGCTGATTCAGGCAGAAGTGAGTGATGGCGGAGTAGAGCCATGCGACGAAGCTCGGGAAGCGATCCATCTGCTGCGGGTGCTCGACGACCTCGAGGAACACGTGCTGCACCGCCTCCCGCGCGTCCTCCTCGCTGGCGAGGAGCCAGCGGGCGCGCCGGAGCGCCGTGCCCGCGTGGCGGCGATACAGCTCGCCCGCGTCGAGCGGCTCGGGCGGTCGCTTCACTCTCCCTCGCAGCTGCCGCCCGGACAGAGGCCTTCCAGGCAGAACGGGAAGTTCTGCCACGGCCGGATGAAGCTCCGGTCCGCGGCGATGACGATCGTCGGCCGCCAGTCCTCGATCGCGATGTCCTCGGCGGCGGCCTCGAAGGACCAGCAGGCGCTCTGGGCCTCGTACTCGCTGGCTCCGCCGGCCAGCGCGCTCTCGAAGCATGCGGCGACCTCCGGATCTGACGGACACGTCCCGATCCCGTACTCGCGCCGGACCTGGTAGCCGGCGGAGATGGCCCTCCCGTTCGAGTCGAACGCGCGATCCGCCCACACGATGCGGAACTGGTTGTTGGTCCGGTCGGCCGTGGCCAGGACCGCGCCCGACACGTCGGCGATCGTCCCCGGCTGGTCCGGCAGGGCGTCCAGGTCGACCACCGCGATGGCTGCGTCGGCCGAGTACGCGCCCGCCTCGTCGTCGCCGACGATCTGCGCGGTCCAGACGTCCTCGGGCGGGGCGGCATGGAGCTCCATCTCGAACGACGCCGGCAAGATCGGCTCGAGCGCGACGACCGTGCCGGGCAGGACGTCGCTGCCCTCGGACTCCCAGAGGAGCGCGATGCCGAGCGAGCGCGGCAGATCACCGCCCTCCGCCTCGAGCTCACCGCGGAGGACCGCGAGCGGCTGGCCGCGGAAGTCGCGGCCGACCTGCGCGTCACAGGCGAGCGCGACGAGCGGCGCGATGATGGCGACCGACGACATCCAGCTCCTCACCGCCATGCCTCCATGCCCGATGCCGCCATGCCCGATACCGATGCCCATGCCGCCATGATAGCCGCACCGGCTAGCCCGGGCAGGTCGTGGCTCCGCACAGGCCCTCGAGACAGAACGGGAAGCCGTACTCCGCCCAGGGCGGGACGGCAGGTCCCTCGCCGGTGGCCTCGATGTGGAAGACATGATCGGCGAGCGGCACCGACGTGGTCTGGACGTCGTACTGGACGCACTCGGCATATGCCTCCGCCTCGTTCGCACCACCGGCCCTGGCCTCCTCGAGACAGGCGACGACTGCGGGGTCGTCCTGGCAGTTCCCGGTCGCGAACGAGTGCCACACCTGGTAGCCGGGGATGAGCGGCAGGCCGGCGGAGTCGATCGGCCCGGAGGCCCACACCAGGAGGTACTCGTGGTTGACCTGGTCCGGCGTGGCGACCACCGCCGAGCCGATGTCGGTGAGGGTGAGCGGGGAGCCGGCGCCGATGTCGGTCGGCAGCGCGTCCAGATCGATCAGCGCGACCCGGGCCTCGGCGGCGTACGGGCCATCGTCGCCGTCGGACTGCACCTTCTGGACCGCCTCCGGTGGCGCGGCTTCGAGGCCGAGCGTGACCTCGGGACCGTTCACCTCGGCCGGCACGATGCTGCCGATCAGCTTGTCCCACGGCGTGACCTCCCACAGGAGCGCGACACCGAGCCTGGTCGGGGACAGCGAGGCGCTGGACTCGACCACGACCCGGGCAAAGGCGACCGGTTCGGCGGGCTCCGGCCGGGGTGCCGGGTCGGAGGCGCAGGCGGCCGCGCCGAGCAACAGGGCGGGAGCGACCAGGCAAGGGCCGGCGATGTGCATCGATGTCTCCATTTCGCGAGAGGTCCATCCCTACAAGACCGCGAGGCGCGATTTCCGGCACGGTCGGGCGCTGGTCGGGTTCGAGCTCGCAAGCTGTCTCACAGATCGCGAGCGCGCCGAGTCTTCGAGCCGAGGCCGCGCCGGCTGCTGTACATCGAGGAGCAGGCTCGCGCGGCGTGCGAGCGCGCCTTCCACGGCTCGAGCGAGGAGTTCCGCGCCACCCTCGACATGAGGGTCCACCGTGGCGCCGGCGGAGCCGGCGGATCTGCATCGCATGAGGGAGCTCGTCACCCGCACCAATCAGCTGTGCGCGGTGTACTCCGATGACGAGCTGGAGCAGCTGCGATGCTCGCCCCGCCACGCGTGCCTGCTCGTCTCGCTGCGGGACCGCTTCGGCGACTGCGGCAAGGTGGGGCTGGCGCTCATGGAGCTCGCCGCCGATCGCTGGACCCTGAAGCTGCTCTTGTTCTCCTGTCGGGTCGCGTCGCGCGGGGTCAGCGAGCTGGTACTCGGCGCTCTCCTCCGGCTGGCGCGGGCGGCCCGGGTGCGCTTCCTCGCCGAGCTCGTGCCGACCAGCAAGAACCAGCCGATGCTGCTCGCGTATCGCGTCGCCGGCTTCGAGCCGATCGAGACCCGGGGCGACATCGTGGTCCTGGAGCACCCGCTCGACCCGGTTCCGGCCCCGCCGGGTGACGTGCGACTGGAGCTCGAGCTTGCCGATGCGGCCTGGCCGATGCGCGCAGGCTGGGGGACGCCTCGGAGCTCGATCCGACCAGCGCCATCCTGCGGCTCGACGACGAGATGGTCGGCCCGCCGTCGATCGAGTACGCCCGCCGGATCCTGGCCAACGCGAGCCGACGGTAGCCTCGCCGACGGGCGTGGGCGACCGGAGCGCCGCCCGCTTGACAGGGAAGGGGCGCTCGGTTAGAAACCTTTCGGCTACGTAACGAAGAGGTTATCTTGGTGACGGCCGATTCGCTGACCCTGACCTTCGCCGCCCTCGCCGATCCGACCCGCCGCGCGATCCTGAAGCGGCTGACGTCCGGCGAGGCGGTGGTCAAGGACATCGCGCTGCCGTTCGACATGAGCTCACCCGCCATCTCCAAGCACCTGCGGGTGCTGGAGCGGGCCGGCCTCGTCGAGCAAGGGCGCCAGGCGCAGTGGCGCCCGCGCCGGCTGCGCGCCGAACCGCTCGCCGAGGCGGCCGAGTGGCTGCAGGCCTACCGGCCGTTCTGGGAGGAGCGTTTCGATCGCATCGAGGCGGTCCTCGGCCAGCTCGAGGCGAAGAAGAGGAAGAAGGCCGCGCCGCCGGCGAAGCGGCGCAAGCGCGCCCCGTCCCGGTGACATCCCGAGGAGTCCTTCACGATGGAAAAGAAAAAGCCACCTCGCGGAGCCGATCCGTCCGCGCTCGTCGTCACCCGCGTGTTCGGCGCACCGCCCGAGACGGTGTTCAGCCTGTGGTCCGACCCGGAGCACGTGAAGACGTGGTGGCACCCGCGCGACTTCACGACCCCCGTGTTCGAGATGGATTTTCGCGTCGGCGGTCGCTATCGCTACTGCATCCGCTCGCAGGGCAAGGACCACTGGGCGCACGGCAGGTACCGCGAGATCGAGCCGCCCACGCGGCTGGTCTTCACCTTTCAGTGGGACAGCGGCGATCCCGACCACGACGCGGAGACGCTCGTCACGATCACGTTCTAGCCGCAGGGCACGAGGACCCTGCTCACGTTCCGCCAGGAGCCGTTCTCGTCGGCCGGGGAGCGCGATAGCCACGTGCGGGGCTGGAGCGAGGTGCTCGACGCCCTGGGTGAGTTTCTCGCGAACGAGGGAGTTGCCAACGAGGGAGTTGCCAACGAGGGAGCTGATCGATGAGCACGATGAAGGTCAGTGCGTTTCGCTGGGTGCCGCCCTTCGCGCAGGGGCTGGTGCGGGATCTCCGGGTGCGCTGGGCGCTCGAGGAGGCCGGGCTCCCCTACCAGCAGCACCTGATCGGTCCCGCCGATCAGAAGGCAAAGGCGTACCGGGAGCTGCAGCCGTTTGGCCAGGTCCCGTCGCTCGAGAGCGATGGCCTCGTCATCTTCGAGTCCGGCGCCATCGTCATGCACATCGCGGAGAAGTCGGACGCGCTCATGCCCTCCGGGGCCGATGCGCGGGCCCGGGTCAGGACCTGGATGTTCGCGGCGCTCAACACGGTCGAGCCGCCGATCATGATGCTGAGCGTGATGGAGCTGCGGCCCGGCGGGGTGCCCGACGGGGCCGAGCCGGTGCGCGAGGACATCATGAAGATGATCCGGATCCGGCTCGACAGCCTCGTGGACTTCCTGGGCGAGCGCGAGCACCTGGTCGAGGACCGCTTCACCGCCGCCGACCTCCTGATGACGACCGTGCTGCGCATCCTTCGCACGACCGATCTGGTCGACGAGCGGCCGACGCTGGAGGCCTACCGGGTGCGGTCGGAGGCGCGGCCCGCGTTCCAGAAGGCGCTCGCCGCCCAGATGGCGAACTTCGAGGCGAACAGCCCGCCGCCCAGGCAGGCCCCGGCGTAGTACCTCAGCGGGGGATGCCCTTCGCCGAGGAGGGGGCCGGGAGCCTCCTCGGGATGCCGGTCTCGAGCAGCCTGGCGAACAGCTCGGCGCTGACCGGCCGGCTGAAGTGGTAGCCCTGCGCCTCGTCACAGTGGAGGTCCTGCAGGAAGGCGAGCTCCTTCTGCGTCTCCACACCCTCGGCGATCACCTTCAGGTGGAGCGCCTGGCCCATGCCGATCACCGCCCTGGCGATCGGCTCGTCCGGGGCCGTCGTGATCTGGCGGACGAACGACTCGTCGATCTTGAGCGCGCCGATCGGGAACTTCCTCAGGTAGCTTAGGCTCGAGTAGCCCATGCCGAAGTCGTCGATGGCCAGCTGCACCCCGCGCGACCTCAGGATCTTCAGCGTGGCGACCGTGGACTCGGCGTGCTTCATGAGGACGCTCTCGGTCAGCTCCAGCTCGAGGCAGCACGGATTGAGGCCGGTCTCCTCCAGCGCCGCGAACACGCCGGCGAGGAAGTGGTCGTTCCGGAACTCCACCGCGGAGATGTTCACCGCCACCGACGCCAGTGACAGGCCGGCGTCCATCCACTCTCGCGCCTGCCGGCAGGCCTCGCGAAGGACCCAGTTGCCGATGGGGAGGATGAGACCGGAGTCCTCCGCGACCGGGATGAACTGGGCGGGAGAGACGGCGCCTCGAACGGGGTGCGTCCACCGGATCAGCGCCTCCGCGCCGGTGATGTCGCCGGTGGTCAGGTTGACCTTCGGCTGGTAGTGGAGGGTGAACTCGTGCCGCTCCAGGGCGTGCCGCAGGCTCTCCTCCAGGGAGTGCCGCTCCTCGGCCCGGGCGTTCATGGACGGCCTGAAGAACTGATAGCTGCGCCGCCCGTTCTTCTTCGCCTGGTACATCGCGGTGTCCGCGTGCTTGATGAGCGTGGCGGCGTCCACGCCGTCGTCGGGGTAGACGCTGACGCCGATGCTGGTCGTGATGTGGAGGTTGTGCTCGTCGATGCAGTGAGCCTTCGCCACGCTCCTCAGTAGCCGCCTCGCCGTGATGGTGGCGTCCTCCGCGCGCTCCACCTCCGTCAAGAGGACCACGAACTCGTCGCCACCCTGGCGACTCACCGTGTCCGAACCGCGCACGCAGTCCAGCAGCCGCCCGGCGGTGGATTGAAGGAGCTTGTCCCCGACCGAGTGTCCGAGAGAGTCGTTGATCTCCTTGAAGCCGTCGAGGTCGAGGAACAGCACCACGACCTTCTTCCTGTGCCGGGTGGCCAGGGCGATGGCCTGGCTGAGGCGGTCGCTGAGCAGCGCTCGATTGGGCAGCCCGGTGAGGCTGTCGTGCTGGGCAGAGTGGGCTATCTGCAGCGCGATGGCCCTGACCACGCTCACGTCGCGGAAGACGATGACCGCGCCGGTCGTCTGGCCCTCGCGGTCGTGGATGGCGGCGACGGAGCCGTCGATGGGACACTCGATCCCGTCACGGCGGACGAGGATCCGGTTCGACCCCTGGTGCAGGGAGTGGCCCTGGGGGACGTGCATGTCCATCGGATCCACGATGACGTCGCGGGTGGTGGCGTCCATGATCTTCAGGACCTCGGCGATGGGTTGGCCCGCCGCCTCGCGTCGCGACCAACCGGTCATGGCCTCGGCGACGACATTGAGGAAGCTGATGTTGCCGGCGATGTTGGTGCACGCGACGGCGTCGCCGATGCAATCGAGGGTGACCTGGGCGCGCTCCTTCTCCGCGAACAGCGCCTTCTCCATGATCTTTCGCTCGGCGGCGTAGCGCAGGGACCGCATGAGCCCACGCGTCTCGATCTGACCCTTGATGAGGTAGTCCTGCGCGCCTTCCTGCAGGGCCTGGGCCGCCACCACCTCGTCGTCCCAGGCGGTCAGAACGACCAGGGGAACGCCGGGCGCGGCGACGTGGGCCCGCCGCACCGCCTCGAGCCCGTGCGCATCCGGCAACCCCAGGTCGAGCAGGATCAGGTCGACCACGTGCTCGGCCAGGTGCGCCTCGGCCTCGCTCATCCGCTCCACGTGAGTCAGCACGGTGTTGTGGGTCCCCTCCTCGTTGAACATCTCGCGCAGGAGGCGCGCATCGCCCCGGTTGTCCTCGATCATGAGGAGCATCCTGCACGAGGTGAGGGGACTCATTGGGGTCGCTTGAGCGGCAGCTTGACCTGCGTCAGCCAGAAGTCGTTGATGCTCCTGACCAGCCGCTCGAACGCGTCGAGCTGTACGGGCTTGGAGAGGTAGCAGTTGGCCTGCAGCTGGTAGCTCTTGACGATGTCGGCCTCGTCCTCGGATGTGGTCAGGATGACGGTCGGGATGATCTTCAGGCTATCGTCGGCCTTGATCAGCGCCAGGACCTCCCGGCCATCCATCCTGGGGAGGTTGAGGTCCAGCAAGATGAGGTGCGGGCGGGGAGCGTTCACATGGGCCCCCTCCTGCTTGAGAAATGCGATCGCCTCGACCCCGTCGGTCGCCACGTGCAGGTGGATCAACATGTTCGCCTCGCGAAAGGCCTCCTGGGTCAGCCGGACATCACCCGGGCTGTCCTCGACCAGGAGAACCACGATTCCAGCAGCGGACACCTTCATGTCTCTTCCGTTCCAGCCAGGCCAAAGCGAAAGGTCGAGCCCTGCCCGGGCTGTGACTCGACCGAGATGGTCCCGCCGTGCCGCTCGACGATCTTCTTGCAGATCGCCAGGCCGATGCCGGTGCCGTCGAACTCCTCGCGCTTGTGCAGCCTCTGGAACATTCCGAAGATCCGCACGAAGTACTGCGAGTCGATCCCCAGGCCGTTGTCCTTGACCGTGAAGCTCCAGCTCGCGTCGCCGTCCCGGGCGGCGGAGACGTGCACCCGGGGCACGCCGGGGTTCTGGTACTTGATGGCGTTCCCGATCAGGTTCTGGAACAGCTGGACCAGCTGGACCTCGTCGGCGAGGACGGGGGGGAGGAGGTCGTGCGTCACCACCGCGCCCTTGTCCGCGATGGTGCCGCCCAGGTTGAGGAGCGCCTGTCGCAGCGCCTCTTCGCTGGAGATGGCCGCCAGCGCCACTTTCTTCGTGCCGACGCGCGAGTAGGCGAGCAGGTCCTGGATCAGCCTCTGCATCCGCGTCGCGCCGTCGACCGCAAAGGCGATGAACTCGTCGGCATCGGAGTCCAGCCGGCCCTTGTATCGTCGCGACAGGAGCTGGGTGTAGCTGGTTACCATCCGCAGCGGCTCCTGCAGGTCGTGCGAGGCGAGGTAGGCGAACTGGGCCAGCTCCTCGTTCGATCGATTCAGCTCCTTCACCTTCTGCCGGAGACGCGCCTCGGCCTGGAGGTGCTCCTCCGCTTTCTTTCGCATGCTGATGTCGCGGATGGCCGCCGTCACCAGGGTCCCGTCGGAGGTCTCCATCGGTGACAGGCTGATCTCGGCGGGGAACTCGGTGCCGTCCTTGCGCCTGCCGTGCAGCTCGAGCGCGGTACCGTCCGGCTGGGCGCTGGCGGTCCCGAAGTAGCCGTCCGGTCTCTCCGGGTGATCGCCGCGATAGCGCCGGGGGATGAAGATCTCCGGGCGTTCGCCGATCAGCTCGTCGCGCCCGTAGCCGAACAGCTTCTCGGTCTGACCGTTCACCAGGATCATGCGGCCGTCGCTGTCGAGGATGATCATGGCATCCGGGGCAGCCTCGAGGAGGCCGCGGTAGCGGGCCTCGGTCTGGGCCAGGTGGACCTCGGCCGCCCTGCGCACGCTGATGTCGCGGATCGCGGCGGTGACCAGGATGCCCTCGGCGCTCTCCAGCGGGCTCAGCATGATCTCGATCGGGAACTCGCTGCCATCGCGGCGCCGGCCGGACAGCTCGATGCCGGTGCCGATCTGCTGGGCCAGCGCGTCGGCCGCGCTGCGGGTGCCGTCGGCGATGAGCCGCTCGGCGAACCCCTTGGGAATGATGTTGACGACCTTCTGCCCGACCAGCTCGTCGCGGCGGTAGCCGAACTGCTTCTCGGCCTGGACGTTGAGGAGGACGATCTTGCCGCGCTGGTCGACCACGACCATGGCGTCGGGGGCGGCCTCGAGCAGGCCGCGGTAGCGGCCCTCCATGTGGGCCAGGTGGACCTCGGCCGCCCTGCGCACGCTGATGTCGCGGATCGCGGCGGTGACCAGGATGCCCTCGGCGCTCTCCAGCGGGCTCAGCATGATCTCGATCGGAAACTCGCTGCCATCGCGGCGCCGGCCGGACAGCTCGATGCCGGTGCCGATCTGCTGGGCCAGCGCGTCGGCGGCGCTGCGGGTGCCGTCGGCGATGAGCCGCTCGGCGAAGCCCTTCGGGATGATGTTGACCACCTTCTGCCCGACCAGGACGTCGCGGCGGTAGCCGAACTGCTTCTCGGCCTGGACGTTGAGGAGGACGATCTTGCCGCGCTGGTCGACCACGACCATGGCGTCGGGGGCGGCCTCGAGCAGGCCGCGATAGCGGGCCTCCATCTGGGCCAGGTGGACCTCGGCCGCCTTGCGCACGCTGATGTCGCGGATGGCGGCGGTGACCAGGATGCCCTCGGCGCTCTCCAGGGGGCTCAGCATGATCTCGATCGGAAACTCGCTCCCATCGCGGCGCCGGCCGGACAGCTCGATGCCGGTGCCGATCTGCTGGGCCAGCGCGTCGGCGGCGCTGCGGGTGCCGTCGGCGATGAGCCGCTCGGCGAAGCCCTCCGGGATGATGTTGACCACCCTCTGCCCGACCAGCTCGTCGCGACGGTAGCCGAACTGCTTCTCGGCCTGGACGTTGAGGAGGACGATCTTGCCGCGCTGGTCGACCACGACCATCGCGTCGGGGGCGGCCTCGAGCAACCCGCGGTAGCGGCCCTCCATGTGGGCGAGGTGGACCTCGGCCGCCTTGCGCACGCTGATGTCGCGGATGGCGGCGGTGACCAGGATGTTCTCGGCGCTGCCCAGCGGGCTCAGCATGATCTCGATCGGAAACTCGCTGCCATCGCGGCGCCGGCCGGACAGCTCGATGCCGGTGCCGATCTGCTGGGCCAGCGCGTCGGCCGCGCTGCGGGTGCCGTCGGCGATCAACCGCTCGGCGAAGCCCTTGGGAATGATGTTGACGACCTTCTGCCCGACCAGCTCGTCGCGGCGGTACCCGAACTGCTTCTCGGCCTGGACGTTGAGGAGGACGATCTCGCCCCGGTGATCCACCACGACCATGGCGTCCGGTGCGGCCTCGAGCAGGCCGCGGTACCGGCCCTCCATCTGGGCCAGGTGCTCCTCGGCCGCCCTGCGAAGCCTTTCCTCCGGCAGGGGGATCACCATCTGGATCGGATCGTCACCCGACCCGGTCCTTCCAGGAGTGCTCGCGATCGCCCCGCCGGCAGCGAGCCATCCCGCCGTCTGCTTCCAGACCGTGGTCGTTCCGTCTGCCCCACCGTCGTCACCACCCGTCGTCGAACCACCGAGGTTGCTCAGCTCGGAGTCGCCTCGACGGCGTCCCGGTGAACAGCTCCACGGATCCCCGGAACAAGCCTAACGGGGAGGATCTCGCTGTCAAGGACGCTTCCCGGCACCACCACGCGTGCGCTCCCCGACGGGGTGGGTCACCGCGCGTTCAGTCGGGCAGGCCGTCGAAGAAGATGACCTCGCCGGTGACGAGATCGAGCTCGGCGCCGACCACGAGCAGGCCCTCTTGCTCGGCCAGCCGCTCGATGATCTCCGACGTCTCGTGGAGCTGGCGCACCGACCCGCGCACGTTGGCCCGCATGGCCTCGCGGCGGAGCTCCACCGGATCGGCGAGGTCGCTGGCCAGGAGCGCCTCCACGTTCGGCCGCACCCGGTCGAAGATGGCGATCAGGTTGGGCGAGACCTGCACGTCCTTGCGCGCCACCGCGTCGAGCACCGCGTCGATCGCGCCGCAGCTCGAGTGACCCATCACGACGACCAGGCGGGTTCCGAACCGGTCGGCGGCCAGCTCGATCGATCCGGCCTGGGTCGGCGCGACGATGTTGCCGGCCACGCGGATGACGAACAGATCGCCCAGCCCCTGGTCGAACACGACCTCGGCCGGGGCGCGCGAGTCGGAGCATCCGAGCACGATCGCGAACGGGCTCTGCGACTCGAGATCGCGGCGGCTGTGGGACAGCATCGAATCCACGCTGCGGACGTTCTGCCTGTACCGGCTGTTGCCCTCGATGAGCCGCGTCAGCGCCGCCCGGGCGGGTAGGTTGTCCTGCGCCATGCCGGCCCTGTATAGCGGATCAACGGACCGCGGCGGTAGTCGACGGGCCGCCTGGCCGACGCCGACCCGCCCGGGGTGTGGCCCGGCCGCGCGCCAGGACCAGCCCGACGAGGAGCGCGATCGCCCCGCCCGGGGCCTCGCCGCCGCCCGCCGCGCAACCGTCGCCCACGACGGCCCGGCCCTCCTCGCGCACGACCTCGACCGTCGCCTCGACTTGCCGCTCCTCGCCGCCGAAGTGCGCCACGACCCTGACCTGGTGGGTGCCGGGGCGCAGCCGGTCGCCGGTGTCGAAGTCCACGAGCTGGTAAGGGCCGCTCACCTCGGCCGGCGAGACCGAGTCGACCACCGCGCCGTCGACGTGGAGGTCGAGCGCGTCCGGCGCTCGGGTCACCACCGCCTGGACCGGGAACCCGGCCGCCAGCACGTCTCCCGAGGAAGGCTGGGCCAGCCACAGGGCCGGGCGCTCGCCGCGCCCGAGCCGGTCGAGCAGGTCCCTGGCCGAGTTCTGCGTGCGACTGCACTCGCAGTCGCGCGGCTCCGTCTCGCCGCACACCGACTCGCGGAACTGGAATTCCTTGTCCCCGCAGCCGCCCAGATACGTCATCGGGTCCTCGCAAAGGAGCTCGTGGTCGAGCCCGAACGAGTGGGCCACCTCCTGGGCGACGACCTCGC
The DNA here is from genome assembly GCA_035489015.1 of Kofleriaceae bacterium. Taxonomy (GTDB): domain Bacteria; phylum Myxococcota_A; class Polyangia; order Haliangiales; family Haliangiaceae; genus DATFRY01. The sequence goes on along the minus strand of DATHKR010000206.1, from coordinate 2,471 downwards.
ACAGCTTCCGATCGCCCCCCACCACCGTCGGAAATGCGAAGACGATCGAGCCGTCGATGACGCCGCAGTCGGTCCGCAGCGGCGACAGCCCGCCCACGTCCGCCTCCCTCCCGAACTGGGACGGATACCCGCCGATGACCGCCTCGATGTGCGGGGCGGTGCCCGGATCCTGGTCGACCACGAGCACGTCGAACGGCGAGAACAGATCCGCCACGCAGGCGAGCAGCGCCTCTCGCTCGTCGGCCGATCCGGCCCACGCCCCGATCGAGACCGGAAGGTCCGGCGCGCTGGTCACGTTCGCGATCGAGTCGTTCGGCTCGCCCGGCGTGTAGATGCCGCCCTCGCTGTTGAGGAAGACCGTCACCGGCCGGGCGGCGCGATCGCTCCGCCCGGCAGGCGCGTCCGGTTCGACCTCGACGGTGACGGTGCGGGCTCGCTCGTTCGCCGGCCCGGCCTCGGCGTCCCGCTGCGCCGCGCCGGACAGCGCGGCGACGGCGGCGAGGCCGAGCGCGAGGGCGATGCGAGGGGCGGGCGACACGTCGGATCGAGGTCGGTGAGATTCGATGATACGCCAGCCCTCGCGCACCGCGCGGAGACAATGCCGCGCCGCGTCCGGGAATGCCCCCGACCGGCGCGCGGTTCGAGGCGATGTGCATCGATTCTCCGTCGTCGCCGTCCTCGGCGCTGCTCTGTCCGCCTGTGCAGGCTCGGCCCCGCCGGCTGCCGCCCCCTCCGCCGCCGCGCCGCACGGACCGCCCGCGCTGTCACCGGCGCTGGCGAGCCTCGCGTTCTATGTCGGAAGCTGGCAGTGCAAGGGCACCAGCTACGCGGCCGACGGCGCGGAACAGGAGCGCTGGGACGCTCGCATCGACGTCGAGCCGGAGCTGGGCGGGTCGTGGCTCTCGGTGCGAATGACCGGCCCGGGCGACAACCGCACGATCGAGCACAAGGGCTACGACGCGAGCACGCACCGCTGGGTCCACCTGGCGGTCTCCGGCGACGGCAGCTGGGGCGTCGTGACGTCGCCGGGCTGGACCGGCTCGGCCATGGTCTTCACCCCGGACGATCCCGACGGAACCCACGCGACCTTCACCCGGCTGAGCGAGACGTCGTACTCGCACGCGGTCACCCGCGACACCGAGAAGGGGCCGGTGAAGGTGTGGGAGAAGCGCTGCACCAAGCAGTGAGGCGCGGCTCGCGATGTCGGCGGCGGCCGCCGCGCCGCGCGGTAGACTGGCCGGGCAGCCATGCCCCACGCTCCAGCGGCGACGACGAGGCGCTGGCAGACCTGGGCGCTGATCCTGGCCTGCTGGCTCGTCGTCGGCCTGGCCGACTCGAGCCACCTCTACGTCTATCACAGCCTGGTCCACCGCGACGGCGGCACCTGGCTGCTCCAGGTCGCCGAGGCATTCGCCGACTTCGGCGCCTGGGCCGCGCTGACCCCGGTCGTCCTCGTGCTCGTTCGCCGCTTCCCGCTGGCGCCGGGGCGATGGCCGCGCGCCCTCCTGATCCACATTCCGGCCGCGCTCGTGGTGTCGCTGGTCCAGGTCTCGCTGCACGAGGTCCTCGACATGGGCCTCATCCACGGCGAGTGGACGGCGGCCGCCATGTCCGACGGGTTCCGCATGCTCTTCGCCCGCACCTACCACTTCGGCGTGCTGGTCTATCTCGGCATCGTCGCGGTCCACCAGGCCATCGCCCACCACCGGGCCCAGGCCGTGCGCGCCGCCGGGCTCGAGTCGGCCCTGACCCGGGCCCAGCTCCACGCGCTCGAGATGCAGCTCCACCCCCACTTCCTCTTCAACACCCTCCACGCCATCTCCGCCCTCATGCACACCGACGTCAGGGCGGCCGATCAGATGCTCGCCCGCCTGGGCGAGCTGCTGCGCGCCTCGCTGGCCGCCGGCGGAGCCCAGGAGGTCCCGCTCCGCCGCGAGCTCGACCTCCTCGACCGCTACCTCGACATCGAGAAGGTCCGCTTCGGCGACCGCCTGACCGTGGTCATCGACATCGATCCGCAGGCGCTCGACGCGCGGGTCCCCAACCTGATCCTCCAGCCGCTGGTCGAGAACGCGATCCGCCACGGCATCTCGAGGAAGCGAGGCGCCGGCCGGGTCGAGATCCGCGCCACCTGCAGCGACGACACCCTCGAGCTGACCGTGCGAGACGACGGCCCCGGCCTGCCCGCCGCAGGCGTCGAGGAGCGGATCGGCCTGTCCAACACCAGGCAGCGGCTCGAGCAGCTGCACGGAGCCGATCACACCCTCGCGCTCCGGGCCCGCCCCGGTGGCGGCGCCGAGCTGATCGTGACCATGCCCCTTCACCTCAGGGCCCGCGGATGAACAAGTCGGTCGTTCTCGCGGCCGATCCATCCCGGCTGGCGGCGTCGCGGCTGCGCTTCCGGTGCTCAAGTACGTCGAGTACGTTCCGCGCCGGTTCTCGCCGCTCCTTGCCATCCGGGCGGCTCGACC
>DATHKR010000205.1:0-4231 GCA_035489015.1 Kofleriaceae bacterium | reverse complement strand
GCCGCGCCGCTCGACGCGAGCGAGCTCCCGATCGACGCCGGGTCGGGGCGTGCGCGGATTCGCCGGTCGGCGCGACGATCGGACCGAAGGGTGGAGAGCTGACTCGGGGCGGCGCGCGGCTCCGCGTGGCGCGCGGGGTGCTTCGTATGCCGAGCGTCTCGCCCGCCGCCCGACCTGGGGTCGCAGCGACAGAATCGAGCAGCTGGCCGGGCAGCGCGTAGAATCAACCGGACGAGCCCGTCCGTTCCTCGTTCCCGGTGACCTGATGACTGACAAGGACGACGTCGATCGCACCGCCGATGCGGAGACCATCGACACGGTCGTGGTCGGCGCCAGCGCCGCCGGCCTGGCGGTGGCGGCGAGTCTGCGGCGCGCCGGGGTGCCCTTCGTGTTGCTGGAAGAGAGCGCGGCGGTGGGGGCGGCGTGGCGCGGGCACTACGACCGCCTGCACCTGCACACCAGCAAGGGGCTCTCGGCGCTGCCCTACCGGCGCTGGCCGCGTGCGGTGCCTCGCTATCCGTCACGCGCACAGATGGTGAGCTACCTCGAGGACTATGCGAGCCACTTTCGCCTCGAGCCGCGCTTCGGCCAGCGGGTGACCAGGCTGCGCCGTGACGCCGATGCCTGGGTCACGGAGACCGACCGCATCTACCGCTCGACGCGCGTCGTGCTGGCGACCGGCAACGCGCACACGCCGCACGTGCCGGCCTGGCCTGGCCTCGAGAGCTTCGGCGGTCCCGTCCTGCACAGCAGCCAGTACCGAAACGGGCAGGCGTGGAAGGGCAAGCGCGTGCTGGTTGTGGGCATCGGAAACTCCGGCGGCGAGATCGCGCTCGATCTATGTGGGAACGGCGTCCATCCGAGCATCGCGGTTCGCAGCGCGGTCAACCTGATACCGCGCGATTTTCTGGGGCTGCCGATCCTTGCATGGGCCATCGTGCTGGGGCTGCTGCCCACCGTGGTGGCGGACGCCATCGCCGGCGTGGTCGCGCGGCTCACGGTGGGCCGCGTCGACAGACTCGGAATGCGCAAGCTGCCGTACGGCCCCATGACCCAGATCCGGCGATACGCCCGCGTCCCGCTTCTGGACATCGGCACGGTGGCGCGCATCCGGCGCGGCGAGATCGAGATCCTGCCCGAACCGACGGCGTTCTCGCCGGGCCACGCGCGCTTCAGCGACGGCAGCGAACACGCCTTCGACGCCGTGGTGCTGGCGACCGGCTACCTGCCGGCGGTTGCCTCGCTGCTCGAACCCGAGGCCGCGGAGGCGGTGGCGTCACCGGACCGCCTGGCGCGCGGCAGCGGTGGCGAGCTTCTGCCCGGCCTGTTTCTCTGCGGCTACTACGTCGCGCCGACCGGCATGCTGCGCGAGATCGCGCGCGAGGCGAGGCGTATCGCGCGCGCCATTGCCACCCGCGCGAAACAGACAGCGTGAGGTAACGCGCCACGCGGACGGCGGCGGCGAACTTCTTACCCGGCCAAGGGCATCAGCGCTGCCATCACTCGCTCGTTGGACATGCAGCTCTGCAGTGGCGTCATGATCCGCTCGGACCAGGCGGTCATCTTGGCCATCATCCGACTCTCGAACCAGCGGCTGCGCGTCGGCTGATCCGCCATCGCCTTGCCCTCGGCGATGAGATCGCCGCTGCTGGAGAGCAGGTCCGACAGCGAGTCCCCCATGCGATCGCAGTTGCCCGCGTTGCTCTCGATCGCCGAGAAGAGCTGGTCGAGAAAGTCGATAGCCCGGGCCACGAGCGCCTCGTCGGCTGCGGTGGGGACATATTCCGGCGCTGCCTCCGCCTCGGTCACCGCCTCCACCGCCTGCAGCGGACCGGGATCCACCGGTGGGTCAGACTCGCTCAGCTCGACCGTATCTTCAGGGGAGTCCGGAGGGTCCACCAGATCCGTGTGGTCAGCCTCCAGCTCCTCTCGACCCGGTCTGCCGCTCCATGGATCCGACTCGTCGGCTTCGTCTGCGGGGGACACGTCCGCGACCCTGGGCACCGGGCGATCGATCCAGCGCGGCTCGGTCGCGGCGCTGGAGGGAGGGGCAGCTCGTGCCGGCACCGCCTCACCCTGGGTCAAGGAGCGCGACCCCGATGGACGAACGGCCCAGAGCAGGAGCGCGATGGAGATGGCGACGAGGAGCCCGAGAGCCCGGAGCATCTACCTGTCAACGCACCAGCCGGGCCCGCGATTTCCGGCCATCGCGATAACGATGAACCATGGGCGCATGACATCACGGCGCGCCGTCGCAAAGAGCTACCGAGGTGTCTTGATCCCGAGACCATGGATGTCGATCGCCGCGGGTGCGTTCCATCCCGCCGCGGCCATCCGGGCCTCGAAGATCGGCGGCAGCTCGATGCCGTACTTCTCGACGTAGTACGCGAGCACGTCGGGCCACACGAAGTCGCCGTCGGTCCGCATGGAGTGGGAGCCGGCGACGACCGTGCGGTCATAGATGTCCCGTGCGAGGCCGGGCGACGCGACGAGGATCTTGCCGCCGCGCAGGTAGCGAGCGACGTCCGCCGAATGCGATCGGTCGCGCCCCTTCGCTTGCTCGAGCGAGAACGCGGTCTCGTAGCCCAGCTCGCGAAACCAGCCGACCGGAATTGCTTCGCGCTGCGGCAGTGCAGCCGCGGTGGCACCGGCGCCCGCTTCCAGCTCGCCATCGCCGTGGCACACCGCGCACAGACCGTTGCCGCCGCACTCTCCACACGCCGCGCCATTCGCACGCGTGCCCTTACCGGAGCAGGACCAGCACGTGCGCTTGCCCTCGCACTCGTGGCAGATCTCGTGGCCGGCCGATGGTGTCGTGAGTGGCTGCATGCTCAGTCTTCGACCTGCTGCGCCCTGCCGCCTAGCCGCGCGGCTTGCCTTCGCCGTAGCCGCCCTGGGTCTGCACGCCGATGACGGCGCGCTGGTGGAACTCGGTGGGCGTGGTGGCGCCGGCGTAGGTGAAGGCGGACTGCACCCCGGTGATCATGTCGATGAGGATGGTGCCGACGTTCTCGCGTCCTTCGTGGATGTAGATGCGCGAGGTCGAGATGCCCTCGCGAAAGAACGCCTTCTTGGCGCGCTCGAACGCGTCGAGGCCGGCGGCGCGGTCGCTTATCGCGCGCGCGCTCGCCATGCCGTAGTTCTCCTTGTACGGCCGACCGTCGCGGTCCTCGATCACGTCGCCCGGGCTCTCGTAGGTGCCGGCGAGCGCCGTCCCCACCATGACGCGCGACGCGCCCGCCGCGAGGTAGAGCGCGACATCGCGCGGGTCCTTGACGCCGCCGTCGGCCCACACGTGACGCCCGAGCCGGTGCGCCTCGCGCGCGCACGCCAGCACCGACGTGAAGGTCGGGCGGCCGGTCCCGGTCTGCATTCGCGTGGTGCACATGGCCCCGGGGCCGACGTTGACCTTCACGACGTCGGTGCCGGCCTCGATCAGCGCGCGCGTGCCTTCCGGCGTGCAGACGTTTCCGGCGACCAGTGGCACAGCGTCGCCGATGGCGCGGCGCACCTCGCGGATGGCCTCCACCATGCGGCGCTGGTGGCCGTGGGCGGTGTCGAGCACGATGGCCGACGCGCCGAGCTCGACCAGCCGCTGTGCCGTCGTCGCCGCGTCCAGCGAGATGCCGACCGCGGCGGCGACCATGAGCTGCCCGCGCGGGTCGAGCGACGGTCGCAGGAGCTCGAGTCGGACGGCGTCGTCGCGGGTCAGCACGCCCACCAGGCGCCCGTTCTGGTCGAGCACCGGCACGGCCTTGACGCGCCGGTCCTCCATCAGGAGGAAGGCGTCGCGGTTGGCCATGCCGACCGGGATGGTCACCATGCGCGAGGACATGAAGGAGCCGACCGCGGTGTACTGATCGCGGTTGCGCAGGTCGGCATGCGTGACGATGCCGATCGGGCGGCGCTCGTCGTCGACGACGATCACCATGTCGTGCGCGCGCTTCCTGATGATGCCGAGGACGTCGCGCATCGTGGCTCGCGGCGAGACCGACAGCGGTGTGTCGTAGCGCGGATCGGCTGCCCTGATGTGGCGGATGATGCGCGCGGCGGTCTCGAGCTCCATGTCCTGCGGCAGGACGCCGAGGCCTCCGAGACGCGCCATCGTCTCGGCCATGCGCTTGCCGGTGACCGCGTTCATGTTCGCGGACACGATCGGGTGGGCACCGCCCGGGAAGTCGACCGGCTGCAGATCGACGTCGAGCCGCGAGGTCCCGTCGAAGTAGTCGGG
>DATHKR010000204.1:0-20741 GCA_035489015.1 Kofleriaceae bacterium | reverse complement strand
GCGTCAACGAGGCGGTGTGGATCGCCGTCGAGCGCAAGGCGCGACGACGACGGGCTACTCGCTGTAGCTCGAGGAGTTGCAACGCAGCGATCGGCGGCGAGGCGCACCGGATCGTTGATGCCATCTCGGCGGCGGTGCACTGGCACGGGCGGGCCCTCGAGCATCAGCCTACCGGAAGGGGGCGAACCATGAGGGTTGGAAGCGCATCATTGTTTGCTGCGAGCGCGGAGGCGATCGCCGGGTGATCGACCCCTGAATTGACCCTGAACGGAGAGGCACCGGCCTCGGCCAGCGCGTCCGGGTTCAATGAATGGAGTCGCTCGGGCCCGTGTCGACCCAGGCCGAGCCCTTCTCGCCGTCGCGCTCGGCCTCGCTGTCGGCCTTTTCGAGCTTGCCCTCGCCGTCGCCCTCGACCTCGGCCTCGCCCTCGGCCAGCGGGACCGCCTCGAGGGCGCGCGCCATGATCGCGGCGCGCGGGAAGCGCTCATCGGGCTGCTTCTCGAGCGCGCGGTGGACGATCGCGGCGAGGGCGGGCGGCACGCCGGGGCGCAGCTCGCCCAGCGGCGGCGGGCGGGTGGTGATGTGGTGGCGCGCGATCGCGAGCGGCCCGTCGCCGACGAAGGGCGCGCGCCCGGCGGCGAGCTCGTAGAGCACCACGCCGACCGCGTACAGGTCGGCGCGCCCGTCGGCCGGTCGCTCCAGCAGGCGCTCGGGCGCGACGTACGAGGGCGAGCCGAGGCAGGTGCCGGCGACGGTCAGCGGCGCGTCGTCGCGCAGCCGCGACAGCCCGAAGTCGATGAGGACCACGTCGCCGGTCCCGCCGGGGCCGCGGTACATGACGTTCTCCGGCTTGATGTCGCGGTGCATGACGCCGGCGGCGTGGGCGTGGTCGAGCGCGTCGCACAGCTGCCGGCCGATGTCGATCACCTCGCGCAGGGACAGTCGGCCGCGGGCGGCCAGCGCCTCGCGCAGCGTCGGTCCGCGCAGGCGCTCGATGGCGAGGTAGAGGTGGCCGTCGGCGGTGGAGCCGTGGTCGAGCATGCGCGCGCAGCCGGGATGGGACAGACGCGAGGCCGCGTCCACCTCGCGCTCGAACCGGGCCGAGCGGGCCTGGCCGGTGAACTCGGGCTCCAGCACCTTCAGCGCCACCTCGGGCCGCGCGGCCGAGCGGGCCAGGTACACGCGAGCCATCCCCCCGCGCCCCAGCTGACACAGCACCCAGTACGGGCCGACGCGCTCGCCGGCCCGGAGTCCACGTCCTTTCAACACCCAGAAAGAATGTTGGGGGAGGTCCGCAATTCACGCAAGGGTTCTGGCGAGGCCGCCCGGCCGGCACCGCTCAGACGGGATTCCACTGCTCGTCGAGCTCCTTGTGGCGGGTATAGATCTCGCGCAGATCGTCGAGCGGGATGGCCGGGGCGAAGTGCCCGTCCACCCCGACCATGTCGGTCGCCATGCACAGCGCGTTGAGGATGGCCTCCTCGGTCGCCTCCACCGCCGCCTGGTAGAGCGGGTCGATGTGCGCGTCGAGCAGGACGCGCAGGCGATAGACCGAGCGCTTGGCCTGGCGCGGGATCGAGTTGGTGACCGAGAACGCCATCACGATCTCGCCCGAGTTGTGGGCGGCGTAGGAGCCGGACCGGCCGATGCCGAGCGCGACCCGCTTGGAAACGCGGCTCAGCTGGTGGCTGATGAGCGGCGCGTCGGTGGCGACCAGCGCGATGATGCTGCCGTAGCTCGACCGGCGGGTCTCGAGGTGGGTGAAGCGCGGGGCCAGGATGCGGCCGACCGCGATGCCGTCGACCCGGAGATCCTCGCGCATGCCGAAGTTGCTCATCACCAGCACGCCGACGGTGTAGCCGCCCAGCGCCTCGGGCAGGCGGCGCGACGAGGTCCCGATCCCGCCCTTGAACCCGCACGTCATCATGCCGGTCCCGCCGCCCACGTTGCCCTCGGCGACCGGGCCGGACCGCGCCCCCTCGATGGCGTCGTGCACGTGGTTGGCGTGGACGTGGCCGCCGGCGATGTCGTTCAACCACGAGTCGTCGCACTCGCCGACCACCGGGATGATGACGTCGGCCTCGCGCCCGATCGACGGATACGCCGCCACCATGTACTCGACCGCGGCGGCCGAGCAGGTCCCGACCGACAGCGTGTTGGTGAGCAGGATCGGCGTCTCGATGAGGCCCCACTCCATGACCTGGGTGAGCCCGGTCAGCTCGCCGGCCCCGTTGAGCACGAAGCCGCCCGAGACCGCCGCGGCCTCGTAGACGTTGCCGGAGCGGGGCAGGATCGCGGTCACCCCGGTGCGGACCGGGCCGGCGCCCGGCTGCGGCGAGCGCGCGGCGTCGCCGCGGATGAGCGTGGTGTGGCCGACCCTGACCCCGCGCACGTCGGTGATGGCGTTGAAGCGGCCGGGCTCGAACGAGCCGATCCGGATCCCGAGGTCGCGCGCGCGGACCCGCACACCGGGCTCTCGCGTCGACTTCACGGCGAGGGCGACTCGTCGGTCTGGTTGGCGGGGATGCAGGTCTTCATCGGCTGGCCGCACAGGAGATCCTCGCCGCAGTCGTCGTCGGTCTTGCACGGAGCGCCGGCGGCCTTGTCGAGCGGGCGGCTGTCCTGGATGTACTGGGGCGGGGCGGCGCTCTCGTACGCCACCTCGGCCCGGCGGCATCGGTTGCGCTGGATCGCGCCGTACGAGCCGGACACGATGAAGAGGAGCGCGGTGCCGAGCGCCGACCAGCCGGCCACGCGGAAGCCGGTCGCGCTCTCGCCGTCGTTCTCCTTGCTCGACGCCGCCGCCTGGAGGAGGACGCCGGCCGAGCCGGCGGTGGCGGCCACGCCCATGTCGATGAGCGGAAGCGTCCAGGTCGAGGTGCAGTCGGGCTGCTCGTTGGCCGGCAGGTCGGGGTCGAGCCGGTTCACCCCGATGAACGAGCAGGACGAGGAGACCAGGGCCACGGCGAGCCCGGTGGCGAGGAGCTGCCGGCCGGCCCGGTGCCGGAGAGGTCGCATGGAGAGAAGCGGCACCGAACTGGTGTACTGCCGCGAGCACGGGTCTGTCCATTCGGCGACCCATGCGGTGTCCGGGCGCACCGGCCAGGTGATGCGCGGCCGCCACCGTGGGGCTGCCAGCGGGGAGTGGGGTCCCGGCTTCCGGAGCGCCGCGTCGGCAAGGACACGGTTTCGCGTGGCAGGTCGGCCAGGCGTCCCTCTTGCATTACAATGCCGACATGCATGCCGCTCGGGGACGAAGGATTCTCACCTGCTGGCTGGCGTTCGGGCTGGCCCTGGCGGCGGTTCCCGCGGTGGCCGCGGCCGACGACAAGACCATCGTCCTGCTCGAGATCGAAGGCGAGCGGACGCCGCGGCTGCTCGGCTCGCTGGAGCGGATGATCAAGAGCCAGCACCAGATCTTGCCCGGCTCGGCCTATCGCGACGCGGCGCGTCGACTGCGGGCCAAGAAGCTGACTCCGAACAACGTGAAGAAGGTGTGCTCCTACCTCAAGGTCGACGGCGTGGTGGACGGGACGGTGGTCGAGGACGAGGCCGGCTACACGTTCATCATCCGGCTTCGCTCGGCGGCCAACGGGACCATCGAGAAGAAGATCCCGATGCGCCTCAACCAGCCCAGCCTGCGCGCGGGCATGGCCAACAAGCTGGCGCTGCGGCTGCTCCCGGCGATCGAGGACCTTCCGGAGGTGGACAAGGACGGCGAGGACGCCACCCGGGTGGCGGCCGCCCGGGGCGGGCGGACCCGGCGGGTCGATGACGCGCCGTCCGACCCGGAGATCTCCGAGCTGGGGGTGTCCCGGGGCAAGAGGCGCAAGGTGAGCAGCGACGACGAGGACGAAAGGGTCGCCTCCGGCAAGCGGCGCAAGGGCGCCCGGGACGACGACGACAGGACGGAGCGGCGGCGCGCATCCGACGACGACGAGAAGGGCGACGACGAGAAGGGCGACGACGACGAGAAGGGCGACCGGGACAGCGACCGGGTCGCCTCGGCCGACGACGACGACGGCGGCTCCGACCGGGAGGGCTCCGACGACGAGGACGGCTCGGTCGACGAGTCGGTCGACGGCGAGCTGGCCGCCGGGCAGACCACGCCGCGCACCACGCCGTTTCTGGTCAACGCCGGCATCAGCTTCATCGGCCGCAACCTCAGCTTCAGCTACTCCGGCGCCGAGGGGGGCGGTCCGCCCGGCTTCGCCGGGACGCCGGTCCCGGGCGCGTACGTGGTCGGCGAGCTCTATCCGGCCGCGTTCGGCGGCGACAACAAGCGCGGCGGTCTGGCCGACCTCGGGGTCGGCTTCGTCATCGATCGGGTCATCAAGCTGAACGCGGCGGTCGACGACGGCACCGGGATGGGCACGGTCAACCTGGACACCCGCATGTGGCGCTACGGGGCCAACCTGCGCTACCGGCACAACTTCGACGCCGAGCCGAACGGCTACAGCGTGCAGGCCAGCCTCGGCTACAACTCGGCCGGCTTCTCCATCAACAAGGGGCAGGCGCCCGGCGGCGACGTGGACGTGCCCAACGTCGGCTACCACTACATCGACATCGGCGCCGGCGGGCGCATCCCGGTGGCCGGCAAGCTGTCGTTCCTCGGCGAGGCCAAGTTTCTGGCCCCGCTCGACACCGGCCCGATCCAGCGGACCAATCAGTACGGCCCCGCGACGGCCAAGGGCTTCGAGGGCGAGGCGGTGCTCGAGTACCAGTTCACCAGCCGCCTCATGGCCCGGGCGGGCGGCCGGCTGATGCTGATGAGCCTCTCGTTCGACGGCGACGGCTCGCTCGACGACCACGACGGCGACGGCACCAATGACGTCAGCTCGGCCTCGGACCGCTACCTCGGCGGGTTCGTGACCGGCGGCTACTGGTTCTAGCCGATTTCCGGGGGCCGGCGGGGCCCCAGCCTTCCCTCTCTCCTTGGATAGATCCAAGGAAAGATGGGTATTTTCTGCCCAGAAATAATTCCCGGTATTTCCGATAAACAATACCTTGACCGCGTCACCGGCCAGGGGTGCAATCAGGGCGCAAAGTCATGACTCCGCCCACCTGGAAAGAGAGCCTGCAGGACCGCATGCCGGCGGCCCTGGCCGAGGAGATCGACGTCTTCGAGACCCAGATGACCCTGCGCAGGCAGGGGCGCCTGGACGAGAAGATCTTCGCCGAGACCCGCCTTCGCCGCGGCGTCTACGGGCAGCGCTACGACAACGGCCAGCGCCACGACGGGCTGGCCGTTCGCACGCTCGAGTACCCGTGCGGGACCCTGACCAAGGGGCCCGAGACGATGTGGGACGCGCCCGGGATGGTCAGGATCAAGGTCCCGATGGGGCGGCTCACTGCCGAGCAGCTCGACGTCCTCGCCGAGCTGGCCGAGGAGTACTCGGATTCGATCCTGCACGTGACGACCCGGCAGGACATCCAGCTCCACTTCGTCCACCTCGACGACACGCCCGACCTGATGCGCCGGCTCGCCGCGGTCGGCATCACCACGCGTGAGGCGTGCGGCAACTCGGTGCGCAACGTGACCGCCTGCCAGTTCGCCGGCGTGTGCAGCGACCAGGCGTTCGACGTCACGCCTCATGCCGACGCGCTCACCTATTACCTGCTCGGCCACAAGGACACCCAGGACTTCGGCCGCAAGTTCAAGATCGCGTTCTCCGGCTGCAAGCCGCACCCGTGCGGGCTGGCCAACTTCCACGACATCGGCGCGATCGCGGTGGTGCGCGAGGAGGGCGGGGTGGTCCGCCGCGGGTTCGAGCTCTACGTGGGCGGCGGCCTGGGCGCGGTGCCGCAGCAGGCCAAGCTGCTCGACGAGTTCGTCTCCGAGGAGGAGCTGCTGCCGCTGGCCCAGGCGATCTGCCGGGTGTTCGCGCGGCTGGGCGAGCGCAAGAACCGCGCGCGCGCGCGGCTCAAGTTCGTGGTCCAGAAGCTGGGCATCGACGAGTTCCGCCGGGTGGTGCGCGAGGAACGCGAGCGCATCCCGGCCGACGAGCGGTGGACCGCGTACCTCGACCACCTGGACGACTCGCCCGAGGTGCCGGTCTCGGCCGGGCGCGCGCTCGACCACGAGCTGGAGCCGGCCTGCGCCCGCTGGCGCGCGACCAACGTGCGGCCGCAGCCGCAGCCGGGCTACGTGGTTGCCACGGTCCGGCTCCCGCTCGGCGACCTGACCTCGACCGCGGCCCGCCAGGTGGCCGATCTGGCCCGGCGCTTCACCGGCGACACCATCCGGCTGACCGTCGAGCAGAACCTGGTCCTGCGCTGGCTGCCGGAGGCGGACATCCCGGCGCTCCACCGCGAGCTCGAGCGGATCGAGCTGGGCCAGGCGGGCGCGTCGACCATCTCGGACATCACGTCGTGCCCGGGCACCGACACGTGCAAGCTCGGCATCTCGTCGTCGCGCGGGCTGGCCGCGGCGCTGACCGACCGGCTGGCCGAGCGCGACGTCGCCGCGCTGAACGGCACGGCCGCCGACCTCGACCGGCTCCACATCAAGGTGAGCGGCTGCTTCAACTCGTGCGGCCAGCACCACGTGGCCGACATCGGCTTCCTCGGGGTCAGCCGCAACGTGGGCGGCAGGCGGGTGGCCCACTTCCAGCTGGTGGTCGGCGGCGAGTGGGACAACAACGGCGGCAGCTACGGGCTGGCGATCGGGGCGTTCCCGTCCCGGCGCATCCCCGAGGTGGTCGATCGGCTGACCTCGGTGTGGCTGCGCGATCGGCAGCCGGGCGAGCGGCTGCAGGCGTTCATCCAGCGGGTCGGGCGGGCCAGGATCAAGGAGACGCTCGAGGACCTGCGCCACGTGCCGGGCTACGACGAGGACCGGTCGCTCTACACCGACTGGGGCGACGCTCGCGAGTACACCATCGGCGACATGGGGGTCGGCGAGTGCGCCGGCGAGGTGGTGAGCGCGGCCGAGTTCGGGCTGGCCGCCAGCGAGCGCGAGGTGTTCGAGGCCCAGCTCCACCTCGAGGCCGGCGACGCCGGGCGCGCGGCCAGCCTGGCCTACCGCGCGATGGTGAGCGCGGCGCGGGCGCTGGTCCAGGTCGACAACATCGACGTCGGCGACGACCCGGATCAGGTGGTGAGCGAGTTCCGCACCCGGTTCCACGACACCCAGCGGTTCGACCCGTCGGCCGGGGCGCGGTTCGCCGCGTTCCTCCTGCGCGCCCACGAGGCGCCGCTCGACCGGCCGGATCGCGAGCGCGCCCACCAGCGGATCGAGGAGGCGCAGCTCTTCATCGAGGCGGCCCACGCCAGCTACGACCGGCTGCAGGAGAGCCAGGCCGCAGCGACCCGAGGCGGCGCCCAGGCCAGCGCCTGAGCGCGGACAGGTTGACCACGTGCTAGCACAGCAGCTCAGCGTGAAGCTCTTCGCCCGGGACCCGGCCGCGGTCGACCTGGCCGGGTTCATCCCGATCTTCCACCGCTGGATCCAGGAGGGTCGGCTGCCCGACCGGCTCCTCATCGACGTGGCCGACTACCGGCACGTGCCGAGCGGCCCCGGCATCATGCTCATCGCCCACGAGGCCCACTACGCGCTCGAGAGCGAGCACGGGCCGCTCGGGTTCCAGTGCGCGCGCAAGCGCGACCAGCCGGGCGAGCTGGAGGACAAGCTGGTCGATGGCTTTCGCGAGGCGCTGGCCGCGTGCCGGCACCTCGAGGACGACCCCGCCCGCCCGATCCAGTTCCGCACCGACCGGGCCAGGGTGGCGGTCATGAGCCGACGCTTCGCCCCGGCCGGCGAGGCGACCTGGGCCGAGGCGCGCCCGGCGGTCGAGGCGCTGGCCGCGCGCCTCTACCCCGGCCTCGACGTGCGGCTCCAGCCCGACACCGATCCGCGCGCCCCGTTCAGCTTCGAGATCGAGGCGCCCGGCGCCCCCGGCCTGGCCGCGCTGCTCGACCGGCTCGGGTAGTGCACCGCCGCCGAGATGACATCAACGATCCGGTGCGCCTCGCCGCCGATCGCTGCGTTGCAACTCCTCGAGCTACGGCGAGTAGCCCGTCGTCGTTGCGCCTTGCGCTCGACGGTGATCCACACCGCCTCGTTGACGCCATCTCGGCGGCGGTGCACTGCGAACCGGGACGGGTCCATCTGGTTCCCAACCCTCCACCTGCCCAGGCCGCCCCCGGCCGGGCAGCGGCGCGCCGCTACGGCAGCGCCTCGGCCAGCTCGAGGTCGAGGCGGACGCGCTCGCCCCGGGCGAGATCCACCTCGCCGTAGGTGGCGTGGTAGCGCTCGTGGCGGAGCTCGATCTGGTGGTGGCCGGGCGACAGGGCGAGGCCGCCGCGCAGGTCGCGGACCTGGGCCACGTAGCGGCCGTCGACCCACACGACCGCGTCGGCGACCGGACTGGTGACGTGGAGGATGGCGGTGTCGCGGCGGGTGGTCGGTGCGCTGGCCGCGCAGCCGGCCGCGCCGAGCGCGGTCGCCGCGGCGACGACGAGCGCGGTCAGGCGGAGCGCGGCGGGCAGGGGCCGGCGCGCCGCACCGCGCGGCTCACTCGGGGCCGGCATCCCCGCTGTCCTGGGCGCCGGTGACGGGGGTGGTGGTGTCGCCGCGGATCTCGACGTCGACCTGGCGCTCGCCGCGCGCCTGGGCGGCGATGGTGCCGGCCGGGAGGCGGGCTTGCAGCAGCGCGGCGGCGACCCGGGCTGGCGCCAGGCGAGTCTCGACCCCGAGCGCGACCCGGCCGCGCACGACCTCGCGCGCGTGGACGGCGTCGACGCCGCTGGTCGAGCCCAGCTTGTGGATGAGCGCGCCGATCGAGGCCCAGCTGTGGGCGCCTCGCACGCGGACCACGACCTGCGGCCCGCCGGTGCTGGCCGGCGCCGACCAGCGCTCGCTGACCTTGCTCGACACCGCGCGGGTCAGGCGCTGGGCCAGCTCGCGCGCGGCGACCGCCGCGGCCTGATCGACCGCGCGGTCGAAGCCGGCCGCGTCCGCCTCGGCCTCGGCGATGACCTCGCCGCGCTCGACGTCGATGACGCGCAGCTTGCCGCGCCCGGCCGCGCCCTGCAGCCGGGTCGAGCGGATCACGCCGTCGGCGCGCACGTCCATGCCGACCACCCAGGCCGAGCCGGCGCCGACCCGGCGGGCCAGGTCCACCGCGGCCTCGTCGCCGACCGGGAGCAGCGATCCGCCGGCGCCCTCGCCGGTGGTGACCGCGACCTGCTGGCCGCGCGGCGAGCGGACCGTGAGGCCGAGCGACTGGAGCTCGCGGCCGAGCGCGTCGCCGGCCGCCCCGCCGTCGCCGCCGCCGCGGCCGAAGTTGGCGACGGTCCCGTCCGGGGTGCTGACCACGATGAGGAGCACCGCGCTCGGTCCACCGCCCCCGCCCGATGGCGAGAACGACGCGCCGAGCTGGCCGGTCGCCCCGGCCGCGACCGGCACCTTGAGCTCGGCCAGCGCCGCGCGCAGCTTGTCGAGATCGAGGGTGGCGGAGACCGCGACCTGGGTCCGACCGCCGTCGGCCTTCTCGCTGGTGACCCGGTACGACGCGACGAACAGGCGCGCCCGCCGCACCACGCCCTTGTCGAGCTCGTCGCGGTGCGCCTCGCGATCCTTGTCGCTGACCAGGCTGGCGAGCGCCCGCTGGACCGCGGTCGCGAACGCCTGATCGACCGCGCGGCCGCGCGCGGCGTCGTCGGTCCCGGCCCACTCGCCGCGAACCTCGAGCGAGACCCGTCCGGCCTCGCCCTGCTGGGCGCGCGCGGGGCGGATGCCGATCGCGGCCAGCGCGACCAGCACGCACGCCGCCCCGACCCAGGCTCGACCCCGCATCGAAAAACGCGTCGTCATCGTCGCTTCTCCTTGTCGGCGTCCTTCTTGTCGTCGCGGCCGCGCCCGGGCGTCATCTCGACCACGACCAGCGCGCCCGAGCCGCGCGCCTCGGCGAGCTGCGCCGCGGCGTCGCCGCCCAGCTGCAGCGCGCCGCCGCGGTAGCCGGTCGCGTGCAGCCGGACCGGCCGGGATCCCAGCCGCTCGGCCGCGATCGGGTCGCCGGGCATCGCGAACACGGTCGGACCGGCGTAGCGCTCGGACCCCGCGGCCAGCTTCACCCCCAGCGCCGGGCGCTTCAGGTGCTTGCCGGCGTCGATCACGACCGAGGTCGGTCCCTTCTCGCTGCCGGGCACGGCCGGCTCGCTCGGGCCGAACACCGCCGCGCGGGCCGCCTCGAGCGGCAAGGCCGCCTCCAGCACGACCGAGCCGTCCGACGCGTGCTCGACGCTCTGGTCGACCAGCTGGTCCAGCGCTCGCTCGAGCCGCGCCGCCGCGTCGCCCTGCAGCGCGGCGCCCAGCTCGCGCCCGTCGGCCAGGGCCAGGTCGCGCGCCAGTCGCTTGAGCCGGGCCCGCGCCGCGTCGCGCGCCTGCCGCTCCGCCTTGACCCGGGCCAGCTCCGGCGACGGCGCGCGCAGATCGCCGGCCGCCGCGCCGGTCGCCACCAGAAGGCCGCGGGTCCAGTCGACCCGCGCGCCCTGGCCGAGCGACACGACCAGCCCGCCGGCCGCGCCCGCCGTCTTCTTGTCGGCGCCGCGGTCCGACTCCGCGCCCGCCCCGGCGCGGGCCTCGGCGGGTGGACGGGCCGAGGCCTGTCGTCCATCGGCGGTCGCCAAGACCGCCGCCAGAGCCGCGCCCAGCACGGCCGCGCGTCGGGCCGCGCCCGCCGTCGCCGGTGACTGCCATCGCGACCTCATCCGCCGGTACCTTAGCGCGCCCCCGCCTCCTCGCGAAACGCCCCGGCGGCCCGGCTCATTCCCACTCGATGGTGCCGGGCGGCTTGGAGGTGATGTCGTAGACCACCCGGTTGACGCCGCGCACCTCGTTGACCACGCGCCGCGAGATCACCCCGAGCAGGTCGTAGGGCAGCTGGGCCCAGTCCGCGGTCATCCCGTCGACCGAGTAGACCGCGCGCACCGCCAGCACGTCGGCGTAGGTGCGCTGGTCGCCCATCACGCCGACCGTCTGCACCGGCAGGAGCACGCCGAACGACTGCCACAGCGCCTCGTACAGCCCGGCGGCCCGGACCTCCTCCTCGATGATGAGGTCGGCGGCGCGCAGGGTGGCGAGGCGCTCGCGGTCGAGCGGGCCGAGGCAGCGGACCGACAGCCCTGGCCCCGGAAACGGCTGCCGCTCGAGCAGGTGGCGCGGCAGGCCCAGCTCGGCCCCCAGCACGCGCACCTCGTCCTTGAACAGCTCGCGGAGCGGCTCGACCAGGGCCAGGTCCATCCGCTCCGGCAGCCCGCCCACGTTGTGGTGCGACTTGATGACCGCCGACGGCCCCTTGAACGACACCGACTCGATGACGTCCGGGTACAGGGTCCCCTGGGCCAGCCACCTGGCGTTGGCGATGGTGCGCGCCTCCTCCTCGAACACCCGGATGAACTCGTTGCCGATGATCTTGCGCTTGCGCTCCGGGTCGGTCACCCCGGCCAGCGCGGTCAGGAAGCGCTCCTCGGCGTCGATGACGCGCAGGTCGGCCTGGAAGTGATCGCGGAACACGCTGGCCACGTTCTCGCGCTCGCCCGAGCGGAGCAGTCCATTGTCGACGAAGATGCAGGTCAGCCGCGGCCCGATCGCGCGGAGCAGGAGCGCCGCCGTCACCGACGAGTCGACCCCGCCGGACAGCCCGCACACGATGCGCCCGTCGCCGCCGACCTTCTCGCGCACGTCGGCCACCGCCTGCTCGACGAAGGACGCCATCGACCAGCTGCCGGACGCGCCGCAGATCCCGAAAAGGAAGTTGGCCAGGATCTCGCTGCCCCGCGGGGTGTGGGCCACCTCCGGGTGGAACTGCACGCACGCGATCCGCCGGCCGGCGTGGACGAACGCCGCGGCCGGCGAGTTGCCGCTCTCGCCGACCAGCTCGAAGCCGGGCGGCAGCGCGGTCACCCGGTCGCCGTGCGACATCCACACCGAGATCTCCTCGCCGGGCTGGAAGCCGCGGAACAGGCCGTCTCCGCGCTTCACCGTCACGTGGGCGCGGCCGTACTCGTGCTTGGCGGCCGGCTCGACCTCCCCGCCCAGCAGACGCGCGGTCAGCTGCGCCCCGTAGCAGATGCCGAGCACCGGCACCCCGAGCTCGAAGATCGCCGGCGACACCGTCGGCGCGTCCGGCTCGTAGCAGGACGACGGCCCGCCCGACAGCACGATCCCGCGCGGCGCCATCGCCCGCACCGCCTCGATCGGCAGCGAGTACGGGTGGATCTCGGAGTAGACCCCGTGCTCGCGCACCCGCCGGGCGATGAGCTGCGTGTACTGCGACCCGAAGTCGAGGATGAGGATCGTCTCGCGCGTCGTCACGGCCCCTTCAGTCCACCCGGTAGTTGGGCGCTTCCTTGGTGATGATGACGTCGTGCACGTGGCTCTCGCGCAGCCCCTGCTGCGAGATGCGCACGAAGCGTGCGTCCTGCCGCATCTTGGCGATGGTGCCGCAGCCGACGTAGCCCATCGCCGAGCGCAGCCCGCCGACCAGCTGGTACAGGCTGTCGCTGAGCGGGCCCTTGTACGGCACCCGCCCCTCGATGCCCTCCGGGACCAGCTTGTTGCCCTCGCGCCCGCCCTGGAAGTAGCGGTCGCCGGAGCCGGCCCGCATCGCGCCGATCGAGCCCATGCCGCGGTACATCTTGTAGCTGCGTCCCTGGTAGAGGACGATCTCGCCGGGCGCCTCGTCGGTGCCGGCGAACAGCGAGCCGATCATCACGCTCTCGGCGCCGGCCGCGATCGCCTTGGCCACGTCGCCGGAGTACTTGATGCCTCCGTCGGCGATGATCGGGATCCCGCGCCCGGCCGCGGCCCGCGCGCAGTCGCCGATCGCGGTGAGCTGCGGCACCCCGACCCCGGCCACCACCCGGGTGGTGCAGATCGATCCGGGCCCGACCCCGACCTTGACCCCGTTCACCCCGGCCTCGATGAGCGCGACCGTCGCGTCGACGGTGGCGACGTTGCCGGCGACCAGCTCGAGCCGGGGCCAGCGCTTGCGGGTGGCGGCGACCGCGTCGATGACGCCGCGCGAGTGGCCGTGCGCGGTGTCGACGCAGATGACGTCGACCCCGGCGGCGACCAGGGCCTCGATCCGCGCCTCGCGGTCCGGCCCGACCCCGACCGCGGCGCCGACCCGGAGACGGCCCTTGTCGTCGACCGCGGCGTCCGGGTGCTGCTCGGCCTGCTCGATGTCCTTGATCGTGATGAGCCCGATCAGGCGCCCGCTCCGGTCCACCACCAGCAGCTTCTCGATCTTGTGCTTGTGGAGCAGCTCCATCGAGCGCGCGGTATCGGTCCCCTCGGGAACGGTGACCAGCTGGCGGGTCATCACGTCGCCGACCTTCTGCGACAGGTTGCGCTCGAAGCGGAGGTCGCGATTGGTGAGGATGCCGACCGGCCGGAGGTCGGCGTCGACCACGGGCAGGCCGGAGATGCGGTGGGCGCGGAGCAGCGCCATCGCCTCGCCGACGCTGCGGTCCGGCCCGATGGTGACCGGGTCGACCACGGTGCCGGTCTGCGCCTTCTTGACCTGGCTGACCTCGCGCGCCTGCTCCTCGACGGTGAAGTTCTTGTGCACGAAGCCGAGCCCGCCCTCGCGCGCCATGCGGATCGCGGTGCCCGCCTCGGTGACGGTGTCCATGGCGGCGCTGCACAGCGGGATGCGCAGCGAGATGCCGGTCGTGAGCCGCGTGGTCACGTCGACCTCGCCGGGCAAGACCGAGCTCTCGGCCGGAACCAGGAGCACGTCGTCGAACGTGAGGGCTTCCCGCAGCGGTTCGTCGCCCAGCATGGGGCGGAGGATACGGGTCCCCCCTCACACCGGCAAGGCGCGCGGGCCGGCGAGCGCAGGGCGATGGACGGCCGCCACCGTCGGACGGGCGGCGCGCGCCCACACCTCGACGGGATTCATGGGCCGGGATGGCCGGGAGGTCAGCGCTGCCGGGGCGGCGGTGGCGCGGCGGGCGCAGCTGGCGCGGCCGGCTCGGCCGGCTCGGCCGGCTCGGCCGGAATCGCGTGGCCGTCGGGCGAGATCGACGGGATGGCGGGGATGCCCCGCGGGATGTGGCGGCGCCACTCGGCGTCGAGCTCGTCGTCGAGCTTGTCCTTGATCTCGGCCGGGACGAAGCGAAGCCAGTCCGGGCCGGGGACCTCGTCCTTGTCCTCGCTGGCGTTCTCGTCGGCCCCGTCGGCCTCATCCTCCGGGTCGGCCTCGTCCGGGTCGGCCGCGTCCGGGTCGGCCTCGTCGTCCCGGTCGGCCCGGACGGCCCTGTGGACGTCGCGCCGGTGCGGGTCGCGATCGGGCCGGCCCACCTCGCACATCGCGAGCGAGGCCGCCAGCGTCCCCACCGACGCGATGTCGAGGCTGCCGCCGGGCGACTCGAGCGCGGCGGTGGTGCGCCCGACCGTGTCGCGCGCGCCGCGCAGGCAGGCCAGGTGCTGGGTTCGCGCCGGCGAGGGCTTCTCCGCGCAGCTGGCGCGGAGCTCGGAGATCCAGTGGCGGCGCACCTCGCTCAGGATCGCGATCGCGGCGATCAGCTCGCCGTCGGGGTGCGCGCGGACCACCTTGCTCTGCCGATCCGGTGACCAGGCCCGGTCGAAGGCATGCTCGGGCGAGCCGCAGTCGTCCCCGCCGCCGCTGGCGACGCGCGAGCGCGCACCGCCGACGTCGAGGGCGAACACCAGGCCGGTCGCCGCCGCGGCCACCCCGGCCACCGCCCCGACCAGGAGCCACAGGCGCCGGGTCCGGGCGCGGCTGTCCACCACCCGGGGCTCGGGCGCGAGCGCGTTGGCCAGCGCGCCCAGCAGCGACGGCACATCCGGCCAGCGCGCGGCCGGCGACGGATCCAGCCCGCGCACCAGCACCTCGCGCGCGCGCGGCGGGAGCTCGGCCGCCCCGCCGCCTCCGCCGCCGCCGACCGGCCGGACGCCGCCGCCCACCGCGGCCTCCAGCTCGCCCAGGGTCGCGCCGCGGAACGGCCGCACGCCGGTCAGCGCCTCCCAAGCGGCGACGCAGAACGCGAACTGATCGGTCCGCGCGTCGGGCGCGCGCCCGGCGAACTGCTCCGGCGCCATGTAGGCCGGCGTGCCGATGAGGACGCCGGTCTGGGTGAGCGGCGAATCGAGGATCGAGTCGAGCGCGCGGCGCGGGTACTGCGAGCCGGTCGCCAGCTCGTCGGGCAGCGCGGTGACCGCGAACTGCTCGACCTCGGAGCCTCCCTCGATCTGGCCGCGCGCCAGGCCGAAGTCGGTGACGTAGACGTGGCCCTCGCGGCTGCGCAGCACGTTCTGCGGCTTGAAGTCGCGGTGGACCAGGCCGGCGGCGTGCGCGGCGGCCAGCCCGCGCCCGGCGGCGAGCAGCGCATCGACCACCTGCTCGCGCGGCGGCCCGGTCGACAGCCACGCGTCCAGGTTGTCGCCGTCGACCAGCTCCATCGCGATGTAGTCGCGGTTCTGCACCGTGCCGACCTCGTACACGGTCAGCACGTTCGGGTGCTTGAGCCGGGCCATCGCGCGGGCCTCGCGCAGGAGGCGCGAGCGGAGGATCTCGTCGCTGTCGGCCGCGCGCAGCACCTTGATGGCGACCGCGCGCTCCAGATCGGGATCGAACGCGGCCCACACGATCCCCATGCCGCCCGCGCCGAGCACGCGCTCGAGGCGGTACTTGCCGAGCGACTCACCCGGCGCTGGCCCGCGGCCCTCGCGGCCGGGCTCGGCCGCGGTGGCGGCGGTGGGATCGACGGTCACGTCCCGAGGATAGCCCGGGAACGCGCGCGAGGCACCGAGCTCTCCACACCGCGCACGACACCGGGGGGAGACGGTTCAGCGTCAGATCCGTCGCATTCGGCGGCAAGCGGCTGGTGCCCGGGCGCGCGCGGCGCTATGCCTCGTGCCCAGGAGGGACACCACCATGAGCGTCAAGGTCGGACTCGTCGTGCGTATCGTCGCGAAGTCGGGCAAGGAGGCGGAGGTCGCGAAGTTCCTCGCCGGGGCGCTGCCCCTGGCCCAGGGAGAGGACTTCACGCCGGCCTGGTTCGCGCTCCGCGCCAGCCAGTCGGTCTTCTACATCGTCGACGCCTTTGCCGACGAGAGCGGCCGCGACCGCCACCTGGGCGGCGCCATCGCCGCGGCCCTGTTCGATCAGGCGCCCAACCTGCTCGCCGAGTCCCCGACGGTCGAGAAGGTCGAGGTGCTGGCCTCCAAGCTGCCCGGCTGAGTCAGGTCGGGGCGGCCGGGTCGGGAGCGCGACCAGCCGCCCCGCGCAGCCACGGATCGAGCGCCTCGGCGATCGGCGCGGCGAAGCGGTCGACCGACTCCGCGACCACCTGGTTCTCGCCGTTCCAGGTCCACTGCTCGACCAGGAGGTCGCGGCGGACCTCGAGGCAGAAGACCCGGCCGGTGAAGCGCTCGGCCCAGCGGTGGGCGAGAGTGCTCGGGTGCAGGTGGTAGGTCTGGTTCTCGGCCACCGCCACGCCGCGCGCGCGGAGCGCGGCGCCGACCGCCTCGACCAGGTCGGGGGCGACCGCGACCTCGCCGTTCTGGCTGCGGGTGATGAGGTCGACCTCGGACCGGAGCGGCCAGGTATCGACCCGCGCCTCCTCGTGCGCCCAGCGCAGCTTGTCGACGATGTCGTCGCCGACGCTGTCGATGCCGAGGGTGCGCGGGCCGTAGGTGTGGGGCAGGAGCAGGGCGCCGCGCGGATCGAGCGATGTGTGCGCCTGCTCCACCAGCCCCACGTAGCGGCGGTGGAGGGCGAGCAGGGTGGCGCGGTCGGCCGGGTCGCGCACGTAGGCCGGCACGCTGGCGGTCATGCCGCCGGAGGCGAGGTCTCCCTCGGTCGCGTCCTCGATCCGGTTGCAGTCGATGAAGGTGCGCGGGATGCGGCAGCGGACCACGATCGCCCGGCGGCGGGGATCCGCCGCCACCAGCCGCTCGGCCACCCGCCGGCCGATCTCCCACGCGCCGACGTCGGTGTTGACCGAGAAGAACTCGTGGAGGTCGGCCGGCAGCGGACCGACCAGCGCGGCGCGGAGCGCGTCGTAGTCGGCCCGGTCGGCCCCGTGCGGCACCTCGACCACGAGCGCGGCCGGCCCGCTCGCGCCGGCGCTCGCGCCGCGCACGATCTCGACGTCGGCGACGCCCGGGATGGAGGCGGGAATCTCGTGCGGCATGGCCGCCGATTATGCACCAGCGCGGCGTCGCCACAGCGAGCGCGCGATCCGCCCGACCATGGCGCCCACGCCGCGCAGGTCGAGCCGGCTGACCAGGAGGAAGGTGTCCTCGGGCCGGAGCTGGCGGCGGAAGAACTCGTTGATGCTCGGATCCGGACAGTCGGCGTGGCAGGCCGGCAGCTCCTCGAGGTCGCGGGTCCATCGCCACGGGCAGGGTCCGTCGAACGCGTTGGCGATCCTGAGCGTGTCGGGGACCAGCTTGTCGGCCTGGCCCAGCCACCCGGCCACGTCGGCGGCGACCTCGCGGATGAGCGGGGGTGGGCTGCGCTCCATCGACGGATACAGGCTGGTCTGCTCCAGGAAGCGCCGGAAGCCGTAGTAGACCGTCGGGCTCTCGGTCCGCCAGGTCAGGAAGACCTCGCCCAGGCGATTGCGGGCCAGCTCCTCGATCATCGTCCACGCGATCAGCTTCTTCAGCACGCCGGAGCGCTGCATGTCCGGCACCACCGCGGTCGCGTCCCAGTAGAGGCAGCGGCGCTGGCCGAGGGTCAGGCGGTGATAGGCGGCGATGCCGACCGGGCGATCGCCGGCGTCGCCGACCACGAAGAAGCGGGTCACCCGCTCGAGGTAGTCGTTGCGCGCCTTGCCCTGCCAGTAAGGAGACATGTCGGTGGCGAAGCAGTCGCTGGCGACCTGGACGATGACGCCGTAGAGGAGCTCGGCGCTGTCCGGCGCGAGCGGGCGCCGCTGGTCCCAGATCGCCGCGCGCAGGCCGCCGCCGAGCGGAAGGTCGCGCGGTCGCGGCGCGATGCGGAGCGTGTCCGAGTAGCGGATCATGCCGCGCCTCCCGCCAGGACCAGCACCGGCCGCAGCCGACCGCCGGCGCCGACGTTGCAGACCGGCAGGCGGCTGGCGCGGCTGCTGAGGCCGGCCAGCTCGGACCCGACGTAGTAGATCTCGACCCCGAGGTGCTCCTCGCCCCAGACGATCTGCCCGGCGGCGTCCAGGTCGATCGCGGACGCCCGGGCCAGCGCCACCTCCTCCTGCGCGACGCCGGCGCGGGCGACGGTGTCGGCCACCCGGCGCCGCCAGTCCTCGTCGGTGGAGGCGCGGCCCAGGTGGACGCCTTCGCCGCGGCTGAGCGCGTCCGGCTTGATGACCAGCGCGGGCCGCCGGCGCACCACCGACTCCGCGTCGGTCCACGCCCCCGGCGTGCCGGCCGGGATCCGCTCGGCGATGACCTCGGTCGCCGGGATCCAGCGCGCGATGGTCTCGCGCTCGGCGGCGTCGAGGTCGAGGCGGTCCTGCACCGCCGGCGCGCGGACGCAGGCCAGCACCCGCTTGGCCTCGGTCAGGTAGAGCGCGCCGAGGCTGTTGAGGAGCTCGGCGCCGGGCAGCCGGCTGGCGGCGAGCCAGCCGGCGAGGGCGCGCTCCGATGGATCGAGGTCGATCGGGTTCAGCTTGTTGTGGATGAGCGCGACCGGCGTGCCGCGCACCCGCGCGACCTCGCCGTCGACCTCGACCTCGCGCACGTCGCCGACCACCAGCGGTCCGTCGACCGCGCCGGCCGAGCGCAGGCGCTCGAACTGCTCGCGCCACAGCTCGATCTCGAACGACAGCGAGCCGCGATCGGTCAGGATGGCGATGCCGGGCGGGCCGGCGGCGCCGGGGGAGGCGAGGGCGGACGCGGTGCGGGCCAGGTGGGCGACGAACTGGCCCTCGTCGTCGAGCGGGTACTCGCGCAGCCGGTAGCGGGCGCGCACCGGCGCGGCCAGCTCGCACGCGAGCCACGCCCTCCGCGCGCTGGCGCACACGGTGGTCCCGCCCGGGCAGGCGGTGTTGGTCTCCAGCACCCGCCACGAACCGGGATGACCGGCGCAGTCGAGGCGCATGAGCCCGATCTCGGGCAGCCGACGGCGCTCGGCCGCGATGGCGTCCCACCAGCGTTCATAGGGCGCGAACAGCCCGTGCAGCAGCCCGGCGCGGTCACCGGCCCGATGCTCGGCGCGGAACGCGGCGATCAGCCGGCAAAGCACCGCGCGGATGGTCCGCCCGGCGCGCGCCATCTGGTCGACCTCGGCCTCGGCCAGGACGGTCGGGAACAGCGACACGCCCAGCGGCGAGCCCTCGAAGGTGACGCCGGCGTCGCGGAGGATGCGGGCGATGTGGTCGCGGGCGCGGCGGGCCGCGGCCGGATCGAGCGCGGCGCGGACCTGCGCCTCGACGTCGTGGGCGGCGGGATCGCCTCCGGTGCTCCACATGATCACGCCTCGCGCCCGCCGCGATCGGTCGCGCCGGCGCGCAGCTCGGCGATGATCCGGTCGACCATGGCGCGGCTGCCGACCAGCTCGAGGCGCGGATCGCCGCGGTGGATGTCGAAGGTGCGCAGCCCGGCGGCGAGGGTGCGGTCGATCGCGCGGTGGAGCTGGTCGGCCGGGCCGGGCAGCCCGCACGAGTCGCGCAGACACATCGCGAGCGCGAAGATCATCGCGATCGGGTTGGCCATGTCCTTGCCGCGGATCGGCGAGATGGTGCCGTGGACGGTCTGGTACGAGGCGAAGCCGTCGGGCGAGTAGTTGGCCGAGCAGCCCAGGAACGACTCGCCGTGGATCGCCCAGGCCGCGTCGTCCATGAGGTAGTCCATGAACAGCTCCGGCCCGGCGACGACGTCGAAGCGGTCGAGCGGGACGTCGAAGCTGGCGAACGCGGCGGCGTCGGGGCGCGGCGCGGCCAGCCGGGTGCGCACGTACTGGCCGATCTTCTCGAGGTTGGGGTACATCGTGCGGTAGCCGATGGTCGGATGAGCCGCCGCCGCCCCGGCGAAGACGTCCTCCCACAGCGCGCCGATGCTGCCCATCTTGCGGGTGGGCATCGCCAGCGCCACGTGGGTGCGGGCCCGGCCGAACACCCAGCCGGCGAACTGCTCGATCTCCAGGCGGCTCTCGTCGATGATCATCCGCGCCCCCGACGCGGTCGGCTCGCTCGGGCTGTGGAACGCGCCGATCGTGTTCTGGCGGACCATGGTGAGCTCGAGGCCGTCGAGCGCCGCGGCCGGGAAGCGGGTCAGCCCGGCCAGGGCCGGGATGCCGCGCAGCGGGTTGACCTTGAACGCCTGCTGCAGCCGCTCGCGCAGCTTGTAGAGCACCGGGGCCGACACCGCGCCGCGCAGGATCGCGCCGCCGCGATCGCGCACGTGCTCGTAGAAGGCGCAGGCGGCGGCGAGGAAGCCCTCGTCCATCACCTCGAGCGCGGCCGCGCGCTCCCAGCGCGCGTCGTCGAAGCGGATCAGCTCGAAGCGCTCGCCGTGCAGCTCCTCCACGGCGCGCAGGCAGCGGAGCGCGGCGTCGACCAGCTCCGGGCCGGTTCCGCCTCCACCCAGGATCCCGAGAGTGCGGCACGATCGCGACATGGCGAGCCCCCTTGGGCCCGCACACTAGTGCACCGCGGCCGAAATGACATCAACGATCCGGTGCGCCTCACCGCCGATCGCTGCGTTGCAACTCCTCGAGCTACAGCGAGTAGCCCGTCGTCGTCGCGCCTTGCGCTCGACGGCGATCCACACCGCCTCGTTG
>DATHKR010000203.1:0-20883 GCA_035489015.1 Kofleriaceae bacterium | reverse complement strand
CGCCAGCACGAGGAGCTGGTCGCCCTGTCGGCCAACTCCGAGTCGATGTGGCCCGGCGCGATGCTCCGCGGCGACTCGGTCGCCACCGGGCTCTTCACCCAGATCGTCCGGCCCCGCGCCCCCGCCACCATCTCGATCTCGCTCGAGAACCTGGACGGCGCGCGCTCGGCGGTGATGGAGCGGCCCAGCCTGTCGGCGTTCCGCGAGGCGATCGGCGGCATCCTGGCCCAGGAGGTGACCGGCTCGACCCCGGCCAACCTCTACGCCGAGATCGAGGAGGTCCACTCCGAGAACCAGCTCGCCATGGCGCTCGGCGCCAGCGTCTCGGTGACCGGGCTGCCGGCCCAGCTCGCGGCCAGCTTCGACTTCTCCGACCAGACCATCAAGAGCCGCTACCTGGTCAAGTACATCCAGTCCTACTACACGGTCGACATCGACCAGCCGCGCGCGCCGAGCGTCTTCTTCGACCCGGAGGTCTCGGCCGGCGACCTGGGGGAGGTCATGGGCGCCGGCAACCCGCCGCTCTACGTCTCCTCGGTCACCTTCGGCCGCGTCATTCTCTTCACCTTCGAGTCGGCCTACTCCGCCAACGAGCTGGGCTCCGCGCTCGAGTTCGTCTACTCGGGCGGCGCCGACGTCAGCGGCGACGTGTCCGTGACGTACCGCGACATCGTCTCGCGGTCGAACATCACGGCCTACATCCTGGGCGGCTCGGGCCAGGAGGCGGCCAGCTCGCTCGGCAGCTACGAGGACCTCATCGCCTTCATCGGCAATGGCGGCGACTACAGCCGCGAGTCGCCAGGTGCGCCGATCGCCTACAAGCTGGCTTACCTGGCCGACAACCAGCCGGCGCGCATGTCTTTCACCGACCAGTACGACGAGATCGAGTGCGAGCGGGTGAGTCAGAAGCTCTTGATCCAGCTGAAGAAGATCGATGTCGTGTCGGTCGGCGGGGAGATCGGCGAGGGGGACGGCCTGGAGCTGTTCGGATCGATCCAGGCCAGCGGGGCCGGCGGGCCGGTCGCGCTGTTCGACCGCGGCCGCGACGATCGGATCGAGGTCAAGCAGGGCGTGCCGTGGCCGCCGAGCGGGTCGGCGCCGGAGCAGGTGATCGAGGTCGAGCCGCGCGCCGGCAGCTCGGTCGCGCTGTCCGCCAGCCTCCAGGACCGCGACGAGGTGCTCGGCGACGACCTGCTCGGCGACGAGCAGCTGGCGGCGCCGTTCGAGACCGGATGGCGGCGTGAGGTCAGCGTGTTCCTGACCGGCGGCGGATCGCAGGTGACGATCACGCTGCAGCTCTCGCCGATCTGACGTGGTGCAGCATCGCCCGCGCCCCCACATTGGTCTTCCCCGCGTACCAGCAAGAGCGCTAGGCTGCGCCAGCTCATCGGAGGAGGACTGGGGAATGCGTGTGAGGTCTCTGGCGCCTGGCGCCTTGTTGATTCTTGTCGGCGGGATTTCCTGCTCGGCACCGTCGGGGACGACGTCGCCACCGGGCGACCCGTCCGATCCATCAGGCTCCGTGAAGGTCGGCGCGCTCTACAAGGAGCGCGCGGTCTCCGCGGGTGGCCTCGTCACCGCGAGCGACGATGACGGGAGGCCGCGCTTCATCTGGGCCTCGCGCCGCCCGGCCGCGTCGCCGAACAGCACACCCGAGCAGGCCGCGCGCGAGCACTTCACTCGCTTCGCCCCCGCCTACGGGCTCGACGGCGGCGCCGCCGCCAACGTCGAGGTCGGATCGATCTCGCGCACGCGGCGCGGCGACTACCTGGTTCGTCTCACCCAGAAGGTGGACGGCGTCGACGTCTACCGCAGCGAGGTCAAGGTCGTGATGCAGTCCGACCTCGCGCTCATCGCGCTGAGCGGCACGCCATCGCTGGGCGGCGCCAAGCCGGCCGACGCGGCGTTCCGCATCGCCCCGGGCCAGGCGCTCTCCCGCGCGCTCTCGCACCTCTATGGTGTGGCGGTGCCCGACGCGGCGACCAGCTCGGCCAGGGCGGTGCAGGGCTCCGAGACCTGGCTCGAGCTTCCCCAGGCCGGGTCGGTCCAGCTGTCCGAGCCGGCCCGCGCGCGCAAGGTCCTCTACCGGTCCGGCGATCGCCTGATCGCCGCCTACTTCATGGAGTTCTTCTCGAGCAACGGCCCCAGCACCTCCTCCGACGCGTACAGCTACGTGGTCGCGGCGGGCGACGGGCGCGTGCTCGAGCAGCACAACCTCACCTCCGACGCCGCGTTCAACTACCGCGTGTTCGCCGAGGCGACCCCGGAGGGCCGACCGCTCGACGGACCGATCGCCGACTTCACGCCGCACCCGGCCGGCGAGCCGGACGGGTCCGATCCGGCCTTTGTCCTGCCCGCCCTGGTCTCGATGGAGTCGTTCAAGACCGAGCCGACCGGCGTGGTCGATCCCTGGCTGGCCGCGACCGCGGTCCAGACCCTGGGCAACAACGTCGACGCGTACGCCGACATCCGCACCCCGGACGGCTACTCGAACGGCGACCAGCGCGCGACCACCACCTCGCCCGGCACCTTCGACCGCACCTACCTGACCGGCAACGAGCCGGGCTCGACCGGCCGACAGATCCAGGCGTCGACCACCAACCTGTTCTACATGATCAACTGGATGCACGACTTCTGGTACGACTCGGGCTTCACCGAGGCGGCCGGAAACGCCCAGATGAGCAACTTCGGCCGCGGCGGCGTGCCGTCGGATCCGATCCACGGTGAGGCCCAGGACTTCGGCGGCATCAACAACGCCAACATGTCCACGCCGTCGGACGGCCTGTCGCCGCGCATGCAGATGTACCTGTGGACCGCGCCGTCGGCGCGGACCCTGACGATCGAGCCGGGCGACCTCGACCTGGTCAACGGCTCGGCCGCGTTCGGCCCGGCCGAGTTCGACCTCACCGACGACGTGGTGCTCGGCGACGACGGCGCCGCGCCGAACAGCGACGCCTGCACCCCGCTGGTCAACGACGTGGCCGGCCGGATCGTCCTGGTCGACCGCGGCGTGTGCGGCTTCGCGGTCAAGGCGGCCAACGCGGAGGCGGCCGGCGCGGTCGGCGTCCTCGTGGCCAACAACGTGGCCGGCCCGCCGCCCACCATGGGCAACTCGACCCCGCCGACCATCATCGCCATCCCGGCCCAGAGCGTCACGCTCGACGACGGCAACGCGCTGAAGGCGCTGCTCACCAGCGGACCGGTGACGGCCCACATGCTGAGCGCGGTCCTCGGCCCGGGCCGCGACGGCTCGATCGACAACATGATCGTGGCCCACGAGTGGGGCCACTACTTCCACCACCGCCTGACCCAGTGCGGAAGCACCCAGTGCGGCGCCATGAGCGAGGGCTGGGGCGACTTCCAGGCCCTCATGATGGTGCTGCGCGACGGCGACGACCTCGACGGGACCTTCGGCGCCGCGATCTACGCGCCCAAGGTGTTCGGCGACTCGGGCTACTTCGGCATCCGTCGCTTCCCCTACTCGGTCGACTTCACCCGCAACGCGCTCAGCTTCCGCCACATCCAGCAGGGCGAGGTGCTTCCGTCGGTGCCGAGCAACGGCGGTGGCGACAACTCCGAGGTGCACAACGCCGGTGAGGTCTGGGCTTCGATGCTGTTCCAGGCCTACGTCGAGCTGCAGAAGAACCCGGGCGAGCGCACCTTCGACGAGGTCCGTCGCGCGTTCGGCGACTACCTGGTGCTCGGCCTGCAGCTGGCGCCGATCGACGCCACCTTCACCGAGACCCGCGACGCGATCCTGTCCGCGGCCTCGATCCTCGGCCCGGACGACATGACGCTCCTGGCCCAGGCGTTCGCGCGGCGCGGCGCGGGCAGCTGCGCGATCTCGCCCGACCGCGAGGCCGGGCCGAACCTGGCCCCGGTGACCGAGAGCTTCGACGTGAGCCCGTCGATCCAGATCAACTCGATCGAGATCGACGACAGCGTCGACACCTGCGACCTGGACGGGATCCTCGACGGTGGTGAGACCGGGCAGGTCGTGGTCGAGGTGGGCAACATCGGGCCGGCCCTGCTGATCGGCAGCGTCGTGACCCTCAGCTCCACCACGGCAGGCGTCTCGTTCCCCGACGGGGCGAGCGAGTCGCTGGACGACGTGGCGGCGTTCGGCACCCAGAGCGTGACCATCAACGTCGCGCTCGACGAGTCGATCACCGAGATCGGCGTCCTGGACCTGACCGTGACCGTGGAGAACCCGACCGCGTGCGTGGACCAGGTGGCCGAGACGCTGAGCCCGCGGATCAACGCCGACGAGATCGCCCAGTCGACGGCGACCGAGGACGTGGAGGCGTCGGATCCGCCGTGGACCAAGACCGGCGACGGTGCCGAGGCCATCTGGACTCGCGCCGCGGTCGACGCGTCCAACCACGTGTGGCACGGCAACGACAGCGGGGCGCCGACCGACACGCAGCTGGTCTCGCCGGCGCTCGCCGTGAGCGACACGGCCGACTTCCAGATCACGTTCGACCACGCCCACAGCTTCGAGGCGGACACGATCTTCTGGGACGGCGGCGTGATCGAGATCAGCACCGACGACGGGGCGAGCTGGACCGACGTCAGCGTCTACACCGACCCGGGCTACAACGCGACCATCACCGATACGTCGGGCAACGTGCTCGGCGGGCGGCTGGCCTACGGCGCGACCAACCCGTCGTTCCCCGAGTCGGACACGGTGACGCTCAACCTGGGCACGGCGCTGGCCGGCCAGTCCGTGATGGTCCGCTTCCGCATCGGCACCGACGCCGCGGTGGGAGCGCCCGGCTGGACGATCGACAACCTCGTCTTCGCCGGCATCACCAACACGCCGTTCACCACGGTCGTGCCGCACGCGGGCAACTGTCAGGAAGCGCCGGTGGCGAACGCCGGGGCGGACCGGACCGTGGCCAGCGGCGCGGATGTCATCCTGAACGGGTCGGGCAGCAGCGATCCGAACGGCGATCCGATGACCTTCGCGTGGACCCAGACGGCGGGCACGCCGGTCACGCTCATCAACGCGAACACCGCGAACGCGGCGTTCCAGGCCCCGGAGGTCACCGAGGACGCGGTCCTGACCTTCCAGGTCGAGGTGAGCGACGCGACCGGTTCGTCGACCGACACGGTCGACATCACCGTGTCGCTGGGCGCGACCGGCGGTGACGACGGATCGGGCGACGACGGCGCCGGCGATGACGGATCGACCGACGACGGCGACGGCTCCGACGACGGCTCGGACGACGGCTCGAACGACGGGATCGGCGGCGGTCCTCCTGACGACGGCGGCTGCGCGGCGGCCGGCGGCTCCGGCAGCACCAGCTTCCCGGCCGCGATGCTGCTCGGCCTCGCGTTCGTCGCGATGCGGCGGCGCCGGAAGTAGCATGAGCTGAGACATCGGCCCCGCGGCCGATACCCGGGCCCAGCGGCGCTGCCGCTGGGCCTTTCGATTTTCGGGGCCTGGTACGGCGCGCGAGCGCGGCGCCGGTCAGCCGCCGGCCAGCGCGGCGCGCATTCGCTCGACGTGGGCGCGGGTCAGCCCGGCGGTGGCGCGCAGGCGCAGCTCCGGGTGCGAGTTGCCGCCGCCGCCCATCTCGCTGGCCGACACCCGCAGGAGCCCGTCCACATCGACGGTGAAGTCGAACGCGACCATCACGTGGCCGGCCGGCCCGTCCGACAGGCCGGAGCAGACGAACCGGCCGAGCAGGCGGTTGTCGGCGATCGCGGGGGACTCCCCCTCGTAGACGTCGAGCTCCAGCTCGCGCTGGTCGGCCCGGATGGTGGCGACCACCTTGTGCTCGCGGGTCGGCACCGCCGTGTTGCGGGCGATGACCTGCTGGTACTTGCCGTCGCCGAGGTCCACGCCGATGGCGCGCGCGGTCACGTCGAGCACCGCCACCTCCTCGTGGTCGCCGTCGAGCATCGCGGCCAGGCGGGCGGCGCCGAGCGCGACCACCTCGCGCTGGCCGATCACCCGCGGCGCCCGGCCGAACACCCCGGCCAGCTTGTGCTGCACCGCCGGGATCCGCGCGCTGCCGCCGACCAGGATCAGCGAGTCGACGTCGCCGGGGCGGAGCCCGCAGCGCGCCGCCGCCTCCATGCAGGGCGGCTCGAGGAGGTCGAGGGTGGACTCGATCCAGAACTCGAGCTCGTCGCGCCGCACGGTGCGCCGGTACTCGAGCGGCGCCGAGCTGCCGACCGCGAGGACCAGCGCGATCTCGGCGCGGGCCTGCTGGCTGAGCCGGTGCTTGGCGGTGCGGCACTCGTCGAGCAGGCGCTGCAGGGAGGGCGGGTCGCTGGTCACGTCGAGCCCGTGTTGCTGGCGGATCTCGTCGACCAGGCAGTCGGCCAGGATTCGGTCGACGTCCTCGCCACCGAGGAAGGAGTCACCGGCGCTGGCCAGCACCTCGATGACGCCCTCCTCGACGTTGACGATCGAGACGTCGAACGTCCCGGCGCCCAGGTCGCACACCGCCAGGCGCTGGTCGGCGCCGCGGTGCGCGCCGACCCCGAGCGCCGCGGCGGTCGGCTCGTTGATCAGCCGGCGCACCTGGAGTCCGGCGATCTCGGCCGCGTCGCGGGTCGCGCGCCGCTGCTCGATGTCGAACCGGGCCGGCACCGTGATGACCGCGTCGCGCACCGGTTCGCCGAGCCACGCCTCGGCCGCGCCGACCAGCTCGCGCAGGACCAGCGCGCTCAGCCACGGCGGCGACAGCGCGACCCCGCGCGCCTGGGCCCACGCGTCGCCGTTGGGGGCGGCGATCACCTGGTAGGGCAGCGCGCGGGCCAGCCGCTGCACCTCGTCGTCGTCGAAGCGGCGCCCGATGAGCCGCTTGAAGGCGGTCACCGTGTCCTCCGGGCGCGCCGCGGCCGCGCGATGGGCGCGCGCGCCGACCAGGATCTCCGGCTCGTCGCCGCTGCCGGCCAGGGTCACCACCGACGGGACCCACGACCCGCCGGCCGGGATCGGGACGATCACCGGCTCGCCGTCGGCGCCGATCACCGCGACCGCCGAGCGGCTGGTGCCGAGATCGATGCCGACCGTGCGCCGCCCGGCGCGCGGGTCGGCGTGGGATTCGCCGCGGCTCATGCGAGGTGTCTGGCCCGCGTCACTTGAACAGCCGGCGAAGGATGCTCCCGGTGCGGCGCGGATTGTCCTGGCGCATGCGCTCCATCGCGGCGCGCGCCTCCTCGAGGCCGGGATCGTGGGCCAGCGCGACCTCGAGCTGGGTGCGCGCCTCGACCGGCTTGCCGGCGACCAGCAGCGCCTCGGCCGAGGCCAGGTGGTAGAGGGCGCGCCCGCTGCGGTTGCGCGGGTCGCGGCGCAGCGACTCGGCCAGGATCTCGCGCGCCAGCCCCCACGCGCCGTCGGCCATGAGCGCGCGCGCCTCGATCATCATCTCGCCGACCGGGCGCGCGGTCGTGCCGGCCGCGCGATGGCCGGCGTCCGACTCCGAGGTCGCCCGCGACCGGGCCGGGTCGCCCATGCCGCCGATCTGCGCCGGCGGCGTCGCCGCACCGACGTCGTCGAACAGCCCATCGTCGCCGAACGCGGTGGGCGGCGGGCCGATCCCGGCCGGCGTCCCGGCCGCGAGCCCCGGCGCCGGCGAGCGCCGGGCGTCGCCGAGGTCGTCGAACCCGGCCAGCCAGCCGCGGTGCGGCAGGAGGTCCGGCCCGGCCGCGATCGCGCCGCCACCGGCGACCGCGGCGTCGCGCATCCGGTCGTACGCGCGGTTGATCTGGATGAACACCTCGGCCGCCATCTGCTGGATGGCCGGCGAGCGGTAGCGGGCCAGCACGTCCGGGTGCAGCCGGCGAGTCAGCGCGAAGTAGCCCCGCCGGATCTCGTCCACGGTGGCGTCCCAGCGCACGTCGAGCACCTCGTGGGCGGCGACCTCGCGCATGCGGCGCAGCTCGCGCTCGAGCTCGCGGAAGACCTCGCGGTCCTGCTCCACCACCTGGTCGGCGCTCGGTGCCGGCAGCGGCTCGACCAGCTCGTCGACCGGCGCGTCGGTCGGCAGCGGCGGCGGCGGCCCGACCTCGACTGGCGCGGCCCCCCTGGCCGGCGGCGGCGAGCTCGACGGCGACCGCCGCCGACCGGGGCGACCCTCGTCCCGCTCGCGCCGCGCCTCGGCCACCAGCGCCTCGAGCCGCCCGCGCACCTGGCGGGTCAGGCCGATGGTGCGCAGCCGGACCGCCGACTTCTTGCCGTCCGGGGCCGGGACCGCCTCCTCCACCTCCGCGTCGATCGCGATGACCAGCTGATCGGGGAGCTCGAGGGCCAGCGTGATCACCTCGCCCGGCGCCGGGTGAAACGGCACCCGCGCGCTCAGCACCCCGCCCTCCTTCACCTTGCGGGTGTAGAAGGCCTCGACGTGGTCCCAGGTCGAGCACTTCAGCACCAGCGACGGGTGCTGCCGCGGCTTCACGCCCGGCGGCCCCCGGAGCGCCGATCGGGTCGATCCGATCGCGACATCAAGTCGGTCGGCCCCCCAGCATCGCCTCGGCGCGGGCCAGCGCCGCGCGCAGGATCGGGCTGTCCGGCTCGGCCGAAAGCGCGATGCGCAGGTTCATCACCGCCGAGCGCGCGTCGCCGCCGTCCAGCGCCTGCCTGGCCAGGAGGTAGAACCGGCGCGCGTGCTCGTCGACCGGCCCCTCCTCGCCGCGCGGCTGCTTGACCTTGACCCCGGTCGTCATCCGCATCCCGCCGCGCGCGAGGGTCTGGTCGTACTCGCTGCGCCGCGCTGGATCGCTCAGCGCGCGATAGGCCTCGACCACCCGCGAGAACACCGACGTCAGGCGCCGGCGGAACTCCGGCTCGAGATCCTCGCCGTGCACGTCCGGGTGCAGGCGGGCGGCCAGCTTGTAGTACGCGTCGCGGATGTCGCCCTCGCTCGACGCCGACGACATGCCGAGCACCCGGTAGTAGTCGGTCTGCTCGAGCGCCGCGTAGGCCCGCTCCACGAACTGCTCGATGGCGACGCGCATGCGTTCGGTGGTCATCCCGGTCTATACCGCGCTCGGCAGCGCATCGCCCGACCCGCTCGTGCCGCCGCCGTCCTCGTCCCGGGTCGGGGCGCCGATGACCTGCATGGTCGCGCGCGTCTCCTGGCTGCTCACGTTGTCGCGCGCGCGCACGCTCAGGATGCCATCACCGTCGATGATGAAGGTGACCTCGATGATCGTCTCGCCGCGCGGCCGGGCCTGAAGCCCCTGGAGGGTGAGCACCCCGAGCCGCTCGTTGTCGGCGAACACGCGGCCCTCGCCCTGGGACACCTGGATGAGCACCTCGGTCTGGAAGTCCTTGCTGGTGGTGAACCGACGCGTGCGCTCGACCGGGACCGGCGTGTTCTTCTCGATGATGGTCTCGTTGTAGCCGCCGGCCACCGCGATGCCGAGGCCGCGCGGGCACACGTCGAGCAGGAGCGAGTAGAACCGGGCCGGATCCAGCCCGCCCGAGATGAGCGCGGCGGCCTGCAGCGCCGCGCCGTACGCCACCGTCTCGTCCGGGTTGATGCGGGTCTGCGGCGTGCGCGCGAAGTAGTGGCTGACCCGGTCGCGGACGATCGGCACCCGGGTCGAGCCGCCCACCAGGATGAGGTCGCTCAGCATCGACGCGCCGAACCCGGCCGAGACCAGCACCTCCTGACAGCCCTGGATGCTGCGGTCGACGTACGGCTCGATCATCGCCTCGAACTCGGCCCTGGTGATGTCGAAGTCGAGCGCGATCGCGTCGCCGCCGCGCCCGACCGCCAGGTCGTGGATGGTGCCGGCCGCCGCCTCGTCGTCGGACAGCACGCACTTGATCTGCTCGCACGCGGTGGTGAGCCGCGACCACGCCTCCGGGTTGTCGCGCAGGTCGATGCGCTGCTTCTCCATGAAGTCGCCGGCCAGGCGGTTGAGGAGCACCCGGTCGAAGTCGTCGCCGCCCAGGAAAGAGTCGCCGCCGGTCGCCAGCACCTCGAAGATCTTGTCGCGGATCTGCAGCACGGTGACGTCGAAGGTGCCGCCGCCCAGGTCGTAGATGGCCAGGCGCGCGTCGAGGGCGCGCCCGAAGCCGTAGGCCAGCGCCGCCGCGGTCGGCTCGTTGAGGATGCGCATCACCTTGAGCCCGGCCAGCTCGCCGGCGTACTTGGTCGCCTGCCGCTGCGCGTCGGTGAAGTTGGCCGGCACGGTGATGACCGCCTTGGAGACCGGCGCGCCGAGGTACGTCTCGGCGCAGCGCTTGAGGTGGCTGAGCACGAACGAGGCGACCTCGGGCACCGTGTAGCGCTTGCCGCGCACCACGATGATCGGCTGCTCGTTGGGCCCCTCCTCGCACTGGTACGGCAGCGTGCTCATCGCCAGGCGCACCATCGGGTTGCGGATGCTCTGCCCGATCAGTCGCTTGGCCGAGTAGACGGTGTTGCGCGGGTCGATGTGGCGACGGGCGCGCCCGGCCATCCCGACCACGACCTCGCCCGACGGCAGGAATCCGACCACCGAGGGGTGAAGGCGGTTGCCGCGATCGTCGGGGATGACCTCCACGCGATTGTCGCGCAAGGTCGCCACCACCGAGTTGGTGGTGCCCAGATCGATGCCGATGACCGCTTCCACGTTCCCCCCTGGACCGACGCTTCACGATAGCAACCGCGCGGGCCGGCGGTCCAGCGCCGCTCGTCGACCGCCCTTCGGGGACGCGGCTATTTGCGCGAGTTGGCCCGGTTGCGGCGCCCACGCTGCTTGCGCGCCTTGACCGGCTTGCCCGGCTTGCCCGCGCGCGGCTCGGTCGGAGCCAGCGTCACGTCTCGCGTCATGCTGGCCAGCATCGGCCCTCCGCGACCCGACAGGAACCAGTCGCTCGCCCGTACCGCCGCGGACCCGGGCCGGAATCCGTCCTTCAGCACCTTCAGCTCGTACTCGCGGCCGGCCTCGACCCCGCTGATCGTCGCCCGCGGCGTGAACCCGATGAGCAGCCACACCTGCGCCCCGGGTGGCGCGCTCTTCACCCGCACCACCCCGCGACCGCGCGGCCCGGCCGGCGCCTCGCCCGACGCCGCCGTCGCGGCCGGGTACGCCGGGACCGGCCGGCGCGGCGCGCCCTGGACCAGCTCGGCCACGACATCGGCGCCGAGCGCGCCGCCGCTCTGCTCCTTCCACTGGTAGCCGGTGACGCGCACGTCGAGCGGCAGGTAGCCCTCGTGCTCGACGCGGAGCTCGTGCACCATGCCGGCCGACAGCGGCATCGACTCCAGCGGAGTCCGGCCGAGCAGCAGCCACACCGCGGCGTCCGGCTCGCCGGCGGTGACGGTGATGTCGGCCGGGTTGGGCTGGGCCGCCAGGTGGCGGGCGATCTCCGCCTGCCGCGCGGCCTCGGCCTCGCGCTCCTCGGCCTGGCGGCGCCCGGGGTTGAAGAGATCGGTCTGGGTGTAGATGACCGCGCCGAGCGCGGCGACCGCAAAGGCGGTGATGCCCACCCAGAGGAGCGTCCGCGACCGCCGCGGCGCGATGTGGAGCTGCTCCTCCTCGTCGGCGACCAGGAGGTCGCGCGAGGCGCGACGCTGCTGGCGGCGGATCTCGCGGTCCTCGGCCTCGAGCGCGTCGAGGTGCCGGGTGACCGACCCTGGCCGGTGCGGCACCGGCTCCGGCAACGGGGTGCCCTCGTCCATGCCCGCGTGCGGACCGGCGTGGGCCGCCGGAGCCGGCGCTGGATCGGGCGTGACTGACCCGGCCCCGGTCGGCCGGCCGCGCGGGCCAGGCCGCAAGAGGCGGGTCAGATCCGACTGTCCGCCCGAGCGCTGGTGCGGATCCACCTCGGTCAGATCGGTGCCCGGATCGTCGGCGCTATCCTCCTCGAGCCGCGCGATGAGGTCGCTCACCCGGTTCGAGCGCGCCGCCTCCAGCTCGGCCGGCGGGACCGGATCCAGCCCGGCCAGGAGGTCCTCGGTGGCGGCGTGCAGCGCGTCGTCGCTGGCGAC
This sequence comes from Kofleriaceae bacterium, assembly GCA_035489015.1. Classification (GTDB taxonomy): domain Bacteria; phylum Myxococcota_A; class Polyangia; order Haliangiales; family Haliangiaceae; genus DATFRY01. The sequence goes on along the minus strand of DATHKR010000203.1, from coordinate 8,941 downwards.
CACGTGCTCGCTGACCAGGCGAGCCAGATCCTCGGCCGAGGCGACCTGGCACCCGTCGGCCGCGATCGCGTCGCGGAGCAGCTCCTCCAGCTCGGGCGCGTTCATGATCCGCTCGCCCGGATCGATGGCGAGCGCGCGCTCGATGACCTCGCCCACCCGCGCCGACGCGTGCAGCGGGCCGGGCGGCGGCGCGCCCTCGATGAGCTCGAACAGGAGCGCGCCGGCCGCGTACACGTCCGACACCGTGGTGGCGACGCGGCCGAACGCCAGCTCCGGGGCCAGGTACCCGCGCAGCCGGTCGAGGAGGTCGGTCTCGTCCCCCTCGAGGGCGGTCTCGGTCAGCGCCCCGGCCAGGCCGAAATCGGCCAGCCGGGCGGTGCCGCGCGCGTCGACCACCACGCTCCGAGGGTGGACCGCGCCGTGGACGATGTGCAGGACATGGGCGCGGGCCAGGCCCTCGACCACGCCGCGCCCGATCGCCAGCGCGACCCCGGACGACAGCCGCCCTCCGGCTCGGTCGATCAGCTCGGCGAGCGCGACCGGCTCGCTCACCGGATCGGTCACCACGACCAGGTGGTCGCCGTTGCGCCCGACCTGCCGCACGCCGACCACGTTCGGGTGGGCGAGCGAGACCGCCTGCTCGCCGAACTTGACCAGCGCGCGGGCAAAGGCCGGCCGCGCGGCCAGCCGCGGATCCACATGGACGATCCGCGCCTCCGCGCCGGCCGCGCTCATGGCCCGGTAGACCTCGCCAAAGGTCCCGGTTCCGAGCCGCTGCTGGTAGGCGTACCCGCCGAACGCGCGCTCGGACACCGACTAATTGTACAAGAGCCAGAAGCGGAACCGCAGCCAGGGCTCGAGAAACAGATAGGCGAGCGCCGCGGCGGCCAGGAACGGGCCGAACGGGATCTCGACGTGGCGCAGCTTCGGCTGGGGCGGCTCGGGCTCGGGAGCCCCTTCGACGGACGACGGTGACGAGGGCGACGACGGCTCCGCGGACGCGCGGCTCCACGCCAGCGCCGCGCCTCCGATGACGGCGCCGAGAATCGAGCCCAGGAACAGCGCGAACATCACCGCCTGCCAGCCGAGGTAGGCCCCGACCAGGGCGAGCAGCTTGCCGTCGCCGTAGCCGAGGCCGCGACGCCGGGTCACCAGGTAGTAGCCGTCGGCGACCAGCCGGATGATCCCGTAGCCCAGCGCCGCGCCGACCAGGCCGTGGTACCAGGCCCGCTCGGGCAGGAGCAGGCCGAGGCCCCAGAAGATCGGGATGGCCGGATAGGTGATGCGGTTGAGGATGAGCTTGGTGTCGAGGTCGATGAACGAGATCACCACCAGCGCGAGCACGAACGCGGCGGCGATGGCGAAGCGAGTCAGGCGCAGCGGCAGGACATCGGCCGGGTAGAGCAGGACCACCTCGAGGTGATAGACCGCGGCGAACAGCATCGCGGTGGCCGCCTCGACCAGGGCGTAGCGGGCCGAGAAGCTGGCGCCGCACGCGCGGCAGCGCCCGCCCAGGGCGAAGTAGCTGACCACCGGGATGTTGTCGTACCAGCGGATCGCGCCGCCGCAGCGCGGGCAGTGCGATCCGGGCCGCACCACCGAGCGCCCGTCCGGGTGCTCATCGGTCGGCGGCCACCTGACGATGCAGACGTTGGCGAAGCTGCCGAACAGCGCGCCCAGCACCGCGGCCGCCACGTGGCCGACCCATCCGGTCAGTGTCGGCTCGAACGCGCCGAACGCCCCTGGCGGCATCGTGTCGACGGTAGCGCGGTTGACCGGGGACGTCGAGAAAGCTATGAAGTCAAAGAGGTGGAGAAAGCTCTGACGTCCACGCTCGGGCGATCTCGAGCCGCTCTGCTCGCGCCGATCGCGGCGCTCCTGGCCGCCGGGTGCGGCTCCGGCGAGGGCCGCTCCGACGACGAGCTGTCCGGCCTGGTCCACGCGCCCAGGCAGGCCCAGGACACGATCGCGGTCGACAAGGCGGTCGGCGACGTCGGCCAGCTCCTGCGCGCGACCGCGCTCGGCCACGCCCAGGTCGGTGCCCTGCTCGGGCCGCACACCGTGACCGGCCGGTCGCACACCGAGGTGCTCGAGAAGGGCGTGGTGGTCGAGACGATCGACGACGAGATGGGCATCGAGTTCGATGCCAAAGGCAACTATCACGCCCAGGTCGACAACTCGAAGGAGTACGGGCGCGACGTCTACTTCGTCGGCGGCTGGCTCTACCTGCGCCCCCGCTACGGCAAGTTCCACCGCCGCCGGCCCGGCGACGACGGCGAGGCCGGGCGCATCCGCGGCGAGATCTACGCCACCGTCGGCGCCACGCTCGATCTGCTGGCCCCCGGCGTGGCGCTGTCCGACGGCGGAAAGCTCCAGGTGAGCGGCCGCGCGGCCCGGCTGATCAAGCTCGGCACGGCGCCCGAGCCGCGCGCGGCGCCGGCCCAGCCGCTCACCCAGCGCAAGTGGCGCGAGAGCGCCGTGGTCAAGCAGGTCGCCGGCGAGGTGGTGCTCGACGCCAAGACCGGCGTCCCGCTGCGCGCGACCATCCAGGGGACGATCAGCTTCCAGCGCGACGGGCGCAAGTTCGAGATGAAGCTCGACGCGCGCCACGAGCTCGGCACCTTCGGCGGAGTCGAGGAGGTCGAGGCCCCGGCCGCCGAGCTGATCGTGATGGACACCGACAAGCGCCACGAGCTCGACGAGCGCGACTCGTTGCTCGAGGGAATCGCGCCGCCGGCCGCGCGCGGGCGCACGCCTGGCCCCGCCCGCGAGGCGACCCCGTAGCAGCCCTGGGGCCTCGCGCCGAACCGCGCTGCCGCGGTGCGGCGTGAGTGTTAAGGTTCCCGGGATGTCGGTCGAGCTCAGCCAGAACCGCACCTACCTGGGCGAGAACAGGCGCCGGATCATCGCGCGCAGCCTGGCCTCGGCGGCGGCGGGCGCGCTACCGATCCCGGTGCTCGAGGACTGGCTGGAGTCGCGCATCCGGCGCGGCACCATCCGCAAGATCGCCGAGTCGCGCTCGGTCGACGCCAGCGAGAGCGCGATCCGGGCGGTGGCCGACGGCAAGGAGAAGCCGCCGGAGTGGGCCGAGCTGGTCGGCGGGTCGATCGCGTACCGCTTCCTGGCCCGCCAGTGGCGGCGGCTGGTGGTGGTCTACCTGGTGGCGAGGCGGGCCCAGGCCGCGTCGCGCTCGTTCCTGGTCTCGACGCTGTTCGATCATTACTGCGCGCGCCTCCACGTCGGCATGGGGCTCGACGCCGGGCGCGCCGCCGAGCTGCGTGGGCTCATCGACCGCGCGATCGCCGAGACCCCCGGCGGGCTCGGCCGCCGCATGTTCCGGCGCGGCGCGCTCGGCGCGGCCCGGGCCGGGGTCAAGGCGCCGATCCGCCTGGCCGACGTGGTCACCCGCGGGATGGTCCGGCGCCTGCTCAGCCGCAACGACGAGGTCGAGGCCGAGCAGGTGGTGGAGGCGGTGATCGAGCGCCAGCTGGAGACCCGCAAGGGCGTGCTGGCCCGCTCGGTCGCGGCGATGGAGCTCCAGCTGGCGGCCGAGGCCAACCCCTACGTCGATAACCTGATCGACGCGTTCGATCGGCTGTGGCGCGAGCGTCAGGCCGAGCGCAGCCGGACACCGGACGGCGGCGGGCGGCCCGGCGCGCCCTCCACCCCCTGATCGGCGATGGCGAGCGACGCCCCAGCGACGACCGGGCGCGAGGCGCTGGTGCGCGCGCGCCGCATCGTCATCAAGGTCGGCAGCCGGCTGGTGTCGGACAGTCCGGTCGGTCGACCGGCGGCGATCGCCGACGAGGTCGCCGCGCTGCGCACCCCGCGCGGCCGCGTGGAGGTGGTCGTGGTCAGCTCGGGGGCGATCGCGCTCGGCCGCCGCGTCCTCGGCATGCACGAGCGGCCGCGCGACCTGCCGACCCTGCAGGCGGCCGCCGCGGTCGGCCAGACCCGCCTCATGCAGAGCTGGGAGCAGGCCTTTGCCGTGCACGGGCTCCACACCGCCCAGGTCCTGCTCACCCACGACGACCTGTCCGATCGCCGGCGCTTCCTCAACGCGCGCCACGCCCTGCGCGCCCTGCTCGACGCCGGCGTGGTGCCGATCATCAACGAGAACGACACCGTCGCGGTGGACGAGATCCGCTACGGCGACAACGACCTCCTGGCCGCGCTGGTCTGCAACCTGATCAGCGCCGACGCGCTCATCATCCTGACCGACGTCGACGGGCTGCACGACGCGCCGCCAGCCGACGGCGGGCGCCGCATCCCGCTCGTGCCCGACATCGACGTCGATCCGAGCTGGAAGCTGAGCGGGGCGGATCCGCGCGGGCTCGGCTCCGGCGGCATGGCGTCCAAGGTCCAGGCGGCGCGCAGCGCGGCGCGCCACGGCGTGGCCACCGCGGTGGTGGCCGGGGCGCGCGCGCACGTCCTGCGCGACGCGCTGGCCGGCGCGGACCTCGGCACTCTGTTCGTCCCCTCGCGCGAGCGCATGTCGAGCCGCAAGCACTGGATCGCGTACGGCGCGCGCCCGCACGGCCGGCTGGTGGTCGACGACGGAGCGCACCGCGCGGTGGCCGAGCTGGGCAAGAGCTTGCTCCCGGCCGGGATCGCCGAGGTCGAAGGCGCCTTCGACATGGGCGACATCGTCAGCCTGGCGACGAAACAAGGACTCGAATTCGCACGCGGATTGGCCGGCTACGGCGCGGCCGACCTGCGCCGGCTCAAGGGCTTGCAATCCGCGGATATCGAGTCAACACTTGGATATAAGTACCTCGACGAGGTAATTCACCGAGACGACCTCGTACTTCTTTGACGCGATCCGCGCTCACACCATCCGGAGTGGCCCTCCTGGCGCATGACGCCCGGCAGGCCGCGCGCACCCTGGCCAAGTCCGACGCCCCTCGCCGGTACGGCGCCCTGATGAGGGTCGCGGCGCTCCTGCGTTCCAGGGCCGACGAGATCCTCGGCGAGAATGCCGCCGACGTGGCCGCGGCGCGCGCGAACGGGCTCGATCCCGCGATGCTCGACCGGCTGCTGCTCGACGGCGATCGGCTCGAGGGCATGGCGCGCGCGGTCGAGGAGATCGCCGCGATGCCCGAGGTGGTCGGGCGAGTCGACGCCAGCTGGCGGCGGCCGAACGGGCTCGAGGTCTCGCGGGTGCGGATCCCGCTCGGCGTCATCGCGATGGTCTACGAGTCGCGCCCCAACGTCACCACCGACGCGGCCGCGCTGTGCCTGAAGACCGCCAACGCGGTCATCCTGCGCGGCGGCTCGGAGGCGTTCCGCTCGAATCGCGCGCTCGGCCGCGTGGTCGCGGCGGCGATCGAGGAGAGCGGGCTGCCGGTCAAGGCGGTCCAGGTGATGCCGACGTCGGAGCGGGCCGCGCTGTACGAGCTGCTCGGCTGCGAGCGCGACATCGATCTGGTCATCCCGCGCGGCGGCGAGGGGCTCATCCGCGCGGTGGTCGAGCACTCGCGGGTCCCGGTCCTGAAGCACGACCGCGGCGTGTGCCACGTCTACGTGCACGCGGCGGCCGATCACGGGCGCGCGCTGGCCATCTGCGTCAACGCCAAGGCGCAGCGGCCGGGCGTGTGCAACGCGGCGGAGGCGATCCTCATCGATCGCGCCATCGCCGAGGGGTTCGCGCCGGCGCTGTGCCGCGCGATGGACGAGGCCGGGGTCGAGGTGCGCGGCGACGAGCTGGTCCGCGCGCTCGGCGGCGAGCGAGTGCGGCCGGCCGGCGAGGCCGACTGGGGCGCCGAGTTCCTGGCCAAGATCGTCGCGGTGCGGGTGGTGGACGGCCTCGACGCGGCGGTCGAGCACATCGAGCGGTACGGCTCCAGCCACACCGAGTCGATCATCACCGAGGACGCCGGCGCGGCCGAGCGCTTCCTGCGCGAGGTCGGCTCGTCCACCGTCATGGTCAATGCGTCGACCCGCTTCGCCGACGGCGGCGAGCTCGGCCTCGGCGCCGAGATCGGGATCTCGACCAGCAAGCTCCACGCCTATGGTCCGATGGGGGCCGAGGGCCTCACGACGACCAAGTTCGTGGTGCGCGGGGAAGGCCAGATTCGCGGCTGAAGGCTGAAGGAGAGAAGGAACTGATGGGACTCAGCGTCCCAGCGGAGGCACGTGAGAAACACCCAACCACAAGATCGCATCCATCCCGACTACCTCGACCATCCCGGCCCGACCGCGCGCAAGGACGCGCTGGAGGCCGCCAGGGTGGCGCTGGAGGAGGCATTGGACAAGAAGGCGCTCGAGCCGTCGCTGCTCGATGTCCGCGAGCTGTGCTCGTACACCGAGTACATCCTCATGGTGAGCGGGCGCTCGGACCGGCAGGTCGACGCCATCGCGGACGCGGTGAACCAGGCGCTGAAGGGCCTGGGCCGGCGCGCGATCGGCGTGGAGGGCGTGACGTCCGGCCAGTGGGCCCTGCTCGACTTCGGCGATCTGGTGGTGCACGTCTTTCTCCACCCGGTGCGACTGCACTACGACCTCGAGAGTCTGTGGCACGAGGCGCCGCGCGTGCCGATCGAGGTGCCGGAGGAGGCGCGCGCCACGCCTGACGATCTCTACTGAAGATCGCGGTCCTCGCGGTCGGGCGGCTGAAGGACGACCACCTGCGCGCCGCCGAGGCGGACTACGCCCGGCGGCTGCGCCCGCACTGTCGGCTCTCGGTCGACGAGGTCAAGGACGAGGCCGGGCTGCTGCGCGCGCTACCGGACGGCGCGCTGGTCGTCGCGCTCGATCAGCGGGGTGACCTCGTCACCAGCGAAGACCTGGCCGCGCTCATCGGCCGCGAGGAGCAGCACGGCGGCGGCCGCGCGCTGGCCCTGGCGATCGGCGGGGCCGACGGCCACTCCGACGCCCTGCGCAAGCGGGCCGCCCGCCTCATCGCGCTCGGGCGGATCACCCTGCCCCACCGGCTGGTCAGGGTGATCCTGCTCGAGCAGCTGTACCGCGGGTTCTCGATCCTGCGCGGGCACCCGTACCACCACTGATCACCTCGGCAGGTGGGCGTCGTTCCACGCGGCCCACACCTGGAGCAGGTGCTGCACGTGGGCCGGTTCCTCGAAGCCGTGGTTCTCGCGCGGGTAGGCCCACATCGACACCTCGACGCCGAGGTCGCTGAGCGCGCGGTAGAGGATCTGCGCGTTGATGAAGCCGACCCGCTGGTCCTCCATGCCGTGCAGGATCAGGGTCGGCGTGGTCGCGCCCTTGAGGAAGCGCGACGGGTTGGGCCGCTCGAACGTCTCCGGCTGGTTCCACGGGCGACCCTTGAACTCCCAGTCGGCCACCTCGCCGTGGTTGATGTCGCTGATGACGTACTGGACCGCGACGTCGACCACGCCGGCGCCGACCATCATCGCGCGGTAGCGCTTGCTGTGCCCGAGGGTCCACGCGGCCAGGTAACCGCCCCACGACCAGCTGCCGTAGAACAGGCGGTCCGGATCGGCCTTGCCGGCGGCGATCAGGTGATCGACGCCGGACTCGATGTCCATGAGCTCGATGTCGCCCAGGCGCCCGCGGTTGGCCTCGTAGAAGGCGCGCCCGTAGCCGATGCCGCCGCGGTAGTTGGGGCTGAAGACGGAGTAGCCGCGCGCGGCGAAGAACTGCGACCAGTCGTTCCACGCGTTCATCGAGACCGAATCCGGTCCGCCGTGCGGGATGACCAGCAGCGGGGGCGCCTTGCCGCCGCCGCCGCCGCCGCCGCCGCTCGCGGTGCGGGTGAGCAGCCCCTCGAGCTTCACCCCCTCCTTGTTGGTCCAGGCGACCAGCTCGGTCGGCGCGAAGCTCCACGCCTCGACCTGTGGGTTGAGGACCGCCACCACGCGGATCTTGCCGGTGGCGAGATCGATCACCGCCGGGTCGCCGGGCGCGCGCGGGCCGACCACGGAGGCCGCGGCGAAGCGGCCCCCGCCGTCGCTGGCGATGGCCTGGACGATCAGATCGCCGGACCGCAGGCGGGTGGCCGCGCCGCCGCGCGCCGACAGGCGGTGGAGCGTGGTGCGGGTGCGCCCGGTCGACGCCGCGATGAGCGATCGCGAGTCGGCGGTCCAGTGGAAGGCGGTGAGGGACAGGTCGAGCCCGGCGGCCGCGTCCACCGCGGCCCCGGCGCGATCGGCGCCGACCACGCGCAGCTGGTCGATGTGGCTGTAGCCGCGCGCGGTGGTGGAGTAGGCCAGCGAGCGGCCGTCCGGCGACCACTCGACCTGCTGGATGACCGAGGTCGGCTTCTCCAGCTCGCGCTCGACGCCGCCGTCCGATGCGCGGACGATCACCAGGCGTTGCTTGATGAACGCGAGAAACGCGTCCGACGAGGGCGAGGTGACCAGGGCCAGGCGCTTGCCGTCGGGCGAGAGGTGGAAGGCGATGATGTTGTCGCTGCCCTGGTCGATGCGGCGCGGGGTACCGCCGGCGCGCCCGACCACGAACAGGTGGGTCGGCTCCCACTCGCGATCCCACGCCACCGCGCCGCCGCGCTGCCAGCGCGCCTTCTTGTCGGCCGCGCTGCGCGGCACGGTGGCCGTGAACACGAGCGAGCGCCCGTCCGGCGTCCACACGAACGACCGCGGCTGATGGTCGCCGAGGTCGAGCGCGCGCGACTCGCCGCCGGCCAGCGGAAGGACGTGGAGGGTGGTCTTGCCGCGGCGCGAGCGCAGGAAGGCCATATCGCGCCCGTCGGGCGAGAAGTGGGCCCCGACGACCGGATCGGTCCCGGTGGTGAGCTGGCGCGATTCGCCGCCGCGGCGGTCGACCAGCCACAGCTGCTGCTCGACCGTCCATCCGGCGCGGGTGTCGTCGGGGGACGGCGTCGCCTTGGGGTCGAAGCGCGGCACCCGCATGAGGTAAGCCACCCGCGCGCCGTCCGCCGAGATGGTGACGCCGCGCAGATCGCGGAGCTCGGCGATGTCGCGCGGCAGCGGGCGGGTGG
>DATHKR010000202.1:0-13474 GCA_035489015.1 Kofleriaceae bacterium | reverse complement strand
GAGGTGAAGGAGACGACCAAGCGCGCAGCTCAGGAGGCGCGCCGCGAGATCAGGGACTGAGCCCGCCGTCAGTCGGGGACCCGGGTCACCTGGGTGTGCGTGAGCTGCCACCGGCCACCGCGCCGGGCCCAGACGTACACCATGCGCACGCGCCGAGCGTGTCTCTTCCCGTCCTGCGCCCAGTGGAGATGGATCAGCCCGGCGATGACCGCGGCGTCGCCCCACACCTTGCGCACCGGGCGCTCCAGGACATACGGCTCGATCCGGAAGCCGGGCAGGTGGAAGTCGGCCAGGTACCGCGCCTTGTCCTCCACCGATCCGTCCGAGTTGACCAGCAGGTAGTCGTCGCTGACCAGCCGCCGCAGCGTGGCGACGTCGTTTCGCACCGTGGCCCGGTCGAGCAGGCTCACCGCCGCGCTCAGGTCGGGCGGCAGCTCGGCGGCCATGGCCGGCCTCACGCCGAGGAGGACGACCATGAGGAGCAGCGTGAGCCTCATGCGCGTGATTCTCGCGCCGCCGGCCGGAGCGACAAAGAGGCAGAACCCTGGCGCCTGAGCGGCACAGCGCGACCTACCCATCAGTGGCCGGTCGGTCGCGTTTCGCGCCACCGCGCGGTCACCGCTCACCACGGTGTCCGCTGACAGGAAGAAGCGGGTGACCATTCTGCTGGAAGACGACCCGGAACTTCTCGCCGTCCTGCCGGGGCGAGGCCGGTCGGCAACGTTCAGGGAGGCGCGTCCCCTCGGAACGTCATGACGCGGTCCTCGTCCAGGAAGTAGAGCTGGCTCCCGAACCGGAACGCGCGGCCGTCGGCCGAGAGGTGATCGCCCGAGAGGGCGACACGTCCGCCCTCCTCGCGGAGGAGCCCCGCCACCGGGCCGCGCCGCGCCACTCGATAGAATCGAGTGTGACAGACATTTCAGCGCGCCGTCGCGACGGGCAACTCGACGAAGCTCGCCTGCCCGGGTGCGTGATGGAGCCTCTGCACGGCCTTGCGGTAGTCCGACGGCCGGGCCCAGAAGATGTCGCGCACGAAGGTCTGTGGGTTGCGATCGTAGAGCGGGAACCAGGTCGACTGGACCTGCACCATGATCCGGTGGCCGGGCTGGAACACGTGGTTGGTGGTCGGCAGGGAGAAGCGGTAGCGCAGCGCCTTGCCGGCCGCGACTGGCTTCGGCCTGTCGAACCCTTCGCGGAATCGCCCGCGGAAGATATCGGCCGCGATCATGACCTGGTACCCGCCCATCTCCGGCTGGCTGGCCACCTCGTCGGGATAGACATCGATGAGCTTCACGACCCAGTCGGAATCGGTGCCGCTGGTCGAGGCGATGAGGTTCGCGACCGGCTCGCCGGTGATCTTCAGCGGAGCGGTGAGAGGCTGCGACACGAACTCCGCGACGTCGGGTCGGCTGGAGACATGTCGCTGATCCTCCACCAGCCATTTCCTCCACCCCGCGCCGTCGTCGTGGACCGAGGGCGGGATGGGACGCGCCCGGTAGGGGACCGGCTTGGCGGGGTCGGAGACATACTCGGTGAACCCGGCCTCGCCGGCCGCGGGTGGCGAGAAGCTAAGCCGGGAGCCAGGACGCAGGTAGTAGGGCCTGGGCCGGATGGCGCAACCGCTGGCGCAGGCGCGTGGCCAGGCCGGCAAGCTACGCCACTCGTTCGTCCCGGTCTCGTACGCCATGACCGGCGCGATCCTGGCCCTGGCCCCGCCGTCCTTGAGATAGCGGTCCAGGAAGGGCCGCAGGATGTGCTGCCGGAACTGCCGCGACGTATCGGCGCCGAAGTGGATCGCGCCCAGGTTGCTGCCGTCCCGGATCTGCTGCCCGTGATTCCACGGGCCGATGACCAGGAACACCTTGTCGTTGCGGGCGTCCTTCGGCTCCATCGCCTTGTAGACCGCGATGGCGCCGTAGATGTCCTCCTGGTCCCAGAGGCCGTGCACGAGCATTGTCGGGACGCTGAGCGGCTTGTTCGCGAGGATCTTGTCCACCGCCTGCTCGCGCCAGAACGCGTCGTAGTTCGGGTGCGCAATGATCTTCCGCCAGAACCCGAGCTGCTCGAGCCCGGTGCGCTTCCCCATCTGGCCCGCCGATCCCGCCAGGAGGAACCGCTCGTACTCGTCCCAGTGCGTCGACCACCACTTGATGATGTTGTCGCGACTCGCCTCCTGCTCGTAGATGTAGCCGAGGCTGACGAGCCGGAACGCGCCATTGTGGAACCAGTCGTCGCCCATCCAGCCGTCGACCATCGGATTCATCGGCACCGCCACCTTGAGCGCCGGGTGCGGCTCGACGAGCGCCATGAGCGGCAGGAACCCGTCGTAGGAGATCCCCAGGATCCCCACCTTGCCGTTTGTCTCGGGCACGTTCTTCACCAGCCACTCGATCGTGTCGTAGGTATCGGTCGAGTGGTCGACCGGCGTCCGGTTCTGCGGCCCGCGCAGCGGCCGGTTCATCACGTAGTCGCCCTCCGACTTGTACTTGCCGCGCACATCCTGGACCACGCGGATGTACCCACCTTCGACGATCACGTCGGTCACGTTGTCGTACCCCTGCAGCATGGGTCCGAGGTGTGCGCTCTCGCTGTGCGCCGTGAGCTCGTCCGCGCTGTACGGCGTGCGGGTGAGGAGGATGGGCGCTCGCCTGGCCCGCTTCGGCACCAGAATGACCGTGTGGAGCTTGACCCCGTCGCGCATGCGGATCATCGCCGTGCGCCTGACATAGTCGAAGGTATCGGTCACCGGACGGAACCTGGCCGGCATCTCGCTCGGCAGGCCCGGGTAGGTGGCCGGTCTGGCGGCTGACGTCCTTGCCGGTTGGCCCCACGCCGCTCCGACCCACAGAATCGAGATGAGCCACGCGACCTGCAGGAGGCGTTTCATGTGCCGCAGAATAGCCCAGGCGCGCGCCGGCCACAGGGCGAGGCGGAAGTGGGCAGTGGCCAGCCAGCGGCGAGGGCGCGCGTCGCCGGTCAATTGCAGGGCGGTCCGGGTGCCGGACGTGGTCGGTCCGTCACCGCCGGTGGGGCTGGCCGCATGTGCACCCTGCCGCTCCTCATGACCGCGTCTTGCTATGGTCCGCGGTCATGAGGATCCATGTACTGGTGGCGGCGACGCTCTCGACGGCGATCGCCTCCCTCGTGGCCGGCTGCGGCGACGACGACGGCGGCGACGACGACGACGGTGACTCCGCGGTCGACGCCGCGCCCATCGGCGGCGACCTCGAGGGCCTCGGCGCGCTGTGCGGCCCGAACGAGGAGGTCTGTCCGGAGGAGACCCCGCGCTGCCTGCTCATCGAGGAAGAGGCCTCGCTGACCGGCTTCTGCAGCGCACTCTGCGTGATCGAGGGGAACTTCCAGACCAACGCGCAGAGCCAGATCGAGCAGATCGACCCGGCGCTCACCACCGGCGACGCGAGCTGCACGGCCGTGTACACGGGGGTGTTCAACGCCCGCTGCGGGGCGGTGCTCGACATCGTGCCGGCGCTGCCGCTCCAGCCGAGCACGCTCTACACGTTCAACGCGGGGTGCGTCCTCGACTGCGGCCCGGGCGGGCTGTGCCCCGGCGACCTCACCTGCGACGCCACGCGCGGGTACTGCGTCGCGCCCTGAGGCGGCGCGGTCAGCGCGCGGGGAGCTCGCGCGTCAGAAGCTCCAGAAACGCCCGGGTGGCCTGGGTTTGTTCGCGAGTGCGGGCGCTGCGGAAGAGCACACCGATCGGTCGTTCGATGGGGCTCTCGGCGAGCCTGCGTGCACGGAGCGTTCCGGCCCGAACCTCCGCGGTGAGTGCGGGCGCAGGGAGCAAGGACACGCCGATGCCCGCTTCCACGCAGCGCTTGATGGTCTCGATGTTGTCGAGCTCCATGGCGTACACGACGCTGCTGCCGGCGCGGGCGAGCAATCGGTCCGAAAGCTTGCGGGTCGGAATGTCGCGATCGAAGGCGATGAACGGGAGGCCGTCGAGGTCCGCAAGGCCTGGGCGCCGCCGCTTCGCGAGCGGGTGGTCCGGCGCCGTCACCAGCACGAGCTCGTCGTGGCCGAGCGACACGACCTCCAGCTGCGGGCGCTTCGACGGCAGCGCGACGATGCCGAGGTCCACCTCGCCGCGCAAGCATGCCTCGTACACCTGATCGGTCCGCCGGTACTCGAGGCGCAGGCTGAGGGACGGGTACGCCGCCAGCGACGCCTTCATCACCCTCGGCAACGTGTGGAGGCCGACGCTGTACACCGTCGCGAGGCGCACGTTGCCTGCCACCACATTGGACCGCGCGCGGAGCCGCTGCTCCAGATCGTCGAGGCGCCCCAGCAGCGGCTTGAGCTGGTCGTAGAAGGCCTTGCCGGCCTCGGTGGGGCGCGCGCCGACGCGGGGGGCTCGATCGACGAGCCTTCTGCCGTAGCGTTCCTCCAGCGCGCGGAGCTGCTGACTGACGGCCGACTGCGTCACGTGATTCAGCCTGGCGGCGCGCGAGAGGGAACCGGTCTCGACCAGGTCGCAGAAGGTCTTCAGAGTCTCGACGTGCATCGCTTGATAAGTTTATCTACTTATTAGAGAGATTCGAATAAATATGACTAATTTTTGAGCGACCGCCAAGATCTCCTCCATGACGACGAAGTGGCTCGCGGCGCTCACCGGCCTGTTCCTGGCCGGATGGCTGGTCCTGCACGTCCTGGGGAACCTCACGGCCTTCTCCGGTGCCGCGGCGCTGGACGGGTACGCCGCGGCGCTGCGCCGGCTGGGGCCGCTCCTGTGGCTGGTGCGGGCGGCGCTGGTCGCCGCGGCGGTGGTGCACATCGCGGCGACCGTATCGCTGGTGAGGCGCGCGCGGGCGGCGCGTCCGATCCGCCACGTGCACCGATGGCCCCGCGGCAGCTACTCCTCGCGGCTCATGGTCGTCGGCGGGCCGCTCCTGCTGTTCTTCGTCGTGTATCACCTGCTGCACATCACCTTCGGCGTCGTTCACCCGAGCTTCGAGCCGGGCCATGTGTATGCGAACCTGATCGGCGGGCTCGCGCCGCCCCTGATCGGCGCGCTCTACGTGGTGGCCGCCGTGCTGGTCGGCCTGCACCTGCACCACGGTCTGGCCAGCTCGCTGGTGAGCTTCGGCGTGCACCGGGCGGGCACCGGCGTTCTTCGCCATCTTCTCCGCGGCCTGGCCGTCGCCATCGCCGTCGGCTTCGCGACCATTCCGGTCGCCGTCCTTGCCGGAGCTCTGCGATGAGCGCCGAGCTCCAGCCAGGGGTGCCTTCCGGGCCGATCGCCGGCAAGTGGACCAGACGCCGCGCCGAGCTCGCGCTCGTCGGACCGGTGCAGAAGCGACGGCACCGCGTGGTGGTGGTCGGCGCGGGTCTCGCCGGCGCATCCGCGGCCGCGTCGCTGTCCGAGCTCGGATACGAGACGCTCTGCCTCTGCTTTCAGGACTCGCCGCGGCGCGCGCACAGCGTGGCGGCGCAGGGAGGGATCAACGCCGCGAAGAACTACCAGAACGACGGCGACAGCGTCGAGCGTCTCTTTCGCGACACGCTGAAGGGGGGAGATTTTCGCTCCCGCGAGGCGAACGTGTACCGCCTGGCCGAGCTGTCGAACGGCATCGTCGACCAGGCCGTCGCGCAAGGGGTCCCGTTCGCGCGCGAGTACGGCGGCGCGCTCGCCAATCGTTCCTTCGGGGGCGCGCTCGTCTCACGGACCTTCTACTCGCGGGGACAGACCGGGCAGCAGCTGCTGCTCGGGGCGTATCAGGCGGTCGCCAAGGAAGCCGCTCGGGGCGGGCTCACCCTGCTCGCCCGCAGGGAGATGCTCGATCTCATCGTGGTCGACGGTCGCGCGCGCGGCGTCGTGGCGCGCAACCTGGTCAGCGGAGCGCTCGAGACCCACCTCGCCGACGCGGTCGTGCTCGCGACCGGCGGGTACGCCAACGTCTACCACCTGTCCACGAACGCGCGGGGCTCGAACGCGACGGCGATCTGGCGCGCGTACCGGCGCGGCGCCGCCTTCGCGAACCCCTGCTTCGTCCAGTTTCATCCGACCTGCCTGCCGGTCAGCGGAGAGCATCAAGCAAAGCTCACGCTGATGTCCGAGTCGCTGCGCAACGACGGGCGCGTGTGGGTCCCCGGACAGGCAGGCGACGGCCGGCGGCCCGAGGACATCCCGGAGGACGAGCGCGACTACTACCTCGAGCGCCTCTATCCGCGCTACGGCAATCTGGCCGCGCGCGACGTCGCCTCGCGCGCGGCGAAGGTCGTGTGCGACGAGGGGCGTGGCGTCGCTCCCGGCGGACGCGCCGTGTTCCTGGATCTTCGCGACGCGGTCGATCGCGTCGGTGCCGGCGCGCTCCGCGAACGCTACGGGAACCTCTTCGAGATGTACGAGCGCATCGTTGGCGACGACCCGCTCCGCACGCCGCTCAGGATCTATCCCGCTGCCCACTACACGATGGGAGGCCTGTGGGTCGACTACGACCTGATGACCACCATCCCCGGCCTCTTCGCGGCGGGCGAGGCGAACTTCTCGGATCACGGCGCGAACCGGCTCGGCGCGAGCGCGCTGATGCAGACGCTCGCCGACGGGTACTTCATCGTGCCGCCTTCGGTGGGCAACTACCTCGCCACCGCGCGGCTCTCGCCCGTCTCGGAGGCGACGAGCGAAGTGCGCGACGCTGTGGCGAGCGCCGAGAGTCGCATCGGCGCGCTCGTCGGATCCCGCGGCGGGCTGCCGGCGGCGCAGTTTCATCGCGCGCTCGGTGACCTCCTGTGGAACCACTGCGGGCTCGCCCGGAGCGAGGCGGGCCTGGTCGCGGCGCTGCGCCAGATAGACGAGCTCCGTGGCCGCTTCTGGCGGGACGTGCGCGTCCCCGGCAGCGGCGCGTCGTTCAATCAAGAGCTGGAACGGGCGGGGCGAGTGGCGGACTTTCTCGAGCTGGCCGAGCTGATGTGCATCGACGCGGTCGCTCGCGACGAGTCGGCGGGGTGCCACCTGCGCGAAGAGCACCAGACCCAGGACGGAGAGCCCCGGCGCGACGACGCGCACTTCGCCCACGTCGCTGCCTGGATGCACACGGCCGGTGGCGCACCACCGCGACGCCTCATCGAGCCGCTCGTCTTCGAGGCCGCGCCGCTGGAGGTCAGGAGCTACCGATGAACATCGTGTTGAGGATATGGCGGCAGGAAAGCCCCGGCAGTGGTGGCGCATTCGTCGACCATCCGCTGAGCGACGTCGACCCGGGCTGGATGTTGCTCGAGGCGCTCGACGTGCTGAACGAGAAGCTGGTGGCGCGCGACCGGCGGCCCATCGCGTTCGACAGTGACTGCCGCGAAGGGATCTGCGGCGCGTGCGGAGTCGTGGTGAACGGCCGCCCTCACGGAGGGATGCCGCACGCCACCACGTGCGAGCTCTCGGTCGGCGCGGCGCTCGCAAGCGCCCCGCGCCCCACGAACGGCGCGGGTGTGATCACCCTGGAGCCGTTTCGCACGGGCGCGTTCCCCGTCGTGTGCGATCTGGTGGTGGATCGCGGCGCGCTCGATCGCGTGATCATGGCCGGTGGGTTCGTCACCGTGCGCACCGGCAGCGCCCCCGAGGCGAACACGATACCCATCCCGAAGGCCGACGCCGACCCCGCCCTCGACGCCGCGGCCTGCATCGGTTGCGGCGCATGCGTGGCGGCCTGCCCCAACGGCTCCGCCGCCCTCTTCGCCGGCGCCAAGGCGTCGCATCTCGGCCGCCTGCCGCAGGGCAAACCCGAGCAAGGCCGGCGCGCGCTCTCCCTGGTCCGCGCGCTCGACGACGCAGGCTTCGGGGCGTGCAGCCTCCACGGCGAATGCGAGGCCGTGTGCCCCAAGGACATCCGTACCGACGTCATCGCGCGGCTGAACCGCGACGCCCTGCGCGCGCGGATCCGCGGCCGGTGAGCCACAACTCGGGGGATACTGGTGCGGTGGCGTATGACCCCACCATCTACCTCGGCTCTGCTGCCCACTATCGCCACGGTCGCCCCGCGTACTCACCGGAGCTCGAGGCCGTCCTGACGCAGGAGATGGGTCTGGACGGGAACGGACAGCTTCTGGATGTCGGCTGCGGCCCAGGCGTGCTTGCCGTCCGCCTTGCTCACCTGTTCGAGCAGGTGGTCGGTCTGGACCCTGACGCCGACATGCTTGCGGAGGGCTGCCGCGCGGCCGAGGCAGAGACAGTCATGAACATCCGGTGGGTCCAGGGTCTGGCCGAGGACCTGCCCGCGGTCGCACCAGGGCCGTACCGGCTGGTGACATTCGGCCAGTCTTTTCACTGGACCGACGAACGCCCGGTGGCGGAGACCGTCTACGACATGCTGGAGCCCGGGGGTGCGCTGGCACTCATCGTCCACACGGTTGCAGGACGGACCCAGCCACCAGGCCCAGGGGTGCCTGCGATCCCTCACGAGGAGATCAAGGCGCTGGTGGGGAAGTACCTCGGATCGACCCGGCGCGCCGGCCAGGGCACTGCCCCGGAACGAGCTCACCGCTTCGAGGATGTGCTGGCCCGGACTCGCTTCGGTGTTCCGCAGCAGTTCTTCGCCCCAGGGATCCCCGACCTCCTGCGAGACAGCGAGAGTGTCCTGTCCGGCTACCTGTCCCTCTCATCCTCGGCGCCGCACCTGTTTGGTGATCGTCTCGACGACTTCGCAGGGGAGGTGCGGGCGCTGCTCGCGAACCGTTCCCCCGAAGGGATCTTCTGGGACTGGCCAGGCGACACCGAGGTGGTGGTGGCCCGCAAGCCCGACTGAGGTCCTCGGGCAGGGTGTTCAGCAGCGCGAGCGGCTCCACCCGACGGTGTCGGCCCTCCGCCGACCACGTCGAGCTCCGGGCGCGGCATCAGGTAGCAGGCGAGGACGAGCTTGGCGGATCAGCCGTGCCCGAGCAGGTCGATACGGATGACGTGAGAGAACCTCGCCAACATCGGAACCACCCCCGAACGTGGACTATGGCAACAGCAACTCCCTGGCTCTCAACTTCGTCGGACCGGGCCACGGATGCAGTGGCGCCCGGCTCTGGCCTGGCTGGCGGGTAGCCCGCGCGCGTGCGCCGATCTCGACTCGGTCGAGTACACCCTGTGATCGGCGTCAACTACTTGTGCCGGCCGTGTTGCCTCACGAAGAACTGCTACCAGCTTGCCTCATCGGGATCGCACCCGACAAGCCGGCGGCGATCGCTTCGATGGCGGCATCGTGGCCATCGGCCGTCTCCACGCCGGCGCCGAACACGAACTTCTTGGCGGCCGCCACCCGCCATTCACGGACACGGCGTCCCATCGTGCGCAGCATGCCGTCCGGAAAGGCGCCGGGCTGCTGCGCCTGGAGGCGCTCCAGGAGCTCTCTCGCGGTGCGATCAGGTTCAGCTTCGAGCCACGATCGGACCAACGGCCACACCGTCTCGAACGGATCCTTTCGCGTTCGCCAGTGACGCGGTGGTCGCGGCTTCTTCGCGTGGGTTGGGCGGACCTCTCCAGTTCTCCAGGCCGTGCCCAAGCCAGCGAGGAAGCCTTCCAGATCAGCATTGCTGGTTCGTGGAACGTGGATCGTCGTGCCCGCCACCAGCGCCGCGACCTGATGCTGCGCAGCGCGGATCTCATCGAGTAGGCGGAGCGGATCAAGGGCTGCCTGCGCCGCCTTGAGGCGCTCCTTCGTTGCCTCCGTGATCACCGCCGACGCCAGCAGCCGAGCGCACGGCGTCGCGGGCGGATGGTAGCGTTTGATGACGCGTGCCCCTTCTCGGATCTTCTCCGCAAGCTTGAACGATGGCTGGAAGAAGTTCACGAACAGCCTCGAGGCGGTGTACAAGCGCGCGAGCACCTCGGCCGCTGCGATCCCCTCGAGACGGCCGTAGCCGACGAGGCGTCGGACGATCGCTCCGTTCTTCTGCTCGACCCAGGCCTGATCGTTCTTGTGGTAGGGACGCGACCGCGTGAACTCGATCCCGTGCTTGCTGCAGAACGCGATCACTTTCTCGTTGATGAACTCTGAGCCGTTGTCCGTATCGAAGCTGCGCAGCGGGAATGGCATCGATTCGCGAAGTCGTTCGAGCGCCTCGACGACCAGCGCACCCTCGCGCACCACGATCGGCACGCACTCCGTCCACGTCGTCGCCACATCGGTGAGCACCAGCGTGTGCACGAAGCTGCCTTCGACGGTGCTCCCGGAGTGAGAGACGAGGTCGGCCTCCATGCAACCGGGCAAGGGGTCCTTCCAGTCCGCGAACGTGCGCACGGGGACTCTCCGCCGGACCGAGGGGACAGCTCTCCGACGACCGACCATGCGCCCGCGCGCCGCCGCGCGAGGCTCGGCGAGTAGACGATCGATCGTCGCGGCACTCACAGCGAGCACGCGCGTCCGCACGCTTTCCGCAAGCTGCAGATGGCCGTGTTGCTCGAGCGCGGTGACGAGTGTGGGAAGAAGGGGTCGGAGCCGCTTGCCGCAGACCCGATCTGATGCTTCCCAAAGGACCAGTAGCGCCAGCCGGATCGCGTCGTCATATACGCGGACCCGGCGCGTTCGCTGCGTGTCGCCGTGAGCGCCCGAAACGTTCAGCACGCGGATGGCGTGCTTTCGGTGCCACCTCGTCACGGCGACGAACTCGTCGAGGATCCGCTGCTTCTCCTCGCGGCTGCCGGCTCGGTACCGCGCTCCTACGGCCCGCACCAGTTCGCGCCGTGCCTTGCCACTGATCGCATCCATCGTTGCCTCCGATCTTCGGGTCTTCGGGTCCGCTCGGTAGCAGATCTCGTGAGGCAACGACCACCGCTCGGTAACAAAAGAGGTGCGGCAATGCGACCGGCAGAAGTAGTTGTCGCTCATCACTCTGACCCATAGGGCCAGAGCGAGCCGTTCTACGCCCCAGTGCTACCGGATGATGGGCACCCCGACGACGGGCCCCCGCCTTCATGCAGTTCGGCACACCAAGGACGGCACCGACTACGTCTACGTCCCCGGCGGGGCCGCCCGCCTCGCCGCCCGCCTCAGCCCGATCGTGGGCACCGACTCCTTCGACGTCATGCTGTGGTACGGCGTCGGCTACAGCAACCCGGATACCTGCGGCACCCACCCGCCTCCGACGGCTGCTCCTACGGAGTCACCCAGCTCCACGCCCGACTCCGGCGCCGGCCAGCTGGAGAGGGCAGTCGCCGGCATCTGCGTCGGCTTCTGCGGCGTCCAGCCAACCTCCGACCAGACCACGATTTACGGCGAGGGCTCGGCCGACATTGGCGAGTCTGCAACGCCCGCACCACCCTTTGCGTCGATGCCGCGGACCTCGAGACCCCGGCCACCTGCGATCCCCCGCCCCCTTCACTCTCCTCGCGATTGGCCGCCAGGCGACCACCGGCACCCACGACTCCGGCGTCACCGACTACCCCGACGTCCCCAACATCCTCCTGGACGGCACCGTCGCCGACACCCTGCACTTCGGTCCCGAAGCCCCGACCGAAGGCGTCGGCGAACTTCGAGATCGTCGCGCCCTGAGAGGAACGGGCCGCTCCTTTGCCAGGGGGGCGCGTGAGCGTTGGGTAGGGGGGCTCACTCAGTCAGGCCGCGGCGCCCGGTTGCTGGTGAACAGACGCCCATTGAGCGTCATCAGATCGGACCACCAAGGGCTCCGAATCTCCTCGCTCCTCGCTGATGTTCTGGAGCCACTCGATCGGGTATTCGCGGGCCGGCTCGAGTCGCTCAACGAGCACGCGCAGTAGCCGTTCGGCCGGAGCGCCCATAGGCTCGGTCGTCGTCCATCGCGAGGACTGCTCCGGGGTCACCCCCATCGTCTTGGCGAAGTCGCGGTTCGACAGGCCGAGGTACTTGCGAAGAAACTTCACCTCGTGCGCCTGTAGCCTCGAGGGCTTTCTGGCAACCGTGAAAGCAATGAGACGATGAAGTCCCTCGATGGCAGGGATTCGCAGCACATGCTCACCGCACTCTGGGCACCGGAAAACCGTCACGTTTTGCAACGTTACGTAGTCGAGCCCGCACTCAGCGTAGTTATAGTTCTCGACACTGGGGTGCATCTCGGCACCGCAGGACTGGCAATTCTTGGTCTTCATGGCTTGAACCTCCAGCCGGTGACCACCAGGCACTCTTCCTCACTCTCAAATTCGAAAACGATGCAAAAACGTCGGGTTTCGCATCGATGCCGCCACGAGCCGTTTTCCCATTCAGCTTCTCGAACGGTCCCTGCCCGGAGCACGTTCACCGCGTCGACCGTGGTCATTTCGTCCTTGGCCAGCTCTCGAAGTGCATGGGGAAGAAACGCTACGAAGCCGTTTTGAAGAATTCGCCTGACTAGATCTTTGGCCTCACTCGCACGCAACGGCGGGTTGAAAGCCATCTCGATCCACGATACGGCCGATTGAGAAAACCTCAACCCAAGAGTTACCAAAACCGGAACTCCACCGCTCTCCCACTGACTGGGCAGCGAAAATTTTCGATTGAATTCATGATTTTAGTACGCTTGCGTGCTCGCGTGCGAACGGGGTGGTGGCGCGTGGCGCCACGCGATCAGGCACACGCCATCGCCGCACGCGACACTGTGTGCGTCCACCGGGATTGGGCGGCGGGCGATCGGGATGTCGGCGTCGAGGGCGGTGCCGTCGGGGCCATCCGGGCGGCGAACAGGTCGGGCCGCCCATCACACCTGGCCGGGCGGAACGACGGGGCTCGTGCTGCGGGTACCCACGGGTACGCTGGGCTGTGCATCCGCTGGATGCCCGCAGCGCGCGTCAGCCTCGTCCCGCGGTGATCGCCTGGATCGCGCGCGGCGTCGCGGCGCTTACGGCGACTGTTCGGCCGGGGGCTCGAAGTCGCGCGGATCGTCGGCGACCGGCGGCTCCGGGTCGGTCGGTTCGCGCGGCGGATCGGGCGGACGTGGAGCCCCGGCGCCTGGCGGAGGCGAGGGCGCGTCCTGGGCGCCGAGGAAGCGATCCTCGGCGAGCGGTGGATCCGGAAGCCCCGGCGCGGCGCTCCGGTCGACTGGCGCGGCGCCCGCGCTCTCTCGCGATCCGGTCGGCGCCGCGACGGCCGGCGTGGGCGTGCGCCCGGCCGGCGCGCCGCGATCCTCGGCCGCGGCGGGGCTGGCCGCCGGCGGAGCGCTCGCGCCCTTTGCCGGGGAGCGGACGTAGATGGCCAGCACGACGATGGCGATGACGACCACCACCGCCGCGATGGCCAGCACCACCCGCGCCCGTCGACCTCCAGCTGGCGAGGAGCGATCCACCGGTTCTAGTCAGTAGCCGCCCAGGGCCGCGCGCATCAGCTTGACGAAGACGTCAGTGTTGCGCTGCACCCCGACGAACTGCCAGGCGGCGTCCTTGCGCGGCGAATAGGCCGAGATCGGGATGTCCGACGCGGTGTGCACGGCCTGATCGCGGCCGATGGCCTGGCCGCGGATGAAGAAGCCCTCCACCTGCGACCGGTTGAACGGCTGCCCCGGATATCCCGCGGCGGCCAGCTCGTCGCGGATG
>DATHKR010000201.1:0-64596 GCA_035489015.1 Kofleriaceae bacterium | reverse complement strand
GACCGAGCGGACCGCGGCGGGCGGTGTCGCTGACCGCGCCGGTCGGGACAGCGCGGCCCGGAACGAGGCCGCGCGCCTCGGCGACGGGCGCGACGCAGCGACGGCCGCGGCAGCGCGCCAGGCCGGCCGGGACAGCGCGGCGGCTCGGGGGGCTGCGCCCGGCGACAAGGCGGGCGCGCGCGCGGCGTCGAGCGGCGCGGCGGACATGGATCGGCCGGCCCGGTCGGGCACGGCGGACGTCGTCCACGCGACGGTCGTGACGGGCGCGTCGGCCGGCGCCAGGGCGGCGGCGAGAGCGGCGAGCACGGCGTCGGCGAGCGCGGCGTCGGCGAGCGCGGCGTCGGCGAGAGCGGCGGCGGCGAGAGCGACGAGCACGGCGACGGCGAGCGCGGCGTCGGCGAGCGCGGCGGCGGCGAGAGGAGCGATCGCGAGAGGGGCAACGACGGGGTCGAACGCGGGCAGCGCGGCCGGTGGACCCGGCGCGGCCAGCTCGGCGAAGTCCGCGGGGGCGACGTCCGCGGCGGCGGCGACGACCGGGTCGCGCGGGACGGGGGGGGCGGCTGGCGCGGGTGGTTCGGCTGGGTCGGCTGGCGCGGGTGGCGCGGGTGGCGCGGCGGGCACGAAGAATGCGGCTGGCGCATACGGCGCGCGCGGCGCGGATGGCGCACAAGGTTCTGCGGGCCCCCGCGGCTCGACTGGCGCGTACGGTTCCTCGGCCGCCGACGGTGCCTATGGCGCGCGCGGCGCGGATGGAGCACGAGGCTCTGCGGGCGCGCGCGGCGCGGATGGCGCATACGGCTCCTCGGCCGCCAACGGCGCGGATGGCGCGCGCGGCGCGGATGGCGCGCGCGGCGCGGATGGCGCACACGGTGCTGCTGGCGCCCGCGGCTCGACTGGCGCCTACGCCTCCACGGCCGCCAACGGCGCGGACGGCGCGCGCGGCGCGGATGGCGCACACGGTTCTGCTGGCGCGCGCGGATCGAATGCCGCGTACGGCTCGACAAACGCCAACGGCGCGGACGGCGCCCGCGGCTCGGCAGCCGCACAAGGTTCCACGGGCGCGCGCGGCTCGACTGGCGCGTACGGCTCCACGGCCGCCAACGGCGCGGACGGCGCCCGCGGCTCGGCAGCCGCACAAGGTTCCGCGGGCGCGCGCGCCTCGACTGGCGCGTACGGTTCCACGGCCGCCAACGGCGTGGACGGCGCGCCCGGCTCGACTGGCGCATGCGATTCCACGGCCGCGAACGGCGCGAATGGCGCGCCCGGCTCGACTGACGGGCGCGCCGCGGATGGCGGCAACGGCTCCACGGCCGCGAACGGGACGGATGGCGCGCGCGACTCGACCGGCGCGCGCGGCGTGGATGGTGGCAACGGCTCCACGGCCGCGCGAGCCTCGGCTGGCGCGAATGGCCCGACGGCCGCGTATGGCGCCGATGGCGCGCGCGGCGCGGCTGGCCCACGTGGGTCGGCTGACGCTCACAACTCGACCGGCGCGTACGGCCCGGCTGGCCCACGTGGGTCGGCTGACGCTCACAACTCGACCGGCGCGTACGGCTCGGCTGGCCCGCGCGACTCGGCTGACGCTCGCAGCTCCACGGCCGCGCGCGGCTCGGCCGGCGCGAGCGGCTCCACGGCCGCGAACGGCGTGTCCGGCGCGTACGGTTCGCCTGGCGGGCGCGGCGCGCGTGACTCCATGGCCGCGAACCGCCTCGCTGGCGCGGACAGCTCCTCTGGCGCGAGCGGCTCCGCTGCCGCAGACGGCCCGGCTGGCCGACGTGGGTCGGCTGCCGAGAACGGCTCCACCGCCGCGAACGAATCCTCCCCGACAGCCGGAGCATCCCGCGGCAGCGGCGCCGACGCCGCGGCCCGCGCACGAGCGAGCGCGACGGGCGCGGCCATCTGGAGCTCCACCCAGGATCTCGGCGGCGTTTCTTCCGCCGGCGGCTCCGGGGCGGATCACGCCTCGCCGTTGGCTCACCCGGTCACCGGCGGCAGCACCAGCGCTGGCGACTCGTCGGGCCGGCCAGGCGGTCGGGGACACAGCTCGTCGCCCGGTGACGGCGCCGCCCCTGGCTCGCCCGCCGTGTCGGCCAGCGCGACCAGGTCCGACGCCAGCGCGACCAGGTCCGACGCCAGCGCGGCCGGGTCCGACTCGATCGCCGGCGCTGCGGCGGCCGGGACGAGCCCGGCTCGCGCGGCAGTTTCGTCGGCGGCGCTCTTGCCCGCCGGCGGGCTGGCGCTCGATCTGGCGGGAGCCATGGCGACGTCGATCCACGGTCTGGCCCGCGCCGCCGCGAGCTCGATCGAGTCCCTGGCCGAGGCCGGCGCGGCGGCCGAAGCTCCGCCGGGCGCGGCGCTCTCGGGACTGGGCTCCGTTGTCGACGCGGGTCACCTCGGCGCCGATGCCGGCGCGGGTGTCGAGGGTGGGCGGTCCGCTAGCGAGGCGAGCGACGCCCGGCTCGACGCCATCAGCTCCGACCTGGCTCGCGCTCGGCTTCACGCGGCCGCCGCGGGGCCGGGGCTTCACGCCGGCGCCCAGCCGGACTCGGTCTCCAGTCCCGGTAGCGACGGCGCCACCGCCCTGGCGGACGCGCGCGCGGCCCACGCCGAGGCCGCGGGTCAGGGCGAGGGCGACCAGCTCGGCCACTCGACGGCCCGGGTCACCGTCGGTGAGGGAGACGAGCGGGTGTCGCTCTTCATCGCCGTGCGCGGGGACTCGGTCCGGGTCGAGGCCCGCGCTCACGCGGCGGCCTATGCCCACGCGCTCAACCAGCGCTCCCACGAGCTCGCCTCCGGCCTGGCCGACCACGGCCTCGCCCTCGGCTCGCTCAGCACCGACCTGCCTGGCGACCGCGCCAGCCACTCGAACACCGACGGCGGGGGGGCCGGGGCGCGCTCCGACCGCCGCGACGCGGCCGGGACCGGCGGCGACGCCGACCGGGACCCCGACCGAGATCCCAACAACCCTGGAAGGCGCGGACTGCGCGCCATTGCCTGAGGAGAACCACATGCGCATCCCTGAAGCCGCGCCGGCCGCCGCCGCCGCGCCGACTCCACCGCCGCAGCCAGCGGCCCCGGTCGCCAACGCCGACCAGTTCCTGCGCCTGTTCGTGGCCCAGCTGGAGAACCAGAACCCGCTCGATCCGCAGGATGGCGCCGACTTCGTCGCCCAGCTGGCCCAGTTCTCGTCGGTCGAGCAGGCGGCGGAGACCAATCGCCAGCTGAGCAGCATCCTGGCCGGCCAGATGTCGGCCTCCAACGCCGCCCTGGCCGGCTTCGTCGGCAAGACCGGCACCTTCGCCGGCGACCACTTCTCGGTCACCGGCAAGGGCGACGGCTTCCCCAGCGTCGGGGTGGATCTCGACAAGCCGGCCTCGAAGGTCCAGGTCATCATCCGCGACGTCAACGGCGCCCAGGTCAAGCGGTTCGATCTCGGCCCGCAGGCGGCCGGCCGGGTCGCGCTGCCGTGGGACGGCAAGAACGACGCCCACGGCGACCTCGCCAAGGGCGACTACACCGTCGAGGTGATCGCGACCGGCACCGACGGAAAGACCGCCGTCGAGGCGAGCAGCCTCCTGTCCGGTCTCATCCAGGCCATCGACTTCATCGATGGCGTGCCGCGCCTGCGCCTCGGCGCCGTCTCGGCTGCACCCAGCGACATCCTCTCGATCGAGTAGCAGGAGAAATACGCAACATGTCCATCTGGAACAATCTCTACATCGGAATCAGTGGTCTCAACGCCCACGGCAACGCCATCAGCGTCGTGGGCGACAACATCGCCAACGTCTCCACCGTCGGGTTCAAGGCGTCGCGGGCGGGCTTCTCCAACGTCATGGGCGGCATGGCCGGCGCGGCCCGGCTCGGCGGCGGCGTCCACATGGACGGCACGCAGGTCAGCTTCGGCCAGGGAATCCTGCAGCAGACCGGCGGGACCCTCGACATGGCGGTCAGCGGCCGCGGCTTCTTCGCCGTCAATGGCAACCACAACGGCACACCCGGCAACTACTACACGCGCGACGGGCGCTTCAACATCGACACCGGGGGCTTCATCGTCAACCCCGAGGGGCTCCGCCTGCAGGGCTACATGTTCGACCCGACCGGCGTGCAGGGCCAGCAGGTCGGTGACCTGCAGCTCGGCGCGCTGCAGAGCCAGCCGCTCGCCACCACGGCCGCCAACCTGTCGCTCAACCTGGACGCCACCGAGCCGATCGCCCCGGCGTGGGATCCGGCCGACCCGGAGGCCACGTCCACCTTCGCCACCTCGACGACGGTGTACGACTCGCTGGGCAACGGCCACAAGGTCGACATGTACTTCCGCAACGGCGGCGCCGGGGCCTGGGACTGGCACGCGATGGTGGACGGCGCCGAGCTGAACGGCGGCGGCGCCGGCCCCGGCGTCCCGACCGAGATCGGCAGCGGGAGCCTGACGTTCGACACCTCGGGTCACCTCGACACCGAGACCACCGCCGGTGGGACCGCCGACTTCCTGGGCGCCGAGCCCGGTCAGGTCATCGGCTTCGACTTCGGCGACTCGATCACCACCGACGGTGGGACCGGCACGGCCGGCACCACCCAGTACGCCGGTGCCTCGACCGTGAACGCCAGCACCCAGAACGGCTTCGGCTTCGGCTCGCTGGTCGACATGGTCGTGTCGGAGAACGGCACCATCGAGGGGCTGTTCTCCAACGGGCAGCGGCGGGCGGTGGCGCGGGTGGCGCTGGCCACCTTCACCGCCGAGGAGGGGCTGGCGCGCGAGAGCGGCCAGCTCTTCCGCGAGACCACGGCGTCGGGGCAGGCGCTGGTCGACGCGGCCGCGACCGGCTCGCGCGGCTCGGTGTTCGCCGGCAACCTCGAGGCGTCCAACGTCGATCTCACCAACGAGCTCGTCACCCTCATCGCGTACCAGCGGGCCTTCCAGGCCAACGTGAAGACGGTGCAGACCGCCGACGAGATGCTGACCGAGGTCGCCAACCTGAAGCGCTAGCCGACCGACTCGAAGGGCAACACAGCCGCCGGGACGTCGGTCGTCGGAGCGCGGTCGGGGTGATCCCGGCTCGCACTCCGGCGGCCGGCTTTCCGGCGGCTTTTCTTTTCGCGGCGCCCGCGCGCGCGGGTCGCCAGCGCGGCCTCCCACACGGGGGACTCTGGCGGGCGTCGTCAAGCCAGGCGACGAGGTCGCCGACGGCGCGGGCAACCGGCCATAAGCAGGCCGCGCGTTCATGGTTCAGCGGTTGCACTGGACCCAGGTGTGAGTCAGGCCCCTCTGGACCCGGCGGAGCTCGAGGCGATCCAGGCCGCGATGCGCGAGGCCTCGTCCGCGCCCAGTCGCTCGATGGGCAGGCACCCCGAGGAGGTCACTCCCCTCGCGCTCATCGTCGACGACCGCGAGGCCGAGAGCGCCCGCCCGGCCGCCATGCGGATCGGCGAGCGCTGGGTCAAGGAGGCGACCGCCCGGCTCAAGAGCGCGCTTCGCGCCGACGTCGAGGTCCGCGTGGCCGGCGCCGAGATCCTGAGCGGCGAGTCGCTCCGCGACGGGCTGGTCTCGGCCTGGACGGTCTCGCTCGCGGTCGACGGCCGCCCGATCCCCGCCCTGTTGACCGCCAGCGGGCGCCTCCTGGCCGCGGTGGCCGGCGCGCTGTGCGGCGCGGTGATCAAGGACGACGGCGCCGGCCGCGAGCCGGCCGCCGACGACGGCACGCCGGATCGCCCGCCGTCGCCCGCCACCATCCGCATCTTCGACCCGATCGGGGAGCAGCTGGCCGCCGCCCTGTCCGACGCGTGGCGCGAGGAGCAGTCGACCGCCGTCGTCCGCGACGCGCGCGCCGACCGGATCGAGCTCGCCCGCCGCGCGATGCTCGAGGCCGACGTCGTCATCGCGCTCACCATGCAGATCACCGGGGCCACCACCGGCCGGCTGCGCCTGATCGCGCGCCCCGCCACCCTGGTGCGCCCGCCGGTGCCGATCGAGGCGGTCCCGGCCGCGCCCGGCGCGCTCGAGGCGGCGCTCGGGCGCGTGCCGGTGAGCCTGCGGGTCGAGCTCGGCCGCACCCGCCTCACCATGCGCGAGTTCGAGAAGCTCACCGTCGGGGCCATCATCACCCTGCCCCAGTTCGTCGACGATCCGCTGCCGATCGAGTGCGGTGGCGTGATCAAGGCCTACGGGCGCCCCGTGGTCAGCCGCGGCGTGCTCGCGGTCCAGATCGATCGTGTCTTCACTCTACGAGGCAAGCGCGCAGCATGAGTCAGAACGACCCCGACCAGGACGCCCCGGCCCCCGTCATCGACGGTGAGTCGATGAAGGCGCTCCTCCACGACGTCCCGCTCGAGCTCGCCGTCGAGCTGGGCCGCGTCACCCTCAACCTCGGCGAGCTGGCCGCGCGCCTGGGTCCCGGCTCGATCATCCCGCTCAACAAGTCCACCGGCGAGAAGCTCGACGTGCGGGTCAACGGGCGCCTGGTGGCCCGCGCCGAGGCGGTCGCGGTCGGCGAGCGCTGCGGCATCCGCATCGTCGAGATCGTCTCCAACGGCGAGAACGAGTGAAAGCCATGATCCTCCTCCGCTGCTCCACGACCCTGCTCCTCGGCCTCGGCGCCGGCGCGCTCCTGCCCGGCGCGGCCGCGGCCGGCCCGTCGGTGCCGATCTCGATCGAGGACCGCGGCGCCCAGGTCGCCATCCTCATCGCCGGTGGGCGCACCAGCACCAGGCCGGAGAGCCACAGCGACCGCCTCGAGCTCACCCTCGACCAGCCCCTGCCGGCGATGGAGCTCCGGCTCGAGGATGCGACGGTGCGCCGGATCGAGATCCGCGCGCAGCCGCCGTCGGTCCGGGTCCAGCTCCGCCACGGCACCGATTCGACCCGGCTGTCCGCCGAGATGGCCGAGCTGCGCCAGCTCGGCGACACCCTCGAGATCCTGATCCCGCGCGAGCCGCGCCAGGTGGCCGAGGCGCGCCGCGCCGCCATCGCCGGCCAGGCGAACACGGCCGCGACCACCGCCGCGCCGGCTCCGATCCGCGCCCCCGTGCCAGCCCCGGGGATCGCCATGCCGGTGCCATCACCGGCGCCATCACCGACGCCATCGTCGACAATCGAGACACCCGCCCCGACCACCGCGAACGCCCCGACCACCGGAGCGACCCCGCTGCCGGCCGGCCCGCTGCTTCAGGCCGGGGACGCCGCCGCGCCCGCCCGTCGCGCCGGCGACCTCGTCCTCGACCGCAAGACCAGCGACGGCTCCGGCACCACGGTCACCACCCTCGCGCTCGCCGCGCTCGCCGCCCTGGCGGTGGGCGCCTGGCTGTGGCACCGGCGCCGGCGCTCGCTCCACGGCCTGACCAGCCCGCTCGAGATCCTGGCCCAGGTCACCGTCGGCCCGCGCGCCCGGGTGGTCTGGCTGTCGGCCGGGAAGCGCGAGATGCTGATCTCGGTCAGCGACAAGGACATCCGCGTGCTCGGCCAGTGGGTGGCCGACCCCACGCGCGCGGTCGACACCGGCGCCGGCCCGATCGGCCCGATCGGCCCGGTCGGCCCGACCGAGGATTCGACCGAGCCGCGCGGAGGCGTCCTGCCCCACGCGCGGCTGCGCCGCAACCCCAGCCTGAGCGGCCTCCTCCGCCTGCGCGAGCAGCACGCTGCGGTCGACAGCGGCCCGGAGGCGGCCGGCGAGCCCCCGATCGAGGACGTCGGCGAGCCGGACGCCGAGTGGGCGCGCCAGCTGGTCGCCGCCACCCGTCGCGGAGTGCTCCGTTGATCTCCCGCTCCGCCACCCTCGCCGCCGTGACCCTGACGCTGACCCTCGCCGCGTCGATCGGCCTGGGCGGCGACGCCAGCGGTGCGGGGACGCCGACCACTGGCCTCGCGCTCGCGCCGGCGCCGCGCCCCGGTCTCCCATCCCCGCCCCCGCCCGCGCCGATGCGCCCGCCGATCACCCCGAGCGCCGCCGCCGCCGCCGCGGCCCCGAGCGCGCTCGACCGGGTCGCCGGCACCAGCGGCCCCAGCTCCGCGATCCAGGTCATCGCGCTGCTCACCCTCGCCTCGCTCGCGCCCGCCCTCATCCTGGTCTGCACCTGCTTCACCCGCTTCGCGGTGGTCTTCTCGTTCCTCCGCACCGGGCTCGGCACGCAGGGGGCGCCTCCCACGCAGGTGATGATCGGCCTGGCCCTGTTCATGACCCTCTTCGTCATGGCTCCGATCGGCGCCGAGGTCTATCGGCTCGGCATCCGGCCCTACCTCGACGGCCAGCTCAGCGAGACCCAGGCGGTCGAGGCGGCCACGCCGCCGCTGCGCGACTTCCTGGTCTCCCGCGCGCGGCCCGAGGACCTCTCGCTGTTCTACGACATCTCGGACGCGCCGCGCCCGGCCACGGTCGCCGACGTCCCGCTCCGCATCGCGGTGCCCGCGTTCGTGGTCAGCGAGCTGCATACCGCGTTCAAGATGGGCCTCATCATCCTGCTCCCCTTCCTGGTCATCGACCTGGTGGTGGCGTCGGTGCTGTCGGCGCTCGGCATGGTCATGCTGCCGCCGCCGATCGTCGCGCTGCCGATCAAGCTGCTCGTGTTCGTCGCCATCGACGGCTGGCACATGGTGGTGGCGTCTCTCCTGCGCGGAGCGGTCGGTTGAACTCGCTGCTCGACATGTGGCGCGAGGCGCTCATCACCACCGCGATGGTCTCGGCCCCGCTGGTGATCGGCGCGCTCCTGGTCGGGGTGTTGACCTCGCTCCTGCAGGCCGCCACCCAGATGAACGACAGCTCCTTCTCGTTCGTGCCCAAGCTCCTGGCCGTCGGGCTGGTCCTGGGGCTGGGCGGCCACGCGCTGCTCGATCGGCTGTCGCGCTTCACCACCGCCGCGGTCGAGGCGGCCGGCGACGTCGGGGTCCAGGACCGACAGTGACGCTCGACCTCGCGGCGCTGGGCGGTTACCTGACCGCGTTCGCGCGCGCCGCCGCCTTCCTCTACGCCGCGCCGCTGACCGGCGACCGCCAGATGTCGGGCAAGATGCGGGTCGGCGCGGCCGCCGCGCTGGCCCTGGCGGTGGCGCCGATGCGCCCGCCGATCGAGGCGGCCGCGCTTCCGCTCGCGATCCCCGCCGAGGTCCTGCTCGGCCTCCTGGCCGGCTTCACCGCCCGCATGGTCCTGGCCGGCGCCGAGGCGGGCGGCGAGCTCATCGGGCTCCAGTTCGGCCTCGGCTTCGCGCAGACCGCGGACCCGGCCCGCGGCGAACCGTCCGCCATGACCCGACAGCTCGGGTTCTGCGCCGCCGGCCTCGCCTTCCTCGCCGCCGGCGGGCTCGAGGCCAGCGTGCGGGTGCTGGCGGCCGCGCCGAGCGACGTCTACAGCCTCCAGGGCGGGCTCGACCGCATCATCCACCAGTCGGGCGAGGTGCTGGTCGCCGGGCTCCGCGTCGCCGCGCCGGCGCTCATCGCCGGCACCCTCACCAACCTCGGCCTGGCCCTGGTCTCGCGCGCCGCTCCGGCGCTCAACACCTTCTCCGTGATGCTGGCTGGCATGTTGATCGTCGGCGCGATCGTGCTCATCGCGACCGCGCCGGTGTTCGCCCGCCAGATGGACGAGCTCGGCCGGCGCGCCACCGACTCGCTCGACGCCTTTCTGCAGCCGTGACCTGACGTGGGCGACGAGGGCAAGACACAAAAACCGACACCGCGGCGGATCCAGGAGTTCCGCAAGCGCGGCGAGATCGCGCGCTCCAACGACCTCGCCTCGAGCGTGGCGCTGTTCGGTGGCGTCGTCTGCATGATGTCGTTCTCCGACCAGACCGCCCGCGACCTGGCCGACCTGATGCGCGCCTCCGCCGCCGCGCTCCAGACCCCGGATGGCGTCATCCCGCTCGGCAACGCCGGCCGCGTCTTCGCCCGCGCGGTGACCCCGGGCTGCGTCGGCGCCGTGCTCGGCTACATGCTGGGCGCGGTCGCTCAGCTCGGCTGGCCGCCCACCTTCAAGAAGCCGGGCTTCGACCTGACCAAGGTGTTCGCGCCCCAGGCGATCGGCCAGGCGCTCTCGCCCAAGCAGGGCGCCGGGCGGGTCCTGAAGGCGCTGCTCAAGACCACCGCGGTGGTGGCCGTGGTCTGGGGAGTGCTGCGAACCGAGATGGACCGCTACCTGGCCGCGCCGGTGCTCGAGGCGGCCGCGCTGGCCCAGCGGACCGCGACCGGAGCCGGCCACGTCGCGATCGGCGCCATCGCCGCGCTCGCCGCGCTCGCCGCGTTCGACTACCTGCTGGCCCGCAGGAAGATGAGCAAGAAGATGATGATGTCGCCCGAGGAGCTCAAGCGCGAGCACCGCGAGCAGGAGGGCGATCCGATGGTGCGCGGCCATCGCCGGCGCCGCATGCGCGAGCTGGCCCGCCGCCGGGTGTCCGCCGAGGTCAAGAAGGCCGACGTCGTCCTGGTCAACCCGACCGAGTACGCGGTCGCGCTGCGCTACAGCGCCGAGGGTGACCGCGCCCCGCGGGTCCTGGCCAAGGGCCGGCGCAACGCCGCCGTCCACATCCGCGAGCTGGCCCGCAAGGCCGGCATCCCGATCCTCCAGCGCCCGCCGCTCGCCCGCCTCATCTTCAAGCTCGTGCCCGAGGGGCGCGAGATCCCGGCGCAGCTGTTCGAGGCCGTCGCCGAGGTGCTCGCCTATGTCTACCGGCTGAGGGAGCGCCGCCGATGAGCCCGGCCGCGAGGAGCTCGCGCGGCGATCTGATCCTGGCCGCCGGCCTGGTCGGGATCCTCGCCCTGACCGTGGTGCCGCTGCCGCCCGCGATGCTGGACGTCCTGCTCGCGTTCAGCCTGTGCGCGGCGATCCTCACCTTCCTGGTCGCGGTCTACGTCGAGCGCCCGCTCGACTTCAGCGCGTTCCCGTCGCTGCTCCTGTTCGTGACGCTCCTCCGCCTGGCCCTCAACGTGGCCTCCGCGCGGCTCATCCTCACCCACGGCGACGGCGGCACCAGCGCGGCCGGCGGCGTCATCCACGCGTTCGGCGACTTCGCGGTCGGCAACAACTTCGTCGTCGGCGCGGTCGTCTTCCTCATCCTCGTCATCGTCAACTTCATCGTCATCACCAAGGGCGCCGAGCGAATCTCCGAGGTGAGCGCCCGCTTCACACTCGACTCGATGCCCGGCAAGCAGATGGCGATCGACGCCGACCTGGGCGCCGGCCTCATCAACGAGAAGGAGGCCCGCGCCCGCCGCCACGCGATCGAGCAGGAGGCCGACTTCCACGGCGCGATGGACGGCGCCTCCAAGTTCGTGCGCGGCGACGCGGTCGCCGGCCTGCTCATCGTCGGCATCAACATCATCGGCGGGATGATCATCGGCATCGTCCAGAAGGGCATGTCGGCGGTCGACGCCGCCCACGCCTACACCACGCTCTCCATCGGCGACGGCCTGGTCACCCAGATCCCCGCGCTCCTGGTGTCGACCGGCGCCGCCCTGCTCATCACCCGCACCGGTGACGGCCCGCTGGCCGGCGCGCTCGGCCAGCAGCTCCTGTCGCGCCCGCGCCCGATCAAGCTGGCCGCCGGGATCGTGCTCCTGCTCGGCCTCCTGCCCGGGATGCCGCACCTGGTCTTCTTCGGCCTGGCCGCGCTGGTCTTCATCGGCGGCCAGCGGGCCGCCCGCAACATGGCGCTGGGTGTTCACGTCCCCGGCGAGGCGGGCGCCGCCGCGCTCGTCGGCGGCCAGCCGGCCCCGCCGTCGCGCTTCGACCCGGAGGCGCAGAAGGCGGAGATCGAGGCCGCCCTGCCGGTGGAGCTGCTGTCGCTCGACGTCGGGCTCGACCTCCTGCCGCTGGTCGACGCCACCCGTGGCGGCGAGATCCTCTCCCGGGTCGCCGACCTCCGCAAGCACATGGCCCTCGAGCTCGGCCTCATCGTGCCGCCGGTCCATGTGCGCGATGACCTTCACCTGAAGCCGGGCGGCTATCGCATCTCGATCTCCGGCGTCACCGTCGCCGAGGGAGAGGTCCGGGCCGGCCGGCTCATGGCCATCGACGCCACCGGACACGCCATCGCCTCCCTGCCGGGTGAAGTGGCGCGTGAACCGGTGTTCGGTCTGCCGGCCAAGTGGATCGGCGCGTCGGAG
This sequence comes from Kofleriaceae bacterium, assembly GCA_035489015.1. Classification (GTDB taxonomy): domain Bacteria; phylum Myxococcota_A; class Polyangia; order Haliangiales; family Haliangiaceae; genus DATFRY01. The sequence goes on along the minus strand of DATHKR010000201.1, from coordinate 52,514 downwards.
CGGAGCCGCGCCGAGGCCGCCGGCTGCACGGTCGTCGACCCCTCGTCAGTCGTGGCGACGAACGTCACCGAAGTCATCAGACGACATGCCGCCGACCTGCTCGGAAGACGCGAGGTGCAGGAGCTCCTGGACCTCGCCGGCAAGCAGGACAGCAAGGTGGTCGAGGAGCTGATACCGCATCTCATGTCGCTGGGAGACGTCATCAAGGTTCTCCGCAGCTTGTTGCGGGAGAACGTCTCGATCCGCGACTTGCGCACCATTCTGGAGGCGCTCGCCGATCACGCCGGACAGGTGAAGGATCCCGGCGACCTGACCGAGCTCGTGCGGCAGCGCCTCGCCCGGCGCATCACCCGCCAGAATCTGACCGAAGCGGGTGAGCTGCGCGCGATGGTGCTCGCGCCGCGCGCCGAGGAGCTGTTTCGCGAGAGCGGCACACGCAATGCAAGAGCTCTGTCCAAGCTCACCGGGGAGATCGAGGACCACACGCGGAGGGCGGTGGAGTCGGATGTACCGGCGGTCCTCGTGGTGGCGCCCGACATCCGCCGCGCTGTCGCGGCCGTCGCACAACGCCACGTCCCCGGTCTCACCGTCCTCAGCTACCGCGAAGTGGACCCGTCAGTTCCGTTCGTCACGCACAACGTGATCGGCGGACAGGAGAACGCAGCGTGAAAGTCGCAAAGTACAGGGGCGCCAACTTGCGGGACGCGCTGGCCCAGGCCAAGCGCGACCTCGGAGAGCACGCGATCATCCTCTCCACCCGCGAGCTCAGGAAGGGCGTGGTCGGTGGCGGTATCGAGATCACCGCGGTCGTCGAGCTCGGAGAGGGCCCGGTGCCCATGGGCGTCGCCAGCCCGGCCCCGGCCCCCCGCGCCGCCCAGCCGCCCGCGCTGGCCGAGGAGGACGTCGAGCGCATCATGGGCCCGCTCCGCTCCGAGCTGCGCGCGCTGCGCAGCCTCCTGCGCGCCAGTCCGGGTGAAGGCACCCACCTGCGCCAGGAGCTGGGCGAGTTCAAGCGCGCGCTGTCCGACTTCGCCGCAGGGTCCGCGGCCCACCCGGCCGTCGCCCCTGCGCCCGCGGTCGCATCGGCGTCCGCGCCGATGACGTCGCTCGAGGAGCTCGCGCGCGGCGCACGGCTCACCGCGCCGTCCACCGGCCGGGTGGTCGCCCTCATCGGCCCGACCGGCGCCGGCAAGACCACCACGGTGGCCAAGCTGGGCGCGCGCGCCGCGCTGGTCCGCGGCCTCGCGGTCGGGTTCATCACCCTCGACGACTACCGGGTCGGCGGCGAGGAGCAACTGCGCATCTTCGCCGAGCTCATCCCGGCTCCGCTCCACGTCGCGTCCAACCGGCTCGAGCTGTCCCGCGCGCTCCGCGCGCTCGAGACCTGCGACGTCATCTACGTCGACACCTCCGGGCGCAGCCCGCGCGATCGCCAGGCCCTCGCCGAGCTCGCCAGCACCCTGTCGGCGATCGACGGCCTCGAGATCCACCTGGTCCTGCCGGCCCCGTCGGCGCCGGCCTACCTCGACAGCCTGGTCGCGCGCTACCGGGCCACGTTGGCGATCGACCGCCTGCTGTTCACCAAGCTGGACGAGGCGGACCACCTGGACCAGCTGGTCCGTGCCCCTGTCCGCCTCGGCCTGCCGATCTCGTTCGTGACGATGGGCCAGGCCGTGCCGGAGGACCTCGAAGACGCCGATGACGCCGGCCTCCTGGCCCGCGCCGAGAGCCACGACCACGCCGCGGGCCATCACCGCGGCGAAGCAAGGGCGGCATGACGACGATCAAATCCATGACCCGAACCGATCAGGCCGGCCAGCTGAGAAGACTCCGCGAGCAGGGAATCGCCTCCATCTCGCCGCGCCGGCCGCGCGCCATCGCGGTGACCGGCGGCAAGGGCGGCATCGGCAAGAGCGCGATCGCGGTGAACCTCGCGGTCAGCTACGCCGGGCTCGGCGCGCGCACGCTCCTGGTCGACGGCGACCTCGGCATGGCCGACCTCAACCTCTTGCTCGGGGTCGCGCCCGAGCGGAGCGCGCTCGACGTCCTGCAGGGCATGCCGGTCGGCGAGGCGCTGGTGGAGGTGCACGGCCTGCACCTGCTCCCCGCGCTCAACGGATCGTTCCAGCTCGAGAACATGGACGCCGAGGCGCGCGCGCGCCTGCTCGACGCCATCGACGGGCTGGCCACCCGCTTCGACACGCTGGTGGTCGACATCGGCGCGGGCATCGGCCGCAACCAGGTCGAGATGACCGGCGCATCGCCGACCGTGGTCGTGGTCGCGACCCCGGAGCCGCTCGCCCTGGCCGATGCCTACGCCTGCATCAAGGTGCTCAGCCGAAAGCACCAGCGCCGCCGCGCCTACATCCTGCCCAACCGGGTGCGCAACCAGGACGAGGCGGACGAGGTGGTCTCGCGCCTCAACTCGCTGGTCCATCGCTTCCTCGACTTCACCCTGACCCCGCTGCCGGCCATCCCCTACGACACGATGGTGTCGGAGGCGGCCGCCGAGGGCCTTCCGGTGGTGCTGTCCCGCCCGGACTCGCCCGCCAGCCGCGCCATTCGCCTGGCCGCCCGGCGGCTCGACGTCCTCGCCGCCGACGAGGAGCAGCCGATCGAGGGCCGCTTCTTCCACCGCCGGCAGATCACAGGAGACCTGAGCTGACCACCCCACTTCAGGCTTACGCATCCACCAGCGCCAAGCCCATGCTCGAGCGGAACCGGCTGATCGCCGAGTTCGCGCCGATGGCCCGCCGCGTCGCCCTGCGGGTGGCCCGCCGCACGCCGGCCTGGATCGCGTCCGAGGACCTCATCTCGGCCGCGATGGTCGGGCTGGCCGAGGCGGCCGACCGCTACGACGCCAGCCGGGGCGAGCCGTTCATCGCCTTTGCCACCAAGCGGGTGCGCGGCTCGGTCCTCGACGAGCTCCGCCGCGGCGACCCGCTGTCGCGCAGCGCGCGCCGCTCGGCCCGCCAGCTGGGCGAGACCATGCGCGAGCTCGAGCACCGGCTGGGCCGGGCCCCCGAGGACCAGGAGGTGGCCGCGGCCATCGGCGTCTCGGTCGAGGAGTACCAGGACGACCTCGCCATGCTGCCGCAGATCAGCACGATCGGGCTCGAGGTGGTCGACGCGGCCGGCCTCGGCGGCTTCGTGGCCGCGTCCGACGCGCCGTCGCCGGCGGCGCTGCTGGAGGGGGCGCAGAACGCCGAGCTGCTCGCCCGCGCGCTCAAGACCCTGGGCGAGCGCGACGCCCGGATCCTCGCCCTCTACTACAACGAGGAGTTCACCTACGCCGAGATCGGCGACCTCCTCGGCGTGACCGAGTCACGCGTGTGCCAGCTCCATGGCCGCGCCCTGGCCCGGCTGCGCGCGGCGGTCTCCAAGATGGAGGAGGTGATCTGATGGGAAGCGGCATCTACATCGCGACGTCCGGGGCCGTGGCCCAGGACCGCGCGCTCGACGTCACCGCCAACAACATCGCCAACGCGTCGACCGCCGGCTACAAGGGAAAGCGGGCCACCTTCGGCCAGGCTCTGGCCAACACCCGCGCGCAGGACGCCGCCTTCGTCGGTGTGGCCGAGGTGGCCACCGACACCAGCGCCGGCCCGATCCGGCAGACCGACAACCCGCTCGACCTGGCGCTGACCGGCGACGGCTACTTCTCCGTCAACACGCCGGCCGGCGTCCGCTACACCCGGGCCGGCGACTTCCGCCTCGACAACCAGGGCCGCCTGGTCAACGGCGCCGGCCTGGTCGCGCGCGCGACCGGCGGCGGCGAGCTGCGGGTCCCGCCCGACGCGACCGACGTCACCGTCGGCGACGACGGCCGGCTCATGGTCGGCGCCGACCCGGTCGGTCAGCTCGAGCTGGTCCGCTTCGCGCCCACCTCGCTCACCCGCGAGGGAGACAACCTCTACGCCGCGAGCGGCCCGCCGATCCAGGGCGGACCGCCGGTCGAGATCATGTCGGGCGCGCTCGAGCAGTCCAACGTCAACGTGGTGCGCGGCGTGATCGAGCTGGTCAAGGTCTCCCGCACCTACGAATCGCTCATGAAGATGATCCAGGGCTACCGCGACATGGACGCCGCGGCCGCACGCGGCCTCGGTCGGTCCAAGTAACCCAGCAGCAAGCAGGAGCAAGCCATGATCCGCGCACTCTCCACGGCAGCGACGGGAATGGAGGCGCAGCAGACGCGCCTCGACGTCACCGCCAACAACATCGCCAACGTCTCGACCCACGGCTTCAAGAAGAGCCGGGCCGAGTTCGCCGACCTCATGTACCAGACCCAGCGCTCGCCGGGCGCGGCCACCGGGGCCGGCACCCAGTCGCCGACCGGGTTGCAGGTCGGCCTCGGCGTCCGCACCACCGCCACCCACCGCATGCACGGCCAGGGCGACCTGCGCCAGACCGACAACCCGCTCGACGTGGCGATCGAGGGGCGCGGCTTCTACCAGGTCAACCTGCCCAGCGGCGAGGTCGCCTACACCCGTGACGGCGCGTTCAAGCTCGACCCGGAGGGACAGCTGGTCACCGCTCAGGGCTACCCGCTGGCCAGCGCCATCTCGATCCCGCCCGACGCGCAGTCGGTCACCATCGGCGCCGACGGCACCGTGTCGGTCACCGTGCCAGGCGAGGCCGCGGCGGTCGAGGCCGGCCAGATCGAGGTCGCGACCTTCGCCAACGAGAGCGGGCTCGAGTCGATGGGGCGCAACCTCTACCGCGAGACGTCGGCGTCGGGCACGGCGGTGACCGGTCCGGCCGGCGAGAACGGCAGCGGCACCCTGGCCCAGGGCACCCTCGAGCTCTCCAACGTGAACGTGGTCGAGGAGATGATCGATCTCATCACCGGCCAGCGCGCCTACGAGATCAACAGCCGCGTGGTCAAGGCCGCCGACGAGATGCTCGCCGAGACCGCGCAGCTGAGATAACCCGTGCGCGTCACCCTCACCCTCACCCTCGCTCTCGCCGCCGCCCTCGCGCTGGTCGCGCCCGGCCTCGCCCGCGCCGACAGCGCCGAGCGGATCCGCGGCGAGATCCAGTCGGCCCTGCCCGCCGAGCTGACCGCGATCGAGGTGCGGGTGCCGCGCGCGCTGGCCGACGCCAGCGACACCGCGCCGGTCCAGGTCGACTGGCGGCGCCCGGCCCGGTCCGGCTGGCTCACCCTGCAGGTCCGCATCGGCCAGAAATCTGGCTGGGTGCGCGCCCGGGTCGCGGCGGTCTCGCCGACGGTGGTCGCGGTCCTCGACCTGCCCGCTGGCCACGTCATCGCCGCGGCCGACGTGAAGGTCGAGCTGCGCCCGACCGGCGCGGCCGGCGCCGCCCGCGCCGCCACCCTGGTCGGGCTCGAGGGTGTGGTCGGCCGCGCCCTCCGCGCACCGGTCGCCGCCGGCGCGGCGGTCCCGGCCGCCGCCCTCGAGCGCGCGGCGCCGCTGCCGCGCGGCCACCCGGTGAAGGCGCTGGTCCGCCGCGGCGGGCTGTCGATCACCACCTACGGCGTGCTCGAGCGCCCGGCCCCGATCGGCCAGACGACCCTGGTCAGGCTGCGCGCGACCGGCCGGGTGGTGCGCGGCCGGCTCATCGATTCGGACACCGTGCTCATCGAGGTATCGCCTTGAACCAGACGTCCTTCCGCCTCATCCCGGCGCTCGCCGCCTGCCTGCTCGGCCTCTTGCTCGCGCTCCTGGCCGCCGGCTGCGTCACCCACATCGCGCCGTACAAGGCCAAGAAGCGCCACTTCGACCCCGGCGCGTACGGTCCGCAGCCGAAGGCGTCGCCCGGGAGCCTGTACGCCGCCGGCAGCTCCGGTCTGTTCGAGGACCGGACCGCGTCGCGCATCGGCGACATGCTGGTCATCCGCATCGACGAGCGCGAGTCGGCCTCGCGCGACGCCACCTCCAAGCTGGAGAAGAACAACCACACCGCGTACGGCGTGCCCGCCTCGTTCGGGCTGCTGACCGCGCTGCAGACCAGCCACCCCAACATCGACCCGGCCGCGCTGTTCGGCACCGAGTCCGACTCCAAGTTCAACGGCCAGGGCAAGACCGAGCGGGAGGGCCGGCTCAACGCGACCCTGCCGGTGCGGGTGCGCCAGGTCCTGCCCAACGGCGACTTCTTCGTCGAGGGGACCAAGGTCGTCATGGTCGACAACGAGGAGCACCACATCTACGTGAGCGGCGTGGTCCGCCCGGCCGACATCGCGGAGGACAACAGCGTGCCCTCGTCGCGCGTCGGCGACGCCGAGATCGAGTACGCCGGCCGTGGCGACGTCAGCGACCAGCAGCGGGCTGGCTGGCTGTCGCGCACCATCGGAAAGATCTGGCCGTTCTGAGCGGCCGAGAAGGATCCATGAACCATCGCAGCATCAACGCGCTCGTCGCCCTGGGGTCGGCCCTCGTCCTGCTCGGCGCGGGCGCCGGCCCGGCCGGGGCCAGCCGGCTCAAGGAGCTGGTCGACATCGAGGGCCACCGCTCCAACGCGATGACCGGCTTCGGCATCGTGGTCGGCCTGAACGGCACCGGCGACGACGCCCGCTCGCCGGTGGTTCGCCGCTCGCTGGCCAAGATGCTGAAGCGCCTCGGCGTCACGGTCGACGCCGCCGAGATCAAGGCCAAGAACGTCGCCGCGGTGGTGGTCACCGCCGAGCTGCCCGCGTTCGCCCGGGCCGGCAGCCGCATGGACGTGCTGGTCTCGTCGATCGGCTCGTCCAAGAGCCTCGAGGGCGGCACCCTCATCGCCACCCCGCTCAAGGGCGCCAACATGGAGACCTACGCCCTCGCCCAGGGGCCGATCTCGACCGGGGGCTTCCTGGTCCAGGGCGGCAGCGGCTCGCAGACGCGCAAGAACTTCGTCACCGTCGCCCGCATGCCGGGCGGCGCGATCATCGAGCGCGACGCGCCCGGCCTCATCCCGCGCGGTCGGATCGTGCTGCAGCTCAAGCAGCCGGACTTCACCACCGCCACCCGCATCGCCGCGGCCATCGACAAGGCGCTCGGCCCGGGCTCGGCCCGCGTGCGCGACCCCGGCGCGGTGACCGTGCTGGTCACCGACAAGTGGCGCAACCACCCGGTCGAGCTGGTCGCCTCGCTCGAGGCGCTCGAGGCGACCGCGGACGCGCCGGCCCGCGTGGTGGTCGACGAGCGGACCGGCACCGTCGTGGTCGGCGCCAACGTCTCGCTCGGCCCGGCCGCGATCGCCTCCGGCGGCCTCGAGGTCGAGATCAACGAGACCCAGGAGGTCTCGCAGCCGCTGGCCGCGCTGTCCGAGGCCGGCAAGACGGTGGTGACCCCGAAGACCGAGATCAAGGTCAAGGAGAAGACCGACAGCCTCCACATGGTGGCAGGCGCGGCCACCGTCGCCGACGTCGCCGCCGCACTCAACGCGCTGGGAGTGAAGCCGCGTGACCTGGTCGCCATCCTTCAGGCGCTCAAGGCGGCCGGCGCCCTGACCGCGGAGATCCAGCTCCTGTGACCGCCGTCAGCGCCACGCTCAGGCCGACGCCCGAGGGGGCCCAGGCGGCCGCGCAGAAGACCGCGCAGGCGGCAAAGATGCTGGAGGCATACTTCCTCCGCCGCATCATGGCCGAGGTGCGCCAGTCGAGCGATGGCGGCCTCATCAAGCAGGGCTTCGGCGGCGAGATGTTCCGCGAGATGCTCGACGAGGCGCTGGCCGACCGGATGGCCGAGGGCGGCGGCGTCGGGCTGGCCCCGATCGTCGAGAAGCAGCTGGGCGGCGACGAGCTCGCCGCCGCCGCCGGCGCGGGCAAGACCTCGCCGGCCGGCCTGCGCGCGCTGCGCACCGCGTACGGGGCGAGCTCGGTCGGCGCCGCGTGGCGCGCGCCGCTGGGCGGACCGGTCGGCGCGGTCGATCCGTCGGCCCCGGGCAAGCTGTGGACGATGCCGGTCCAGGCCGAGCGGATCTCGTCCGGGTTCGGAAAGATCCGCTTCGACCCGACCAGCCCGACCCTCACCAGGACCCACAAGGGGCTCGACATGACCGCGTCGATCGGCACGCCGGTGGCCGCGGCGCGGGCCGGCGTGGTCATCCGGGCCGGGGTCAGCACCGGCGGCTTCGGCAACGTCGTCGTGGTCGATCATGGCAACGGGGTCCACAGCTATTACGGCCACCTGTCGAGCGTGGACATCCAGGTCGGGCAACAGGTGGCGGCCGGCACCCACATCGGCAAGGTCGGGTCGACCGGCCGATCGTCCGGCCCGCACCTCCACTTCGAGGTGCGCAAGGACGGCGTGTCGATCGATCCGACAATCGACATCGAGGGTCTCAAGGTGGGCGACCACCAGACGAACCGTTAGTCCGAGGGACACCGAAAATGCGAATTCCAAGCGACAAGCCGTCCTATATCGATCTTCCCAAGGCGCGCGAGAAGGCGCCGACCGATGGCGCGAGCCGGGCGGCAGGCAGCGCGAACGCCGCGCGGACCGATGCCGCCGCGGCGCCGGCCAGCGTGGATCCGGCGATCCACGACGCCGACATCGCCGCCCGCGAGTTCGAGCAGACCATCTCTGCGCGCCTCGACCAGGTGCGCGAGCAGCTGCGCGGTGGGACGTACGCGATCGACTACAATCGCCTGGCCCAGCGCATGGTCGACGAGGGCTTCGGGTCGTGACCGTCCCGGGCGGCCCGTCGAGCGGCCGTTCCCGGTGGACCGCGCTCACCCGCGTCGAGCTGGCCACCGCCAGCGCCGTCCTCGCTCGCCTCGAAGGGCTGGCCGGCCGGCAGCGGATGGCCGTCGCCCGCCTGGCCACGCCCGAGCTGATCGAGCTGGGCCGCGAGCAGACCGAGCTCGAGACCGAGCTGCGCGAGGTCTTCACCCCGGGCGAGCCGTCCGGCGATCGCCAGGCCCCGCCCGCCACCGCCGCCGAGCGCACCAGCGTGGTCGAGCAGAGCGCGCGCGTTCGCCGCGTGTTCCAGCACAACCTCTTCCTCATGACCCAGGCGCGCCGGTCGGTCTCCCTCCTCCTCGGCATCGACGAGGACCGGGCCGCCTACGACCGCCGCGCCCGTCGCCCCGCGTCTTCGTCATCCGCCCGCCGCGCCCGGGCCTTCTAAGGAACCGATCATGTCCTCGCTTTTTGGACTGCTACATCTCGGCTCCAACGCTCTCCAGGCCCAGAACGCCGGGATCGCGGTGACGGCCAACAACGTCGCCAACGCCGGCACCCCGGGCTACTCGCGCCAGCGCATCGACCTCGAGTCGCTGACCGGGGGTACGAACCTGGCCGGCGGAGTCCACGCCCGCGGGGTCGATCGACTGTCGAGCGATCTCCTGGCCGGTCGGATCCGCAACAACGCCTCCTCGGTCAGCGTCGCCGACGGCTTCGCCGGCGCGCTCGTCGATCTGGAGTCCCAGATGACCGCGGGCGGCGATCTGAGCGGGATGGTGGCCGGCTTCTTCTCCAGCCTGGGCCAGGTCTCGGCCGCGCCGACCGACGTCAACCTGCGCGACGGCGCGGTCCACGCCGCCCAGGCCCTCACCGCCGGCCTGCACCAGCAGGCCGCCGCGGTCACCGGCGCGCGCGTGCAGTCCAACCAGCGCATCCGCGACAACCTGACTCAGGCCAACCAGTACATCCGCGACATCGCCGCGGCCAACCGCGAGATCGGCATCAGCGACGACCCGGTCCTCAAGGACCGCCGCGACGTCGCCAGCCAGAAGCTGGCCGAGCTGGTCGGCGGCACCGCGCGCATCGACCCGGACGGGCAGATGCGGGTGACCCTGACCGGCGGCGCGGTGCTGGTGGACGGCATCCGCGCCGCCCGGCTCGAGTCGAGCCCCGACCCCGCGCTCGGCAACATGGACCGGATCGACGTGGTCGACGGCAACGACCACCGCGACGTGACCTCCTCGTTCGACGGCGGCCGGGTCGGCGGCGAGCTCCGCATGCGCGACGAGACCGCGCCGACCGCGCTCGCCCAGCTCGATCAGCTGGCCTTCGACATCACCACCCGGGTCAACGACATCCACCGACAGAACGCCGGCACCGACGGCGTCAGTGGGCGCGACCTGTTCGTTCAGCCCACCCTGGTGGCCGGCGCGGCCGCCGCCATGGCGGTCGATCCGGGGATGCTGGCCGACTCGTCTCGCCTGGCCACGGGATCTCCCGGGACCGGCCCGGGCGACAACCAGGGCGCGCTCGCCCTGGTCGGGCTGGCCGATCAGCCGCTGGCCGACGGTGGGCGCCGCACTTTCGTCGACGCCGGCATCGAGATCGTCGCCGAGGTGGGCCGCTCCGCCTCGGAGGCGACCTCCGACAGCGAGTTCTTCACCGCCCAGGGCTCGCAGCTGGCCGGCCTGCGCGACTCCATGTCGGGAGTCAGCCTGCAGGAGGAGATGTCCAACCTGAGTCAGTTCCAGCACGCCGTCGAGGCGCAGCTGCAGTTCATCACCACCGTCGACCAGCTGCTCGGCAGCATCATCCAGGACCTGTAAAGACCATGCGCATCACCGAGCACAGGATGATCGAGCTGGCTGCGTCCAGCATCTCGCAGGGCCGCGAGCGGGTGCAGCGTTCCGGCGAGGAGCTCCAGACCGGCGTGCGCGTGTCGCGCCCGTCGCAGGACCCGGCCGCGTGGGCGCAGGCCCGCCGGGCCGAGGCCGCCCGCCAGATCGGCGCCGGCCGCAGCGAGGTGATCGCCCGCTCGCAGGAGCGGCTCGCCCTGGCCGACACCGCGCTCGGCACGATCGGCGACGCCGTGACCCGCGCGCGCGAGCTGGCGGTCACCGCCGCCAGCGACACCACCTCGCCCGAGGGGCTGGCGGCCATCCTGGCCGAGGTGCGCGAGCTGCGCCAGGCCGCCGTGGCGGCCGGGAACACCCGCGCCACCGACGGTGAATACATCTTCTCGGGCAGCCGGACCGACCAGCCGGCGTTCGCCCCCGACGGCACCTTCCAGGGCGACGACGTCACCCGCTCGGTCGAGACCGCCGACGGCCTGTCGCAGACCGTCACGCTGTCCGGCGCCGCGCTGACCGCGGCCGGCGGCGGGGTGGACGTGTTCGCCCAGCTGGCCGCGCTCGAGACCGCGCTGGTCGCCAACGACCACGCCGGCATCGGCGCCGCCATGGAGGGCCTCCGCGCCGCCGGCCTGCAGACCAGCTCCGCGCGCGCCGAGGGCGGCGCCCACTCCTCGTCGCTGCTCACCGCCGACGAGACCCAGCGGACCCTGGACGACTCCCTGGTCGCGCTCGAGACTCGCCTCATCGGCGCCGATCCGATCGCCGCCGCCAGCGAGCTCGCCCAGCACAGCCAGGCGCTCGAGGCGGCCCAGGTGGTCGCCTCCCGCATCATCGAGCTCACGAAGCCCTAAAGTCCGCCCGAACCGGTCGAACCAGTTAGGGACAGCGGAAACGCAACAAACCGCGCCGGCCCTGGAGGGCCTTCAACTCTATGTCCATCTCGCTACTCGCCAACACGACTTCACTCAACGCTCAGAACAACCTCAGGATCAGCCAGGGCTCGCTCGAGAAGAGCCTCGAGCGCCTCTCGTCGGGCCAGCGCATCAACCGCGCCTCGGACGACGCTGCCGGCCTCGGCATCAGCGAGAACCTCAAGGCGGACATCCGCAGCCTCGCCCAGGCCCAGCGCAACGCCAACGATGGCATCAGCATGACGCAGGTCGCCGAGGGCGCGATGAACGAGATGCAGGGCATCGTGGGCCGTATGCGCGAGCTCGCCGTCCAGGCCGCCAACGGCACCCTGGGCAGCGACGAGCGCGGCTACATCGCGACGGAGTTCACCCAGCTCGTCAGCGAGATCAACCGCATCTCGAACGTCACCGAGTTCAACGGAACCAAGCTGCTCGACGGCACCGCCTCCGGTGGCCTCACGATGCAGATCGGCATCCATGACAGCGCCGATGACCGCCTGTCGCTCAGCATCGCCACCCTGACCGCCTCGACCCTGGGCAACACCGCCAGCGGCGCCTTCATCTCCGGTCAGTCGCTCTCGTCCGCCTCGGGCGCCCAGGCCGCTCTCGCCGTGTTCGACTCGGCCATCCAGTCGCTGTCGAACTCGCGTGCCAAGGTCGGCGCCGTGCAGAGCCGTATGACCATCGCGGTCTCCAACCTCTCCACCGCGCAGTCCAACCTCTCGGAGGCCAACTCGCGGATCCGCGACGTCGATGTCGCCGCCGAGACCGCCAACATGACCCGCTACCAGATCCTCACCCAGGCCGGTGTGGCCGTCCTCGGCCAGGCCAACCAGCTGCCGGCCCTGGCGCTCAAGCTGCTCGGCTGATGTCGGCAGCGGCCAGTAGCCCGAATGACGCGACCCGCCCCGGCCCGGCTGCTGCGGCGGGTCGCCGCTTCCTGGAGAAACGACCGTGACCATCAGCTTCAGCGGACTCGCCACCGGCTTCGATACCAACGCGCTGGTCGACCAGCTGGTCGCCCTCGAGCGAGCGCCGGCGGTCAAGCTGGCCTCGCGGAAGAGCGACGCCAACAAGCGCCAGACGCTGGTGTCCGATCTCATGACCAGGCTGACCTCGCTCAAGACGGCGCGGACCGCGCTCGACACCACCTCGGAGGTCCGCGCGGTCACCTCGCAGTCGAGCGACACGAAGGTCAAGGTGACCTCGTCGGGCTCGGCCCAGCCCGGCCAGCTGTCCATCCGGGTCGGCACCCTGGCGCGCGCCCAGACCAGCGTCTCGACCACCTTCGCCAGCGCGACCGCGCCGGTGGCGGGGAGCGGCTCGATCGGGGTCAAGCTCGGCACCGGCATCGTGGTGCCGTTCGCCTTCACCGGCGACGACACGCTGAACAGCATCGCGCAGCGCATCAACGATCAGGTGGGCGGGGTCCGGGCCGACGTCATCGACAACGGCGCGGGCGGCTTCCAGCTCGCCATCAGCTCGGAGGAGACCGGCTCGGCCAACGCCATCACGTTCAGCGAGACCGGCACCTCGCTCGGCTTCCTGGCCACCGGCAGCGTCAAGGTCCCGGCCCAGGACGCCACGTTCACCATGAACGGGATCGCGATGACGCGCGGCACCAACACCATCAGCGACGCGGTCAGCGGGCTGACCCTGGAGCTGAGCGGCACCCACGCGCCCACCGACCCGGAGGCGATCATCTCGGTCGCGCGCGACCCGGCCGCGGTCGAGGGCAAGATCAAGACCTTCATCGACGCCTTCAACGCGGTCTCCGACGCGGTCAACACCCAGCTCACCTACAGCGGCGTGCAGCGCGGCGGAGACTCGCTGTTCGGCGATTCGTCCATCCGCTCGCTCCAGCGCACCCTGGGCGGCATCGCCAGTCAGACCTACGCGCACGGCGCGGGCACCACCAGCCTGGCCCAGGTCGGCATCCGGCTCGACCGCACCGGCAAGCTGTCGATCGATCCGGCCAAGTTCGCCACGGCGCTGGCCGAGGACCCGACCGCGCTGGAGGACGTCATCGCCGGTGCCAGCGGGTTCGGCAAGTCGGTGGACGACATGGTCACCGCCTACACCCGGGCTGGCGACGGCATCCTGTCGGCCAAGAAGTCCGCGCTCACCAACGAGATGAGCCGCTACGACGACGACATCGAGCGGATCGAGACCCGCGCGTCGAAGATCGGCGACCAGCTGCACGCCCAGTTCACCAAGCTCGAGTCCCTCATCAGCAGCATGCAGTCGCAGTCGGCAGCTCTCACCAGGGTGTTCGGATAGCCAAATGTCCTCCTCCGCGCTCAAGGCCTACCGCCGCAACGACCTCCAGACGGCGCCCAAGACCGACATCCTCGATCGCCTGTTCGTTCGCCTCGAGGCCGACCTCCGCGCCGGCCAGAGCGCGATCACGGCCGGTGACATCGCCGGCCGGGCCCGGGCCCTCGACCACGCCAGCCGCATCCTGACCGAGCTCATCGCCGCGCTCGACACCCGTGCCGCGCCCGAGCTGTGCGGCAACCTCGAGGCGTTGTATCGCTACTGCCAGTCCAGCATCGGGCGGGCCTCGGTGGAGCGGAAGGCCGTCCTGCTCGACCAGTCGCTCAAGATCGTCACCACCCTGCGCGTCTCGTTCGCCGAGGCGGCCGCGATCCGCGCATGAGCTCGGCGCCCGCCCAGGCCCACTCCGGTGACGCCGGTGACGCCCGCGCCGCCGCGATGCGCGCCCTCGAGGCGCTGCACGCCGCGACCGGTGAGCCGCCGCCGTCGGACGGCGAGCCGGGCGAGGTGATCACCCGCGGCGAGGTGATCCTGGCCGAGCGGGAGCGCCTGCTCGACGAGCTGGGCGCGGCGCTCGAGCTCGACCCCGACGCCCTCGCCGGGGTGGCCGAGGCGATCCAGCTCCACGCCGGAATCCAGCAGGGCACCGCCGCGTGGCTGGGCGCCCTCACCCGCGCCCGCCACGTGGTGGGTCAGCGGGTCCAGTCGGTCGCGCGCCTGCGGCGCAACACGCATCGGTAGCCGACCAGGCCCGCAGGCCGACCGCGGCCCTTTGCCGTCAGGCCTGACGCGGCGCATGCCGCTGGCGGACCGCCGCCCGAGTCGATCCGACCAGATGAGCCGGGGCGATAGTGGCACCCGGCTGGCAAGGAGAAGTCCACGGTGACCGCACCGGCCCTGCCCTACAGCACCCAGACGATCGACGACGACGATGTCGCCGCGGTCGCCGCGGCGCTGCGCGCGCCGTTCCTCACCCAGGGCCCGACCGTGGCCCGCTTCGAGGCCGGCCTGGCCGACTACCTCGGCGCCGCCCACGTGAGCGCGTGCTCGAGCGGCACCGCCGCGCTCCACCTGGCCTACCTGGCGCTCGGCATCGGCCCGGGCGACGAGGTGGTGACCAGCCCGATCACCTTCTCCGCCACCGCGGCCGCCGCGCTCCTGTGCGGCGCGCGCGTGCGCCTGGCCGACGTCGAGCCGGACAGCGGCCTCCTCGACGTCGAGCGGATCGCGCGCGCGCTCACGCCGGCGACTCGCGCGATCACCGCCGTCCACCTGGCCGGCCTGCCGGCCGACCTCACCCCGCTGCGCGAGCTGTGCGATCGGCTCGGGCTGTGGCTGGTCGAGGACGCCGCCCACGCGCTCGGCGCCGAGTACCGCGGCCGCCGGATCGGCAGCGGCCTCGGCCACGCCGCCACCTTCTCGTTCCACCCGGTCAAGCACATCACCACCCTCGAGGGGGGCGCCGTCGCGGTCACCGATCCGCAGCTCAAGCGGCGGATCGACCGGCTGCGCCAGCACGGCATCGAGCGCGACCCGGCCCGCTTCGAGCGGCTGCCGGCCGAGCCGTGGATGTACGAGGTGCAGGAGCTGGGGCTGAACTACCGCCTCAGCGACGTCGCCTGCGCCCTCGGGCTGTCGCAGCTGGCCAAGCAGGCCGGCTGGCTGGCCCACCGCCGGGTCCTGGCCGCCCGCTACCGCCAGCGCCTGACCGCCAACCTGCCCGCGGTCGAGGGGCCGGTCGAGCGGCCCGAGCGCCGATCGGCCCATCACCTCTTCCCGGTGCGGATCGACTTCCGCGCCGCCGGCCGCACCCGCGGCGAGGTCGCCCGCGGCCTGGCCGCCCGCGGCATCGGCACCCAGGTCCACTACGTGCCGCTCTACGAGCAGCCGCTCTACCGCCTGCACGGCGCGGGCGGACCGCTCGAGGGGGCGGAGATCTATTACCAGCGCACCCTCAGTCTCCCGATGCACCATTCGATGAGCGAGGCGGACGTCGACCGCGTGGTCGACAGCCTCGCGGAGGTTCTCTCGTGATCCGGTCGCCCATGGCCTCGCAGGCCGCCACGCTCGCTCAGCTCTGCCACGTGGTGGCAGACAAGACCGTCCTCATCACCGGCGGGACCGGCTCGTTCGGCCGGGCATTCGTCAAGGTGCTCATGGCCTGGTCGGCCGCCCGCAAGATCATCGTCTTCAGCCGCGACGAGCAGAAGCACTACCAGATGGAGCGCGAGCTGCGCGACCCGCGCCTGCGCTTCTTCGTCGGTGACGTGCGCGACCGCGACCGCCTGCACCAGGCGTTCCGCGGGGTGCAGATCATCGTGCACGCCGCCGCGATGAAGCACGTCCCGCTTTGCGAGTACAACCCGATCGAGGCGGTGCAGACCAACATCACCGGCGCGCGCAACATCATCGAGGCGGCGATCGAGGCGAGGGTCGAGCGAGTCCTCGCGCTCAGCACCGACAAGGCGGTGGCGCCGGCCAACCTGTACGGCGCGACCAAGCTGTGCATGGAGAAGCTGCTCATCGCGGCCAACGCGTACGCCGGTGACCAGCCGACCCGCTTCGCCCTGGCCCGCTACGGCAACGTCATGGGCTCGGCCGGCAGCGTCATCCCGCTGTTCCGCGAGCAGCGCAGCCGCGGCCACCTCACCATCACCGACGAGCGCATGACCCGCTTCTGGATCGACATGGACGGCGCCATCCGCCTGATCCTGCGCGGGCTCGATCTCATGACCGGCGGCGAGATCTTCATCCCCAAGCTGCCGACCACCGACATCGTGACGCTGGCCGAGGCGCTCGCCCCCGGCGTGCCCCGCGAGATGGTCGGCATCCGGCCGGGCGAGAAGCTGCACGAGACGCTCATCAGCGTGGAGGAGGCCCGCCGCGCCCGCGACCTGGGCGACCTCCTGGTCATCTGGCCCGAGTTCGAGTTCCACGGACATCCCCCGGCCGAGACCGCCGGCGCCCAGCTGCCCGACGACTTCTCCTACTCCAGCGACCACCCCGGGTTGCGCCTCGACGTCGAGCAGACCCGCCTCCTGCTCGAGCGCGTGGCGTGAACCGGCCCAGGCCGAGCGGAGCCCGGGCCAGGCTGCTGCTCCTGCGCGCCGACGCCTCCCCGGAGCTGGGCGGCGGCCACGTCATGCGCCTCCTCGCGCTGGCCGACTCGCATCAGCGGCGCGGCGGCCGGGCCCTGTTCGCGCTCAACCGGGCGGCCGAGCCGCTGCACGGCGCGCTGCGCCGGCGCGGCCACGACATCGCCCTCATCGCGGCCGCCAGCGGCAGCGCCGGCGACGTCGACGAGAGCGAGGCGCTGCTCCGCCAGCACGAGGCCGGCGCGATCATCGTGGACGGCCCGTTCGCGGTCGATCTCGAGCGTCAGCTCGCCGCGCGCGGGGCAGGCCCGGTGGTGGTGATCGACGACAGCGCCGGGCGCGCCACCGCGGCCCAGGTCCTCGTCAACCCGAACGCGGGCGCCGAGCTGGCGACCTACACCAGCGACGGATCGACCGCGCTCCTGCTCGGCCCGCGCTACGCGCTCATCCGCCCCGAGTTCGGCGGCCGCGCCCGCCGCACCCGCCGCATCAACCTCGGGCCGATCGGCTGCCTGCTGATCAGCTTCGGCGCCAGCGACCCGGTCGGCGGCACCACCCGGGTGCTGCGCGCGCTGCCGGCCGTGCTGGCCATGCGGGTCCTGGTCGTCCTCGGTGCCCATCACGCCCGCCCCGACCGCGTGCTCGAGGCGGCCCAGCTGGCCGGCCGGCTCGGCCACTCGGTCGAGGTGCTGAGCGCGCCGCCCGACATGGCGCAGATCATGACCGAGGCGGACGCCGCGATCTCGGCCGCCGGCGGCACGCTCCTCGAGCTCGCCTGCGTCGGCTGCCCGACGCTGGCGTTCGTCGTGGCCGACAACCAGCTGCCCGGCTCTCGCGCGATGACCGCGGCCGGATGCGTCGCCGGTGGCGACGACCTGCGCAGCCTCGATGACGCCGACCTCGCCCGCCGCGTCGCCGACTTCCTCGGCGACGCCGATCGCCGCCGCCAGATCGCGGGGCGCGCGCGCCGCATGGTCGACGGGCTCGGCGCCGGGCGAATCCTGACCGCGGTGGAGCGACTGATTTCCGGGCCGGGCGCCCGGCTCGAGGCAATCGCATGACGAGCACCATCCCCCAGGAGCTGGACCAGCGGCTGGTCGCCATCATCCGCTCGGACAAGGTGCGGATCCCACCCTACCCGGCCATCGCCATGCGGCTCGGCCAGCTGCTCAAGCGCGACGACTACTCGATGAACGAGGTCGCCGCGCTGGTGACCAGCGACCAGGCGCTGAGCGCGGCGGTGCTGCGGGCGGCCAACTCGGCCCGCATGGGCGGCGGCGCCGCCATCCTGTCCTTGCCCGACGCGGTCGGCCGGATCGGCTGCAACGAGCTGGTCCGCCTCGCCTTCACCGTCGGCCTGGGCAAGGAGGCGAGCGTGGACGGCGTCCTCCTCGACCTCCGTCGCACGGTCTGGCGCCAGTCGGTGTGGAGCGCGTTCCTGTGCCGCGAGCTGGCCGCGCGGTGGAGGATGGACCCGGACGCGGCGTTCCTGTGCGGGCTCCTGCACGACTTCGGGCGCGTGGTCGCGCTGGCCTGCGTCGAGCAGATCCTGTCCTCCTCGCGCGCCCCGGTGCGGCTGTCGCCGGCCCGCTGCGTCGAGGTGGTCGAGGCCTACCACGTCGAGCTCGGCATGGTGATCGCCGAGAAGTGGAACCTGCCCGCGATCGTCGCCGATGTGATCCGCGACCACCACGTGGCCGACGGTGGCCGCGAGCGCGACCACGTCGGGCTGGTCTGCGCGACCGACCAGGTCGTCTCTCTCATGGAATCGTCGCTGGTGGTCGACCGGTCGGATCTCGACGCCATCGCCACGCTCCTGCCCGAGGAGCGCGACTTCCTCACCGACCTCCTGCCCGCGCTGCCCGGCCTGGTCGAGGGCCTCGATCCGCAGGCCGGCAGCACGATGCCGCGCGTGTCGCAGTACATGCGCAGCGTCATGGAAGCACCCGAGCCGGTGAACGAGGACGTGATCCACCAGACCGACCTCGAGGCCAGCTGTCGGGTGTTCGGCGACGACACCCCGTGCAACGTCATCGGGGTCGGCGCGCGCCGGCTGCAGCTCCTGTCGCCGCGCGCCTACTCACCGCAGACGGTCATCCAGCTCAGCCTCGGCGGCGACGACGGGCCGTTCCGCATGTGGTGCACGCTGAACTCGATCCGGACCCAGATGCGCCGCCACGGCGAGCGCTTCGTGCTCGAGGTGAAGCCGTTCGCGCTGACCGCGACCGCCAAGCTGGGCTGGGCCCAGCTGCTCGCCACCCTGGTCCCGGCGGCGGCGCCGAGCAGCCAGCTCCACGCCTGACCGGCGGCTGCGATCAGTGCGCTAGTCGCCGCGCCCACGCAACCAGGACCCGAGCCGGCGCAGCGGCGAGCGCTCGGCGTGCAGGCTGACGTAGCCGCCCTGGCGCGGCGCGCTGCCGCCCTGCCCCGCGGCCGGGGTCGCGTACGGCTCCATCGGTCCGAGCTCGAGCGGCTGCTGCGGATCGACCGGGGCGGCCGGCTCGGCGGCGTCGTCCATCGGGGCGGTCTCGCCATCCAGGCTCTGGCCGGCCGAGTGCTCGCGGGCCGCGTCGGTGCGCAGGGTCAGCCACTTGCGCGCGTTCACCCCCGACAGGCCCATCGGCTTCATCTCGAACCGATACTCCCCGTCCTTGGTCACCCCGGCCACGAACGCGACCAGCTCGAAGTCCTCCTCACCGCCGAGCAGGCGGCACTTCACCACCTGGTTGAGCGGGAGCGCGTGGGTGCCGTGGGCGACGAAGCCGTCGGAGGCCAGCCCGACGCAGACCAGCTGCTGGTCGCCGCCCTTGCGCTCGATGGTGACCGGGATGCTGGCCGGCACGATCTCACCTCGCAGCGTGGTCGTCGGCGAGTCCACCACCTGGATCGGCATCGACTGGGTGGCGCCCTTGATCTCGTCGGTGGCGACGCCCAGCGCCCACACCGACGCGGCCACCTCGGGCAGGTAGCCGGCGATCTCGACCGCGTCCGAGGCGCTGCACTGGATCGCCTGCACCACCTCCGCCTGGCCGGGCGAGGGTACCCGGTAGAGGAGATCGGTCAAGCCCTCGGCCAGGCCGAGCAGCCGCACGTACGGGCGCAGGCTGGCATCGACGTCGCGCCCGTGGCGGGCCGCGACCACCTCGCCGACCAGCTTCGGCATGCCCCACTGGGCCGCCACCCGCGCGCCCATCTGCGCCTCGCAGTCGCGCGCCATCTTCATCCACGCCTCGGCCGGGCGGCTCTGCCGGGCGGTGCTGCTGGCCAGCACCTGCTCGATCGCGCCGAGCGCCACCGTCAGGCCGAAGGTGCCCAGCAGGCCGCACAGGAAGGCGCCCTCCGGATCGGCGTCGTGGCGCGGAGCCAGCCGGCGGCAGAACTCGGCGCTGGCCGCCGCGCGGCAGAAGACGTCGCGCCGCAGGCTCTGCAGCGGGCTCACCCGCGCCATCTCGCGCCCGAGGGTGAAGGAGACCGCGAGCGAGAAGAGACCGTTGGTGCCGACCCGCATCACCGCCTCGCTCAGCGAGGCGACCTGGGTTCGCACCGACAGGAGGGTGCTGCTCGCGCAGCGCAAGATGTGGGCCGACAGCGCCTGATCCGTGCCCACCAGCAGGGTGACGTCGCGCATCTCGCAGGACGGATTGGCAAGGTGCTCGTTCAGCTTGGCCACCACCGCCGGGATCGGCGGGACCTTCACCGCGTCGCTGGCGATCAACCGGAGAACGGCGTCGAGAACGGGGTCGGCGATGGGCGCGCTGGAGTCGTGAGTGACGGTGGGCTTTGCCGAGGGCATGGGTCCTCTGGGGCGGGGAGTGACAGCGAGTCGGGCTTCACAGCGAAGATCGGACAGGTTCGCGGGACCTTGAGCGTCGTCAATCGTGACGACGCCCCCGCGCGGGGGCGACCGATCGCGGGATCACCGACGATCGGATGACCGAGCGAGATCGCACAGATGCGCGGCGCATCGCGCGCCGCAGGAGTGGCCCGCCGCTCGCACCCTGCGCTGGTGTGCCCTTCACCCTCCCAGCGTCTCGCTGCTACGTCATCGCCGAGGCTGGCTCCACCCACGATGGCCGGCTCGACCAGGCGCGCCGACTCATCGATGTGGCGGCCGAGGCCGGCGCCGACGCGGTCAAGTTCCAGGTCTTTCGCGCCCGCCGGCTGTACGCGCGCGGCGCCGGCGCCAGCGACTACCTCGGCGACCCTCGATCGATCTACGACATCGTGGCGGCGCTCGAGATGCCGCCGGACTGGCTGCCGGTCCTGGCCGGCCACGCAGCCGAGCGCCGGATCGATTTCCTGGCCTCGGCGTTCGACGAGGAGTCGGTCGATCTGGTCGACCCGTGGGTGGCGGCCCACAAGTGCGCCAGCTACGAGATGACCCATCACCCGCTCCTGGCCCACATGGCCGCGAAGGGCAAGCCGCTCCTCGTGTCGACCGGCGCCGCCCGCATGGACGAGGTCGCCGACGCGGTCGAGGTGGTTCGCGCGACCGGCGCCGCCCTGCCCGTCCTCCTCCAGTGCACCGCCAGCTACCCGACTCCGATCGAGGAGCTGAACCTGCGCGCGATGCGCGCCATGGCCGACGCGTTCGGGGTGCAGGTCGGTCTGTCGGATCACTCGCGCCACCCGACCATCGGCCCGTCCGCCGCCGTCGCGCTCGGCGCCTGCGTGGTCGAGAAGCACTACACCCTGTCCAACTACCTGCCCGGCCCGGATCACCGCTTCGCGCTCGAGCCGCGCGAGCTGGCCGCGATGGTCGCGGCCGTCCGCGCCACCGAGTCGGCGCTGGGCAAGAGCGTCAAGGCGCCGGCCGCCATCGAGGACGAGCTGCGTCAGTTCGCCCGCCGCAGCATCTACACGGTCGGGCCGGTCCGGCGCGGCGAGGCGCTGACCGCCGACAACATCGCCGTGCTTCGCTGCGGCAAGCTGGCCCCCGGCCTGCCGCCGGCCGCGTATCCGGCGCTGCTCGGGCGGGCCGCGGCGCGCGATCTGCAGCCGGATCACGCGATCGGCGAGGAGGACGTGCGCGGTGCCTGATCCGGTCCAGGTCCGGCTTCGCGCGGCGCGGCCGAGCGACTGCGAGCGCGTGTGGCAGATCAACAACGAGTCCAGCGCGCGCGAGGCGTCGCGTTCGACCGATCCGATCCCGCTCCGCGACCACGTGCACTGGTTCAACCTGCGCCTGACCGATCCGGCCACCTTGCTCGACATGGTCGAGGTCGAGGCCGGCCGCGCGGTCGGGGTGGTGCGGCTCGAGTGGGCGGGTGGCGCCGCCGAGCTGTCGGTCGCGATCGACCCGGCCGAGCGCGGCCGCGGGGTCGGCGGCGCGGCGGTGCGCGCGGCGACCGCGGAGGCGGCGGCGCGCTGGCCGGGCCTGCCGCTCGAGGCCTGGGTGGCCGAGAGCAACCGGGCCAGCATCAGGGTCTTCGAGGCGGCCGGCTTCATCGTGGCCGGACGTCGGCCGATCGGCCGGCGCTGGTTTCGCCGCTACCGCCATCACCCGGGAGGAGACCCGCAATGACCAGCTCCGCCGCGACCGAGCAGCTGGCGCTCTGGACGTCCGGCTTCGGGCGCGACTACACCGAGCGAAACGACCGCGAGCTGCCCGGGCGCCAGGGCGCCTGGCAGGAGATGCTGACCGGCCTGCCGATCGACAGCGTGCTCGAGGTCGGCTGCAACGTCGGCTGGAACCTGACCTACCTGTCCCGGCTCGGCCCCTATCGCCTGGTCGGGATCGAGCCGCAGGCGGACGTGGTCCGGCGCGGCCGGCGGCGCGGCGACCAGTTCGCCATCCTCGAGGGAGACGCGTTCGACCTGCCGTTCAAGGACGGCGCCTTCGACCTGGTCTTCACCAGCGGGGTGCTCATCCACATCCACCCGCGCGACCTGCCGCGCGCGCTGGCCGAGATCGAGCGGGTCAGCCGGCGCTTCGTCCTCTACATCGAGTACGACCACGCCAGCGAGGTGGAGGTTCCCTACCACGGGCGCGGCGGCGCGCTGTGGAAGCGCGACCACCGGGCCACCTGGCTGCGCGCCGCGCCCCACCTCCGTCCGGTGCGCGGCGGGCTGTGGGGCGCCGCCCGCGACTACGACGACTGCAGCTGGTGCCTGTTCGAGAAGGCGTGAGCGGACCGATGCGGGTCGCCGCCATCATCCAGGCCCGCATGGGCTCGACCCGCCTGCCCGGCAAGGTGCTGCGCCCGCTGGCCGGATCGTCGCTCATCGCGCACATCGCCCGGCGCCTGGGCGCGAGCGCGCGGGTCGATCGAGTCGCGGTGGCGACCACCACCGCGCCAGCCGACGACCTGGTCGAGCTCGAGGCGGCCCGGCTGGGGCTGTTCTGCTTCCGCGGCTCGGAGGAGGACGTGCTTGGCCGCTACCTCGGCGCCGCACGCCAGCTCGAGGCCGACGTGATCGTGCGGATCACCGCCGACTGCCCGCTCATCGACGTCGGCGTGGTCGACCGGATCGTCGACGGGCGCGCCGCCACCGGCTGCGACTACGCCTCGAACACGATGCGGCGGACCTACCCGCGCGGGCTCGACGCCGAGGCGCTGACCCGCGCCACGCTCGAGTGGCTCGACGCCGTCGCGATGCCAGGCGCGGCCCGCGAGCACGTCACCTGGCTGGTGCACCGCCGCCCGGGCCAGTTCACCCGGCTCTCGATCGAGGACGACGTGGACGGCTCCGACCTGCGCTGGACGGTGGACACCGAGGACGACTGGAGCCTGGTCGAGCGGCTGTACCGCGACCTCGACCTGGCCCACCGCGAGGTCCCCTACCGCGCGATCCTGGCCCACGTCCGCGCCAACCCGGCGCTCGGCCTCATCAACGCGCACGTCGAACAGAAGACGGCCTAGCGCTCCGACGATCGCGCCGGACGGCTACGCGGCGCGACCGCCAGCTCGGCCGCCGCCCAGCGCGCGCTCGGCCTCGGCCACCCGCGGGGCCAGCCAGGCGGCCGCGCCGTCGACCTCCTCGAACAGGCGGATCGACCGGGCGATCGCCTCCTCGGCGGTCGAGACGTCGCGCGCGGCGACCAGCGCCTCGCCGATCTCGGCCTGCGCCAGCATCGACAGCAGCTCCAGCGAGCCGAGCGCGCGGACCAGCTCGCGCTCGGCGCGACCCAGCGCGGCCGAATCCGCGGTCGAGTTGCGCTCGGCGGTGCGGCGGCAGCGTCGGGCCAGCTCGCGGCAGCGGCGCAGCGAGGCGGTCAACCCGGCCAGGCGGTCGGTGACACCGGCGCGGCGCTCGGCGGCGCCGAGCCGGGCGACCGCGCGCTTGACCGCCTTGCCCGGGTCGACCGAGGCGCCCGCGACGCGGGCCGCGAAGTCGGCCAGCGGGACGTGGCTCATCCCCTCGATGCGCGCCCCACCCTCGGTGCAGTTGTAGAGCGCGAACCGGCCGGCCATGCGCCGCACTCGCTCCTCGAACCACCGGTGGAACAGGGTGAACATGAACGAGCTCGGCACCGGCTGCCCGTCCCATCCGGGAAGCTCGACCGCGCGCTCGCTGCGCAGCGCCGAGCTGCTGGTCTCCTTCATCCGATGGAAGTCGGCGCTCCAGCCCTGCACCGACACCGTCCGTCCATCGCCCGAGACCACCGCGCGCGCCTCGCCGTCGCAGCTGGTGCCGATGTAGTACTTGCCGCCCGGGAACGACAGATCGAGGCCGACCACCGCGATCGGATCGCAGCGCCAGCGCAGGGCCAGCGAGAAGGCGGTGGTGGCGACCGAGCCGCCGCCCGGGACCACCGCGCGATCGCCGATCAGATCGTAGAGCCAGTCGTCGAGCACGCCGTTCGACGACAGCGTGAGGTAGGCCGGCGCCCCCAGCTCGAACAGCTGCGGGTGAACCGTGGCCGCGTTGATGACCGCGGCCACGCCGTCGAGCGGCGTGCCGGCGTAGTGGTACCGCAGATCCTGCGGATCGACGGCGAGCACGAAGTCGGGCGTGATGCCGGCGCGGGTGAGCGGGGTCAGCGCGTGGCTCACCGCCAGGATCACCGCCTTGCCCTTCAGCTCGGCGAGCCGGTGGATGTTGCGGGCCAGCGACGGGCCCGGCGCCACGATGACGAGCGGCACGCCGGCCAGCTCGCCGTCCAGCGCCGCCACCGACGGCCAGTCGCACAGCGCGGGCAAATTGACGAGGCCCTGCTCCAGCCAGGTCCGGTTGAACGTCGCGATCGTGTTGCGCTGGATGCGGGTGTCGCTGATCGTCAACCTGATCGCCTGGGCGACCTCGACGCAGCGCGCTGCCCCGGCCGGGTAGACCGCGCGCACGACCAGGCGCTCGGGGGCCTCGACCCCGAACCCGCGCACCGCGGCGCTGACCTCGTCGAGATCCTCGGCCCGCAGCGCGGCGGGCGCGTCGTCGCCGTCCGGGTCGGCGTCGTCGGTGAACCAGATGATGCGCTGCTGACCCAGCCGCTCGAGGGCGCTTGCCAGCGGGCTCACCCCCGGGCCGACCAGCACGACCAGGTCGCGTTCGAAGTCCCACACCGCCGGCAGCATCGCGTCGGCCAGGAAGACGTCTCCGCCCGGTCGACCGAGCAGCTCGCGGTCGGGCGGCAGCGGGCGCGCCAGCCAGCGGTCGGCGATCTTCTCGGTCACCTGCGCGGCTGCCACCAGCCCACGCAGGCGCTCGACCGCCCCGCGCGAGCGGGTCATGCCGTCGTCCTGAAGGCCGCCGAACCGGCCGATCCCGGCGCGCAGCCCGCGCGCCAGCTGCATCGCGGCGACCAGCCGCGCGTCGTCGTCCGCCTCGATGGCCTCGATCATCACGCGGCCCAGCTCGGCCAGCTCGGCGAGGGATTGCTCGACCTTGGCGAACTGCACGGTGGCCGCGAGAGATGTGGGCGAGGTGGTCACGACACGCTACATCGGCCGCCGAGGGCCCGGCTTGAGCCGCCTTCCGACGGACAGCTCATCTACAGCCCGGCCATTCCCGGCCGATGCTACCGGTGTGCAAGCCCCGCGAGAGCAGAGCCGCGCCGCGACGCGAATCATCGCCGTGGCCGGCGGCAAGGGCGGCGTGGGCAAGAGCGTGCTCTCGGCCAACCTGGCCATCGCGATGGCCGGGTCGGGCCGGCGCGTCGCGCTGGTCGACGCCGACATCGGCATGGGCAACCAGCACACCCTGCTCGGGATCGCCCGCCCGGGGCCCGGTCTGGTCGGCTTCCTGCGCGACGAGTCGCTCGAGCTCCGCCAGGTGGCGGTCGACAGCGGCCATCCCAACCTCGTCCTCTACCCGTCCGACGGCGCGCTCGGCGTGCCCCAGGTGAGCGCGAGCCGCAAGGACCGGCTCATCGATCACGTGAGCCGCATCGAGGCGGACGTGGTCATCCTCGACATCGGGGCCGGCGCCGCGCTGACCGCGCTCGACCTGTTCGCGATGGCCGACCTCCACGTCCTGGTCCTGACCGGTCAGGTGACGTCGATCCAGAACGCCTACGGCTTCCTCAAGGCGTCGGTCCAGCGGCTCCTGGCCCGCGCCGCCGACACCAGCCAGCGGCGCGCGTTGATCGAGCAGGGCTGGCGCGAGGCGCGACCGCCGGCGGTGGTGACACTGGTGGAGTGGCTGCGCGGGCAGGACGCGGTGTTCGCGGAGCTGGTCCGCACCCTGGCCGCGCGGGTATCCGTGCGCCTCGTCGGCAACCTCCTGTTCGAGGAGAGCGACAAGCGGGTCCCGCCGTCGATCGGGCGGATGATCCGCGACTACCTCGGGCTCGACGCGTCGGTGGCCGGCCTGGTACCGGCCAGCCGCCGCATCCACGACTCGATCACCCGGCGCAGGCCGGTGCTCCTGCTCGATCCCCACTGCCCGGCCAGCGCCGAGATCCGGCGCGTGGCCGAACGCCTCCTCGCCCAGGCGCTGCCGGACCAGCGGCGCGCGCCCGACAGCTCGTCGGCCACCGCCGCCGCGCTCTGACCGACGGAGAGGACGATAGATGAGCGATCAGGCGGAAGAGCAGCCCAAGCCGGCGAAGGTCCCCGGACCGAAGACCTCGAAGATCGTCCTCATCCTGTTGCTGGGGAACCTGGGCGCGACCGGCTTCAACACCTTCCAGGGCATGCAGCAGGCCGAGGCCGCTCACGCGCCGGCCAAGGCCGAGCACGAGACGCCCGCGGCCGAGAAGAAGATCGAGCCCGGGCCGGTGATCGCGCTCGATCCGTTCGTCGTGAACCTGAACGAGCCGGACGCCATGCGCTACCTCAAGGCGACCTTCGAGCTGGAGGTCGCCGACGCCCCCGCCGGCAAGGAGCTGGAGAAGCTGAAGCGCCCGGTGCGCGACGAGGTGCTGCGCTACCTGTCCAGTCTGTCGGTGACCGACACACAGGGCGAGGCGGGCAAGACCAAGATCCAGCAGGAGGTGGTCAAGCGGATCGACGCGCAGCTCGGCGGCGGCAAGGTCCGCCGGCTGTTCTTCGTCGAGTTCATGGTGCAGTGACCCACTCGCCCCCCTACCCGGTCCAATCCGCGCACCTCAACCTCATCGGCCACCGTCCGATCCATTCCCTCGCATGGCACTCGTAGGAATTCTGCTCGTCCTTGGCGCGGTCAGCGGCGGGTTCGCGATGGCCGGGGGGCACTTCTCGGTCCTTCTCCAGCCGTCCGAGTTCGTGGTCATCATCGGCGCGGCGATCGGTGCGCTGGTGGCATGCACCCCCGGCAAGATGCGGAGCCGGACGATCGGCGCGATCAAGGCCGCCTTCAAGGACGCCATCCCGAAGAAGGGCGACTACCTCGACATCCTGAAGCTGCAGTACGAGATCTTCGTGCTGATGCGACGCGAGGGCGTGCTCGCCCTCGAGCAGCACGTCAGCGACCCGGACAAGAGCGTCCTCTTCAAGAAGTACCCGTCGCTGTTCAAGGGCCACCACGCCAAGAACTTCCTGGTCGACGCGCTGATGCAGGTCGTGAACGGGACCTCGCCCGACGACCTCGACCAGCTGCTCGACTCGGAGCTCGAGACGCTGAAGGACGAGGGCCACCTGCCGATCGGCCTCCTGAAGACGATCGGCGACTCGCTGCCCGGCATCGGCATCGTCGCCGCCGTGCTCGGCATCATCGTGACGATGGGCCACATGGACGCGCCGCCGGCGGTCATCGGCCTGCACGTGGCCGCCGCCCTGGTCGGCACCTTCCTCGGCATCCTGCTCTGCTACGGCGTCATGCAGCCGCTGGCCAACAACGCCGAGTTCCAGGAGATCCACCAGCTCCGCTACCTCCAGTGCATCCGGGCCGGCCTCATCGCCTCGGTGCGCGGCGCGTCGCCGCCGACCGCGGTGGAGTTCGCCCGCAAGATCATCTTCTCCGACGAGCGGCCGAGCTCGACGGACGTGGACAAGGCGCTGAAGGCCCTCAAGGGAGGCAGCTAGCCCATGGCCGCCTCCGAGCCGGGCCGCCGCATCATCAAGAAGAAGAGCGGCGGCCACCCCCATCACGGTGGCGCCTGGAAGGTCGCCTACGCCGACTTCGTGACGGCGATGATGGCGCTGTTCATGGTGATGTGGCTGCTGGCGTCGACCGACGCCGCCTCGCGCAAGGAGATCTCGCAGTACTTCCGCACCGGCATCCTGCCCGAGGGTGATCTGGCGATGGCCCGCGCCGCCCAGACCCGCCCCGCGGTCATCGAGAACACCGCGGTCGCATCGACCCGCAAGGAGAGCCTCGCCGCCGAGGAGCAGGCCAAGGAGCTCGGCACCGCCATCGAGCAGATGGTCAAGACCGACCCCGAGCTGGCCAAGCTGGCCGCCCAGGTCTCGATCAGCATCAGCCAGGAAGGCGTCCTCATCGAAGCCGTCGACCGAGACGGCCAGAGCATGCTCTTCGACCTGGCGTCTTCGTCGCTGAAGCCAGGCCTCGTCATCTTCCTCGAGAAGCTCGCCCCGCTCCTGGCCCAGCGCCAGAACAAGATAAGGATCATGGGCCACACCGACGCCCGGCCCTACATCTCGAAGAACGGCAAGACCAACTGGGACCTCTCCTACGAGAGAGCCACCAACGCCAGAAAGGTCCTCGAGCTGAGCGGCATGCCCCGGGGCCAGATCGTCTCCGTCCAGGCCCACGGCCCCAGCCAGCCGCGAAACCAGGCCGACCCCTACGCCGCCGAAAACCGCCGCCTGGCCATCCTGGTAGTGAGAGAGCCAGACCCCGAGCCGGCGGAGGAAGCCCCGAAGAAGGGAGCCCCGGCCAAGGGAACCCCGACGAAGGCAACGCCAGCGGAAACAGCGACGGGAACAACACCCGATAGCGCCGCAACGCCGACAGGCGCGGCGACCGCGGCCCCGGCCGGGGTGCTCGGAACGGCGCCGGCGGCGATACCCGGCAGCGCGCCGGCTGCGATACCCGGTAGCGCGCCGGCCGCGATCCCCGGCATCGCGCCGATCATTGTCGCACCGATCGCGCCCACGCCGACCACGACGGGCACCACGCCGACCACGACGGGCACCACGCCAGCCGCCCCGGCCGCCGCTCCGAATCCGACCGCGAAGCCGAGCGCGTCGGTCCCGGGTCGATAGGCGCCGGCCACCACTCCATCGTCGGCGAGTCCCTCCGCCTCAACGCCTCCCTGGTCCCGGCTCGACCCGAGCATCAGTCCGCGAGCTCCGTCGAGCCCCGCCCGGAAGCTCATCCCGATCGAGGAGGCCGCGAGCCTTCCAGCCGGTGGTGAGCAGCCAGACCGTCGCGGCGGCCGTGGGCCTCGGCTGACCCATGAGCTCCTTCTGCCAGCCCTCGTGCATCCGCAACGGCATCCGCCAGCCGTCGAACCAGAGCGCGCTCGAACAAGCATCCAGCCCCGACGCCCGCGCCGATCGACCCGACGGGTCCCTGCTCGGCCCGGCATGGTGCGAGTGATTGAGCAACACGTAGCGGATCGCGTGCCGGACCTCGGTCGGTGTCCTGAGCGAGCGAGCGTGGTAGCGCTCGGCAAAGAACCTGCCGCGGCGGTCGAGCGCGCGATTGAGCCGCCGGGCCAGCCGGACCTCCAGCCCGAGCATCCCGCGAGAAAGCGCCTCCGCCCCGCCCGCCTCGACGATCAGGTGTACGTGATTGGACTGCACGCTGAACTCCACGACCCGGAAGTCCGGCCGGTGCCCGCCGGCAAGGATGGCCCGCCGAAAGACTCGCATCGACCCATGCCGGCGAAGCGAGCCAACCCCATCGACCACGCGCAGCGTGACATGCAAAGGAAACCGCCCCGCAAACCGCTCACGCCGCCCATGAGCCACCTTGCTCCGCCCCCGCGGCCGCCCCGCGCCAGGCCGCCATCCACCCCGCCCCGTCGGCTTGCAAGCCGAGTCCAGCGAGAGCTGATTACTTCGCCGCGCTAGCCGGCGACCCGGCCTCGCCCGGGATCCTGTCGAAGATCGGAATGACATGAGCCGGGGCCATCTCGGACTCCGCCCAACCGTGTTGCCGATCGATCCGCAGAAAACAAATTCGCAGCAGCGAGCCGCAAGCCCCGAGCGCCGCGCACCACGCGCCCGCAGAAGCCGCGGCGCCCGGCCCGAGCGATCGACGCCACGCCCGAGATTGATTCGGGGCAGGGTTTTCCGGCGAGGAGATCCGGCTGCCCCGGCGAGGACGTCCGCTGCCCGGGGTCGCGCTGCCTCGCGCTGGAGGAGGAGGCGCTGAGCGGGCGAGCCGATCGCGGCGACGCCGGCACCGACGCGCGCGACCGGCGAGGCGGCCGTCTCGGCCCAGTCCTGGCCGGCGTCCGGCGCAGCGGTGCAGCCGGGCACTCGACCGGGAGGGGCTCAGGCGCACCGCGCGCCCGCAGAGAAGCCGCGGTGCGCGGCCCGACGACCTGCGCCACGCCCGGGATTGATTCCGGGCAGGGTTTCCGGCGAGGAAATCCGGCTGCCCCGGCGAGGATGTCCGCAGCCCCGGGTCGCGCTGCCTCGGGCTGGAGGAGGAGGGGCTGAGCGGGCGAGCCGATCGCGACGACGCCGGCACCGACGCGCGCGACCGGCGATGCGGCCATCCCGGCCCAGCCCTGGCCGGCGTCCGGCGCGGCGGTGCAGCCGGGCACTCGACCGGGAGGGCTCAGGCGCACCGCGCGCCCGCAGAGAAGCCGCGGTGCGCGGCCCGAGCCACCTGCGCCACGCCCGAGATTGATTTCGGGCAGGGTTTCCGGCGAGGAAATCCGGCTGCCCCGGCGAGGATGTCCGCTGCCCCGGGTCGCGGTGCCTCGGGCTGCAGGAGGAGGGCTGAGC
The DNA here is from genome assembly GCA_035489015.1 of Kofleriaceae bacterium. GTDB lineage: Bacteria > Myxococcota_A > Polyangia > Haliangiales > Haliangiaceae > DATFRY01. The sequence goes on along the minus strand of DATHKR010000201.1, from coordinate 21,532 downwards.
GGAGCCGAGCGCGACGACGACGACGACGACGACGGCGACGACGGCGACGACGACGGCACCGACCCGCGCGACCGGTGAGGCGGCCGTCTCGGCCCAGCCCTGGCCGGCGTCCGGCGCGGCGGTGCAGCCGGGCACGCGACAGGAGGACTCACGCGCACCACGCGTCCGCAGAGAAGCCGCGGTGCGCGGCCCGAGCGACCTGCGCCACGCTCGAGATTGATTTCGGGCAGGGTTTCCCGCGAGGACGTCTGCTGCCCCGCGAGGACGTCCGCTGCCCCGCGAGGACGTCCGCTGCCCCGGGTCGCGCTGCCTCGCGCTGGAGGAGGAGGAGCTGAGCGGAGCCGAGCGCGACGACGACGGCGACGACGACGACGGCACCGACCCGCGCGACCGGCGAGGCGGCCGTCTCGTCCCAGCCCTGGCCGGTGTCCTGCGCGGCGGTGCAGCGGGCTCGCGACAGGAGGCTCATTCGCACCACGCGTCCGCCGAGAAGCCGCGGCGCGCGGCCCGAGGACCTGCGCCACGCCCGAGATTGATTCCGGGCAGGGTTTCCGGCGAGGAGATCCGGCTGCCCGGGTCGCGCCGCCTCGCGCAACAGGAGGAGGGCTGAGCGGGCGAGCCGAGCGCGGCGCCGCCGGCACCGACCGCGCGACCGGCGAGGCGGCCATCCCGGCCCAGTCCTGGCCGGCGTCCGGCGCGCCGGTGCAGCCGGGCTCGCGACAGGAGGACTCACGGCTCGCAGCTCGTACCGCGCGCCGACGCTGCAAGATGAATCGACTCGCCACTCGCCGCTCGCCACTCGCCACTCGCCACTCGCCACTCGCCACTCGTCGGGACCGCCTGCCGCGCACGAGCTCGATGGTGAGCGACCTCGCGGCACGGAGGTAGCGACGCACATGCGCCCCGTTCCCCGAGCCGGTCGACACCTCAGGCGATGATCGACCGACCCGAACGACGCGCAACGCAACGGCCGTCAGTCATGCCACCGGTGGGCGCTCCTGGTTGAACGGCGCCGACGCCGGCCGTGCAGCGCCGGTGGCAGGCACCCACAAGCCGCACGCGCGGCGCGTCGCCCGGGTCGATCGACCGCGGCGATCGTGCTTGCGACGATGCTCCGACGAGGATTCGCACCGCCGACGCCGAGCGAGCGGTCCACTTGGGCGTGGTCGCGACAAGCATCCCGCGCGCGAGATTGATCTGGGCAGGGTTTCCGGCGGGGAGGGAGCGACATCTCGAGCGCCTCGTGCCGTCGTGGCCCACGGACCGACGCTGGAAGGGATCCTCGGGACGACCAAGCATCTCGAGGTCCAGGCGTCCGAGGCGACGACGACGACCACGACGACCGAGCATGCCGAGGTCGCGCGGCAGGCTGTCGTCTCGAAGCGGGGCGTCGAGTGCGCCGACGACGGTGAGGACGCGCTCGCGGCTCTCCGCCCGGCGCTCGCCTGACTTCTCACCGACGATCGCGATTGTCTGCCGCGCCATCCAGGAGGGGCTGGATTCGCGGCTTGGTCCCGGTGACCGGGGCGCCGCGCTCCACGATGACGAGCTCGCCGCTGCGATCGTCGACCGGGGTCTCCGAGGGCGGCTTCCTCGCCTCGCCTCGCCTCGTGGTGCCTTGGGTCAGGGGTGGGCGACGGAGGTGTGGTCGTGGATGATGCGCCAGCCTTCGGGGCGGCGCTCGAGGACGACGGTGAAGACGCCGCGGGCGGCGCTGGGGGTGTTGCGGAGGCGCCAGCGGCCCAGGACGACGGCGGCGTCGGGGCCGGCGGGCTGGATGTCGAGGATCTGGAGCTGCAGGGTGCCCATGGCGGCTCGGTTGGCTCCGTAGCGCTTTCGGTAGCTGGCTCGGGTCTGCTGGAAGCCTCGGCGGATCTTGGTCTCGGCGGTGAAGACGAGGTCGGGGGTGATGGCGTAGCCGCTCATGTAGCCGTCGAGGTCGCCTCGGTTCCAGGCCTGTCGCTGGTGCTCGAGGAGGGAGGCCACCGTGGTTCGATCGGTCGCGGTGAACTGGTGGGTTGTGGCGCAGGCGGCGGCGCTGGACAGGGCGGCGAGCGCGACGAGGAGGATCGGGCCGATCGGGCCGAGCCTCCCGATCGCTCGGGGGTGGTCAGGGGCTGGGTTCATGGCGGCTTTCGAGGGCGAGCCAGGCGACCATGGCGGACTCCTTTTGATCCTGGGCCCACGGCTTGCCCAGGCTTCGGCCCAGCTCGGTTGCCTGGCGGCGCAGATCGGCCTCGTTGCGGTGGAGCTGTTTGGCTGCTGTCGCGTAGAGGTCGGTTGCCGCTACTCCGGTGACGGCGAGGCCTCGGTGCCTGGCCGCGTCGAGGAGGGCGGTGCGGTAGAGGTCTCCCTCGGCGCTGTGGAGTAGTGGATGCGAGCGCAGGATGGCGGGGAGGTCGGTCGGCAGGCGGCCCTTGCTCAGGACCATCCCCAGGGCGCGGAGGTGGTGGCCGGCTGCGAGTAGATCGGCCATCACGGCGTCGAGCGCGGCTGCGGCCCGGGCTCTCGCGTCGGACCTGGCTCGATCGATCAGCTCGGCGGCGGCGGGGAGCGGCAGGTCGGCGGCGCGGTGGAAGACGTGGGCCGACGTGGGGTCGGCTGTGTCGACGAGATCGAGGCGGCGCCGGTCGAGGACGCGGGGAGAGTCGACCGGGCCGGCGAGGACGACGCCGGCGGCCCAGCCGGTGTGGATACGGCAGCCGAGGGCGGTTGTTGACGCCATCACTGGCTCCCGGAGTAGCCTCCGTCGCCCTTCGGGCTCCGTCGGTGCTCGGCTTGCTCCCGGAGTAGCCTCCGTCGCCCTTCGGGCTCCGTCGGCTAGTTACACTGCCCGGCGGGGGCCTGCGCGCCCTTGGCGGCGCCCGGGGGGGCGGCGGCCTCGGGGATGATGTCCTTGCAGGCGGCCAGGCCGGGGTTGTCCTTGCAGTACTCGCGCTGGATGGCGCTTGCGCTGACGGCGTTGAAGTCTCGCTTGTTGTTCACGAGGAAGGTCGGGCTCGAGCCGATCTTGAGGGAGTCGGCGTAGGCGAAGGACTGGGCTACCAGCTGCTTGCCTTCGCCGTCGAAGCACTTCTGGATGGCGCTGGTGTCCATGCCGGCCTCCTTGGCGCAGCCCTGCCAGTCGGTGCTGCGGTAGTCCTTGCTGCGGCAGGCGAGGTAGCCGAGGAACTGGTGGTCCTTGCCGTAGAGCTTGGCGGCGCAGGTCTCTCGCACGTCCTCGTCGACCTCGGCGGGCCCGTGCATCGAGCTCAGCTGGCCGTCCTTGGTGTCGCCGATGAAGTGGACGTCGAGCGAGACCTGGCCCTTGAAGTGGTCGGTGAACTCCTTGGCCGCGATCATCGCCTGGGCGCCGTAGGGGCACTGCGACATCACGAAGAGGTCGAGCTTCTTCTCGCGGGTGGGGCGGCAGCCCAGCGACTGCCCGCAGCCGTCGTCGCTGCAGTCGACCTTGCCGTCACCGTCGTCGTCGGACTTGTTGTCGCAGATCTCGGCGGTCGGGTCCCACTGGCCGCCGAGCCGCAGCTCCTGGTAGTCGCCGACCTTGCGCAGGTAGCGGCTGATCGCGGCGTAGCCGTCCTTGTCGTTCTCGACCTCCTGCCCGAGCAGGACGGTCGGAAGGGTCTTGAAGTCGGCCCCGGCCCCGGTCAGCTCCTTGTACAGCGCCTTGCCCTCGTCGGAGGCGTAGTCGACGTGCTTGACCACCAGGCCGGACAGCTCCGAGCGCAGGCGCGGCTCCAGCTGGTGGATGTCGCACTCCTTGCAGCGGGTGTCGGAGAAGAAGATGGCGCTGACCTTGGGCGCGACGGGCAGGCTGGTGCACGCCGCCGGCTTCTCGCCCTTGGTCGCCTCGCACACCGCGCGCATGAAGTCGCGCGGCTTGCGGCCGCCCTCGTACGGCTTGCCGGCCAGGAACATGGTCGGCGAGCCCTGCGCGCCGCGCTTCTTGGCCTCGTCGAACGACGCGGTCAGCAGCTTCTGACCCTCGTCGCCCTGGATGCACTTCTCGAGCGCGGCCGGGTCGATGCTGTTCTTCGTGGCGCAGTCGCGCCAGTTCTTGTCGACCTCGCGCGGGTTCTTGTTCTGGCAGGTGATGAACGACAGGATCTGCTGGGGCGCCTGCTTCATCGCGCAGACCTGGGCCAGATCGCCGGTCACCTCGGCGGGGCCGTGCATCGACTGCAGCGCGCCCGGCTTGCCGTCGCCGATGTACTGGATCTTGACGTCCATGGCGGCGCCCAGCTTCTCCTTGGCCGCCGCGGCCGCGTTCACGACCTCGACGCCGTACGGGCACTGCGACATCACGAACAGCTCGAGCTGGGGAGCTCCGGCTGCCGCGGCCGGCATCGCCGTGCCTCCCTTGGCCGTCGCGGAGGCGCCATCGCGCGCGGTCGAGGCCTCCTCTCGCTGGCAGGAGGGGATGGCAGCCATCGTGGCGAGGAGAGCGAAAGCGACGGGGGCTCGCAATTTCATGGCCCCAACCGTAGCACCGTCCCGGAGCCTCGGCACGTCGGGTGGCACGGTTCACCACCCTCCGGTTCCGGCCACATGGGACACATCCGCCTACCGGCGGTGCCGGGCCAGCCAGCGCCGCAGCTCGGCCGCCTCGGGGCCGCGCCCGCTGGCCACCAGCAGCCGGTGCACCGCCGTCACCTCGCGCCGGGCCCGCGCCCGGTCCCCCTTGCGGTGGGTCTTCCACAGCGCCTCGGCCAGCGCCACCCGCACCGACGGGACCTCCTTGGCGCGCGCCCGGTCGCCGAGCGACTCGTACCCGGCCAGGGCGCGCTCGAACAGCGCGCGCGCCGCCGCCGCGTGACCGGCTTCGAGCTCGCAGTAGCCCAGGTAGTAGACGACCATGAGCGTGCTCGGGTGCGCGGGGCCGAGGCTCTTGTCCCAGATCGCCAGCGCGCGCCGGTAGAGCGCGATCGCCTGCGGGTAGTGCTCTGCCTCGTACTCCTCGAGGGCGAGGTTGTTGATGGTGCTGGCGGTGTCCGGGTGGTCGGGCCCGACCGTCTTCTCGCGGATCGCCAGCGCCCGGCGCAGGAGCGCGCGCGCCCGGGCGTGGTCGCGGCGGCGCACGGTCAGGGCCAGGTTGTTCAGCGTCCCGGCGATCTCCGGGTGATCGGGGCCGAGCTGCACCTCGCGGATGGCCAGCGCGCGCTCCTGGTACGGGATCGCCTCGGCGTCGCGGCCCATGGTGTGGAGCAGCGCGCCGAGCTTGCCCGCGCTGCCGGCCACGTCGACGTGATCCGGGCCGAGCGCGGCCTCGCGCAGCGCCAGCGCCCGGCGGTAGCGGGCCAGCGCGTCGTCGTAGCGACCGAGGTCGGACAGGACCGTGCCGACGCTCTCGAGCGCGTCGGCGACCAGGAGGTGATCCGGCCCCAGCGCCGCCTCGCGGATGGCGAGCACCCGCTCGAACCCGGCCAGCGCGGCCTGGTGGTCGGCCAGCTCGCTCTGCATGGCCGACACGCTCGACAGGGAGTTGGCCACCTGCGGGTGATCGGGGCCGAGCGCCTTCTCGCGCACCGCCAACGCGCGCCGGTAGAGCTCGAGCGCCTCGCGGTAGTGGCCGAGGCTCGAGGTGGCGTGGCCCAGATTGTTGAGCGCGGCCCCGACCCGGGGATCGTCCGGCCCCAGCGCCGCCTCGGTCGACTCGAGCGCGCGCGCGAACGCGTCGGCCGCCTCCTGGTAGTGACCGGCCGACTGCGCGACCGCGCCGATCGCCCCGTCGAGCAGCGCGCGCAGCTCGGCGCCGCCACCCGCGCGCGCCACCGCGGCCCGCGCGACCGGCAGCAGCGCGGCCGCCTCGGCCAGCTTGTGGTTGCCGTAGCCGGTGACCTGGTAGAGCTGGGTCACCGCCTTGGCGAACATGCCGTCGTCGTGCGCCTCGGCCGACGCGGCGACCGCGCGCTCGAACGTGCCGAGCGCCGACCGCGGATCGGAGAGCCGCAGCTGGAGCTCGCCCAGCCGGCCGACCGCCTCGGCGTGGACCGGCGCGTAGCCGAGCGAGCGAGTCTCGTCCTCCGCCGCCCGGGCCAGATCGAGCGCGGGGCGGTACTTGCCGGCGACGATCAGCGCGTCGAGCTCGGCCAGCTTGCGCCGCGCGGCGTCGACCCGCGCGCGCAGCGCCGGATCGGCCGGCGGCGGCACCGCCGCGAGCAGCGCCGCGGCGTCGGCGCACTGGTCGACCGGCGCGAGCGCGAGCACCGCCTCGACCGAGCGCGCGATGACCTCGTCGTCGGCGCGGGCCAGGAGCCCGGTCATGGCGCGCAGCTCGGATACCCGCCGGTCCAGGCACTGGATGCGGCGGTCGAGCAGCTCGGCCGACTGCTCGCCGCGCGCGTGGGTCGCCTCGCACGCATCTCGCCGCATCGCGACGATCGCGCCGGTCCGCTCGTCCAGCGCGCGCTCGACCCGGACCAGGTCGCCGCGGGCGCCGGCGCGCCGGCTGGTCGCGAACGCCCTGGCCACCCCGGCGCGGACCGGATCGTCCCACGCCCCGGCCAGGCTCCTGCGGCTGGCCTCGTCGCTGGCCGCGCACGGGCCCGAGGCCGCCGCGCCGCGCCCGCCGACGAGGCCGTACACGGCGAGGCCGGCCAGCACCGCCACGCCCAGCCCGGCGGCGACGCGGCGGCGGCGCTGGGCCGGATCGCGCGCCAGCGCATCGAGCAGCCCGTCCATCGACGGATAGCGGTCGTCCGGCTCGGTCGCGATGCCGCGCAGGAGCACCGCGCGCAGCCAGGCCGGCACGTCGGCGCCGCGCGGTGGGGGCCGCACTCGCCCGGCCAGCACCTCGTCGGCGTAGGCGGCGTAGCTGTCGCCGGCGAACGGCGTCTCGCGGTACATCGCCTCGTACAGGGCCACGCAGAAGGAGAACTGGTCCGATCGCGCGTCGGCCGGCGCGCCGCGGTGCTGCTCCGGCGACATGTAGAGCGGCGTGCCGATGAGCGAGCCGTCCTGGGTCAGGGTCGGCGACGCCTCGAGCGGCGGAGCGACCGCCGCGGTGGTCGCGCTCAGCCGGTTGCCGGGCAGCGCGCTGGCCAGGCCGAAGTCGCCGACCCGCACGCGCCCGTCGGTGGCGACCAGGACGTTGTCGGGCTTGAAGTCGCGGTGCACCACGCCGGCGGCGTGGGCCGCGGCCAGCCCGCGCCCGGCCGCGGTGAAGTGGGCGAGCACCGCGCGCCATGGCCGCGGTCCGGCCGTCATCCAGTCGGCCAGCGTGGTCCCGTCGATGTGCTCCATGGCCAGGAACACGGTCGCGTCGACGGTGCCGACCTCGAACACGGTGACGACGTTGGGATGCGACAGGCGCGCCATCGCCTGCGCCTCGCGGAGGAGCCGCTGGCGCCCGGCGCTGTCGCCGGCCAGCCCCTGGTGGAGGAGCTTGAGCGCGACCTTGCGATCGAGCAGCGGATCGTAGGCGGCCAGGACCAGGCCCATGGCGCCCGAGCCGAGCTGCTTCACCACCAGGAAGCGGCCGACCGACTGGCCGGATCGCGGCGGCGAGAGCGCGCCGACCGGGTACGCGACCGGATGGGCGACGACGCCGTCGAGGTCGGCGGCGTGGTCGATGACTCGAGGGGTCGGGGCCGCCGGGGCGAGCGACGCGGCCCGCCCGGCCGATCCGTTCACCCCGTCGGGGTCTGCCGGCGTGCCCGGCGCGCTCGCGACCGGCCTGGCTCGCGGATCGACGACCGGGATCGCGCCGCCGGGCAGGGTCGCCGCCAGCCCCCCCTCCTTGCCCGGCTTCTCCGACGGCTGCACCGACACGTGACTCTACTACGGACGCCGCCCGTTCAGTGCGCCCCCACTGTGACAGCGAGGGCCGGGCGCCGCCTACTGCGCCGGAATCGCGTCGGCCAGGACCAGGGCCGTGGTCCGCCGGGCGGCCCCCTTTCGCTCGTAGACCACCGGCAGTCGGGTCCCGGCCGCCTCCTCGCGAAGGCGCTGGCGCGCGCGCGGGAGATCCTCGAAGCGGGCCGGCTGACCGCCGAGCGCGACGATGCGGTCGCCGGGGGCGAGCCCCGCCCGGGCCGCCGCGCCGCCCGCGATCACGTCCACCACCTCGTACGCCGCGGCCTGCCCGTTGATCCACATCCCGGATCGATCGAAGTCGTCCGCCGCCGCGAAGTCGCGGTTCGGCTCCAGGATCATCCGGGTGCGCGCGTAGTCGAACGTCACGGTGAAGCGGCGCAGGAGGCCGCTGCCGATGTTGCCGGCGTTGTGGCGGTCGGCGAACGCTCCCTTCGCGCCGCTGAACAGGTCGCCGGCGAGGTGGCGGACGTGGAGCGAGCCGAGCACGAGGTCGCCGAGCCGGACCGGCTGGCTGCGGACCGGGCCGCCCACGCCCCACCCGGTCACCCGCTGGGCGCCCGCCCGGTACTTCGCGGCCAGGCGGTGGGTGGCGGTGAAGCCGGCGTTCACGGTCAACGACGAGCGCGAGCCGGTGTCGACGGTGAACTGACCGGCGAGGCCGTCGAGCGAGCCGGCCACCACCGGCACCTGCCCGTCCCAGGTGAACGGCAGGACCTCGCCGGCCACCGCGCGCGGATCGAAGTGGCGCGGGTCGGTCAGGGTCAGGCGTCGAGCGGCGTAGTCGATGCGCACCGCGAAGCGGTGAAAGACCTCGTAGCCGACCAGCCCGGACAGCTCGAGGCCCTCGACCGGCGACAGCGGCGCGAGGTCGATGGTGTAGAAGACCGGCCGCGCGATCGTGACGTCGCCCAGCCGGAGCGACCGGGCCCGGGTCACCCCCAGGTCCTGGCTGCCGTCCCCCGCGCCGCGGGCCTCCATCGCTCCCTCGCTGTGGAGGCCGAGCGCGGCGGCCGCCGCCGGGGTGAGGATGTTGGCGCCGCCGGTGTCGACCAGCAGGCGCACCGGGTGACCGTCCACCTCGGCCCGAACGTAGATGTGGTTGTTGACGAGGTCGAACGGGACCGTGGTCTCGTGCCGTCCGCCGGCGAAGGCGACGTCGTCGAGGGACGCGCGCGGCGGCGAGAACGCGCCGGCCGCGACGGTCGGGTTGACCCGGTAGCGCTGCACGTGAAGCGCGATGTCGTACTTCGCCTGTCCGGTGCCGACGCGGATCTCGAACGGCAGCACCAGCCCGTCCACCGGGCGGTAGTCGGCCAGGCGGGTCGTGGTGGTGATGCCGTCGTCGGTGACGACCCGGCGGTCGAGCAGGCCGGTGCCGGCGTCGAACCACAGCACCATCGGTCGCCCGCCGGTCGGGGTCGCGCGCACGAGGTGGAAGTGGCGCCCGCCCTCGTCGCGGTCCGGCTCGCGCTCGATGCGGCCCGGGCGGCGGCCGGGGAACCAGTACGAGCGCGTGGTCATCCACGCGTCGCTGGCCGCGCCGACTCGCTCGCGCGGGCCGGTGCCGCGGGTCACCTCGCCGCCGGGCGCCTGGCTCCACGAGGTGGTCCCGTCGTGGCCGTCCGCCCCGCGGATCGGGCCGAGGGTGTAGTGGGTGGCGCTGCGCCCGGTGGTCAGCTCCTCGACCCCGCTCGATTCGCCGTGCAGGCCGCCGTCGTCGATCGTGCTCTGGTCGGCCAGGGCGACCACCGCGTCCCAGCGCTCGCCGCCGCTGGCCGCCTTGAACCGGGCCAGGATCGGGTCGAGCGGGGCGGCGGCGGGCTCACCGGCCCGGTCCGGGGCCCCGCACGCCGCGGTCAGCGCGAGCGCGGCCAGGCCGGCGAGGGCGGCCAGGGTGGCAGGTTGCTCCATCGTCTTGGTCATTGTTGAAATATCGTAATCGATGTTCAACAGCGAGCAAGCCGGTCCGGCGCGCGCCGCCAGCCCCCGCCGGGCGGTGCTACGATTTGCGGGAAGGCCGGCCGGATTCGAGAGCAAGACCCGGAGCGACGCGCGCGCCGCTCGATGACACGCTGCGATCACGATGACGAAGATCCCTCCCACGTCGCGCGCCAGGATGGGCACGAGCCAGCTCGGCGGGGTCGCGACCGCGCTCGGGCCGCCGCGCGGCCCGGACACCGGCCAGCTCGCCCTGCCGATCGAGCTCTCGGCGTCAGGAGCCGCGCCGGCGGGCCCGCGCCGCCGCGAGCCCCTGCCCTCGGTGGTCCACGTCAGCGGATGGCTCGACCTGGCCGAGCAGCGCACGCTGGTCGCCGGGTTCGAGGAGTGGGCGCTCCCACCGGCGGGCCTTCGCCACCCGCGCGTCCCGAGCGGACACCTCATGAGCGTCCAGTCGGTGTGCCTCGGCTGGCACTGGCAGCCCTACGCGTACTCGAGGACCGCCGACGACACCGACCGGGCGCCGGTCAAACCCCTGCCGATCGAGCTGGCCGACCTGGGCCGGAGGGCCGTCGCGGAGGCGTATGGACCGGGCGCCGAGGCGGCCGCCTACGCGCCGGACGCGGCGATCGTGAACCTGTACGGGCCCGGCGCTCACCTCGGCCTCCACCGCGACGGCGAGGAGCCGAGCGACGCCCCGGTCGTCACCATCAGCCTGGGTGACCGCTGCGTGTTCCGGCTGGCCGGGGTGGACCGGCGCACGGCGCCCTTCACCGACATCGAGCTCGGCTCGGGAGACCTGCTCGTCTTCGGCGGGCCGAACCGGCGCATCTACCACGGCGTCCCCCGGATCTTCGACCGCAGCGCGCCGGCCGGGCTCGGGCTCCCGGTCGGCCGCCTCAGCATCACCCTGCGCCAGACCGGCCTCGATCCGTAGAGCACCGGACTGGGCCCGGCTCTGTCATCGTTGAAATGTAGTAGTAGACGTTCAACCATGAGCAAGCCGGTTCGACGCGGGCGCCGCCTGCCCACCGCCGTCATCGACTCCCTGCCCCGGCTGCGCGCGCTGATCTCGCCGGCGCGGCAGGAGATCGTCGACACCCTGCAGGCGCTCGGCCGGGCGTCGATCGCCGAGCTGGCCACCCGCCTGGGCCGGCCGTCCGACGGGCTCTACTATCACGTGCGCGCCCTGGTGAAGGCGGGCCTGGTGGTCGCGGCCGGCCAGCGCGCGGCCGGCCGCCGCGACGAGCGCATCTACACCACCCTGGCGCCGGGCCGCTCGCTCCGCCTGCGCTACCGGCCCCGCCACCGGGCCAGCGCCGCGGCCCTGCGCCGCCTGGTCGGCAGCATGCTGCGCACGGCCGAGCGCGACTTCGGCGCCGGCCTGGCCCGCCCCGGCGTGGTGGTGGAGGGGCGCCGGCGCGCGCTGTGGGCGGGCCGGTCGAAGGGCTGGCTTTCGCCCGCCGAGCTCGAGCGGGTCAACCAGCTCCTGGCCGAGCTCGGCGGCCTCCTGTCGAGCGGTCCGTCGCGCGCGCGAGGTCAGCTCTTCGCGCTGACCTACGTCCTGGCGCCGGCCGACGCCCGCCCGCCCCGGCGCGGGCGGAAGAGCTAGAGAGTCAGAACACGGTCTGGATCTGGGAGAGCACGCGGTCGTCGTGGCGGCCGTCGGTGTCCTCGAAGGCCTCGTAGTGGACGATCACCCGCACGGCGTCGGCCGGCCCGCCCCAGTAGGCGCCGGCGGTGAGCCGGCGGAAGTCCTCCTGGTCCCAGACGTCGTAGCGGACCAGCGGGCCGATGTTCCACGGGGTCTTGCCGGCCAGGATCACGTAGTAGGCGCTCGATTTCTCGACCTCACCCGAGTCGGCCGGGATCTCGTCCCAGCCTCGCGCGACCTCGGCGGCCAGGAACATCCACGTCTGATCCACCTCGACGTCGCCACCCAGGCGCCGGAACTGGAACCGCTCGGCCGGCTCCGGAGGGGGGCCCGGATCGGCCTCTCCCATCTGATCGCCGATGGCGCCGGACACGCCCAGCCGGACGACCAGGCCGTCGTCCTCGCTCCTGTAGCGGAGGCCGACGCGGCCCCAGACGTTCTTGAGCGAGGTGTCGTCGGACTGCACGCCGAAGCCGGCGCCGTTGACGACGGTCACCGCGTCCTCGATCCGCCAGCCACCGGCCAGCGGCCACTTGCCCACGACGCCGATGCCGATGTCGCGCAGGGTGACGCCGCGGGCCAGGCTCTCGGACAGCTCGGTGCGCGTGACCGTGTACAGGCGGGTGGAGGACTCGCTGTTCTCGTAGCCGAACTGCGTCTTCTGCTGGCCGAGCCGGATCTCGTGGTGCGGGATGATCCTCCGCACGGAGATGTAGGCGTCGCGCATCACGCCCTCGACCGTCGGCGAGCGTGGATCGGCCTCGACCGTGTAGCCGACGTGATCGGTGAGGTCGCCCTTGAACCGGATCCGCGACTTGCCGAGCCGGAACAGGTCCGGCTCCACCGCGCCGTCGCCGTCCTGATCGATGCGGAACTTGTAGAACACGGTCAGAAACCCGGACACGCGGACCTTGGGCTTCTTCTTCTTCCCCTTCTTCGCCGTGTCCGGTGTCTGGGCCGGCGCCGGCCCGGCCTGAGCTCGCGCGAGCCGCGCTGGCCGGTCCAGGACGCAGAGGAAGACGATCGCGAGGAGGCCGGCGGTCCGGCGGACGTGGGTCATGCCGCTGGGTGCCCGCTCGACCGAAGAACCATCCCCCACGGTCGAGAAACCCCCTCGCGCAGGCGGCGCCCGTCGCCGCCGCCTGAAACCTGTCGGCGTCGCCGCGAGGCGAGTCCAGAAATCACGGCGGCCGGGCACCCACGGGCCATGTGGCGATTTGAGGTCCGCACGGATCCCCCCGACCTCGGCCGTGTCCCGGCATCTTCGTCGATGCCGACGGTCGTCTCCGCGTTCGCGCCCGCCTCGGCCGACCTGCTGGCCCGGCGGGCCCTGCTCCGGCGGGTCGACTCGAAGTACCTGCTCTCGCGCCGCCGCCTGGACGAGCTCCTGGCCCCGCTCGCGCCGCACTACGCGGTGCTGCAGGCGGCGGGCGCGAGCCTCATGACCTACCGCTCGCTCTACTTCGACACGCCCGACCTGCACTGCTTCGAGGAGCACCGCCGCCACCGGCGGGTGCGGCAGAAGGTCAGGGTCCGCCACTATCCGGATCGGGAGCTCACCTTCCTCGAGCTCAAGATCCGGCGCAGCGAGCTCGTCACCACCAAGCGGCGGCTCGAGAAGCGCTACGGGGACAGCGCGCCCGGCGCCGATGGCCTCGCCTTCCTGGCCGCCCACTCCTCGCTTCCGGTCGGCGCGCTCGTGCCCCAGGTGTGGACCCATTTTCGCCGGTTCACCCTGCTCGGCCTCGACACCGACGAGCGGATCACCGTCGATCTCGATCTCGAGGTCGTCCGCGCCGACCGACGCGCCGAGGTGGCCGGCGCCGCGATCGTCGAGGTCAAGCAGCCCCGGTTCTGCCTCACCACACCCGTCATGGCCGCGCTCCGGCGCGCGCACCTGCGCCAGGGCTCGCTCAGCAAGTACTGCACGGCGCTCGCGCTGACCCGCGACGGCCTGCGGCTGAGCGGCCTGAGACCCGCTCTCCGAGCGATCGAGGAGGTGACCCCGTGATGGAGCTCCTGTTCGGCACCCAGACCTTCGTCGACGACGACCTCTTCAAGCTGCTCGGTCGGCTGGCGATCGACCTCGTGTTCGCGGCGATCACGATCCGCGTCGTCTACTTCCGGCTGTACCGCCACCGCGAGTACGTCTTCACGTACTTCCTCTTCAACATCATCACCTTCTGCCTGTGCATGCTGCTCCGCAAGGTCACCGTCGAGCTCGGCTTCGCCATGGGGCTGTTCGCCGTGTTCGGGATCCTGCGCTATCGCACCGAGGCGATCCGCCTGGTCGACCTCACCTACCTGTTCATCGTCATCGGGCTCGGCATCCTCAACGCCGCCGCCAACCGCAAGATCAGCGTCGCCGAGCTCCTCGCGGTCAACGCGGCGATCGTGGGCGCGACCGCCCTCCTGGAGCTGTCCTGGTCGGCCCGCTCGCGGCGGGTCACCCCGATGCACTACGACCGGATCGAGCTCCTCCGGCCGGGCCACGAGCTCGAGCTCCACGCCGACATCGGCGAGCGGACCGGCCTCGCGGTCACCCGGGTGGACATCCACCGCGTGGACATGGTCCGCGACGCCGCCGAGATCCTGGTCCACTCCATCGAGCCCCGCTCGCGGAGGTGAGGATCCTCGCACGAGCCGGTGAGCCGGCTCCAACCCGCGCGCACTCTGGGGTTACACTGGCCGGATCGTGGAAGTGGCGAGCAGCGCAGCGGGCGGGGCGGGCGGGCCCGAGGAGCCGGTTCCGGCGGCGCGCGGGCGCTTCGTCCTGCGCGCCCCCCTCCTCCTCAAGCTCCTGCTCAGCTACCTGGTCGTGCTCGGCCTGGTCCTGGTGCCGGCGTTCCTCATCCTGCGCGGCCGCACCCAGGACGAGGTGCGCGGCGCGCTCCAGCACGAGCTCGCCGCCCAGGTCGCGCTGCTCGGCCAGCGCCTGGGCGACGCGCCGCCGGCCGCCCTGCCCGCCCGCATCGAGGAGATCCTGCGCACCGCGCCGGTGCGCGCGACGGTGGTCGATCCGACCGGCCGGGTGCTGGGCGACTCGGTGGCGCCGACCAGCCCGGCCGATCTCGGCAACCACCTCGACCGCCCGGAGATCGCCGCCGCGCTGCGCGACGGCAGCGGCGCGTCGGTCCGCCACAGCGCCACCACCGGGCACACCATGATCTACGCGGCTCGCCGCTTCCCGGCGGACGGCCCGGTGCGCGGGGTCATCCGCCTGGCGGTGCCGACCTCGCGCGCGGATCAGGCGGCGTCCGACGTGCTGTCGTTCCTCGACCAGGCCGGCGCCGCCGCGCTGTCGCTCGCGCTGGTCCTCAGCCTGCTCGCCGCCATCGTGGTGTCGCGCCCGCTCCGCCGCATCGCGCACGGCGCGCGCGCGCTGGCCGCCGGCGATCTCGGCCACGTGGTGGACGTGCGCTCGCGCGACGAGCTCGGCGCGGTCGCCTCGGCGCTCGAGGAGCTGGCCGCCCAGCTGCGCGTGCGCCTGCTCGAGTCGGGCGCCGATCGCATGACCCTGCGCGCGCTGCTCGACGATCTCCCGGTCGGGGCGATCCTCTACGCCGGCGATCTCGAGCCCCAGGTGGTGAACGGCGCGGCCCGCGCGATCCTCGACCTGGCCCCGGCCAGCGAGCTGGAGCAGGCCCGCCAGCTCATCGAGCAGGCCGAGCAGGCCGAGGTCGTCGCCCGCGTGCTGGAGAACCGGCTCAGCGAGGAGCAGCGCCTGGTGGTGCCTTGGCGGCGCAAGGGCGTCATCCGCGGCCGCTGGATCGCGGTGTCGCGCGCCGACGGCGCCGCCCAGCCGGCCCTGGTGCTGTGGCGCGACACCGACGAGGAGCGGCGCGCGCTGGCCGAGTCGGTGGTGCGCTGGGCCGATCTCTTGCGCCAGGTGGCCAGCCAGGTGACCGACCGGCAGGTGGCCGGCATGCTCGGCCAGGCGCTGGTCGAGATGGACCGCTCGCGCGCGACCGAGCTGCCCCGCCCCGACGAGATCGAATGCGTCAAGCTGGTCGACCTGTGCGAGCAGCCGCTCCGCACCGCCCGGGCCCAGGCCGGCCAGGACGTGTCGCTCGCGCTCGATCTGACCGAGCCGGAGGCGCTGGTGGTCGAGAGCGGCGGCCGGGTCGAGGCGGCGCTGCGCCGGCTGCTGGTCGACGCGGTCGGGGCCAGCGAGCCGGGCACCGCGCTCCGCCTGCGCGGCGAGCCCAACCGCACCCGGGTGCGCCTCAGCATGCGAGTGCGCGCGCGCGCGCTGGTCAAGACCAAGTGGGTGTCCAACCAGGTCTCGTGCCTGGGCGGCGAGGCCGGCGCCATTCGCGACGGCGACGACGTCGAGGTCTGGATGTCGCTGCCGCGGGCGTAGGAGACACGTGGCCAGCAAGCTCAAGGCACAGGGGGCGGGGGTCGGCAGCCAGATCGAGCTGCACGACACCGAGCAGCTCGAGATCCGCCTCGACTACGCGATGGGCGGCGGGGTCGGCAAGCACGCGTACAACATGGACGCGTACCTGTTCGTGCCGCGCAACGTCGGGCTCAACCGCAAGAACTACAGCCGCGAGGAGTTCTACGCGGACGTCACCCCGTACATGCGGCTCGACGCCGAGGCGCTGCCGCTGGCCCAGCTGGCCGACCCGGGCGCGCGGCTGTCCCCGCTCCACCGCCTGTGGGAGGCGGTCGCCGCGTTCCGCAGCGGCGGGCGGCCGCCGCCGTCGCAGCCGCTGGTGGTGCCGGTCAAGCTGTACGCCTACCTGTTCGCCGAGGCGATCAAGGACGAGGCGCGCGCGATCCGCCGGCGGTTTCGCCGCCACCACCCCGGCAGCGCCGAGTCGACCACCGAGCTCATCGCCGCGGTCTCGGCCATGCTCGACCGCGCGCGCGGCGCGCTCCTCGCCTACCGCCGCCTGCGCACCGCGTTCTGGCCGTTCGAGCCGGTCTGCCACGTCGCGCTGGTCGACGCGATGCGCAACACCGACGAGTACATGAGCCTGTTCCTCGAGGAGCGGCTGGCCGAGCTGGTCCAGTCGACCGAGGACTTCCCGGCGCTGCACGACGGCAGCGGGGTGGCCACCCGCCTGCGCCTGCTGGTCGCCGGGCTGGCCGACGAGGAGGCGCGCCACCGGATCAAGTACGGCTACCTGCGCCTCACCTCGGTGGAGCCGCGCGACGGCGAGTACTTCACCTACTACCTCTCGCATCTCAAGAAGTCGGTGCACAACGCGCTGTACCTCGAGACCCGCGCGATCGAGGCGGACGACGTCTACCTGCGCAACGCGGTGGCCGCGGTCGGCGCCGCCCTCGCCGCGGTGTGGGCGTTCGCCACCCGCCTGCCCGCCACCCTGGCCGGGATGAGCGCGTCGGCCAAGCTGGCGGTGGTCGCCGGCGTGGTGCTGGCGTACGTGATGAAGGACCGCATCAAGACGATCACCAACGAGTACCTCACCAGGCGGCTGCGCAAGTTCGACCACAAGTCGTGGCTGCACGGCCCGTCGATGGCGGTGCTCGGGCTGGGCATGGTGCGCATCCGGGTGCGCGAGGCGATGCGCTTCCTCAAGATGGGCGACGTTCCGGCGTCGGTGGTCGCGGTCCGGCGAGCGCGGCGCACGGTCCGGCGCGCGGAGCTGTTCGGTGAGGAGATCATCCACTACCGCAAGCTCATCAGCATGGAGGTCGACGACAGCGGCGAGATGCCGCCCGGCTACTGGCTGCGCGACATCCTGCGGCTCAACCTCCGCCACTTCCGCGTCCGGCTCGACGAGCCGCTCGACCGCCAGGCCTACTACCACGCCGGCCGCGGTGCCTTTGCGCTGGCCGCGCTGCCCAAGGTCTATCACCTGAACCTGGTGCTCGTGGCCCGACGGGTCGGCCCCACCGCGGCGGCGCGCGAGCAGCTCGAGCACCTGCGGGTCGTGCTCGACAAGCAGCGCATCGTCCGGGTCGAGCGAGTCAGCACCCTCGGCGCGCAGGTGGTGGCCGAGTGAGTCAGGGCGGCGACGGGTCGGCCATGCGGAAGCCGCTCACGTCGAAGCTGACCCGCAGCTCGACCCCGGGGCCGGACAGCCAGCGCGCCCCGCCGGTGAGCTCGTCGAGGTCGGCCCGGGTCCAGCTCCACCCGGCCCGCAGGCCGACCACGACCGCGGAGTGGACGCGCAGGTCGAGCCCGGCGCGCAGCTCGAAGCCGGGGGCCACGTCGGTGGACTCGAAGTACTCGCCGCGGACGCCGAGCACGGCGCCGCTGGCCGATGCGCTCAGGCGATCGACGTAGGCGCCGGCTCCGACCGTCGGGGTGAACCGCCCCATCGGCAGGTGACCCTCGACCAGCGCGCCGACCCCGATCCGGTGGAGGCGCAGGTTGGCGTCGGGCTGGACCGACTCCGGCGGGGGCAGCTGGTTGGCGTAGCCAGCCCGGGCCAGCGCCAGCGAGAGCGCCCCGCTGACGAAGCGCCCGTCGCCGTAGCCGAGCTCGAGGTGTCCGCGCAGATCGAAGGTGCCGCCGGTGAGGCCGGGCGCCGCGTCGCCCACATCGCCTGCGCCGACCGAGGCGGCCAGGAACGGGCCGGGCACCGCGACCGTGGCGCTGGAGGCCGGCTGCGCGCCGACCGGTGCGGCCGCGAGGAGCAGCGCGGCGCCGACCAGGAGGAACAGACCGCGGCGAGATCGTCGTCGGCTCAACGAACCATCCTACTCGACCCGTCGGAACAGGCGCCAGCGGCCGGCGCGCGCGACGGGGACCACCTCGCTCGCGTGCCCTGCGAAGTAGTCGCGGGGATGAGCCGGGTCCAGGTCGCGGATCAGGAACTGGGTCCAGCCGGCCGCGTGGCGCGCCCAGTCGAACGCGTGCGGTCGCCAGATCGGCGGCGCGAGCGGCATGGGCGGCGCGCCCGCGGCCCGGCGGACCGGGATGTGCTGGCCGCTGTTCAGCCCGCCGCTCTCGTCGATCGGCAGGTGAGAGGCGAAGCCGCCGCGCTCTGCCACCACCCAGCCGGTCGCGCTGCGGAACGAGTCGGGCGGCTCGCGGTCGACCGCGGCGCGCTGCTCGATGAGCCCCAGGGTGCGGGCCGACGGCGCCGAGCGGGCCAGCACCGCGGCGAGGTCGCGCGCCTCCGCCGCGCGCGGCCCGAGCGCGCCGAGCGCGAGGGCCGCCAGCGCCGCGGTCGACACCGCCAGCGCCGCGACGCGCGCCCATCCGACCCGGACCGGGCGGAGCGCGACCAGGCCGACCACCCACACCAGCGGGACCAGGCGGGGCTGAGCGCCGTACCAGTTGCGCGGCCACTCGAAGGTGAACGGCGTGACCAGGTAGAGCGCGGCCAGCAGCAGGAACAGGTAGAGCCCGGCCCGGCGCGACGCGCTCGGTCCGTCGACCGCGGGCGCGGCGGCGTCGTGACCGGCCGGAGACGGGCGCGGCGCGAGGACGCGCCACGCCACCGCGACCGCGGCGAGCAGCGCGACCAGGCCGTAGCGCCACGCCGGGTCGACGAAGCCGATCAGCTGGACCGGCGCGCTCGCGATCGACTCGAGCGGCGGCACGAAGACCTGGAGGTTGAGGCGATCCCACAGGCTGGCGCCGGCGGCGATCCGGCTGCCGCCGCTGGTCCCGACCGCGCCGATCGCCAGGGCGGCGGGCAGCGCGCCGGCGGCGAGGACCGCGGCGACCAGCGCCGCTCGCCGGGCGCGCTCGCGCGACAGCTCGCACAGCCACAGGAGCGCCGCGCCGAGGCCGGCCACCAGCGCGGCGAACGGGTGGCAGAGCGAGACGCCCAGCCAGCTCGCGGCCAGCGCGATCACGCGCCACGGCCGCGCGCCTCGCTGCATGACCACGCGGACCAGCGCCCACAGCCACAGGGTGAGGGCGAACGTCGGCAGGTAGATCACGAACCCGAACTCGAGGGTGGTCGAGTACGCGGCCGGCGCGGCCAGGATCGCCAGCGCGCCGTCGGCGGCGAACGAGCGGGCCAGCGAGCGCGCCGCCCACACCATGCCGACCACCGACGCGATGCAGAGCAGCTGGATCGCGGCGGGCGCGCCGATCGCGCGGGCGGCCAGCCCGAGCAGGCGATACAGCGCGACGTAGGAGCCGAGCCCCGCGCCCGGATCCACCTCGTAGGCGCCGAGGAAGCGGGCCGGATCCGGATCCGCCATCACCGCGACGACCGCGGCGTGCCACGGCGTGTCGCCGCCCGGCGCGTAGCGGGCCAGCGCGAGCGGAAGCGCGAACCCGATCGACACCGCGGCGACCAGCACGAGGTCGAGCCGGTCGACCGGCCCGTCCGCGCGAGCCGGGGCGACGCGCCCGCTCGGTGGCCCTCCCCGCACTGCCCGCACCTCGGCATCGTACGCCGGCCGCTTCGGCGGCGCTCGTGTACCATCGCGCGATGCCGACTCGACCGGATCGCCGGGCCCGCCCGCATCACTCCCTCCTCGTCGCCGCGGCCGCCGCGCTCGCGCTCGGCGCCGGCTGCGCCAGCGGCGACGACGACGACGACGGCGACGGCAGCGGGGCGATCGACGCCGCGGTCCAGGCCGACGCCGCGCCGCCCCTGGCCGACGCCGGCCTCACCTTCTTCGTCCTGACCTCGAGCGCCTTCGAGGACGGCGAGGCGATCCCGGTCCGCCACACCTGCAACGACGCCGACCTGTCGCCTCCGCTGGCGTGGAGCGGCAGCCCGGTGGCGGCCGGCTACGCGCTGGTCTTGACCGACCTCGACGTCCCGCTGGTCCACTCGGTCCTGTGGGACATCCCCGGCGACGCGACATCGCTGCCCGAGGGGATCGAGAAGGTGGCCGAGCCGGCCACTCCGGCCGGATCGAAGCAGGCCCTGGCCTGGGACGGCGAGACCCGCGGCTACCTCGGCCCCTGCCCGCCGGAGGAGCACACCTACGAGCTCGCGCTCTACGCGTTCGACGAGAATCCGCTGTCGGGCGTCACCCTCGACTGGACCCGCGACGAGCTGGTCGCCTCGTTCGAGGAGCGCGCGCTCATCAGCACCCGGCTGCGCGGCACGTTCGCGCCGGAGAAGTAGCGCGCCGCCCGCCGGTCAGTTGGCGGTGCGGGCGACCACGTACGCGCGCAGCTGGTCCGGATCGATCTCGTAGCGCCGGCCGCACGCGTCGCAGCGGACCTCGAGCGCGCGATCGGTGTCGAGCAGCGAGGCCCGCTCGTCCGGCGTCAGCCGGGCCAGGCCGCCCAGCACCCGCTCCTCGCTGCAGGTGCAGCCGAAGCAGAGCGGCGAGTCGGCCAGCTCGGCGTGGTCGAAGCCGGAGAGCAGGCACGAGACCAGCTCGCGCGAGCTGGTGATCGGCCCGGCCAGGAGCTCCTGCAGTCGGTCGAGCCGGTCGAGGTGCTCGGTCATCGCCTGGAGCGCGGGGCGCTCCGCCTCGGGCAGGAGCTGGACCACGTAGCCGCCGGCGGCCGCCACCCCGGACGTCCCTGCCGCCAGCGCGGTCACCGAGATCACCGTCAGGGTCTGCTCCGACTGCTGCATGTAGCGCATGAGCGCGTTGGACAGGTCACCGCCGGCCGGCACGCCGACCAGCCCCTGGTGCAGCGCGCCGCTCTGCATCGTGTAGCTGACCTGCATGGTGGTGTCGCTGACCGCGCTCGGCACCTTCGGCACGGTGCCGGCCGGCGCGCCCGGGTTGACGATGCCCCGGTTGCTGCCGTCCGGCATGGCGTCGGCGACCAGGACCCCGCCCCGCTGATCCCGCATGAGGATCTGCACCCGCCGGCCCGGCTGGGTGGTCTCGCGCAGCAGCACCGCGCCGGTGATGAGCTCGGCCAGCCGCAGCGCCCCGGCGCCGGCCAGCCCCTGGGTCTGGGCCGCCTGGGTGGCGGTCTCGGTGGTGATCGCGGCGATGACCCGGAACGCGCCGTCCGACGTCATCGCGCGGGTGACTCGGTCCTGGGAGACCATGGGGGGGCTGTCGGGGCGCCGACCGAGACTCTCGGATCGGGTCATACCCCTCCATCATCCGCCCTGGCCCCCGGGCCGCGCAAGCGGCAACCGCGCCGGCCGCGGGCGAGGCCAGCTCGGTGGATCCGGGCCAATCCGCGGCGGCGCCGCGTGGGTGTCGCGCGCGCATCCGCGCACCGCGCGAGCTGGACACACCAAAAAAACCACTCAAACC
>DATHKR010000200.1:0-54228 GCA_035489015.1 Kofleriaceae bacterium | reverse complement strand
GCGCGACGAGGGTCAGGCGCAGCGCGACGAAGCCAGGCGCGGCGGCGCGACGAAGAGATTGCCGCGACGACGAGTCAGCGCCGCTTCGGCCCGACGAAGCCAGGCCAGCGGCCCGGCGAAGCGATTGCCCCCGCGACGAGTCAGCGCCGGGTCGGCCCGCGACCGGGCTTTCGCGCGCCCGAGGAGCGCGGTCGATCGCGCCCACTCGTGCTCCGCGCGGGAGGGCGTCCACTGCTGGAGCCGCGCGCTGGCGGCTTTCCGCCGGGGCCACGCGCGGGAGGTCGACCGGTCGGGCCGCGAGATGGCGGTCGACTGCTCGGGGCGCGCGAAGGTGGTCGTCCGCTCGAGCTGCGCGCTGGCGGTCGTCCGCTCGAGCTGCGCGCTGGCGGTCGTCCGCTCGAGCTGCGCGCTGGCGGTCGTCCGCTCGAGCTGCGCGCGGGCGGTCGTCCGCTCGAGCTGCGCGCGGGCGGTCGTCCGCTCGGGCCGCGAGAAGGAGGTCGTCCGCTCGGGCCGCGAGAAGGAGGTCGTCCACTCGGCCCGCGCGCGGGCGGTCGTCCGCTCGAGCTGCGCGCAGGTGGCCGGCTACTCGGGCCGCGAGAAGGAGGTCGTCCACTCGAGCTGCGCGCTGGCGGCCGTCCGCTCGAGCTGCCCGCTGGACCTCGGCCGCGTCCGGTGTTCTGACCGCGATCCGGGCCGCCTCCGGGCCGGCGACTCCAGCTCGGCTCCGCCCCCGTCGATCGCCGATCCCCGCCTCGATCGGCGCCGCCGGACCGCCGCGCGCCGCCGCTTCGCTCCGCGCCGCCCTCCGCGCCGCGACTCCGGCCGGGATCACCGCCGCCCGATCGCCCGCCGCCGCCAGCTCGCTCCGCATCGCGACCGGGACCTCGGCTCCAGCGCGGTTCCCCGGTGTCGGCGCCGCGCGCGCCGCCGCTTCGCTCCCCATCGCGACCGGGACCTCGGCTCCAGCGCGGTTCCCCGCTGTCAGCACCGCGCGCGCCGCCGCTTCGCTCCGCATCGCGACCGGGTCCTCGGCTCCAGTTCGGCTCCCCGCCGCCAGCGCCGCGCGCGCCGCTTCGATCCGCGCCGCGATTCGAGCCACTGCTCCATCTGGGATCGCCGGCGCCCGATCGCCGCGCGCCGCCGCTTCGATCCGCGCCGCGATTCGAGCCGCTGCTCCAGCTGGGATCGCCGGCGCCCGATCGCCGCGCGCCGCCGCCCCCTCGCTCCGCATCGCGACCGGGACCTCGGCTCCGGCTCGGCGCGCCGCTGTCCGCGCCGCGCGCGCCGCCTCGCTCCGCGCCGCGATTCGAGCCGCTGCTCCAGCTGGGATCGCCGGCGCCCGATCGCCGCGCGCCGCCTCGCTCCGCGCCGGCACCTGGAGCTCGGCTCCAGTTCGGCTCGCCGCTGCCCGCGCCGCGCGCGCCGCCTCGCTCCGCGCCGGCATCGGGGGCTCGGCTCCAGTTCGGCTCGCCGCTGCTCGCGCCGCCGCCTCGCTCCGCGGCACGTGCGGGGCTCCGGCTCCAGTTCGGGTTCCCGCCGCCCGGGGCTGGCGATCTGCCGCTTCGCTCCACGCCACGTGCGGGGGTCCGGCTCCAGTTCGGATTCCCGCCGCCCGGGGCTGGCGATCCGCCGCGTCGCTCCGCGGCGCGAGCGGGGCCGCCGCTCCAGTCTGGATTCTCGTCGCCCGGGGCCGGCGATTCGCCAGCTTGGTCCGCACCGCGACCGGGGCCGCGGATCCCGCTCGGCTCCGTGCTGGCCGGTTCGGGCGCCGCGCCGCCGCGCTCGGATCGGCGGCCGTATCCTCGGCTCCAGCTCGGCCGTGCTTCGCCGCCTCGGTCAGCGTCGCCGCCTCGCTCGGCATCGCGACCGAGGTCGGCTTCGGCGTCGCGGCTCCAGGTCGACTGGCGAGCGGGGCCGGCTCCGGCGAAGCGCTCGCGGCTCGGGGCTCCTCGGTCGGGCCTGGCTCCTCTGGCGGGCGCGCCGCTGCGATCGGCGGCGGATGGCCGCTGGGCTCGATCGCGGGGTCGGCCGGACTCGCGGGGGCGCGGGGCGTCGCTGATTGGTTCGCGAGCCGAGGGGCGGGCCTGGTCGCGGTTGGCGTGGGCCTCGAGGGCGCCGCTCTGGTCGGCCTCGTCGCGCAGGCGCTGGCGGGCCCGGCGCGGCAGGTCGGAGTCCTCGCGCCGCGAGTGCCACTTGCCGCGCGCGGTCGCGGCGTGATCGCGCGGGAGGTCGACCAGGTCGCGCAGGCGGGTGACCTCGGCCTGGGTCAGCTCGCGCGCGTCGCCGACTCGCAGGCCGTAGTAGTCGAGGCCGGCGAACGCCACGCGCTGCAGCTTGAGCACCTGGTAGCCGAGCGCCTCGGCCATGCGGTGGATCTGGCGCGACTTGCCCTCGGTCAGGGTGATGACCAGCCAGTCGTGGCGGCTCTCGCTGCGCAGGTGGTCCACCTTGGCCGGGCGGGTCAGGGTGCCGTCCTCCAGCCTGACCCCGCGCCGCATCGCCTCCATGTGGGCCGGCCGCACCTCGCCGCGGAACTTCACGTGATAGGTCTTCTCGATGTGCTTCTGCGGCGACTGCAGCGCGGACGACAGGTCGCCGTCGTTGGTCAGGAGCAGCACGCCCTCGCTGTAGTAGTCGAGCCGACCGACCGGCTTCACCGCGACCGGGAGGTTGTGCAGGTACTCCATCACGGTCAGGCGGCCCTCGTCGTCCGAGACCGCCGTGATGCTCCCCTTCGGCTTGTTGAGCACGCAGTAGAACAGCTCCTGCGGGTGGGCCGCCTCGCCGTCGACCGTGACCTGATCGACCGCCGGATCCACCGTGGTGCCGAGCTCGGTGATCGTCTGGCCGTTCACGCGCACCCGCCCGGCGGTGATCAGGTCCTCCGCCTTGCGGCGAGCCGCCACGCCGGATTGAGACAGATAGCGCTGTAGCCTGACCCGTGACATCTCGGAACCTCGACCCGCCCGGGTCAGTGCGGCGCCGAGGCGCTCGAGTCCTCGTCGCCGTCGTCGTCGTCCCCGTCGTCGGGGGCCTCGCTGCCGCCGTCGCTGCCGTTGCCGTGTCCGCCCGGAGCGCTGCCGTCGCGGGGCTCGCTGTCCGCCTCTTCCGCCGCCTGATCGAGCGCCTCGACCTCGCGCAGGCTCTCCTCGGTGAGCTCGTGGAACTCGCGCAAGGTGGGCAGGTCGCGCAGCTCGCGCAGGTTGAAGAACTCGAGGAACTCCTTGCTGGTCCCGTAGAGGAGCGGCCGGCCCGGCTCCTCCTTCTTGCCCAGCACCCGGATGAGCGTGCGGTCGAGCAGCACCTTGAGGGTGGAGCCGGAGTCGACCCCGCGGATGTCGTCGATCTCCGGGCGAGTCACCGGCTGCCGGTACGCGACGATGGCCAGCGTCTCCAGCTGCGCGCGGCTCAGCCGCACCGGGCGGCCCATCACCAGCCGCTGCACGTACTCGGAGTTGGCCGGGTGGGTGCGGAACTGGTAGCCGCCGGCCACGTCGTAGAGCGAGACGCCGCGCTGCTCGTAGTCCTGCATGAGAGCGTCGAGGGCGGCCTGGATCGCCGCCGCGTCGTTGCATCCGGACAGACGGCGAAGCTCGAGCGGGGTGAGCGGCTTCTCCGCCGCGAAGAGCAGGCTCTCGAGGATCGACTTCAGGCGCACGGGGTCGACCACGAAGGCCGGCGTCAGCTCGGCGTCGGGATCGTCGGCCAGCGTCTCGCCGCTGCCATTCACCGGCCCGGCATCGGCATCCGCCGACGAATCGGCGTCGAGCTCCGACTCCGCGTCGAGCTCCGACTCGTCGTCAGCCTCGCCGGCCACCGCGTCGTCGATCGCCTCGTCGTCGGCCGCGTCCGCCTCCACATCGCCGTCGGCGTCGCCCTCTTCGATCTCGACGTCGCCGTCATCCTCGCCCTCGCCCTCGCCCTCCGCCTCGACGTCTTCCTCGCCCTCGCCCTCGCCCTCGCCTTCCGCCTCGACGTCGTCCTCGCCCCCGCCCTCGCCGCCCGCAGCGTCGCGGTCGCCCTCTTCGCCGGCCGGCCGCTCCGCTTCCGCAGCGGCGCCGGCGCGCAGCTTTCGCTTCTTGCGCATTCCGCTCACGAGACTCTTCCTTTTCCGGGTTTACCGGTACTCGCCGTCGATGTCGACGACCCGCTCGGGGATCTTTTCGCCGGCCTGCTCGCCGGCCCCCTCGGCCGCCGGCCCGCCATCCGAGCGCCCCACGATGATGTCGTCGACCAGCGCGTCGGCGCCGCTCGGCCCGCTCAGCTCCTGCCACACCCGGATGAGCCCGAGCCGCGCCATCTCCAGCACCGCCAGGAACGTCACCACCGCCTCGTGGCGCGCCTCGGGCAGCGTCATCTCCTCGCGCAGGAACCGGAAGCACGACTCGAAGGTGAACGAGCCCTCGCGATCGAGCCGATCGGTCAGCTGGTTGATCCGGTCGCTCACCGACAGCCGGTCGACCGCGACCTGGTGGCTGATCCGGATCTTCGCGCGCGACAGCGCCCGGTCGAGCGCCTCGATGAGCGCGATGATCGGGATCTCCTTGAGCGGCGGCTTCGCCTCGGGATCCACGTTCTCGGCCAGCGCGTCCTCCTGGGGCGCGCCGCGCATCCAGACGTTGCGGCCGACCACCGGGCGGCCGCCCAGCGACTCGGCCGCCTCCTTGTACTTCTGGTACTCGAGCAGCCGGCGGATCAGCTCCTGGCGCGGATCTGCCTCCTCGGCCTCGCCGTCCTCGTCCTCGGTGGTCGGCGGCGGCGTGGGCAGGAGCTCGCGCGACTTGATGTGCGCCAGCGTCGCGGCCATGAGCAGGTACTCGCCGGCGACGTCCAGGTTGAGCGACGTCATGAGGTCGAGGTACGCGATGTACTTCTCGGTGATGAACGAGATCGGGATGTCGAAGATGTCGAGCTCGTGCTTCTTCACCAGGTGAAGCAGCAGGTCGAGCGGCCCCTCGAAGACGTCGAGCTGGACCTGGTAGCCGGCCTGGGCCAGGCCGCTCATGAGATCGTCCCGATGAGCCCGATCCACCACTCGAACAGCCACGTGGCCGGGGCCAGGAACACGTTGCGCACCTGCGGGATGAAGATGACCGCCATCAGCACGAACGGGCCGTACACGGCGATCTTGTGCCAGGTGGGCAGGTAGCGTCCGGGCAGGAGGCCCTCCAGCACGGTGCCTCCGTCGAGCGGCGGCGCCGGGATGAGGTTGAAGAAGGCGAGCACGAAGTTGATCTGCACCGCCATGAGCAGCGGAACCGTCAGCGGGCTGGACAGCTCCAGGACGCCGGTGCGCAGCAGGGTCAGGTGGACCAGCGAGATGAACACGCCGAAAAGGATGTTCATCGTCGGGCCGGCGGCGGCGACCAGCATGTGCCCGGTGCGCATGCTCAGCCGGCGGGTGAAGTGGTTGGGGCTGACCTGGACCGGCTTGCCCCACCCGAAGCCGAGCGAGTGACCGCCGGTGGCGACCAGCGCGATGAGCGGGAACAGCAGCGTCCCGATCGGATCGGCGTGCGCCATCGGGTTGAGCGTGGTGCGACCCTGGCTGCGCGGCAGCGGGTCCCCCAGCTTGTCAGCGACGATGGCGTGGCCGAACTCGTGCACACAGATCGAGAGGATCAGGATGATGAGAACTTGGACGATCGTCTGGATCTGGTCGCCGGTGAGGTTCATGGAGCGCCGTGAACTATGGCTCGTTTACCCCGGACCGTAAAGCCGGCCCCCGTCGGCGAACCGTCGACGTTCTAGCGCCCCCCCGTGACATCGACGGGACGGGGCGTGCTACGGCCGCCGCGGCGCCGGCCGGGTCAGCGCGTCGAAGTCGATGGCCGGGTTGAGCGGGCCGGCGTAGCGCACCACCGGGACCGGCTCGCCGGCCAGGCGCTCGTCGCGCCGCGCACCGTCGGGCCGGAGCCCGACCTGCCGGTAGAACGCGCGCGCCGCGTGGTTGGCCTCGACCACCCACACGATCAGCCAGTAGAGGCCGCAGTCGGCCAGCTCGTCGTGGGCGGCGTCGAACATCGCCGCGCCGACGCCGCGCCGCTGGGACGAAGGATGGACGTAGAGCATCTGGATCTCGCCGGCGAACCCGGCCAGGTCCGGCTCCTCGCCGCTCGCGCGCGAGACGCAGAAGCCGACCACGCCGCCGCCGATCTCGCCGACCAGGACCAGCTCCTCGCGATCACCGCGGCGGAGCCGATCGCTCCAGTGGCGCGACAGCGTCTCCACCTCGAGGCCGGCCAGGTAGCGCGACGAGACCAGCCCGGCGTAGGTCAGGCGCCAGCTCTCGGCGTGGACACGCGCGATGGCGGACGCGTCGGCCGGTCCCGCCTGTCGCACTCGCGCACCCACGGCGCAAGCGTACCTGACCGGCCCGGTCATGCGCGCGGGTGATGCTTGCGATAGAGCTCGAGCAGGCGGGCCCGGCTCACATGGGTGTAGATCTGCGTGGTCGCGATGTCGGCGTGGCCGAGCATCGCCTGCACCGACCGGAGATCCGCGCCGCGCTCGACCAGGTGGGTGGCGAACGAGTGGCGGAGGACGTGGGGGGACACGTCGCGCCGGATCCCGGCCGCGCGCGCGTAGCGGCGGATGAGCTTCCAGAAGCCCTGGCGGGTCATCGGGCGGGCCCGCTCGGTCAGGAACAGCCCCATCTCGGCCGGCCGGCGGGCGACCAGCCGGGGGCGCGCGCCCTCCAGGTAGGCGATGAGGCGCGCCGCGGCGACGTCGCCGAGGGGGACCAGGCGGGTCTTGCGGCCCTTGCCGGTGGCGCGCACGAAGCCGCCCTTGAGGTTGAGGTCGGGCAGGCGCAGCCCGACCAGCTCCGACACCCGCAGCCCGGTGGCGTAGAGCGCGGCCAGCATCGCGCTGTCGCGCACCGAGCGGGGTGACCCGGGCGCGGCGGCCGGCGCGGCGAGCAGGCGGTCGACCTCGTCGATGCCGAGCACCGACGGCAGCCTGGTCCCGGTCCGCGGCGCGAGCAGGCTCTCGCTGGGGTCGGCGTCGACCAGCCGCTCGCCGCCGAGGTAGCGGAACAGGCCGCGGATGGCGACCAGCGCGCGGGCCCGGCTGCGCGGCTTGAGCCCGGCCTCGGCCAGGTCGAGCAGGTAGTCGGTGAGATCGGCGGTGGTGACGTCGCCGGCGTCGGTGCGGCCGCGCGCGATCAGGAAGCTGCGCATCCGGCACAGATCGCGCCCGTACGCCTCGACGGTGTTGCCCGACAGCTGGCGCTCGACCAGGAGCTGCTCGAGGAACCGGTCGCACGCCGCGTCGAGGTCGAGCGAGGCCATCGGATCGTGCGTATCACGGCGGCGCGCCCGGGCAAGAAAGCAGCGACCGCCGCCCCGGGCGGCCCGCGCCCGCCTCCGGGGGTGGGGGCAGGGTAAGGAACAAAAAAAGGAAAAGAAGCGACGAGACGAGATGGGGCGATCAGAAGCCGGCGTCGGCCCGGCCGCCCTGCTCCGCGTCGCGCAGCCGGCGGCGAAGCGCGTCTCGCTCCGACTCGGCCTGGATCAGCGCGGCGCGCAGCTGCTCGCGCTCGGTCACGGCCACCGCCTGGGCGCCGCGCGCGCGGTCGCGCTCTTCGTCGGCGCGCTGGCGGTCCGAGACCGCCTCGTCGCGCTCGCGGGTCATCGCGATCACCACCTCCTCGGCGCGCCGGCGGGTCTCCTCGGCGTCGGCCTGGGCTTCCTCCGCCGCGGCATGTGCGTCGGCCGCCCGGCGCTCGGCCGCCTCGGCAAGGGAATCCGCGGTCGCCCGGGCCTCGTCCGCCTCGAGCCGCTTGGCCTCGGCCACCTGCTGCAGCTGCTTGTAGGCCTGGCTGGTCTTGTCGGCCCGCTCGGCCTCCTCGACCGCCCGCCGCGCCTCGGCGTCCTTCAGCGACGCGGTGGCGATGGCGCGCGATCGGTCGCGCTCGGCCGAGGCGCTGCGGCGGGCCTCGGTCGCAGCCCGGCCCTCGGCGGCCGCCACCTGGGCCGCCGCGCGGCTGCGCGCCTCGGCCGCCAGGCGCGCCGCGCGCTCGCCGCGCCGCTCGATCACCGCCCAGCCGACCGCGAACGCGGTCGCGGCCAGCGCGATCACCGCGGCCAGCGCCACCCGACCGCGGTGCTTGCGCATCCAGCGCCCGGCCCGCCCGGTCCACGAGTAGCGGTGCGAGAAGACCAGGTCGCCGTGGAGGTACTCCTTCAGCGCGCGCAGGAGCTCGGCGGCGGTGAAGCGGTCCTCGCTGGGCGAGGCCATCGCGCGCTCGATGATGCCGGACAGCTCGGCGTCGCGCGGGGCGGCCGACGGCGGTCGCTCGCCCTGGACCAGCCGGGCCAGGTAGGCGGCCGGGCTGTCGTCGCCGAACGGCGGGCGGCCGGCCACCACGTGGTAGAGCGTCGCCCCGAAGCTGTACACGTCGAAGCTCGGGTGGGCCGGCTGGCCCAGCGCCTGCTCGAGCGGCACGTACGGCGGCGTGCCGGCGATGATGGTGGACGAGCCGTCGGCCAGGTCCGCATCGGCGGGCAGGACCGGCTCCATCGCGACGGTCTTGCGCCGCGGGCTGGCGTCGGCCAGGTCCTTGGCCAGGCCCCAGTCGATGAGGGTGGCCTCGCCGCGCGGGCCGACCAGGATGTTGTTGGGGGTGACGTCGCGGTGGACGATCTCGCGGTCGTGGGCGCAGGCGAGCGCCTCGGCGATGGACAGGAGGTTGGTCAGGAGCTCGATGCGGGCGCGCGTGCGCGGGCGGCCGTCCTCCACCTCGGCGGCGGCCAGGTCGACCAGCACCTCGCGCAGGGAGCGACCCTCGACCCGGGCCAGCACGCAGAACGGGGCTCCCTCGCGGCTGCGGCCGAGCTCGTGGATCGTGACGATCGACGGATGCTGGAGCTTGGCCAGGATGAGCGCCTCGGTCTCGAGCCGGCCGCGCAGCTCCTCGGCCATCTCGGGCGGCAGCGGCTTGCCGTCGACGCCGTAGGTGCGCGGGCGCTTGAGGATGACCTCGCGCGGGAGGCGCCGATCGCGCGCGGTGAACACCTCCGCCATGCCGCCGACCGCCATCGGATCGCGCTCCCAGTCGAAGGCCTGCTCGCTGACCGGGGCGACGGCGACGGACACGACTCCTGTCATGCGGCGAGCATGACCCGGGACCGAGCCGAGGGCACGGAACCGGCGACCATCTCAGCGCATGGCCAGGGCGACGCCGATGACGATGGCGAGGACCAGGATGCCCGCCACGGTGATCCACATCCACGGCGGCGTCCCGGCCGGGCCGGGTCCGACCAGGCTCGGTTCGTGGTGGCCGAGCGGCCCCGGCGGCGGGCGCTGGGGCCGGGCCGGCTCGTTGTCGGATGATCCGTACGGGCGGCCTCCCGCCCACGGCGGATCGCCGTGCTCGGACCCGGGCCGCCTCGGCGACGGACCGGCGCTCATCCCGGCCGAGCCGTGCGGTCGCGGCGTGCCCGACCGCGCCGTCACCGCGGCGGAGTCGGTGAACGGGATCCCGGGCGCGGCGACCGCCGGGGCGCGCTGGAGCCCGGGCGAGCCCATCGACGGGCCCGGGCCCGGCGACGACGACGTGCGCGGCCGGCGCTGGTCGAGCGTCACCAGCCCGGCCTCCTCGGGCGTGGGTACCGGCGATGCCGACGGCGTGCGCCCGGCGTACGCCGCGCCGCCGGTCGACAGGATGACGTCCACCTCGCGGCGCAGGTCGCTCATGTCGCGGAAGCGCTGGTTCTTGTCCTTGGCCAGCATGCGCAGGATGAGCTGGTCCACCACCGTCGGGATGCCGCCCTTGGCGTAGGCGACCGACGCCGACGGCGGGATCTTCTTCAGCTGGGCCGAGATGAGCGCGGCCGGGCCGACCGCGTCGGGGAACGGGAGCCGCCCGGTCAGCATCTCGAACGTCACCACGCCGAGCGCGTAGATGTCGCTGCGCCCGTCGAGCGGCTTGCCCATCAGCTGCTCGGGCGACATGTACTCGAGGGTGCCGAGGGTCTGCCCGGTCGCGGTCAGCTGCGGCGACATGTCGCCGGCGATGCCGGAGCTGCCGTCGCCGCGCATGACCTTGGCGATGCCGAAGTCGAGGATCTTCACGAACTCCGGGTTACCCGGGCGCGGCTCGAGGTAGATGTTCTCCGGCTTCAGGTCGCGGTGGACGATGCCGAGCGAGTGGGCCTCCTCCAGCGACGAGCACATCTCGCCGATGATCTTCAGCATGCGCTGCCAGGCGATCGGCGCCTCGTCGTGGAAGACGTCGTGCAGGCTGCGCCCCTCCAGCAGCTCCATCGCGATGAACAGGGTGCCGTCGGTGGTCTGATCGAAGTCGTAGGTGGTGATGGTGTGGGCGTCGCGCAGGCTGCACAGCACCTGCCCCTCGCGCCGGAAGCGGGCGACCACGTTGGTGTCGCGGGTCATCTCCGGGTGGAGGAGCTTGATCGCCACCCGCCTGCCGGTCAGCAGCTGGACGCCGTTGTAGACCGCGCCGAACCCGCCCTCGCCGAGCTTCTTCTCGATGGTGAAGCGGCCGTTCAGGGTCGTCCCGATGTACGGGTCGGCGGCCGGCGGCGCGACCGGCGCAACCGCGATCGCGCTCGGCTTCTTCGCCGCGGCGCCGGTCGCCTTGGGCTTGCCCGGCTTGCCGCCGCCGGCGGCCTCGTCGGGCCCCAGGCGGTGCCCACACACCCCGCAGAACCGCGCCCCGTCCTCGAGCGTCGTCGCGCAGCGCGGGCACGTCATGGCGCGGGTGTCTTCCGGATCACCGTCCGAGCATTCTCGCCCATGTCCATCCCGCCTGCACCATCATCTGGTCATCCACAGCGCGGCCAGCGCGACCAGCACGGCGACCAGCGCGCCCACCGCCATCCAGCGCCACGTCGCCTGTCCCCCCGCGCGGAACGGGTCCGGCCTCATGTCATCGGTGCCGATCCAGATCCGGAGCTGCGGCCCGCCCGCGCCGAACTCGACCACGATCGGCTCACCCACCTCGACCGCGACCTCGCTCACCCGGTTGCCTGCCATGAAGGTGCCGTTGGACGAGCCGACGTCGGCCAGCGTGTACCTCTCACCGTCGCGGCGCAGCTCGGCGTGACGAGACGACGCGTCGAGATCGCGGTGCGCGTCGAACGCGACCTCGCACTTGGGGTGGCGACCGATGCTGATGCGCTGGCCCGCGTCCAGCTCCTGTCGCTGTCCGCGCCGGCTGCCCTTGATGTGATCGACCACGACCTTCACAGCACGCCACCCAGATAGACACCCAGCGCCGCCAGGGCGATGACCGCCGCGACGACGCATGCTACCAGAGCCAGGCGCGAGCCCCGGGTCTTGACCGCGCCGACCGGTGGGGTGGGCGGATCGGCCGGCGGGCGCACCGCCCGGTGCTGACCGGTGGCGGGGATGCCGGGCGGGCTGGTGTCGTTGCGCAGCCCGGCCCGCGCGGCGAGCCGGCGCCCGACGTACGAGGTGCTGGTCAGCGCCCCGTCCCCTTCCTCGTTCGGATCCAGCTCGGTGAAGCGCGGGCGATCGCCCTCGCCGGCCGGCAGCGGCAGCCGCTCGCCGGTGAAGCGCGCGATCACCACGGTGACGTTGTCGGGCGCGCCGGCCTGGCGGGCCAGCCCGACCAGCGCGTCGGCCGCGCCCTGCAGCCCGTCCTGGCTGGCCAGCACGTGGCGGAGCGCGTCGTCGTTGACCGGGCCGTGCAGGCCGTCGGAGCAGAGCAGCAGGCGATCGCCGCGGCGCAGCTCGACCAGGGAGATCGCCACGTCGACGTCCGGCCCGGTGCCGAGCGCCTGCAGGATGAGGCTCCGCTTCTCCGACAGGCGCGCCTCCATCTCGCTCAGGCGGCCGGCGTGGACCAGCGCCGAGACCACCGACTGATCGCGGGTCACCTGGGTCAGCGCGCCGGCCCGCTCGATGTACGCCCGCGAGTCGCCGACCTGGGCGATGAGCAGGGCGCCGCCGGCCAGCCCCGCCGCGGAGACCGTCGTGCCCATGCCGCGCAGCTCGGGCCGCGCGGCCGCCTCGTCGATCACGTGGCGGTGGGCGGCGCGGATGGCGCGGCGCAGGTGGCGCGCGAACACCGAGCGCTCGTAGGTGGCCGGCGAGGCCAGCATCTCGCGCCAGACCACGTCGACCGCCAGCTGGCTGGCCACCTCGCCGCCGGCCACGCCCCCCATCCCGTCGCACACCACGAACAGCGGGCCACGCGGGCCGCGGCTGCGGGTCGCGCCGCCGCCGTCGGACAGCGCGCCGCGGTCGAGGTCGCCGATCGCGTACCAGTCCTCGTTGCGGTCGCGCACGAGCCCGGCGTCCGTCACGCCCACCACCTCCACCTGCACCGGTTCCGGCTTCATCCGCTCCGCCCTGTCAGGCGCCGCGGTCGCCGCGCTCGCCGCCGCCGCCCAGCTCGATCCGGAACATCTGATCGCCCATCCGCAGGGTGTCGCCGTTCTCGAGCGGCTGCGGCCCGCGCAGGCGCAGGAAGGTGCCGTTCGAGCTCTTGAGGTCGTCCAGCACGCACTGGCCGCCCTGCCACTTCAACACGGCGTGCCGGCGCGACAGGAACTCGTCGTCGCGGAACACGATGTCACCCTCCTCGCGCCCCAGCACGGTCTCCGGGCCGTACAGGTGGCGCACGTCGCGCAGGCCTCCCGAGGCGAGCACCTGCATGAGACGCCCCCACGGCGCCCGCGGAGGCGAGCCGAACATCGCCACGCCGTGCCGCTGCAGCGCCGGCACATCGCGCTCGCCATCCTCGACCAGCTCGAAGCGGAGCAGCTCGCGGCCGAGCAGGATCTGGGTGCCGCTGGGCAGGACGTGCGGCGCGCGGATGCGGCGGAAGACGCCGTTCAGGAGATCGATCGGGACCACCCGGCAGGCGCCGCCCTGGATCTGCTCGAGCCTGGCGTGGCGCGAGGCCAGGTAGCGGTCCTCGAACACCAGATCCGCGGCGGTCCCGCCCGAGCGGCCGATCTCGACCCAGTCGCCGGCGAGCGGATAGCGCTCGCCGTCGGTGCCGTCGCGCCTCACCGAGTAGAGGTTGCCCCACCCGCGCCCGCCGGTCTGGCGCGGCGACACCGGCGCCGGGGTGATGTGGACCGCCGGGATCGCGGCCTGCGGGGGAGGCGCCGCGCCGTGCACCATCGCGCGCGCGGCCGGCCCCCCGCCCGGGGTGCTCGCCATCGCCTGCGCGGTCCCTTCGCTGACCGGCTCCATCGGCGGCGTGTGGCCGGCGCGCGGGCCGCCGCCCGGCGCGGTCGGAAGCATCGCGCCGCAGTGCTGGCAGAACGCGAACCCGGCCTGGGTGTGCCCGCCGCACCGACGGCAGACGTGGATCTCCGGCGGCGCGCTGGGGGTGACTCGCCCGCCCGGCACCGGCGTCGGCATCGGCGGCATCGGCGTCGCCTGCGGGCGCGGCGCGACCAGGTGCGAGCCGCACAGCCGGCAGTAGTTCATGCCGGCCTGGTTCTCGCCGCCGCAGACCGGGCACGGGATCCGCCCGGGCAACCCGACCCCGCCCGGAGGTGTCGAACCGGGGCCGCTTGCGACCGCACTCGACACGCCCATCCGGGAGCCCGGTCCCACGCCGATCGGCATCGCACCGACGGCGGGTGCCCCGAGCCGGATGCCGCAGCTCAGACAGAAGATTGCGCCCTGTGGACTCTCCCGACCGCAGTTCGAGCACCGAGACATCGAGGTACCTTTACCCGTCCCCGGGTCGCAACGCCCCTGAAGAGCGCCGAATCCGTGGCCTCAGCCCAGCGAAGATCACCCCGAGCCCCGTTTGCAAGCGGTCGCCGCTCCTGTTAAGCAAGGTGGCCCCCGCTCGGGAACCTACATCGGTGGCAGCCGGGCTGGATCGATCGGCTTCGATGGAACCCTCCGCGGCTTCTCGCAACGTAGCAAATCACTTGGAAAATGGTCAAGGCGTCGCCGTGCCAGGCCCCATGCCCCTCCTCCGAATGGCTCCCCTCCTCGCGCGCAGGCGCCGGCGCGCACCGTCTGCGCGAATGCATGGCGCGGGCGCTCTGGCGCTCGCCACGGTCGTGCTCCTCGTCACCGCCTGCGGCGCGGCCAAGGTGCGGCCGGCCCCGTTCCGCGCCCGCCCCGACTCGGTCGACGCCGGATCGCTGCTCGGCCCGTTCGACGGCAAGGTCGTGGACGCCGGCAGCGGCGACCCGGTCTCCGGCGCGCTGGTCTACGCGACCTGGACGTTCCAGTCGGGCACCGCGATGCAGGCGCCGTCCGGCTTCCGCGAGGCGGTCACCTCCACCGACGGCGGCGGCCGCTACCGGCTGAGCGCGCTGGACGGGCTGCCGCGCGGCGGCCGGGTGGCCGACTTCTACCTCGTCATCTACAAGCGCGGCTACGTCGCCTACCGCAGCGACCGCCGCTTCGACGACCTCGGCGCCCGGCTCGACTTCGCGCAGCGCCAGAACCAGGTGCGGCTCGAGAAGTGGCGCAGCGACTTCTCGCACGTGCGCCACCTCCGCTTCGTCGGCGGCGGCCCCGCGATCGCCGCGCTGACCCGCTGGGAGACCCAGGAGGCGTCGGCCGAGCTGTCCGGCGTCAAGGCCGGTCCGCGGGTGGCGGCCGATCTCGTGGTCGGCGGAGCCGGCGGGCTGGCCGCCGCGCTGGTGCTGACCGAGCAGGACATTCGATCGATCACCGGGTTCGACGGCACGTTCGAGACCGGGCCGCTCAACGACGAGCCGGACACCGATCTGTACAGCTCGCAGCACTTCCGCGCGCTGGGCCAGCCGGAGACGTTCGACGTCGCGCTGCGGGTGTGGAAGCTCGACTCGAAGTCGGCTGACGAGCGCTACGCCGAGCTGCTGACCACCCTGCCCCAGGTCAAGCAGGTGAACGAGATCGCCGACAAGTCGATGCGCGCGACCGAGTCGCAGATCTTCGGGGTCGGCTTCGTCGACATCCGGCGCGGCGTGGTCGTGCTCATGACCTGCGGCCAGTCGCAGTGCAAGTCGATCGACGTGCTGGTCGCGCTCGGCCGCAAGGCGCACGAGAACATCCGGCGCCAGGTCGGCGAGGACGGCGGCTCGCAGGGCGGGCCCGGGCCGGCCGGGACCACCCCGGGCGAGCCCGGATCGGGCCAGAAGCCGGAGCCGACCGGTCCCGATCGGAGCAAGCCGGCCAGGCCGTCGCAGGGGCTGCGCCCGACCCCGGCTCCGCCAAGGCCGAGCCAGGGTCCGCTGCCGGCGCCGCCGGCCACCGCCCCGACCACGCCGTCGCCGCTTCCGCCGCAGAGCCAGCCGACCCCGCCGGCCGACAAGCGCCAGCAGGCTCCGCGCTCCCAGGACGCCACCCCATGACCACGATCAAGAGCCGCCCTCGCTTCCGGACCTCCCTGCGCGGCGCGGCGCTCATCGCGGGCGTCGTGGTCGCGGCGTCGGCGCGACCGGGCGCGGCGTGGGAGGCGGCCACCACCCACGCCGGGCTGACCGAGCAGGCGGCGCTGGCGTCGACCCTGCACGAGCGGCTGCGGGCCCAGTTCGGCCACCCGGAGGGCCTGTTCGAGACCCTGACCGTGCCGCCCGAGGACGCGCCCGAGCTGTTCGAGGTGCTGCGCCGGCTCAACCCGACCCACGGCTACGTGCCGGATGCGCGCGGCCGGATGCACGCGCTCGGCTGGCTGGTGGCCGGCAGCGTGGTCGCCGATTCGCCCGCCGAGCTGGCCGCCAACCACTTCTTCGACCCGGCGTCGGGCAAGGGCCTGAGCGATCGCACGATCTCGGGCTGGGGTGAGCGGCTGAACGCGCTGTTCAGGAGCGGCGGGATCGAGCGCAGCGGATCGGCGGCGCCGGCCTGGATCGACGACCCCAGGAACCCGATGGGCATGGCCGGATTCCGCGACCAGTACGAGAAGGCGATCAGCGCGCGCACCGCCGGCGAGCGCTCGCGCCACCTGGCCGCGGCGCTGCTCGCGGCCGGCGCGCTCCTGCACGTGCTCGAGGACATGGGCTCGCCGTCGCACGTGCGCGACGACCTCGGCGCTCACCTCGACCGGCTCGGCCCCGACGCGGGCGATCTCGGCTCGCGCTTCGAGCGGGTCGCGGCGCTGGCGTACGGCCGGCTCGGTGTGCCGGCCGCGGCGCGCCCGATCATCGGCGAGAACGCGCGCGGCGGCCGCCCGCTGCGCGACTTCTTCACCGCGAAGGATCGGAGCGGGCTGGCCGATCAGACCTCGGCGTCGTGGTTCTCGGCGTCGACCCTGCCGCGCTCGATCAACCTGGGCGGCGACCCGCACGCGGCGCTGACCGAGCGGCTGCCGGCCGCGCTGGT
Source organism: Kofleriaceae bacterium (assembly GCA_035489015.1). Lineage (GTDB taxonomy): Bacteria > Myxococcota_A > Polyangia > Haliangiales > Haliangiaceae > DATFRY01. The sequence goes on along the minus strand of DATHKR010000200.1, from coordinate 37,950 downwards.
CCGCCCGTCTCCCGCGCCGCCGACCGGGGTGCGCGGGCTCGATCTCGAGGGCGCCGCCGCCGACGACAACGGAGTCGAGCTGTCCGACAAGCGCGGCGTCTGCCTGGCCCGCTACCGGGTGATCGACAACCGGCTCAGCTGGTTCATCGACGATGCGTGCGCGCTCGAGCAGGTCGGCGCCATCCTGCCGGTGGTGGGCAGCTACGCGGCCGGCATGCTGGACACGCTGTTCCGCGGCTCGCTCTCGCTCGAGTCGGAGGGCGGCCCGGTGCTGGTGCGAGCGGGCGCGGTCGACCTCGGGCGCGGCAAGCTGTCGATCTACTGGGACGACGCCACCGGCGTGCGCACGGTCCTGAAGCAGGTCACCGTCGAGTCGACCGCCGCCGGTCAGGTGGTCGCGGCGGTGACCGGCGTCCCGGCCGGGGCCCGCCGGGTGAGCGTGCTGTTCGACGGGACCGACGCGGCCAGCCAGCTGCTCCTGGCGGCCGGCACCAGCGCGTACCCGGTCCCGGCCCGCTGATCGTCGCGGGCCACCAGGGGCTCAGTCGCCCTGGTCGAGCTTGCGCTTGAGGTCGAGCGCGGCCAGGTCGCGCGGCTCGACCGCGAGGACCAGCTGGACCAGCTCGCGGGCGGCGTCCAGCTCGCCGGCCTCGAGGCTGGCCCGCGCGCCGTCGAGCTGACGCCGGGCCAGCGCCTCGTCGGCGGTGCGCGCCCGTGCGGCCAGCTCCACGCGCGCGGCCTCGTCGCCGGCCAGCACGGCCAGGCGCGCCGCCCAGCCCAGGAAGAACCCCGCGTGCTCGTAGGCCGGGTCGGCGTCGGCCGCGGCCACCGCCTCGTCGCGCGCGCCGCCGAGCTCGCCGAGCGCCTCGGACAGGCGGGCCAGGTCGTACCAGGCCCACGCGAAGCGCGGATGCTCCTCGACCACGGTCTCGAACTCCTGCCGCGCCGCCTCCAGCTTGCCGTCGCGGGCCAGCGCGCGGGCCAGCCGCCAGCGCGGGGCCGCCGCCCCGCGATCGCGGCGCAGGAGCTTGCGCTCGTGCTCGATCGCGATCTCGCTGGTCAGGTTTCCCTCCGGGTCGATGACGCCGGAGCGGAACTCGCCGTCGCGCTCGTACAGCACCGCCTCGGCGTCGATCCAGCCCCACAGCCAGCGCTCGAAGCGAGTCCCCTCCTCGAGCCACTCGCCGGTGTCCTCCTCCATCCGCAACACCTCGCCGCCGTCGAGGTCGACCCAGAGACCGTCGCCGCCCATCTCGCCCACTCGCACCCGCCGGTGATCGCGGGTCCAGCCCGACGACGGATAGAGGGTCAAGGCGTCATGGAACAGGTCGGCGCCGTCGAACTGGTGATAGACCGCGACCAGCGCGGGCGGCAGGTCGGCGTCGAGCGCGCTGGCCGGATCGCCCAGCCGGTGGACGCCGTCCTGGTAGTGGGCCAGCGCGGCGACCAGCCGATCGACCGCCTCGTCCACGCCGGCCGGTTCGTTCGATCGCCGGGACACGCGCTCAGGAGCGGAACATCGCGGTGTCCGCCGAGATGCCGCGCGCCTCGAGCTCGGCGTAGAACGAGGGGATGACGCCGGCCGCCCCGAACCCGCCGTCCTCCGCGCCGCCGCGGAACCCGAACAGCTCCTGGGCGTGGAAGCCGTCGTCGCTGACGCCCGAGACCTCCTCGATCGAGGCGACCCGGTAGATGCCGTCGGCGTAGCGAGCCACGTGGATGACCACGTCGACCGCGCAGGCGACCAGCTCGCGCAGCGCGTGGAGCGACGTGCCGGGCGCGGCCAGCCGCGCCATCGCGGTCAGGCGGCCGAGCGCGCCGCGCGCGCCCTCCCCCGACACCACCGCGACGGTTCCGTCGGCCGACGACGCCATCGCCTGGATCAGCTCGAGCGCCTCGCCACCGCGCACGTCGCCGACCACCAGCCGGTCCGGACGCATGCGCAGCGCGCCGCGCAGGAGCACGCCGAGGTCGACCGACGACGCGCCGTTGCCCTCGGATGGGCGCGCCTCCAGCGCGATCCAGTCCTCGCGGGTCAGCGCCAGCTCGGCCACCTCCTCGACGCTGACGATCCGCTCCCCCTCGGGTGAGGCGGTCGCCAGGGCGGCCAGGATCGAGCTCTTGCCCGAGCCGGGCGCGCCGCACACGACGATGTTGCGCCGGGCCTGCACGCACGTGGTCAGGAAGTCGGCCATGTCCGGCGACAGCGTGCCGGCGGTGACCAGCTCGGCCAGGCTCTTGCCGGCGCTCCTCGGCTTGCGCAGGGTCAGGCACGCGCCGCGCACCGACACCGGCGGGACCGCCGCGGCCAGGCGTGAGCCGTCGCGCAGCCGCACGTCGACCAGCGGGTGGCTCTCGTCGATGGTCTGCCCGGTCGGCGCGACCAGCCGCTCGACCACGCGCCGGAACGCGTCGTCCGACGAGAACGCGGTCGACGCCAGGCTGACCACGCCGCCGCGCGAGACCAGGATCCGATCGCGGCGGTCGACGACGATCTCCTCGACCTTCTCGTCGGCGAGCAGATCCTCGAGCGGGCCGAGCCCGAGCGCCTCGTTGAGCGTGTCCTTGATCAGCTGATCCTGATCGACGTACTTGGGCAGCTCACCGGACGAGTCGAGCGTCTCGACCATGTCGACGATCGCGCTCTCGGCCTTCTGCCACAGGTCCTCCTCGCCGAGCTTGTCGAGCGGGACCGAGTTGAGGTCGAGCTTGGGGACCAGGCGGTCGAGCACCGACGCCTGCAGCTCGAGCAGCTTCACGATCTTGGAGTCGAGCGGCTGGATCACCGACGGACGGCGCGGCGCGAACACCACCGACTGCGGGCGCTGGGCCCGCATCGGGGTCGCGTTCGGCTGCGCGCCGGCGCCGACCAGACGCGGACGGGCAGCGGCCGCCGCCGCCGCTGCGGCCGGCGCGACCGCAGGCGACGGGCCGCCGGTCGGCCGCGACGGCAAGGGACCGCCCGCGCCCACGCCGGCCGAGCGACCACCCAGCGGCGTCGCGATCGGCGCGCCCGACGGCGCGCCGGCCCGGGGCGGCGCGGTGCGCGGCACCGGTCGAGTCGCTCCGCCGGGCGCCACCGGCGAGAGCGGCGGAGGCATCGGCGAGGCCACGCCACCGCCCATCGGGCCCTGCCCCATCGACGGCGACGACATCGGCGGTGGCGCCATCGGCGGCTCGCCCATCGGCTGCATCCCCGGTCCGGGGCCGCCCGCCATCGGCATGCCCTGCATCTGCTGCGGCGACGATTGCATCGGCGGCATCGACAGCGGCGGCATCTGCATGCCCGGTCCCGGCAGCGGCGCGTGCGGGCGCTGCGGCGCGGTCGACTCCGGCCCCATCCGCATCGGCATCGCCTGATCACCCATGCCGGGCTGATGGTCGTGTCCCATCGGGGGCAAGGGCGCGGGCTGTCCGTCCATTCGCGGCGCCGGTTCACCCCGGCCCGCTTGCGCGCCGGCGCCTCCGCTCTCCTCCACGCCGAGGATGAAGTCCCCGATGTAGATCTTGTCGGTCTCCTTGACGACGAGCGGGCTCGTGATCTTGCGCCCGTTGACGTAGGTGCCGTTCGTGCTCTTCAGGTCGACGATGATGAACTTGCCGTCCTTCAGCACGATGCGCGCGTGACGCTTGGAGACGTTGCCCTTGGGCAGGATCACGTCGTTGCCCTGCACGCGGCCGATCGTGATCTCCGGCTTGTCGAAATCGAGCCGACGCTGCTCGCCGCCCTTCTCCGTCACAGTGATCGAGAACATTCGGCAATTCTCCCGGTCCGGAGCCGACAGGGCCCGCTCCGTCCGCCGTCATCCTAAAGGTGCTGGAACCTTACTAAATCCGACAAACCCGGGTCAAGTTAGCCCAGGTATTTGAAGAGATCTAGAGCCGAGGCCCCCCAGTACCGTCGGCCCGACCCGGCCTGGCCGAGTCCGAGCGCTCGCTGCCCGCGCTGTCGATCCACCGCCGGATGGGGCCTCCCCAGATGGAGGCCACCCCGATCGCGGCCAGCCCGAGGATCGACGAGACGATGATCCACTCGTGCCAGCGGGACCCTGGCGGTGCACCGGGACTCTGCGCCATGGCAGGGAGAGTACCACCCCGCCTCGCGGCCAAGGCAGCCACCGGCCGATCGGCCTGGCCGCCCCGTCCACGAGCGGGCAAACTGGTCGGCCATGACCCGCCGCACCCTCGGACTCACCCTCGCCCTGGCCGCCCTCGCGACGCTCGGGGTGAGCGGCCCCGCGCGGGCCAAACCCCGGGAGAGCTACGTGTTTCTCCTGTCCCGGGTCGACCTCGCCAAGGGGGTTCCGGCCGAGCTGGAGGCGCAGGTCACGGCGCGCGTGAACGCCGCGATCGCCGCGCGCGAGGGGCTCGAGTCCTCGCTGGCCGCGGGCGCGCCGGATCCGGAGGCCGCGCCCAAGAAGTTCAAGGAATACTTGAAGGCGCGGCGCAAGCGCGCGTTCAAGGTGAGCGTCGAGGTCAGCCAGTTCTCGGTCGAGGTCGAGCAGGGTCAGGTGTCGGGCCGGCCGGCCCAGTACGTGACCGCGCGGGTGACGCTCCGCCTGTTCGGCGAGACCGTGCCGGACCGGACCATGGCCTTCACCGGCGACGGCTCGGCCACGGTCAAGCTCGAGGTGGGCAAGACGGTGCGCCCGCGCGATCGCCAGGAGGCGACCTCGTCCACGCTCGACCAGGCCGTGGCCAGCGCGATCGACCAGTCGCTGCGCCGGCTGGCCCAGCCCGACCAGGACAAGAAGAAGGCGGGCAAGCCGGGAAAGCGATAGCGGCGGCCGCGGCCGCGCCCCGGGCGCGATCGGCGGGCACGCGCCTCGCCGGCCAGCCGCGACCGCCTGCCGTGCGCGGCTTCGCGGTCGGGATCTATCCCGACGACGGCGGCGCCGCGCTGCGCCGGATCGACGAGGTGGCCGCGACCGGCGCGACCTGGGTCGCCCTGGTGGTGAGCTGGGAGCAGGACGACGTGCGCTCGTCGGCCATCGCGCGCTCGCCGCGGGTCACCGGGGCGGACGCGGACCTGCGCCGGGCGCTGCGCCGCGCCCGCGCCCGCGGGCTGCGCGCGCTGGTGTTTCCGATCCTGACCGTGCGCCAGACCCGCATGGGCGAGTGGCGCGGCGCGCTGCGCCCGTCGGACGCGTCGGCCTGGTGGCTCGCGTACGAGCGGTTCATCCTGCACTACGCCGCGCTGGCGGCCGACGGATCGGCGGCCGCGCTCCTCATCGGCAGCGAGCTCGGCTTCTCCGAGGGCTGGCGCGACCGCTGGTACCACCTCATCTCCGGGGTCGAGCGGGTCTTCACCGGCCGGCTGGTCTACAGCGCCAACTGGGACCACTACCGCGCGATCAGCTTCCTGCCCCGCCTCGACCACCTGGGGATCTCGGCCTACTTCGAGCTGACCGGGCGGACCGACGCCAGCGAGGCCGAGCTGACCCGCGCGTGGCGCCGCGCCGCCGCCGAGCTCACCGCCCACGCGCGCGCCAGCGGGATCAGCCTGTGGCTGACCGAGGTCGGCTACCCCAGCCGCGACGGCGCGGCGGCGCGGCCGTGGGACTACGGCGCGACCGGCCCGGTCGACCTCGAGGAGCAGCGGCGCTGCTTCGCCGCGCTGGTGGCGGCGTGGGACGGCCAGGCGGACCTGGCCGGCCTGTTCGTGTGGAACTGGTGGGGCGAGGGCGGGCCGCGCGACCGGGACTACACGCCGCGCGGCAAGCCGGCCGAGGCGGTGCTGCGCGCCTGGTTCGGGGCTACTTCGCGCCCGGCTTCAGCGAATCGATGAACGCCGTGAACTGCTTCTTCGCGCCGGTCATCGTCTCCTTGGGGCCGACCATCTTGAAGTAGTACGGGCCGTTCATGGTCTCGACGATGGCGCCGAGCAGCATGTGGTCGGGCTTGTCGTTCTTCTCGGGCGCGCCCGGGCTCATCGCGGCGACGTAGCGGCCGGTCACCTCGACGGTGGTCACCGCCAGCGCGCCGACCGTCTTCTTGGCGGTCTTCGCCTTGCTGGCGCTGGGCGACCCGTCCGGCTGCTCGAACTGGCCGATCCAGCGCTCGAGGTTGGCGTCGGCGCCGCCGGCTCCCCCCGGGCCGAAGTAGTAGACCACCAGCTCGGCCTCGCCGGCCTTGCCCGGCACCATCCACTGCGCCGTGCGCATGCCGGAGCTGGTCGGCTTCTCCTGCCAGCCCTTGGGCACCAGCGCGGTGACCGGGCCGAGGATCGCGCGGCCGTCGGGGGTCTTCTCCGCGACCCGCCCGCCGCCGCCGCTGGCGCCCGCCATCCCGCCGCCGTGCGGATCGGGCGCGCCGCCGTGCGGATCGGGCGCGCCACCGTGCGGATCGGGCGTGCCGCCGTGCGGATCGATGCCGGCGTGGGGATCGGCCGCGCCACCGTCGGCGCCGTCGGGCGAGGCGAGCCGCGGGTCGACCCGCGACTCGGCCGCCTTGGGATCGCCCGCCGGGGGCTCGGACGGCTGCTGCTCCGCCGACTTCTTGCACGCGACCAGCCCCAGGGAGCTGGCGAGGAGGACCAGACCGGTTCGTGTCATTGCCATGCCCCGCTTAATAGACCATCTTGCCGAGCCGATCCCACTGAACGCCGCCCTGCTCGTCGGGTTTTGCCGACCACCAGATGAACAGCGCCTTGCCGCGGATGTTCTCGAGCGGCACCGGCCCCCACGCGCGCGAGTCGCTGGAGTTGTCGCGGTTGTCGCCCATCACGAACACGTGCCCCTTGGGCACCACGTAGCGCCGCTGCGGCGCGCACGGGCCGTTGTAGTGGGTGTTCTCCGGCGACGACTCCTCGACCTGCCAGCGCAGGCGGTCGCCGCGCTCCGGCGCGCGCGAATCGTCCCCATCGCCCGCGTCGGTACACTCGGGCGGGCGGTCGCCGGGAAAGTCGTGCCGGCCCATGAGCGTGGTGTAGCGGCCCTTCAGGGCGTCGCGCCGGTCCAGGTCGAGCGCCAGCCGGCTGGGGAAGTTGTAGGTGGTGTGGTCGACGCCCTCGATGGTCTCCACGTAGCTCGAGCAGCGCTGCGGGTGCCACTCGCCGCCATCGGAGTCGTCCTTGTCCCAGTAGTGGCACTGCTCGTCGTTGGTGGGGCGGACCGGCAGCGCCTTGCCGTTCACGTAGAGGATGTCGCAGCGGACCTCCACCGTGTCGCCCTCGACCGCCACGATCCGCTTGATGAAGTCCTTGTCCGGCTCGCACGGGTAGATGAAGACGATCACCTCGCCGCGCTTCGGCTGCCGCCACTCGAAGAAGCGCGTCATCGTGAACGGGATGCGCAGCCCGTAGAGGAACTTGTTCACGAAGATGTGGTCGCCGATCTCCATGGTCGGGATCATCGACCCGCTCGGGATCTTGAACGCCTCGACCACGAACGCGCGCAGGAACAGCGCGATCATCACCGCGATGCCGATCGACTCCACGTACTCGCGCGCGGTCGACTTGCGGGCAAAGGCCAGGTGCTCGTCGACCATCTCGTCGAGCACGACCAGGCGCTCGCGCACGGTCGAGCCGTCGTCGGCCTCGATCGCCCGGTCGAGCTCGTCGGACAGCCGCACGATCTCGCGCTTGATCCCGTCGGGCACCCGCTCGCCCTGGCGACCGATCGCCCGCCGCGCCTCGCGCACCAGCGCGCGCGCCTCGCGCACGACCCGCTTGTCCAGGCGGCGCCGCGCGCCCTCGTCGTCGGCGCTCACGAGTCGACCTTCAGCACGGTGTGGAACGCCTCCTGCGGCAGCTCGATCGATCCGACCGCCTTCATCCGCCGCTTCCCCTTCTTCTGCTTCTCGAGCAGCTTGCGCTTGCGCGTGATGTCGCCGCCGTAGCACTTGGAGGTGACGTCCTTGCGCATGGCCTTGACCGTCACGCGCGAGATGACCCGCGAGCCGATGGCGGCCTGGATGGCCACCTCGAACATCTGGCGCGGGATCACCTCCTTCATCCTGGTGCACAGCTCCTGACCGCGTTGATAGGAGACCGCGCGGTGGCACACCACCGACAGCGCGTCGACCCGCTCCCCGTTGACCAGGATATCGAGCCGGATGAGGTCCGACTCGCGGTAGCCGCTCGGCTCGTAGTCGAGCGAGGCGTAGCCGCGCGACATCGTCTTCAGCCGGTCGTAGAAGCCGAACACCACCTCGCCGAGCGGCAGCTCGTAGGCGACCTGGACCCGGCCGGACTGACCGTAGGTGATGCCGACCTGGCTGCCGCGCCGCTCCTCGCACAGCTGGACGATCGGCCCCACGTACTCCTGCGGCACGTGGACCGTCGCCTTGATCATCGGCTCCTCGATCGCGTCGTACTTGCCGAGGTCGGGGATCTGGGCCGGGTTGTCGACCTGGACGATCTCGCCGCCGGGCAGGTGGACGCGGAAGCGCACCGACGGAGCGGTGGTGATGAGGTTGAGGTCGAACTCGCGCTCGAGCCGCTCCTGGATGATCTCCATGTGGAGCAGGCCCAGGAAGCCCGAGCGGAAGCCGAAGCCGAGCGCGCTCGAGCTCTCCGGCTCGTAGGTGACCGATGAGTCGTTGAGGGTGAGCTTGCCGAGCGCTTCCTTCAGGTTCTGGTAGTCGGCCGGGTCGACCGGAAACAGCCCCGCGAACACCATCGGCTTCACCGTCTTGAAGCCGGGCAAGGGCGCGTCGCACGGCCGGTCGTCGTCGGTGATCGTGTCGCCGACCTTGGCGTGCGAGATGTCCTTGATCGACGCGGCCACCACCCCGACCTCGCCGGCCGACAGCTCGCCCAGCTCGGTCGCGAACGGGCTGAACACGCCGACGTTGGTGCACTGGTAGACCTTGTCGCTGGCCCAGAAGCGCAGCTTGACGCCGGGCTTGATGCTGCCCTGCATCACCCGGACGAGCGCGACCACCCCGCGGAACGCGTCGTACCAGGAGTCGAAGATGAGCGCCTGCAGCGGGGCGTCGCTGCGCCCGTCGGGCGGCGGGATGCGCTGGACGATCGCCTCGAGGATCTCGGGCACGCCCAGCCCGGTCTTGGCCGAGACCAGCAGCGCGTTGGAGGCGTCGAGCCCGATCGTCTCCTCGATCTCCGCCTTGACCTCGTCGGGGCGCGCGACCGGGAGATCGATCTTGTTGAGGATCGGGATGATCTCGAGGTTGGCGTCGAGCGCGAGGTAGACGTTGGCCAGCGTCTGCGCCTCGACCCCCTGCGCCGCGTCGACCACCAGCAGCGCGCCCTCGCACGCGCTGAGCGAGCGGGACACCTCGTAGTGAAAGTCGACGTGCCCGGGAGTGTCGATGAGGTTGAGCTGGTACTCGATCCCGTCGGACGCCACGTACTTCAGTCTGACCGACTGGGCCTTGATGGTGATGCCTCGCTCGCGCTCGAGGTCCATCTTGTCGAGGAACTGAGCCTGGCGCTCGCGGTCGGCCAGGGCGCCGCAGTGCTCGAGGATCCGATCCGCGAGCGTGGTCTTGCCGTGGTCGATGTGCGCGATGATGCAGAAGTTACGGATGCGCTCCAGCGAGGTGGACATGAGGAGCGCTTTGTCTACCACGTACGGCGGCTGGGACTAGGTCGCGCCGGTGTCGAACCCGAGCGTTGCCTGGCCGGGCAGCTGGTCCGCGTACTTTTCCAGGACCAGGTCGATCCCCTGGCGGATGTACTCGGCGACCGGGACCTTGGTCCGAGCGCTGAGCTCCTTGAGGCGCTCGTTCTGCTCTTCCGTGATGTAGACCGTCGTGGAGAGCTTCTTCCGCGACATGTCGTGACGATACTTTGCACTACGTCGCTGGTCAAACCGCCGTCGCGATGGGCGGTCCAGGCCCAGGACGCTCGCTTGCACGGGGTCAGGTCCGGCGGTAGGCTCCGAAACCATGGAGATTCGTTCGATTCGTCTGCTCTTGGTCCCGGGGCTCCTGGCCGCGGCCTGCGGCGGCGGCAGCAAGGGAGGCGGAACGACCGAGGGGATCACCGGCTCCAACCAGAAGAACATTCCGAAGGTCGACTCGGAGCTGTGCGACACGTCGGGAAAACAGGTCCAGACGTTCGACCTCAACCAGGACAACACCCCCGACGTGTGGAAGCTCTACGCCACCGTCGAGGAGGACGGGACCAAGATCGAGGTCCTGACCTGCAAGCAGGTCGACTACGACCACGACGGCAAGAAGGACTACGTCGCCATCTACAACAAGACCGGCGAGATGGTGGCCGAGGAGTTCGACTTCACCTTCGACGGGCGCTTCGACGCGCGCGAGCACTACGAGAAGAAGGGCGGGAAGGTCTACATGGTCGAGCGCGACCTCGACCACAACAAGAGCCCCGACACCTGGGAGAAGTACGACCCGGACGGCAACCTCGAGTCGGTCGAGCGCGACCGCAACGGCGACGGCAAGCCGGACCTGTGGGAGCAGTACCAGCGCGGGGTGCTCCTCGCGATCCTCTACGACGACGACTTCGACCGGAAGGTCGACCGCAAGGAGTCGGGCCGCCCGACCAGCACCCTGCCCCGCGCCAGCGGGCCGGCGCCGGCAGCGACGCCCGCCGCGACCGGAGCCGCGCCAGCCACCGGAGCCGAAGGCGCCGAGGCCGGCAGGCCGCGCGGAGGCGGCCCGGTCGACGAGACCGTGACCGCGCCGGGCCAGAAGCCCCCGCCAGCCACCACTCCGGCCACACCGGCCAGCAAGCCACCGGCGAAGAAGCCGGGCGCGAAGTAGCCCGGCGCGGGTGGCCGGCGTCGGCGCGCGTCGAGCCGGTCAGTACGGGTGGTGATGGCCGTCGGGGCCATCGAGGTGCGGATGCGGGTGGGGATGGTGGTGGTGCGTCCCGTACGGATGAGGATGCGCGTGCGGGTGCTGGTGGCGCGGATGGCGCGAGCGGACCCGGGTGACGTGGCGGGGCTTCTTGCTCCGCTCGGTGTGGACCCGGCTCGAGTGGCGGCGGCCGCTCCTGGCGCCGGAGCACGACGGCGCGACCGGCAGGGCCAGGCCCAGCGCGATGGCTGCGGCGACCAGCCAGTGCCGCAGCCGCTGGCGCGAGATCACGGCTTGCCCCGCTTCTTCTGGGCCGGGCCCGACATCTTGCGCTTGAGCGCCTCGAGCTCGTCATCGACGGTGCCGGTGCCGGTGCCGCCGGCGCTGGCCCCGCCGCTCGGGCCGCCGGATCGCGTCGGCGGCGGCGGCGCGCTGCGCTGGCCGGCCTGACCTCGTTTCAGGTCCTGGAGCAGGTCGTCGACCGAGCGGTCCACGCCGGGGCGCGCGCTCCCGGGCGGGCGTTCGGGACCGCGGCCGGCGCCCGGGCCAGGCGGCCTGGGTCCCGGCTGCGGCGGCGGCGCCGGCCGCCGACGTGGCGCGGCCCGCGCGGCTCGCTCGAGCGCTTCTCGCTGGACGCTGACCTCGGCCATCTCGGCCAGCGCCGCGTGCATTCGCGCGCGCTCGAGCTCGGCGTTGCGCTCGCCCTCGCGCGCGGTGGCCTCGCTGCCGAGGGCGCGTCCCTCCTCCGCCTTGCGGTCCCAGCGCGCGGCCGACTGCTGGGCGTCGGTGATGGTGCGCTGGGCGCGGGCGGCGCGCGCCTCGAGCTCGCGGCGGAGGCGGGCGATCTCGACCGGGTCGGGCGGCTCCGGCTCGGAGCTGGCGGCCGCCCCCGGCCCGCCCAGGTCCTCGACGCCGCTCCGGTCGGCGCCACCGCCGAGGTCCTCGAGGTCTCCGGCGGCGGCGGTGCTCCGCGCGGCGGTGGCGGCCGCGCGCGCGGCGGCCGCGACTCTCGCGCTGGTGTGGGCCCGCTCGGCCGAGCGAGCCTGATCGATGATCTCCGCGCGCGCCCGGCCCACGATCCACGCGACGTCGGCCGCGTTGGCCGCGCCGTCCTCGCCGACGATCGACCCGGGCGGCTCGGCCGCGGCGGCGGCGGCGAGGAGCGGCTCGAGCGCGCTCGAGACGAACAGCGGACCGTCGGCGGCCACTCCCATGCGCCGCGCCTCGAGGCCGGCGACCACCGCCTTGCCGGCTCCGTCGTCGGGCGCGAGCGCGACCATGCGCGCGCCGACCGCCATCGCCTTGGCGATCGTCGCCGAGCGCGGCCGCGCCACCACCACGTCGGCCGTGCGCCACAGGAGCGGCGCGTCGGCGGTGTGGCCGAACAGCTTGGCCCGCAGCCCGAGGGTGGGGACCTGCCGGCGCAGCGCGGTGGCGGCGTCGGCATCGTCGCCGGCTGCGAACAGGTACGTGGCTCGCTGGCCGATCAGCGACAGCTGCAGGGCCAGCTGCGAGCAGGTCTCGGGGCCGAGGCCGGCCACGTCGACCAGCACGACCGGCTCGCCGGGCGGCAGCTTGAATCGGGTGCGCAGGCCGGCGCGCGCCTCGCGCCCGGCCTCGGCGTAGGGCAGCGGGCAGAACGCGCCGACCACCAGCACTCGCTCCCCCTCGACGCCGCCGTCGGCCAGCGCCACCGCGGCGTGATCGTCGACCGCGAGGTAGCGGTCCGCGCCGGTGGCGGCCCACTCCTCGCCCGACGGCTCGAGCTCCGGCACCACCGCCACCACCGGCGACGGCCGGTCGGCGTGGTCGCGCGCCGCGGCCAGCGCCGCGGTGCTGCCCGGATCGAACGCCAGCGCCACGTCGGGCGGGAACTCGTCGAGCTCGCGGAGCAGCCGCCGCTCGGCCAGCTCACCGACGATGACGCGCAGCACCCGCCAGGCGGCGCCGGACGCGCGCGAGCCGACCCGACCGACGTCGAGAGCGCGCACCGCCAGACCGTGGGCGTCGAGCGCGGCCAGGATCGGCGTCACCACCGCCGGCGGCGCACCGCTGCTGGTCACGACCAGGACCCGCGGGCCAGGCTCCGCCGCGGTCACGGAGCGACCTCACCGGTGGCGGTCGCCGCGAGGACCTGCGGGTTGACCACGTGGTCCGGGCGCCGGCCCGCCAGCACCGCGCCGATCGCGCGGCCGCACAGCTCGGCCATGCGCCCGCGCGCGCTGTGGGTGGCCGAGCCGACGTGCGGCGCGAGCAGCGCGCGCGGACTGGCCAGCAGCGCCGGGTGAACGGCCGGCTCGGCGGCGAACACGTCGAGCGCCGCGCCGGCCAGGCCGCCACGGGCGAGGGCCGCGGCGAGGGCGGGCTCGTCGACGCACGCCCCGCGCGCGGTGTTGATGAGGATGGCGGTCGGCTTCATGCGCGCCAGCGCGGCTCCATCGATGATGTGGTGGGTGGCGGGTGACAGGGGCACGTGCAGGGTCACGAAGTCGCTGGCCGCGAGCAGCTGGTCGAGCGGGACATGGCGCGCGCCCAGCTCGGCGGCGGCAGCGACGGGGCGCGGCCCGGCGTGGAGGATCGACATGCCGAACCCGCGCGCGCGCCGCGCGACCGCGCAGCCGATCCGGCCCAGCCCGACGATGCCGATCGTGCGGCCGGCGACGTCGGCGCCGAGCAGGAGGTCCGGGGCCCAGCCGCGCCAGCCGCCGCCGCGCACCAGCGCGTCCCCCTCGACCAGGCGGCGCGCGGCGCCCAGGAGGAGCGCGAAGGTGAAATCGGCGGTGGCGTCGGTCAGCACGTCGGGGGTGTTGGTGACGATGATGCCGCGCCGGGTCGCGGCCGCCAGGTCGACGTTGTCGTAGCCGACCGCGCAGTTGGCGACAACGCGCAGGTGCGGCGCGCGGGCGAGGAGCTCGTCGTCCACCGCCACGTCGAGGAGGGAGACGAGCGCGTCGGCGCCGGCCAGCTCGGCCAGGAGCTCGGACCGGCTGAGCGAGCCCCGCTCCGGGATGCGCGCCGACACGCCGGAGCCGAGCAGCGGCCGGATGTCGATCGGCAGCGCTGCCGAAGAGACCACCAGCGCGGGCACATCCGTCACGATAGCACGGAGGCGCGGCCGGAGCCGGCGTCGAGGTCCTCGCTCGCGTCATCGCGCTCGGCTCGAGATCGCGATCGCCATGGCGCGAGATCGCGCGGCGACCGCGATCCCGGCGACCGTGATCCCGGCGACCGTGATCCCGGTGACCGCGATCCCCGCGACCGCGATCCCCCCGACCACCGCCAGGGTGCTCTCCGATGGCGCCGACCCGGTCGACACCCGTCGCGTCCTCGCCCGCGCGTCCTCGTCCGGCCGGCGCGCGTCCTCGCCCGGCCAGCGCGCATCCCCTGCGGACGTCTCGCGATCACTGCCATCCCGCCCCTGCGCTCGATCCCATCGAGATGTCGCGCTTGTCGGTCCCTCACGCGCCGCCCCGGACGCCGCAATTGACAAAGGAAGGGCGAGCCACTAGCGTCCGCGCGGCTTTGCCCGTGTCCGTCGGATCAGGAACGCCAGGCGGGTCGGACGCCCGGTGCCCGAGCTGCGGTCGACCGGTGGTCGGCGCGCCCGGCCTGTGCCCGCTGTGCAGCACCGACCGCGTGGCGCGGCTCGAGCTCGACGCGATCACCGATCGCGACGCCGACGCGCCCGAGGAGTCGGCGCCGTCAGGCAGCGCCCCGTTCGAGCTGTCGGCCCGCTACACCGGCCGCGCCGCCGCGCTCGCCCAGCTCGACGCGATGGTCGCGCGCACCTGCGAGTCGGGCGAGCTCTCCTTCGCCCTGCTCATCGGCGAGCCGGGCATGGGCAAGACCTCGACCGTGGTCGAGCTGGCCCGCATCGCGGCGGCCGCGCGCCCTGCCCTCCGCTTCCTGGTCGGCGAGGCCCGCGGCGCCGGCGTGCTGTACGCCCCGTTCGCCGAGATCCTCGCCATCCGGTTCGGCACCGGCGCGAGCGACGGCCTCGACGCCAGCCGCGAGAAGATCCTGGCCGGGGTGGCCGAGGTGATGCCGCCCGCGCGCGTCACCGAGACCGCCCACCTGGTCGCGCACCTCATGCGGGTGCCGTTTCCGGACAGCCCCGTGCTCGGCCCGCTGGCCGATTCGCCCCAGCAGCTGCAGGCGCGCAGCTTCCTGGCCCTGCGCCGCTTCCTGGCCGCCGACGCCGCCGTCGCGCCGGTCGTGCTGTGCCTGGAAAATCTGGAGGCGTTCGAGCCGGAGAGCATCAACCTCCTCCAGTACCTGGCCGCCGGCCTGAGCCGCTCGCCGGTGGTCATCCTCGGCACCGCGCGCGAGCGAGTGTTCGAGCGCCACCCGAGCACCGGCAAGCTCGACGTCACCGTCGAGCGCATCGACCTGGGCCCGCTCGAGCAGCCCGAGGCCGAGAGCCTGCTCCGCGAGCTGTGCCGCCCGCTCGACGGGGTCTCCCCTCGCCTGCTCGAGCACGCCGCCGCGCTGGGCGGCTCGCCCCGCGCTCTGGTCGAGCTGGTCCGCTACCTGCTCGAGAGCGATCTCATCGTGTCCGACGGGGCCAGCGGCTGGCGCATCGACGACGGCGCGCTGGCCGCCGTCACCCTGCCCGCCACCCACGAGCAGCTGATCGCCGAGCGCATCCGCATCATGGCCGAGGCCGACCGCGCGCTCCTCCAGATGGCGGCGGTCATCGGCGAGACCTTCTGGCTCGACGGCGTGGTCGCGCTGCTCCGGGTGCGCGAGCAGGGCGGCGCGGATCCGGACGGGCCGACCCTGGCCCAGATCGCGGCCGCCGGTGATCGCTCGCGCGCCACCGCCGCCGCGGTCATCGATCGGCTGATCGAGCGCGAGTGGGTCCAGCCGATCGTCCCGTCGAGCGTTGCCGGCGAGCTCGAGTATCGCTTCCACTACCCGCACCTGTGGTCGGCGGTGTACGAGAGCACCGTCGCGGCGTCGCGCCGCGCTGCCCACCGGACCGTGGCCCAGTACCTCGAGCTCCGCCCCGAGGGGCGCGGCGCCATGGCCCAGGAGGAGATCGGCCGCCACCTCGAGCTCGGCGGCGACGGGGTCGGCGCCGCTGGCCGCTACCGCCGCGCGGCCGACTTCGCGCGGGCCAGCTTCTTCAACGGGCGCGCCATCCGGCTCTACCACCAGTCGCTGGCCTGCCTCGGCGAGGCGGACCTCGCCGCCCGCATCGACGTGTGGCACGACCTCGGCTCGGTCGACGAGCTGCGCGGCGACTACGAGGCGGCGCTCGGCGCGTTCGAGCGCATGCTGCGCCTGGCCTGGGTGTGCGCGTCGCGCAGCAAGTCGGCGGTCGCGTTCAACAAGATGGGCCGGGTGTGGCGGCGCAAGGGAGACATCAAGCTCGCCCTCGAGTACCTCGAGCGCGGCCTCGAGCTGTTCGAGCAGGCCGACGACCAGCGCGGCATCGCCGGCTCGCTCGACGACATCGGCTCGGTCCTCCACCTGCTCGGCCGCACCGACGAGGCGTTCGAGAAGGTGAGCCAGGCGCTGTCCGCGCTGGGCGGCGGCGACCGGCGCTCGCGCGCCCGCTCGCTGTCCAACCTGGGCAACATCCAGCGCGACCGCGGCCAGTTCGCCGAGGCGCTCGGCTGCCACCGCGAGGCGCTCGACATCCGCCGCGCGATCGGCGACCGGGTCGGCGTGATCGCGTCGCGCAGCAACCTGGCGGTGCTCGCCTTCCAGCGCGGCGACCGGGTCGAGGCGCGGCGCGGCTGGGAGCAGGCGCTGGGCGAGGCCGAGGCGATCGGCGCCCTGCCGCTGCAGGCGCTGGCGCTGTGCAACCTGGGCGAGCTCGCGCTCGGCGAGGGCCGCACCGACGAGGCCCGCCGCCGCCTCGAGGAGTCGCTCGGCATCGCGCAGGAGATCGACGACCGCCGCATCGAGGGCGAGGCCACCCGCAACCTGGCCGTGCTCGAGCACGGCGGCGGCGACGCGGCGCGGGCGCGGGTCCTGGCCCTGCGCGCCCACGAGGTGGCGGCCGCGGCCGGTCTGCGCGACACCGAGGGGCGCGCGCTCCTCACCCTGGGCCAGGTGTTCGCGGTCCAGAGCCTGGTCGACACCGACGAGAACACCGAGCGCGGCCGCCAGCGCGCCGGCCACACCGCGATGGCCGACGTCTACTTCGCGCGCGGCATCGATCTGCTCCGCGAGCTCGGCAACGAGTCGGAGCTGGCCCGCGGGCTCGAGCGGTTCGGGCGCTACAAGATCGAGAGCGGCGACATCGCGGCCGGCCGCGACCTCCTGCGCGAGGCGCTCGGCATCTTCCAGCGGCTCGGCGTGGCCCAGCCGGAAGACCTCGCCGCCGTGCTCTCGGCGGTGTGAGCCGTCCGCGCCGTCCGCGCTCTACGGCTTGCGCTTGCGCTGCTGGAAGCTGTACGGGCGCCGCTTGGGGGGATTCTCGTCGTCGTCGCCGAATCCGCCCGGGGCCGACGACAGCACGTCGCCGCCCTCGCCGCTCCCCTCGCCGACGTCGACCTCCCCGCCGGCGTCGTCCGCCGTGCTCGACCCGTTCTGATTGCTGAGGCGCTGACCCATCTCGGAGTTGGGCCGGAACGTGACCCCGCGCAGCGGGTTCTCGACCAGCGTCTGGGTCTGCTGGGCGAGCAGCTCGGACATCCCGTCGATCTTCTCGAAGTCCTCGAGGATGTCCTCCACCGACGGATAGCGCTCGGAGCGCGAGTCGCGGGTCATCGCGTCGAAGATGTCGTCCAGCCCGCGCGGCAGCTTCGGGTCGATGTCGGACGGCATCGGCGAGCGGCGCCCGGGCAGCCGGCTGGTCAGGAGCTCGTAGAAGATGATCCCGAGCGCGTAGATGTCGGCCTGCGGCCCGGCGGTGGTCGGATCGGCGAACAGCTCCGGCGCCATGTACGCCACCGCCCCCATCCCGACGTAGACCTGGCGCACCACCGACGCGTCGCGCTCGACGATGCGCGCGAAGCCGAAGTCGCACAGCTTCACGTTGCCGTACGGGTCGATGAGCATGTTCTCGGGCTTGAGCCCGCGGTGGAACACTCGCTCGCGGTGGGCGGCGCGCAGCGCGTGCAGCGTCTGGACCAGGTAGCGCAGCGCCAGCCCGACCGGGATGCTCTCCGCCTCCTGGATCAGCCGGCGGGCCGAGCCGAACGCGGCCAGCTCGCTCACCACGTACGGGTACTCGCGGTCGAGGTTGACCTCGTGGATCGGGACGATGTGCGGGTGCGACAGGCTGGCGCCCTGCCGGACCACGTCGGTGAAGCGGCGGACGATCTCGCCGTGCTGATCGGGCGGGAAGTACCCGAACAGCTCGCGGATCTCCTTGAGCGCGACGTGGCGGTTGAGCGGGACCTGGCGCGCGCGAAAGACCGTGCCGATCCCGCCCGAGCCGAGCGCGGCCAGCTTCTCGTAGCGCCCGTCGGCCAGATCGTTGACGGCGCCGCGGATCTCGCCGCCCACCGACGCGTTCGACCGCCCACCCGACGAGATCCCGCTCGGGATCGGGCGGCGAGGCTCCGGCTCCGGCGCCGATGGATGCACCGGCGGCGGCGACACCGCGGTGGTCGTGATCCCGGGCCGCACCGGCGGTGGCGCCGGCAAGGGCGACGCGTCGGGCATCGGCGCCGGCGCCGACCCCGACACTTCCTTGCGCCGGCGCAGCGCGCGCGCGTTCTTGAAGTGCTGCACCGCCGAGTGAGTGAGCTCGGACAGGTTGCCGCCGTTCACGATCTCCTCGCCAGCCTCGGTGACCTCGAGCGTCTCGCTGTCGCGATCGTGGCGGAGGTAGCCGGCCGACTCGAGGAACCCGACGTACTCGGCGAACGGGATCGAGACCGCTCCCTCGCACACGCGCCGGATGTCGTCGTAGCGGTTCTGGCGGCCGTAGCGAGCCTCGGCCAGCACGTTGGCGAGGATGAAGCGCGACTCCTCGCAGAGGACTTCCTTGGTGACCTTGGGTTTGCCCTCCACGGCAGGAGATTCTATGGTTCCCGACGGGATGGGGTCAAATGCAGCGGGCCGTCCCGCGCGCTCCATTCACGCAGAAGGCAGGCGGACCTTCGCGCCGGAGCCGCTCCAGGAGCGGGCGATCCGCCGGCAGAAAATCGTAGGCGGCGGCGTCCAGCTCGGCCGGCGTCACCCACGCCAGGTCAGCCACCTCCACGCAGCGCGCCGTCTGTCCGGGCATGAGCCGGCACGCGTAGACGAGCATCAAGACCGCCCGATCGGGGTAGCGGTGATGGAGGACGTCCCAGATGGGACCGACCTCGACGCGCGCGCCCAGCTCCTCGACCAGCTCGCGGCGCAGCGCCTCGTCGGGCGCCTCGCCCGGCTCCATTTTTCCGCCGGGCAGCTCCCACTGGTCGGGCAGCGGCTGGTCGGGTCGGCGACGCGTGATGAGGACCTTGCCGAGGCCGTCGCCGAGCAAGCCGGCCACGACGAGCTTCGGGTGCTGAGGCGAGGAAATCACAGCCCAACGCCTATCACGCCGACGGCGCTTTTTCTCGACAGAACCCCGGTCCGCGGTCGTGACGGGGTGTAGGACTCTTGCTAGTCTTGCCCGCGATGAAGCTCTACTCGGGCAAGATCGACAGCCTCGCCGGCGAGATCGTGTCTCGGCTGGTGAACGATGGCGACATCGAGGTGTCGGAGCGCACCGAGGCGGAGCTGGATGTCGCCTCCGTGCTGAAGGAGTACTTGCGGCTCGACCGCGAGCTCACCGAGCGGGCGAAGGACATCATGGAGATCCGCGGCCTGCCGTACAGCAACTTCGGCCGCATCAAGCGTCAGCTCGCCGACGAGAAGGAGTTCGGCCTGGGCGAGGAAGGCATCACCTGGATCCTCAACCAGCTGCTCGAGACCTTCATGCAGTCGAAGCACGTCGAGGAGATCTTCGCCGACGACACCATCCTCCGTCGAAAGCTGCGCGACATCGTGCGCAAGCACATGATGGTCGACGAGGAGATGGACAAGGAAGTCCGCCAGCGCATCCGCAACCTCGAGGAAGGCACCCAGACCTGGGAGATCGAGTACAACCGGGTCCTCGAGCAGATGAAGTCCAAGTTCGGCTTGAAGGAATAACCCGGGTTGAAGGAATAGCTGGGCCCGAATCGATGGCCCGCGCTCAGCCGCCGACGCCCTTGGCCGGGTGGCAGCGCAGACAGCCGAAGCCCTTCTTGGTCTTCGGGTCATAGGGCTTCTCGCCGAGCAGATCGGCCATGGTGGGGACGACGACCTCCATCATGAACTTGGTCGCCTCGGGGTCGTACTTCATGGCGCCGCCGATCGGATCCGTGGCGCTGAGCGGGAACGAGACGCGCGGCATGTGGAAGTCGACCGGCGGCTTGTCGAAGTTCTCGCCGTGGCAGGTCTGGCAGCGGAAGCCGCTGTAGTCGCCGGGCCGCCACTCCTTGAACCGCTTCTCCATCCTGGTCAGGACGTAGAGGCCCATGTAGTCGAGGCGCTGGGCGTGGGTCTTGTCGGCCCACGGAATGTTCGGTGCGCCGATGCCGCCGGTCCCGGACGTCGCGGGCTTCGGCTCGTCCGGGCTGGTCACCGGCTGGCTGGCCGCCGGCGACGACGGGGCCGGCTCGCTCGAGCGCGAGCACCCGGTCAGGGCCAGAAAACTGGCCAGTGGAAGGAGCGCGGCGGACAGGCGGCGGGGCATGGCGGGCACGGTATCCCACCTACGTCCAGCAGGCCGGCCGGTTACGCACCGACTCGATCACCCCTGACGCGCGCGATGGCTCCAGGGTGCGACAGGGTGTGACCTTTCAAGAAGCGATGCGATCCATCGCTGGCATAGGCGTTGCTAACCTCTTACGCTTCGGAGAAGCCGGCTGTATCAGGGGAGAGGTCATGTACCGTTTTGGTGACGGCACCCCGTTTCCACTGCCCGAGAACTTCATCGAGACGCTCGTCGCGGCGGTCGATTGCTGCGTCGCCATCTATCTGGTCGAGGCGAAGATCGACGAGCACCAGGACCGGGTCAGCGAGGCCCGGCGGCTCGCCGCCGACGAGCTTCGCCGTCTCGATGCGCTGAACGGGCTGGTCGAGACCGCGCTGGCGCCGCTCATCGGCCGCAAGGACGGGCGTGCCAGCGAGCAGGCCGCCGCGCGCATCTTCGAGGCCGCGACCACCATCATCCGCAACAGCCGCACCGGCGTGGGCCGTCGACGCGAGGGCGCCGAGCACGAGGTCCTGCCGCCGTCGGTGCGCGCGGGCGTGACCGGGTCGCTGAGCCGGTTCTTCCTCGCCCACCAGCTGCCGCGCACCGCGTGGCAGGTGCACTGGCGGGCCAGCGGCGAGGGGCCGGCCACCGCCGAGCTCGCCGCCCAGGCGGCGCGCGGGATCGAGCTCGAGTTCCGCGCCTCGTTCGCCGCCGACAGCTTCTGGTCGCAGCCGATCCCGATGGCGGATCTGTTCGACGGTCCGGTGACCGCCACGATCGAGAGCGGCAAGGGTCGGTCGCGCCAGCTGCGACTGGACCCGACCCTCCTGACCGAGGTGCAGGTCGGACCGGGCCGCGAGGGGATGGTGCTCCGCGAGTCGACCAAGCGACCCGGCCCGGGGCTGCACATCCTCATGCCGCGCGCCGGCGAAGCCGGGCCGCTGGTGGTCCAGCTCGACAAGCGCGACCAGAGCCGGGGCCAGCCGTTCTATCTCGACCCGATCGGCGCCGCCGCGGTGATCGGCGCCTGGCGGGCGATCGAGCGCGCGCTGCCCGACCTGATCGCCGGGCGGACCGAGCTGTCGGCCGCGCGCCTGGGCGGCCGCGCGGTCAGCGAGATCGAGCACCCGGCCCAGGTGGCCGAGGCGATCCTCACCTCGATCGCGCCGCTCATCCGCGAGATGCGGATGCGCAGCCGGGTACCCGGTGAGCTCACCCTCAAGCGCGACCTGGGCCCCGACCGGCGCGAGGAGATGTTCGTCCCGCGCCAGGCGCTGTGGAACAGGATGTCGGTGCTCTCGCCGCGCCACCGGCAGCTGTTCGAGGCGATCGGGCTCAGCAACGAGGCGACCTTCGAGTTCGTCAGCCGGGTGGCGCCCAGGGCGGCCCGCACCCGCACCCGCGCGCCGGTCGGCACCGGGCCGGAGAAGGTGGCCGCGGTCGAGCCGCCCGAGCTGCCGACCGTGGAGAGCTACGGCTTCGAGAGCGAGCCCGACCTCATCGAGTCGTCGCGGCCGCGGCCATCGCCGCTGGTCCCGCCGCCCGCCGACGAGGGGACCTCCGCCGAGGAGGGCGTGTCCGAGGTCGAGCTCACCAACCCGCGCGGCGGCGACCAGTCCGAGGTGAGCGTGGTCAGCGGCATCATCGAGCGAGCCAGCGCGTAGGGCAGCGAGGCCGCGACGCGCGGCCGGCTCGGCCCGATCAGCGGCCGAGCGCCTCGAGCACCTCGCCGACCACCATGTCGGCCAGGCGGTCGAACATCTCGTCTCCCTCGGCGCTGGTCGCCTCGGCCGGCGCCCCGGCGTAGGCGCGGTCGAGCCCCATGCCCTGGAAGTCGCCGATGCCGGCGCGCAGCTTGTCCGACAGGCTGACCGGCACCTCGGGCAGCCCTGACCGGGCCGCCTCGTCGGACAGGCGCGGATCGCGGGCCAGGGCGAGCGAGGTCTCGTAGCGCCCGGCGTGGCACGCGCCGCTCTTGAACTCGTCCGACAGCGTCCGCGCCCACCGGCGGGTCAGCGGGCAGGCCACGCTGACCCGCGTGCGATCGCGCCCGTCCTGCACCGCGCGCACCGCGCGGTCGTGGTCCGGCTCGAGGTGATTGTTGACCAGGCAGACGTGGGCCGCGCCGCCGGCCAGGAAGCCGTCCACCACCGCGCCGAGGTACGCGGTCAGCGCGGCGGCCGGCACCGACACCGCGCCGGGGAAGCCGCGCGCGCACTCGGTCACCCCGTACGGCACCGCCGGGGCCACCCGCGCGACCAGGCCGCGCTCTTCGAGCCGCGCCGCGGCCCGCTCGGCCGCACCGAGCGAGATCTCGGTGTCGGTCTCGAGGCTGAGGTGGGGCCCGTGCGGCTCGACCGAGCCGACCGGCAAGAGGACGACCAGGGCGCCCCCGGCGGCCAGCTCGCCGAACGCCGGGCTGGTCAGCCAGCGCAGCGCGCGCGCGTCGTCTCGCCCGCTCATGACTTCTCGCCTGCCCGCCCGTCGGCCTCGAGCCGGACGAGGGCGCGGCGGTCGATCTTGCCGCGGTCGTTCTTCGGCAGATCGTCGACGAAGACGAAGCTGCGCGGCACCTTGTGGCGGCTGAGCCGGCCGACGCAGTGCTCCTCCAGCTCGGCGGCCAGGGCGGCGCGGCCGGCGTCGGTGGCGGCGCGGGCGCGCTCGGCGTCGCGCACCACCACGTACGCCTTGGGCTTGATGAGCCCCTCGCGCTCGATCGGCACCACCGCGGCCAGGCCGACCGCCGCGTGCTGGATGAGGCAGTCCTCCACCTCGACCGGCGCCACGAACACGCCGCCGGCCTTGAACAGATCGTCGGCCCGACCCGAGAACCAGAGATATCCGTCGGCGTCGATGCGGAACAGATCGCCGGTCCGGCACCAGTGACCGTGGAACGTCTGCCAGCTCTTGTCGCGGTCCTGGAAGTAGCCGAGCGACACGCTGTCGCCGCGCACCCACATCACCCCGGTCTCGCCGTCCGGCAAGGGCGGCGCGCCGGGGCCGGGCGCGTCCTGATCGAGGATGCGGATCTCGTAGCCGTCGACCGCGCGGCCGAGCGAGCCGGGCCTGATGTCGCCCGGCCGGTTGGTCGCGTAGATGTGAAACATCTCGGCCGAGCCGATGCCGTCGTACACGTCGCAGCCGAAGCGCGCCATGAAGCGCTCGAGCAGCGCCGGCGGCAGCGCCTCGCCGGCCGACAGCTGGAAGCGGATCGACGACATGTCGATCCGCGCCTGGCCGCGCCGGGCGCGCTCGTCGTCGTGGTCGAGCAGCTTGCCCATCATGGTCGGCACGTTGGTGACGACGGTCGGGCGATAGAGGGCGATCGCGTCGGCCACACTCTCCGGCGTGGGCCGCTCGGGGAAGAGCGCCGCGCAGGCCCCGACCGCGAACGGGAAGAACAGGTTGGTGCCGGTCGCGTAGCCGAAGAAGAGGCGCGGCACGCTGACCGTGACGTCGTCGGCGCGGTAGCCGACCGTCCCCTTGGCGTAGACCTCGGTGTTGAAGGCGAAGTCGCGGTGGGTGTGGACGTTGGCCTTGGGCTTGCCGGTCGAGCCGGAGGTGAACAGCCAGAAGCAGACGTCGTCGCGATGGGTCGGCAGCAGCTCGGCCTGCGAGCGGCGCCCGTCGCCGATCGCGCGGGACAGCGCCACGACCGGGAAGCGCGCGCCGCCGAGCTCGCGCGGCACCTCCGGCTCGGCCTCGGCGTCACCGCCGGTCGGCACGTCCGGGACCAGCAGCACGGCGCGCAGGTACGGCGATCGGAGCAGGACCGGGGCCAGCGCCGCGGCCACCTCCGGCGTGGTGACCAGCGCGGCGGCGCGGCTGTAGTGCACCACGTACTCGAGGTCGGCGGGCGGCGCGTGCGGGTTGCCCATCGCCACCACGCCGCCGTGGGCCAGGACCCCGAACAGCGACCACGCGAACGGCGGCGCGTCGGGCAGGACGATGTAGACCCGGTGCTCGCGGGCCACCCCGACCTCGGTCAGGTAGCGGGCCAGCGCGGTCGATCGCTCGGCCACCTCGGCGTAGGTCCAGCTGCGCTCGCCGAAGCGGAGCGCGGTGCGCCCACCGTTGCCCTCGCGCAGCCGGTCGAACAGGCAGTAGTCGGCCAGGTTGAGCTGGTCGGGGAACACGGGGTGGCTGGTCATGATCGGGTCCGCGGGCTGGTGGCGCGCGCGATGGCGCGGCCGATGATGAGGCGCTGGATCTCGCTGGTCCCCTCGTAGATGCGGAGCGGGCGGACCGCGCGGTAGAGCGCCTCGACCACCTCGCCCTGGCACACGCCGCGGCCGCCGAGCAGCTGCACCGCGCGGTCGACCACTCGCTGGGCGGCCTCGGTCGCGACCAGCTTGGCCATGGCGGCGGGCACGGTGACCTGATCGCCGCGGTCGGCGGCCAGCGCGGCGCGCAGGACCAGCAGGCGGGCGGCGTCGAGGTCGCACGCCATGTCGGCCAGGTGGGCCTGGACCAGCTGGGTGTCGGACAGCGGCGCGCCGAACTGGACCCGGCCGGTCACGTGGGCGCGGGCGGCGTCGAACGCGCGGCGCGCCATGCCGACCGCCGCCGCACCGACGGTGGTGCGGAAGGTGTCGAGGGTGCGCATGGCCAGGGCGAAGCCGGCCCCGGGCGGCGCGACCAGCCCGTCGGCGGCCAGCCGGCAGCCGTCCAGGCGGAGCCCGCCGATCGGGTGCTCGACCCCGAGCGCGATCGGCTCGACGGTGAGGCCGGGCGCGTCGGCCGGCAGCCAGAACGCGGCGATGCCCCGCTTGCCCGCCGCGCGATCGGCGGTGGCGAACACGAGGTAGTGGGTGGCGAGGCCGGCGTTGGAGATGAGGGTCTTGGCGCCGTCGAGCACCCAGCCGCCCCCGTCCGCTCGCGCGGTGGTCGCGATGGCGCCCACGTCGCTGCCGGCGTCCGGCTCGGTCAAGGCAAAGGCCGCGATCGCGGTGCCGGCGCGGAGGTCGGCGCAGACGGCGCGCTGGGCCGGCGTCCCGGCCACCAGCAGCGGATAGGAGCCGAGGCCCTGCACCGCGAAGATCGCGTCGCCGAGCGGCGACGCGTAGCCGAGCATCTCGCGCACCAGGCAGAGGGCGCGAACGTCGATGGTATGGCCCGAGCTGGCCGTGTGGCCCGAACTGGCCGTGTGGCCCGAGCTGGCCGTGTGGCCCGAGCTCGCCTCCCCGCCGGGCAGGAGCCACCGGTAGAGCCCGACCCGCCCCATCTCGGCGGCGACCGCGCGCGCCCTCCCCGCCTCGTCCCCGGCGCTCTCGGCGGCGCGCTCCACCGCGCGGGCCGCGCCGGCCAGCTCCTCGGCCAGCCGGTGGTGATGCGGCTCGAAGAAGAAGTCGAGATCGACGCTCGACAGACGCCCGCCGGGCACCCCGCCGCCGTCGCCCGCGCCCGCGCCCGCGGCCTCGGACGCCCTCATCCCTCACCCTCGGGTGCCGGAGCGTCGCACACCTCGGCGCCGGCGAAGCGCGGCTGCCCCTTGGCCACGAACGCCTCGTGGGCGGTGCGGAAGTCCGGGTGCTGCATGCACAGCGCCTGGGCCTGCGCCTCGGCCTCGATCGCGGTGGCCAGGCTCATGGTCGCCTCGCTGTCGATCATCTTCTTGGTCATCGCGTGGGCAAAGGCGGGCCCGCGCGCCAGCGCCGCCGCCCACTCCTCGGCCCGCGCCAGCGCCGCCTCGGCGTCCGGCTCGACCCGGTTGACCAGCCCGATGCGCAGCGCCTCGTCGGCGCCGATGAGCTCGCCGAAGTAGAGCAGCTCGGCCGCGCGCCCGCGCCCGACGATCCGCGGCAAGAGATAGGCCGCGCCCATGTCGGCCCCGCTCAGGCCCACCTTCGGGAACACGTAGCCGAACCGGGCCTGGGCCGCCGCCACCCGCAGGTCGCACGCCGCCGCGATGACCGCGCCGGCCCCGACCGCCACGCCATTCACGGCCGCCACCACCGGGCGCGGCACCGCGCAGATCGCGTGGATGAGCCGCCCGGTCATCCGGGTGAACTCGAGCAGCCCGGCCGCGTCGCGCGCGAACAGCTCCGCGATGATGTCGTGCTGATCGCCGCCCGAGCAGAAGCCGCGCCCGCGCCCGGTCAGCACCACGGCGCGCGCCTCCGCCACCTGCCCGAGCGCCTCGAACGTCTCGGCCAGCTCGCGGTAGACCTCGAAGGTGAGCGAGTTGAGCTTCTGGGGCCGGTCGAGCGCGATGCGCGCCACGCCGCGGTCCAGCTCGAACGAGAAGCTCCTCGGCGAGAGTGTCATCGACCGACTCCTTTCCGGGTCGCCATCACAGGACCGCGACCGCCTGGATCTCGACCCGCGCGCGCGGCTCGAGCAGCCCGCTCACCTCGACCAGCGCCATGGCCGGGTAGTGCCTGCCGAGCTTCTCGCGCCAGATCGCGCCCAGCGCGGCCCGCGCGGCCCGGTACGCGCCGAGGTCGGTCACGTACACCGTCATCTGCGCGATGTGTTCCGGGCCGCCCCCCCCGGCCGCGACCACCGCCAGCACGTGGTCGAGCGCGCGCCCGAACTGGTGGGCCATGTCGTCGGACGCGAAGCTGCCGTCCGCCTCCCAGCCGACCTGCCCGGCCACGTACAGGGTCCTGCCCTCGGTCAGGATGCCGTTCGAGTAGCCGCGCGCCGGCGGGAAGCCCTGCGGGTTGACGATCTTCACTTGAGCACCTGTCCTCCGTCGATGAGCAGCGCCTGACCGTGCACCGCGCGCGCCTCGTCGCGGCACAGGTACTCGACCATGCCGGCCACCTCGTCGGGGGTCAGCATGCGCCGCTGCGGGCTCATGTCGGCCAGCGCGGTGCGGGCCTGCTCCTCGCTGCGGCCGGTCACCCCGGCGATCCGCGACACCGCCTCCTCGACCATGCGCGTCTCCACCCAGCCGGGGCAGACCGCGTTGATGGTGACGCCGGTGGTGGCGAGGTCGATCGCCAGCGCGCGCGTGATGCCGACCATCGCGTGCTTCGACGCGCAGTACGAGGCCGAGTAGCGGTAGCCGGACACGCCCGCGTTGGAGGCCAGGTTGACCACGCGCCCCCAGCCGCGCTCGACCATGGCGGGGACCAGCGCGCGGCACAGACGGAACGCGGCGGTCACGTTCACCTCCATGAGGCGATCCCAGTCGTCGTCGCGGGTGCGGGCGAGCGGCGCGCTGAGCGCGATCCCGGCGTTGTTGACCAGCACGTCGACCGCGCCGACCTCGGCGGCGAGCCGCGCGAGCGCCGCGTCGGTGGCGCCGCGATCGGCCAGGTCGCACGGCATGCCCACCCCGCCGATCGCCGCCGCCACCTCGTCCACCTCCGCCGCGGTGCGTCCCCACACCACCACCCGCGCGCCGGCCGCGGCGAGCCGGCGTGCCACCGCCGCGCCGATGCCGCGCCCCCCACCGGTCACCAGCGCCGTCCGTCGGGCGAGCCACATGCTCGATGAATACAACGATCTCCATGCCCGACTCCAGGCATCGGCTTGACCCGGGGTCGTTCCGGCCGAAAAATCAGGCATGACCCGCTCGAGACGCTTGTCCTGGTCCCGGCTCACTGGCGCTCGTGGGTCGAGTATCCCGTTCGACATGTTCGACGCCCCGCGCGCGGCCGAGGAGGCGCGCCGGGCCAACAAGCTGGCCGGCATCTACCACCACGGCCAGGAGCTGGCCTGGAGCGGCCGCAACGTGCTCGAGGAGCTGATCGCGAAGCACGGCCCGATCCAGATCGCGCCCGAGAAGCAGGCCGCGCTCGGCCGGCTGTTCGCGATCATCATGTGGGGCGAGCTGGCAGCGTGGAAGATCTCGGCGCAGCTGGCCGACGAGCTGGTCCCGCTCGAGGCCAAGATGGCCGCGACCAGCCAGGCCCACGACGAGGCGCGCCACTTCTACGTGATGTACGACTACCTGCGCGCGCTCGGCTACGTGCCGCGCACCATCGACCGCTCGTCGCGCAAGGTGCTCGACCTGGTGCTCGAGACCGACTCCATGCTCGAGAAGCTGATCGGCATGCAGCTCATGGTCGAGACGCTCGCGCTGACCATCTTCCAGCTGGTCCGCGAGGCCGAGGTCGAGCCGGTCCTCGGCGACCTGCTCCGCTACTACGAGCGCGACGAGGCGCGCCACGTCGGCCTCGGCATCCAGCACCTGCCGCAGCTCATGCGCCAGGCCTCGCGCCTGCAGACCGCGCGCGCCATCGTGTTCCAGCTGCGCATCGCCGGCTGGACCCTGCGCGGCCTGAAGGATCTCGAGCCGGACCTGCGGGTGCTCGGCATCGCGCCGCGCCGCGTGCTCATGGTCGGGCGCAACAAGATGTTCACCGCGACCGAGATGCTGTGGCAGGGCATGGGCAACCGGCGGCCGATGAACCGGCAGAAGCTCGAGGTCGCCATCGACGCGGTCGCCGAGATGATGTTCCCGCGCGACGAGGTCGGCCCCGGCCTGATGGACCGCCTGGCCGCCGCCCGCCAGGTGTGGCGCAACGGCGGCCTCGAGGTCGAGATGGTCGACCTGGCCTGAGCCCGGCGACCTACTTGGGCGGCCCGCAGTCGCCGGGCAGCGCGGTGATCCACTCGCGCATCAGCTCGAGCGACTCGCTGTGCACGGTCTGGCGCAGCACCTCCGGCATGCGGATCTCCGGCTCCACCGACTCGAGCCGGAACATCAGGATCGACTCATCGGGCAGGCCTGGCACGATGTCGTACAGCCTGCCGCCCGACCCCGGCCCGGCCGCGATCGGCGGCTTGCACACGCCGTACTGGCTCGGATCGGCCTGGCCGACCGTGAGGTCGAGCCCGCTGGTCCGCGCCGGCCCGACCTGGCTGTGGCAGTGGGAGCAGTTGATGTCGAGCCAGCCGCGCGCCCGCTCGTCCACGGTGCCGGTTTCGGGGTCGTCGAACACCGGTGCCCGCGGCGCGTCGGCCGCATCCGCCGGAGCGCCGGTCAGGACCCCCATCTCGCTCCACAGCTCGAGCTGGTTGACCGGGAGCTCGCCGACGCCGGAGTCGCGGTTGAGGTGGCGCGCCTGGATGCCGATCGGCGTCGTGATGTCCTCGCCCTCGATGTGGACCACGTGGCAGTTCACGCACTGGTTGGTGTTCGGAACGATGTACGACAGCTGGCGCGGCTCGCCGTCGGTGTGGATCCACTCGACCGGCACCACGGCCCCTGCCCGGCGCAGCTCGGCCTCGGTCTGGTCCTCGTTCCAGAGATAGACCAGCCCCTCCCACTTGTCGGCGCGGTGCACCAGGAGCCGTGTCTCGACCAGCCGCTCGGCGCTGGCCGGATCGCGCAGATCGGCCAGGTACGAGAACGTCTTGATGAGGACCGAGCCGACCGGCATGTCGAACACGCCGGTCTCGCTGTAGGCCATCGCCTGCCCGGTCGGCAGCCAGAAGAAGCGGTGCTTGGTGGCGTAGTCGGAGAAGAGCGGCGTGTTGAGGTCGTAGGGCACGACCTCCTGGTTCGGCACCTGGGCCGGCCCGTCGACGAAGAAGCGGTAGCTCGACAGGTGCTCGCAGGGCGGCGCGGCCAGGTCGAAGGCGACGCCCTCGCCGGGCGCCGGATCGCACACGTCGGTCACCACCGCGGCGTCCACGCCCGCGTCGATCCCGGCGTCGATCGAGGCGGCGGCGTCGGCGACGTCGCCGCTGCCGTCGTCATCGTCGCCGCCACATCCGGCCGCGAGCCCGACTCCGAGGAGCAGGAGAGCGGGCCGAAGAGCGGCCCGCGCAGGGCTCACAGTGGCACTCCGTCGAGCTCTACCGCTGGCAGCGGGTCGTGCGCGCAGTCGAACGGCGTCGCGTCGAGATTGATGCCGGCGAACGGAACCTCGGCGCCCGCGTCGAGGCTCACGAAGTCGGCGTCCCCGTTGTCCTGCAGGCAGATGTTGAAGTCGGGCAGGAGCTCGCCGGTCTTCTCGTCCACCTGCTCCGGGTTGAGGATGTGGTCGAACGAGATGTCCGGGATCGTCTCGGGTGCATCGACCCCCAGGTTGGTATCGAGCGCGCCGCGGACCACGGCCCCGAGCGTTCCCGACGGCATGTCGCCGCCGCCCACGAACACGTTGTCGTGAAAGTAGAGGGTGTCGGAGTACGGATCGTAGGTGTCGTCCTCGAGCGGGAACGGGGTCAGGTAGTAGCTGATGATGCCGACCTGGAAGCTCATGTTGTCGGTGAAGGTGTTGCCGAACACCTCGACCTGGTGAGCCGAGAGCGCGACGAAGCCGGTCCCGGGCGGGACCTGGGCCACCGTGTTGCCCGCCGGCGCGAAGTTCTCGCCGTTGTTCTCGAAGATGTCGTTGTCATACACGCGCGTGCGGCCACCGCTCTCGACCTGCAGGTCGGGCAGGTTGAACACCAGGATGCCGCCCGTGTTGGCGGTCGCGGTGTTGCCGTACACGTCGGCGTCGTAGGTGTTCTCGATCTCGATGCCGGCCACGTTGTTCTCGACGGTGCTGTTTCGCACCACCGCGCGCTCGCTCTGGCCGACGTAGATTCCGGCGTCCGACGCCCCGCGCACGATCGACTCCTCGATCAGGATGTCGGTGCACTGCACCGGGTAGATGCCGTAGGCGCCGTTGTCCTCGGCCTGCTCGCCGGTCCACTCGGCGCGGACGCCGCGGAAGACGATGCGGGCGCCGCCCTCGACCTTGAGGCCATCGCCGGCGGTGTCCTCGATCGCGAAGTCCTCGGCGGTGAAGTCGTCGGCGGTGATCAGGAT
Organism: Kofleriaceae bacterium; assembly: GCA_035489015.1. Classification (GTDB taxonomy): domain Bacteria; phylum Myxococcota_A; class Polyangia; order Haliangiales; family Haliangiaceae; genus DATFRY01. The sequence continues at coordinate 6,832 of DATHKR010000200.1, read as the reverse complement.
CCCCTGGGCCCCCTCGATCTGGCCGAGGAACGAGAGCACCGTCTCGGCCTCGCCCTCGCCGCGCAGGGTCACCTGGTCGACGTCGAGCGAGAGGCCGAGCGTGAACTCGTAGGTCCCGGCGTGGAGCAGGATCACGTCGCCCGGCAAGGCGTCGATGAACGCGGTCTGCAGCGCCTCTTGATCGCCGCCAGCGCCGCCGTCGTCGGCCGGCGACAGCTCGATGCAGCGACCTTCGATGTCGCCGCAGGCGTCGGACCCGCCGTCGTCGTCAGCGACGTCGTCGCCCGGGTCGTCGCCGGTGTCATCGACCGTGCTGTCGTCGTCGTCGTCGTCGCCACCACAGGCGGACACGAGCGGTGACAGCACGAGCGCAAAGGAAAGCGAAAGCGCTAGTGAGCTACGCATGATTACACGGCCTCCCAACTGGTCAGACCGGACGGTAGTGCCGCCGGCCCTGCGGGTCAACGATCTTTCGCGGCCGCCGCGACCCGGATGATCCGGGCGACCGCGCTGGGGAACGCATCACCGGCCATCTGGCGCAGCCCGCGAGCTCGCCACCCGGCGTGCACCGCGCCAATCAGGACGATGAGGAACAGGATCCGGAGGATGAGGACCGGGCCGGGCGAGAACACGTCGACCGGATCGGCCATGATCGCGGCGCCGAGCCGAGCCGCGAACATCCCCAATGCGACCAGCGAGGCGCCGAGCGGCAGCACGCGGGCGACCAGGCACAGGAGGACCAGCCACCCGGCCTGGATGAACCCGGGCGCCATCACGGCCACCGGGTCGACCGGCGACCCCCACATCCGCAGATAGAGGTAATCCATCCCCGAGTTGACGATCTCGATCACCGCGAGCGCGCCGAGCCAGCGCTGCAGGATCGACATGGCCGGGTGAAGCTGGCCAGCGACGGCCAGCTCCAGCTCGCGGTCTGCGCCGCACCCGGCGCAGTAGCGCTGCTCCAGCGCGACGGCGGCGCCGCAGCGCTGACAGGTCGTGTTGAGCTCCTTGGGCGGAAGCATGGCCCCAAGTATAGCCGCCGAAAGCCGCGACGCCGCCGCCCATCGACGAGCCCCGCCGGGGCCCGGCGCGATCCCACCGACGGCCCGCGGCGCGCCGCGGCATGCGCCCGACATCTCGACCGCGGATCGGCCACGCGGCGACGGTCGCCGCGCCCCGCCGGGGCTCAGCTCTCGCCGAGCTCCTTCTTGATGGTCTCGATCACCTCGGTGTAGCTGGTGCTCTTGACCACCTCGGCGAGCTCCTCGGTGTAGCGGGTGACCAGATCGTCGCGGTTGCGCGCGCGCGCGTCCTGGCGGCTCTTGTAGAGGGTGATGAAGGCGCGCTCGGCGTTGACGAAGTACTCGACGGCGGCGATGACCGCTCGCGCGGTCGACATCGCGATCGAGCGCGACGAATCGGAGAAGCAGAACAGGGCGCCGTCGGAGTTGCGGACGTCGAGGCTCACCTCGCAGACCGCGTCGGCGCCGGCCCGCCGCTTCTTGGTGTCGAGCCGCGCGTGGACGTGGAAGCTGGCCAGCTCGATCGACTTCAGCGACTGGTACTCGATCTCGTAGCGGCGGAACAGCCCGGCGATGAGCGCGTCGACCAGGCCGACGCCCTCGCCCTCCACGGTCAGCGAGGTGCCGTTCTTGACCGTCGCGATCTTCACCCGGCTGCCGCCGGTCTCGCTCTCTTCCTCCAGGGTGAGGTGCACCACCTCGAGGTTGAGGTACTCGCTACCGAGGACGCGGCGGATGAGCTCCAGGTTCGTCGGCGGGCGCTTGGTCACGATGCGATCATAGCAGCCCTGACAAGGGGCGGAGACGGGCCCCTCTCGGTGCATACTGCGGCGGTGAATCCCTCCCCCCGCACGATGACGCGGCTGCGCGCTCACCTGCGCGTGCTTCAGGGCTGTGAACTGTGTCCGGACATGCAGCGGCCGGTCGTGACCGGTGCCGCGGTGGCGTCGCCAGTCCTCTTGATCGGACAGGCGCCGGGGGCCCACGAGGGAGAGCTCGGCCGGCCCTTCGCCTGGACCGCCGGCAAGACCATGTTCGGATGGTTCGGCGAGCTCGGCATGCCCGAGGCCGATTTTCGCGCACGGGTGTACATGGCCGCGGTCTGCCGCTGCTTCCCGGGCAAGGCCGCGGGGGGCGGCGACCGGGTGCCGGCGCCCGACGAGATCGCGGCCTGCTCGCGCTGGCTGTCCTCCGAGGTGAAGCTGCTGCGCCCCCGCCTGGTCCTCCCGGTCGGCAAGCTCGCCATCGCGCAGGTGCTCCCGCACGCCCAGGCGCTGAAGCTCGATCGCGTGGTCGGCGCCGTCCACCGCGCGGCGCTGCACGGCCACGAGACCGACGTGATTCCGCTGCCCCACCCGTCCGGCGCGTCGACCTGGCACCGGATCGAGCCGGGCAAGTCGCTCTTGCGGCGCGCGCTCGGCCTGGTCGCGGCCCACCCCGCGTTCCAGAGCGTGCTCGATCGCGCGGCGCCCGCCGAGGTGCGAGCGTGAGCGCGCGCGGCGACGACGTGGTCGGCTGGCTGGCGCGCCTCATCGCCATGCCGACCCACAACCCGGGCGGCGACGAGCTGGCCCTGTGCCAGCTCCTGGCCGACGCGCTCGGCAGCCGCGGCGCGGATGAGGTCGAGGTCGAGTCGGTGAAGCACGACGACGGCTCGGACGGCGCGTACGTGTACGCCCGCTGGGGTGAGCCGCGGGTCCTGGTCAACACCCACATCGACACCGTGCCGCCCAACCGGGCCTGGAGTACCGATCCGTTCGACCCGGTGATCGACGGCGATCGGATGTTCGGGCTCGGCACCGCCGACACCAAGGGCGCGGCCGCCGCGATCCTGTGCGCGCTCGAGCGCGAGCGACCGCGCGACCTGGCCATCGTCTTCTCCGGCGACGAGGAGCACAGCGGCAGCTGCATGCGCGCGTTCGTCGCGTCGCCGCGCGCCGCCGGCATCGAGCGCGCGCTGATCTCGGAGCCGACCAGCCGGCGGATCGGCGTCCGCCATCGCGGCGTGTCCGCGTTCCGCGCCGAGGTCGCCTGCCCGGGCGGACACTCGTCGCGGGCCGACCGGATGCCCAAGCCGATCGTCGCGCTGGCCCGGCTGGCGGTCGAGCTCGACGGCGTGGCGCGGCGGTGGATCGACCGCGGCCCGCCGGAGATGACCGGCCTGTGCCTGAACGTGGCCGGGCTCGACGGTGGCGTGGCGTTCAACGTCATCCCGGAGCGCGCCGAGCTGACCTTCTCGTTCCGCGCCCCGCCCGGCTGCGACCGCGCCGCGCTCGACCTCGACCTGGTCCAGGCGGTGGCCAGCGCCGCGCTCGAGGAGGGCCCGGCGGTGCGCGTGGTCGAGGTCATGGACCGCCCGCCGTTCGCCACCCGCGACGTCGACGGCTTCCGCCCCCTGCTCGGCGCCCTGGTCCAGAATTCCATCCAGCTGGATTTCTGGACCGAGGCCGCGGTCCTGGCCGAGGCCGGCATCGACGCGGTCGTGCTCGGCCCCGGCGACATCGCGGTCGCCCACGGCGCCGACGAGTACGTGCCGCTCGCCGACCTGGCCTGGGCGGTGGACACCTACGCCGACGTGTTCGCCCGCACCCGCCAGCCGCGCGAGTGACGGTGACCGGCCCCAGCCAGCTCGTGCTTCGCTTCCTGGCCAGCGTCGGTCGCCCGGCCGAGGCCGAGCTCTACCTGTCGCTGTTCCGCGCCGAGCGACGCGAGAGCTTCGCCGTGATCGTCGTCGACGGCGAGGTGGCCGGCGTCGCCGCCGACGCGCTCGCGGTCGACCTCGAGTTCCTGGCCGAGCTGGGGCTGAGCCCGATCCTCGTGTTCGAGTCCGCCGCCCAGGCCGAGCAGCTGGCCGCCTGGCTGGGCGCCGACGCGCGCGCCACCGTCGCGACCGCCGAGGCCGCGCCCGAGCTGGCCCGGCGGGGCGGCATCGCGCTGGTCCCGATGAGCGGCCTGGATCAGCTCGGCGACCTCTGCCGCGACGTCGCCACCCGCAAGGTGGTCTTGCTCGGCGCCGACGGCGGGCTGACCCGGGCCGGCGAGGCGCTCTCGATCGTCGACCTCACCGCCGAGTGGGACGAGCTGACCGCGCCCGGCGCCCTGTCCGACGGCCACCTCGAGATCCTCCACCGCGCGCGAGCCCTCATCGACGGGGTCAGCCACTCGATGACCGTGGCGGTGACCTCGCCGCTCGACCTCCTCCGCGAGCTCTTCACCGTGCGAGGAGCCGGCACCCTGATCCGGCGCGGCGCGGCGGTCTCGGTGCACGAGGGGCTGGCCGGCCTCGACCGCGCGCGACTCGCCGCGCTCATCGAATCCGCCTTCGCGCGCCCCCTCGCCCGCGGCTTTCTCGATCGTCCGGTCGAGCGAGCCTACCTGGCCGGCGACTACCGCGGCGCCGCCCTGATCGCGCCCACCGACGAGGGCCCCTACCTGAGCAAGCTGGCGGTGGACGCCCCGGCCCGGGGCGAGGGAATCGGCCGCGACCTGTGGCGAGTCCTCTGCCGCGACTACCCGGCCTTCTTCTGGCGCAGTCGCCCTGACAACCCGATCGCCCCCTGGTACCAGGAGAAGTGCCACGGGATGATCAAGGTCGCGCCCTGGCACGTCTACTGGCGAGGCCTGCCCGAGGACCGCATCGCCGCGGCGATCCGGATCGCGCGCGAAGCCCCCGCCGACTTCGAGTGAAGCGCGGCGACCGACCGCGCCATCTCACTCCTCGTCGGCCGGCTCCTCGTCCTCGCCCGGGACATCCAGATCGTGAGCCTCGTCGGCGGCGCGAGCCTCGGCGATCGCCTCCGCCCGCTGCTTCACGGCCGCGGCGACCTCACCGACCGTGCCGGCATCCTTCGGCGTCAGCGTCACCTTGATCCCGCCCTTCTGCCGCTCGATCTTGCGCCGACCATCGGCAAGGACGACCGGGCACATCTCCGACGGGCCAGCCCCGGGAGCCGAGCCGGTCGCCGCGTCGAGCCGCGCCGCCCGTTTCTGGATCTCGGCGACCGCGGCCTTCTCGCGCGCCGTCACCGTGACGACCACCGAGCCCTTCCCCGCCACGACCGTCGTCTCCGCCCCGGCCACCGCGCTGGGACACTCCGCCATGTCCCGCGAAGGAGGCGCCGGGGCCGCCGGAGCCGGAGCCACCGGAGCCGGAACCGGCGCGGTCGCCGCCGGAGCCGGCTCGGCGATCGCGCCCTGCCCCGCCGACGGGGCCGTCTCCGCCGCGGGCGCCTTGCTCGCCTTCTTGCAGGCCGGCGCCAGGACCAGACCGACCACGCCAGCGGTCAACAGGATGGTGCGCATCGATCCTCCGTCTCGCCGTCTCGCGGCCGCTGCATCGCCGCCGCGACGAGCTACCCTACTCCGGGTGAGCCGCCACCCGCTCGCCATCGCCGCGCTGCTTCTCATCGTCGCCGCGCCCGCGCCCGCGGTCGCCGACACCCACGGCGTGCCCTTCCCCCGCGGATCCCGCCTCGCCGACCCGGCCCGGCCCGACGGCCCCTACCTCTCCGGCCGCGGCTTCCGCGACACCGTCGAGCACATCCGCCGCCACCTCGTCGGCCACGGCCTCCGCCACGAGGCCGTCCCGGTCTACCGCCGCCCCGGAGTCACCGTGGCCCGCTTCCTGTCCCGCGACCCATCGTCCCCATGGAGCGCGATCCACGTCTTCACCGCCGCCAACCGCACCTATCTCCTCGTCGTCCCCGGCCCACCCGGCCCCGCGGCCCCAGCCCCCCAGCCGTCGACAAAAGCCCGAACCCCTTGACCCATGCCGCCGGAAGCGCTAAAGAAATCGGCTCCAGGCACCACCGCTCGGGGATCGTCTAATGGCAGGACCGCAGACTCTGGATCTGCTTATCTAGGTTCGAATCCTAGTCCCCGAACCAAACTCCCCGAACCAGCAACCTGGACAACCAGCACGCGCCTCGCCTAGAACTACCCGTCACCACGGCCCCATAGTCTAGCGGTTAGGACGTCGGCCTCTCACGCCGAAATCCCGGGTTCAAGTCCCGGTGGGGTCACTCAAGAAGCCCTCGGAACCATCACGGTTCCGGGGGCTTTTCGTTTCAAGCCACCTCGTCGCCACGGCGACGCCCGTCGAGCAGCGCGACCGCGCCGTGACCATCGCGTTGAATCTGGGGTTCGGTGCGCTGGTGACCAGGATGGGGATGGGTTTGGAAAGTTGATCCGGCGGCGGTAGCTGTCTCTGGTCAGGGATCCCGCGACTCGCTCCACCTCGTCGAGGAGATCGAGCGCGGCTTCAACAGACCGCTCCGCCAAGTACTCGAGGGCTTCGTCGAGTAGCGTCGGGCCAGCGGCGTCCACGTTACTTGGCGCCCGGGCGGCTCCACTTGCGGCGCAGTTCGGTCATGACCTCGTCATGCGGCGCAAGCTTGCCGACATCGGCCTCGGCAAGGCCACGCTGCACGAGGTCGAGGAAGTAGAGCTCGTACTGGACCTCCTCCAGCGTGCAGTCGTCCGGGAGCTCGTCGAGGAGCTGCCGGACCGCTCCTTGGCTGGGGCTGTGCCACGGTCCTCGCGGGTAGCATCGGCTCGGACCGCCTCGATTCTTGTTGCCAGGTGGTTGCCACGACGGCGTGGAAGTGGATGGTCGGCACGGTAGGCACGACGCCGATCGGGCCGCCGCACCCCGAGAAAGTCGCGCGCGCCACCGGGCCGCCTCCGGTATGCTCTCATCCGTGCCAACAGTTGAAGCCATTGCGCCGAGCTTTTTCGTCACGGATCTGGGCCGATCGATCGACTGGTACGTTCGCGTTCTCGGTTTTCAGGTCGACTGGAAGGCTGCCGAC
>DATHKR010000199.1:0-5484 GCA_035489015.1 Kofleriaceae bacterium | reverse complement strand
GATCCCCGCACCGCTCACGCAGCACCCGGGGAGCCGGGGCCAGCCTGGTGGTCGCCTGTCACCTGCCGGCCCCGGCTCCCCGGGTGCTGCGTGAGCGGTGCGGGGATCGGCCGGCCGAGGCCTTTGCTCCGAACGCGTTCGTCAGGATCGATGGAGATGGCACGGTCACGATCACGCTCACCAAGACCGAGATCGGGCAGGGGGTGCGGACCGCGCTTCCGATGATCGTGGCGGAGGAGCTGGGCGCGGCGTGGTCCTCGATTCGAGTGGCACATGCCTCGCCGGGGGCGGTGTTTCCGTCGGTGGGGACCGGGGGGAGCTGGAGCGTCGGGGGAACCTGGCTTCCGCTTCGCAAGGCGGGGGCGACGGCGCGGGAGATGCTCATCACGGCGGCGGCGGCGCGCTGGTCGGTGGCGCGGGCGGAGTGCCGGGCCGAGGACGGGGCGATCGTTCATGCGGCCAGCGGGCGGCGACTGTCGTTTGGCGAGCTGGTCGCGGCCGCCTCGCGGTTGCCGGTCCCGGTCGACGCGACCCTCAAGGAGGCCGGGCAGCTCACGCTGATCGGGCAGCGGATCCCGCGGCTGGATGGGCCCGCCATCGTCACCGGCGGGGCCCGGTTCGGGATCGACGCGCGGGTCCCCGGCATGCGCTTCGCCGTGGTCGTGCGGCCTCCCGCGCTGGGCGGATCGGTGGCCGGATTCGACCCGTCGGCGGCCCGGCGCATCCCGGGCGTTCGATCGGTCGTGCAGGTGCCGAGCGGAGTCGCGGTGATCGCGGAGTCGACCTGGGCGGCGCTGCGCGCGCGCGAGGCGCTGCGGGTGACCTGGAGCGATGGGCCGGCCGCCGCGTTCGACAGCGCGCGGTTTCGCGGCGAGCTGGCCGCGGCGGCGCGGCGCGACGGGATCGTGACTCGCAAGGAGGGGGAGGGGCGACGCGGGCTGCGGTCGGGGCGCCGGGTCGAGGCGCTCTACGAGTATCCGTTCCAGGCTCACGCTCCGGTCGAGCCGATGAACGGAGTCGCCGACGTTCGCGCGGACCGGGCCGAGCTGTGGGTGCCGACCCAGGCCGCGTCGCGCGCGAGAGAGAAGGTGGCCGCGGCGCTCGGCTTGCCGGTCGATCGGGTCGACGTCCATGTCCCCCTGGTCGGCGGCGGGTTCGGGCGCCGGCTCGGGATCGACTACGCGGTCGAGGCAGCGCAGGTGAGCCGCGCCGCCGGCGAGCCGGTCCAGGTGCTGTGGAGCCGGCAGGACGACTTTCACCACGGTCACTTTCAGCCGGCGTCGGCTCATCACATGGCGGGGGCGGCCGACGCGAAGGGTCGGCTGGTCGCGTGGGCCCACACCAAGGCCGGCTCGTACCTCTCGGTGCTCGACGCGCCCACCGCCGAGGAGCGGACCAGCCCGGCCTACTGGCGCGACAGCTCGTGGGGGGCCTACGACATCCCCTATTCGATCCGGTCGATCGAGACTGCCTATGTGCCCGTCGACTCGCCGGTCCCGTCGGGGCCGTGGCGCGCGGTCTACTCGCCCTCCTGCACGTTCGCTCGCGAGTGCTTCGCCGACGAGATGGCTCACGCGGCCGGGGTCGACCCGCTTCGCTTCCGGCTGGAGATGCTGGCGCCGGGGCGCATCGTCGAGGCCGGCAGCCTCAAGCTCGATCAGGGCCGGCTCCGCAACGTCCTCGCCGTCGCCGGAGACGCGGCAGGCTGGGGCAAGCCGCTGCCGCGCGGCTGGGGCCGCGGGCTCGCCTGCAACATCTACGATGGCGAGACCTGCATCGCCTACGTGGCCGAGGTGTCGGTCGAGGACGGCCGCCTGCGGGTGCAGCGCGTGGTCTGCGCGGTGGACTGCGGCATCGTGATCAATCCGAGCGGGGTCGAGGCCCAGATCGAGGGCGGCATCGCGTTCGCGCTGTCGACCGTGCTGGGCGGCGAGATCACGTTTCGCGCCGGCCGCGTCGAGCAGTCGAGCTATCGCGACTACCCGGTGGTGCGCATGGACCAGATGCCCCGGGTGGAGATCCACATCGTGCCGAGCACGGTCTCGCCGACCGGGATGGGAGAGCCTCCGGTCCCGCCGCTCGCGCCGGCGGTCCTGAATGCGCTGTTCGCGGCGACCGGGCGGCGGGTGCGGCGGCTGCCGCTGTCGGCCTAGTCGATCTCGTCGGCGGTGATGACGTGGAAGGCGGTCCCGATCTCGCCGGTGTTGCCGGTGGTGTCGATCGCGAGGCCGCCCGGGCTCTGCTCGAAGGTGCCGAGCACGGCGAAGAGCTGGGCCAGGAACCCGATCCGCTCGACCAGGCCGCTCGCGTGGGTGATGCGGAAGAACGGGGCCCAGTCGCTGGTCTCCGGGACGACGTCGTAGAGGTCGTCCCCGATGGTGTCCCACTCCTGGACGTTGACGGTGGCGATGACCTGTCCGGACGCGACGTCGGTCGAGATCGACCAGTGCGGATCGACGTTGTCGCCCTCGGGCGTGACGTCCTCGGAGAAGCTCGTCGTCGGGCCGCCCAGGAAGCCGATGAAGTCGGTGAACCAGTCGGCGCAGCACCCGCCGCTGGCGTGGTCGACGAGCTGGCTCACCCGGTAGGTGACGTGGTGGGCCTTCTGCGGGTTCCAGTGGCCGGGCGCGTCGGTCCGGATCAGCTCGGCGCTGGCGGTGAGCTCCGGGCTGCCGACCTGCTCCCCCGTCGCGGGCACCTTGTGCGACACGGCGCTCACGATCGGCTCCTGGGCGATGCCGAAGGCCGGCCAGGTGGCGGACGGCGGCAGCGCGTAGATGTGGACCTGCCCGGTCCCCGGGGTATCCGGCGGGGCCAGGGTGGCGAGGTCGTGGACGTCGGACAGCCAGGTGTTGGCCTGCTCGAAGGGGGTGAGCGCATCGAGGCCGAGGAGCGCGTGCGCGTCGACGGTGTTCTGGTTGAAGTCGCCGAGCACGAAGGCGGGTCGATCCGGTGCGCGGTGGGCCTGGATGAAGTCGGCCGCGATCGCCATCTCCGACGCCTGCTCCGGCGCCAGACAGAAGACATCGATGAACTCGCCCGCCTTGAAGGCGCCGCGGTTGCCGGGCGGCACCGCTGCCTCGGTCAGGACGCGGGCCCACAGCATGTGGTTGAACTCGGAGAGCTCGACCGACGCGCTGTCGATGACCGGGCGACTGGACAGGATCATGTTGGTGCTCCAGCCCCACTCCTCGGTGACCGGAACGAACGGCGACAGCCCGGCCAGCTCGCGCGCCTGGTTGGCTCCCTCGAGCAGCTCCGCCTCGTTGCCGAGGACGTCGTGCAGGCAGACCAGCTCGCGATTCTTGATCCCTTCGATCACCAGGTCCTCGAGCTCGTCGTCGGCGGGATGCGCCGTCCAGACCGACATCGACAGCGGCGTCCCCTGGGGCTCGGTGAAGTCGAGGGTCTCCCAGGAACAGGGCAGGTTCTGGACCGGGGGATGGCCGCTCGAGCCCGGCATGTGCTCGACGCTGCTCTTGGCAATGTGGTGTACCGCCAGGCCCAGGCTCCCGTCGGCGATGACGCTGCTCTGGCTCGCGCCCTGCGGGCGCAGCCGGATCATCAGCTCGGCGTGCACCATGCCCGGATCGCCGGCCGGCTCGCCGATCACCACGGTGGTCGGCCACAGCTTGAGGGCCGGGTTGGGCGCGCCCGGCGGTTGCCAGCCGGTCGAGCTGCCCACCATCTGGCCGACCGACCATGAGCTCGCATCGAGGTCGTACGAGATGGTCAGGCGGCGATCCTCGCCCTGCAGCGGCTCCGGGATCGGCAGGCAGGAGGTCTGCGGTCGGTCGGCGTCCAGGTAGACCTTCAGATCACCGCGTCGCCCCGACCCCTCGGGGACGCGCAGGCCGACGTAGAGCTTGTCGCCCTGTAGGTGCATGCGGATGGCGCCGTTCGGCCCGCCGCCCTCGAAGTTGGAGAGCGGATAGCCGACCCCATTGGCGTACTCGGCGTCGCCGACCACTCCATCGACCGTCGGCGCGGTGCAGGCTCCCAGGCAGGGAGGTAGGTGAGTCGCGGCCTGGGCCGGGCTCGTGGCGAGCATCACGGCGGCGGTCGGGACGGCGGCGAGGAGCGCAACGAGATATCTCATCACCCCCGAAACGGCGGGACAGCCGGATCTTCCCGCCGCTCGTGACCTATGATGCGCGCCAGGGAGGTGGCGAGAATGACGACGGGAAGGATGGGCGTGGTCGCGACCACGGGCGCGCTCGTCCTCGCGCTGGCCGGCTGCGGCGGCGACGACGACGACGGCGGGGGTGGCAGCACCGCGGACGCCGCGCTCCCCGACGCCGCGCCCCCCGACGCCGCCGCGCCGTTCGACGCCGCTTCCCTCGACGCCGCGCTCGACGCCGCGCTCGACGCCGCGCTGTTCGACGCCGCGCCCCTCGCCGACGCGGCCGTCGACGCTGCCAGCCCGCCGATCGATGGCGGCGCGGCGAGCTCGAGCCGGCTGGTGATCTCGGCGCTGCGCGTCCCCGAGCCGGGCACCCAGGCGCTCGACATCGACGGCGACGGCTTCGGCGACAATGCGCTCGGCTCGTACTGGAGGACGCTGGGCGACAGCACCGGCCTGGTCGCGCAGGAGCAGTTCGATCAGGCGCTGGCCGGAGGCGCCTCGCTCGAGCTCCTGGCGGTCACGTCGGCCGCGAGCGACACGCTGCGCGCGTTCGTCGGCCGGGACCTCGACGCCGACCCGAGCGACAACTTCTCCGGCGAGGAGCCGCTCGCGATCGCGCCGGGCACGCCGATCGACGGCAACCTGCCGGCCACCGCCGGGGACGTCTCGCTGGTCGCCGGACCGGGCGACATCCCGCTCCGCATGCCGCTCAGCGGACAGTCGCCCCAGCTGATCACGATGCGGTCGCTCGGGACCCGCATCGCGGCCACCGTCGGCGAAGGGGGAGCGCTGGACGGGCAGCTGGGTGGCGCGTTCCTGATCCAGGACGTCAACGCGCTCGTCATCCCGCCGCTGGCGACCGCCTGGAACCAGGTCATCTTCAGGGACTGCCCCGGGGGGCCCAGCTCCTGCGCCGAGGGCAGCCCGGGAGAGGCGCTGCTCTCGATCTTCGACCTCGACAGCGACGGCGTCCTGACCTCGAGCGAGCTGCGCGACAACCTGGTCATCCAGGAATCGCTGCTCAACCCGGACCTCGATCTGTTCGACGCCGACGGCGCCTTCAACCCCAACACCGACGGCATCAACGACTCGCTGTCGTACGGCCTGGGGTTCGGCAGCGTCACCGCCAGCTTCCTCCTGCCGGGTGAGCCGCCACCGGCGCCCTGATCGCGAGCCGGTCAGCCGGTCGGGTAGACTCACGGCGGGATGGGGGAGGGCTTCGACCGGGTCTACCGCGACAGCGCCGGGGCGCTGATCGCCGCGCTGACCCGCCTGTTCGGGCCGGGCCAGCTCGACCGGGTGGAGAGCGTGGCGCAGGAGGCGTTCACCATCGCGATGGAGAGGTGGCCGGACGAGGG
>DATHKR010000198.1:0-12385 GCA_035489015.1 Kofleriaceae bacterium | reverse complement strand
GGCACGGGACACCCGCTGCTCGGGCGCCGCATGCCCGATCTCGAGCTGGTCACCGAAAGCGGCCCACGGCGGGTGTTCACCCTGCTGCACGATGCCCGACCGGTCCTCCTCAATCTCGGTGAGCCCGGCACCCTCGACATCTCTCCATGGGCGGATCGGGTTCAACGGGTCGACGCTCGATACGCTGGTGGGTGGGAGCTCCCGGTGCTCGGCGCGGTCGCTGCTCCCACCGCCGTGTTGATCCGGCCCGACGGACACGTCACGTGGGTCGGAGACGGCACGGACCACGGCCTTCGTGACGCCCTGACCACCTGGTTCGGACCGCCAGCCGTGCTCCGCCGGACGCGCTAGAAGATCGGGCGCGCGGCCGGGTTCTCGGCGACCTCGAATTCGCCCGGTCTCACGATGCGCGGCTCGAGCTCGCGGTCGACCGCGGTCAGGAAGCCGACGCTGCCGCTCGCCCGCACGCGCACCTCACCGACCAACGCGTCGCGGTGCTCGGCGCGGGACACGAGGCGCACGCCGCCTGCCGGATCGATCACGAGGTGAGCGAACCGGCTCCCGCCGCGCTCCATCGACGCCGACACCAGGAGATTCGACGAGGCGGTCACGCTGATCGAGGCGGCCAGCACGGGGTCGGAGATCAGCCGCTCCTCGAGCAGCTGAGCGGCGCCGGTGGCGAGATCGATCCGGACCAGGCGGATCGCGCCTGCGAGCCGATCGAGGGCATACAGCCCTCCGTCCTCGATCCGGAAGGTGACCGCGAGCGGCTCGCCGAGGCGGGCGCCGCCGAGCGCGGACGACCTCCAGCCGGTGGCGCGGGTCCACGTCTGCATCGAGGCGGTCTGCCGGCCCGCGTCCCAGCGGAGCGCGAACAGCTCGCCGCGCCTGGCCGACAGCGTCATGACCGTGTTCGCCGGCATGCCGACGCGCGCCTGGTCCGCGGTCGCCGCGGGGGCGGCGGCGCGCAGGCCCTGGCCGCCGAATTGCTCGCCCTTGATCTGCTGATCACCCACGTGGATCGCGCCGGTGACCGCGAGCGAGCTGCTCACCAGGACCTCGCGCAGGGTGGTGCCCTCCAGGCGGGCGAGCGGCTCGGCCGCGCCGATCTGCATGCCGTCACCGGCCATGAGCTGCATCGCGACCGCGTCGACCACGTGGGAGAGATCCTGGGAGACCTCCTCGCCGAGGCCGAGGACCTGCTCCTTGAGCGGATCGATCACCCACAGCCAGGGCTGCTCCACCTGCCTGCACCGGGCGCAGTACTCCCACCACCAGGCCGGCTTGTACTGCGGGATCCGGTGCCAGTGGACGACGCGCTTGACGGTGGTCGCCGCGCGATCGTAGTAGTTCGCGATCTCGCCGTAGTTGCGCCCGGGGGTGCCATAGTAGAGCGTCGACGTGGGCTGGCCGCCGTAGCTCGAGAGATGGCTCCACATGATGCCGGCGAGCGGCGGGACGCCCTGGATATTGCCGTCCTCGTCCAGCGACCACGGCGGCGGCGGCAGGGGCTGGCCGGTCAGCGCCGCCAGGTCGGCGAGGAAGTTCCACGGCTGCGTGACCGTCGGCTTGGTGCCTTCGGGGCCGAAATTCGCGGACACCGGGTCGGCGCCTGCGACGGTCAGCTGCTTCCACGGCGAGGACGCGCTGTCGAACTGCGCCCCGTCGATGGTGCAGTTGTAGGTGGTGCTCGCGGCGCAGTTCAGCCGCCGCTCGAGCGGCGTGTCGCGGTCCTCCGGGCATGCGCAGAAGCGCGAGCCGATCTCGCCGGTGGCCGCGTTGTCGGCGGTCGCGATCGGCGTGTACTCGAGGCCGCCCGGCCGCTCGTAGCTGCAGAAGCCGATCGCGTACCCGTTGACGTCGCACGCGCCGCCGGGCGAATCGGTGTCGATGGCAGCGGTGGCGTCCACGTAGGTCGTCTCGAGAACGGCGGTCGGGATTCCATCGCAGACGTCGCCGCGCAGATGTTTGCGGCGGGAGCCGACCACTCCGTAGTCGCAGTAGACGTAGGGTCCCCACCCGTCCGAGTAGTCCTGCACGCTGACGTTGGGCACTTCGTCGCCATACTCGGGGTGCTCGGTCAGGATCTGGTCGATCTCGGCCTCGCGATTCGAGTCGGCCTGGTCGGGATTGAAGTCCTCGGCGTACCAGGTGGGGTAGTGGCCGTGGAAAGAGTCGTAGGAGTGCGAGGGCGAGCAGTTGTCACACAGGTCGCCCACGCCGTCGAGGTCGAGATCGAGTTGATCGGGGTTCGCATCGACCGGACAGTTGTCTGTCCCGTCGGGGAATCCGTCTTCGTCGGCATCGACCTCGGCGACCGACGATCCGAGCTGCTGGCGGATGAACGTGGCATTCGGAACGGTGTAGAGGGGGGCGAACTTTTGCCACCCCGTCGCGACTCCGATGACCTTCTCCCCTCCCATCGAAGCGAAGATCGGCGCCCCCGCGTCTCCGGCTTCCAGCGAGTCCGCCTCGGCGGTGGTCTCGATCACAAACGGGTCGACGAGGTCGCCCTTGCATACGTCGTCCACGAGCCAGGATGTCAAGCCAGGCGCATAGTCCCAGACTTTCGCCGCCCCCTCGCGCATCAGGTTGGTACTCGGGATGGTCGAGTCACCCCGTCCGATGATCGGCAGGGGCTGCTCCCAGAGGGCCTGGGCCGCGTTGAAACCGTACGGCGGCGTGAGGAGCAAGCTGGGCACCGGTTTCGACGACGGGGTCGAGAGCTGCACGACTGCCAGCGCTGCGCCCGGGACGAGGGCGTCCCAGATGTCGTTCTCGAGCTGCAGGTCGTCATCCGGCATGCAATCGAGCTCCTCGCTGAGCGCGCCGGTCTGCATGGCGACCGACGCGATCGCGTGCGTCGTGAGCGGGGGCTGCCCGGGCAGCTGGATGGGCTGTTGCTCGCCCAGGATCCCGACGGTTCCGGACGCAAAGCAGGCCGTGCACTCGGCCGAGGTGAGCACGTGGCTCGGCCCGATGAGGACGCCGGTGCATGCGACCTGGTAGCCGGACTGACGGGTGACGTTGACGAACGCCGCATAGGGTCGGGCGTCGCGGCTCACCGGCGTGCCGTTCGTGATCGGCACCTCCTCCAGCGCGGGCGGCCCGGCGCCCTCCTCCTCGCAGCCTCCGAGCGCGGGAAGCGCGCCCAGGGCGGCGACGAGCGCCAGCCCCCGTGAACGATCCGCGATCATGAACATCGCCTTCTCCTGTGTCCGGGCCACCCCAGGAGAACGACGACGTTCCCGGATCTTCCCGGAACATCAGCGGAGGAAGATCGGGCGCGGGCTGCCCTCGCGGATCCGCTCGACGCGGTGGACGGGGCGACCCGCGGCTCGAAGTGCTCGGCGACCCCGACGACGAACCCGACCCCGGCGCAGGTCTCTCGTGCGCGCCTCAAGTGACGGGCGTCGGGTGTGGACTCGTCGGGCGGTCAGTAGAAGGTCGCTGCCAGCCCGGCCCACCACCGCATGCCCTCGAACTCGTACACGCTCGTGTAGTCACCTCCGCCGCGGAGGTCGATCGTGAAGCGCGCGAAGCGGACCAGCTCGAAGCCGGCCGCCAGCCCCACGATGGGCCCCCCGCCGCGATGGAGGTCGCCCTCGAAGTCGGCCAGGGTCCGCCGGTTCGCGCCGACGCGGGCCTCCAGGTAGAAGCGCTCGCCGCCGCCGGCCCATCCGCTCCAGACGCTCCACGCACGCACCGCGACCCCGAGCGCCTTCTGCTCGTCCGTGTGCTCGGTGAGGAAGTCCGAGAGAGTGCGCGCCCACACCGCAGCCGCGATCCAGCGATGGGCGTAGCCGGCCACGACCTCGCCGGCAACGCCCTGGTCCGTGATGGCGAAGGCGCCGCCCAGGACAGGTCCCTCGTGACCGGGCTCCGCGAGCGCCGGTCGTCCGAGCGCCACCAGCGCGAGCATCACTATTCCGATCCGCATGCCCCCCCCTCTCCGGCGGCGATCGTCGCCACCCCCGATCGAAGTGGACCCCAGCCGGTCGCGCCTGTCAGCACTCCAGCGGAGGAAGAAGCCGGCAAGGCTCTGCGCTCGACGCCCGCTCCGGTGGAGGACGCGTCGGCCGGCTCGTGGGGATCGTCACGATCAGGGAGGCCCCTTGGACGAAGAGGACGGGCGACTCATGGGTCAGATCAAGGGCGCCACCCGGCACACAGCACGACTTCGAACGCACGGCTGGGAAAGACCTTGTCCATGAAGAATTCGTGGACGGTGGGGTCGCTGTCCGCGCAGCCATCGCGCAGCACGGTGACCCGATAACCCCGATCGGCTGCGTCGTAACAGGTCGCGGCGACCATTGCGCTGGTGGCCACTCCGGCAACGGCGATGGTGTCGACCGCCTGAGCTCGCAGCACGAGATCCAGATCTGTCCCGGCGAAGGCGCTTGCCCGGCGTTTCAGCACGAGGACGTCCTCGTCGTGCACCGGTAGGTCGACCTCGGTTCCGGCCGTCCCTTCGTGGAAGAGATCTCCCGCTTCGAAGAAGGCGGAGAACAGCGCGTTGCCCGGCGGGAGATCCGCCCGGTTGACGCGGAACGCGATGCGCACGAACACCACCAGCACGCCGGCGGCTCTGGCGCGCGGCAGGAGGTCGGTCAGTGGTGGAACGACCTGCCGCGCGAACGGGTAGGCGCCGGTGATGCCGCGCTGGATGTCACCGACGACGAGTGCGGTTGTCATGACGTCAGGCTCCCGTCGAGTCGTTCCATCCGGCCGCCGGTCGTGCGGAGATCGCGAACCAGGCCGCGATGATAGCAGCGATGGCCGGCAACAAGCACCGCGCACCAAGAGGTGCTTGCCCAGGGCGCGCACGATGTCGTGCTTGCCGAACGACGCCACGCCGTCGATCTCGGAGATGACGGCGTGGTGCTTGGGCTTGCGGGCCTCGAAACAGCTCGGCCACGCGGGGCTGCCCGCGGTGACGTCCTTGGTCTTCTTGCCTTGCCCGGTTCTACGGCGAGGCGAGATCGTATGCCTGCTCGCTGTGCAGGACTGTGTCGAGGCCTTGAGCCTCTTCGGCCTCGGTCAGCTTGACCGGCGTGATCTTGTCGATCACGAACAGCATCCCGTAGGTGAAGAAGAACGCCCACACCGAGGCGCCGAGTACCGCGACGGCCTGCTTGCCGAAGAACCCGCTCCCTCCGGCAAAGAGGCCATCGGCGCCGGCTGGGTTGACGGCCTTGTTCGCGAACAGGCCGAGCGCGAGGGTGCCCAGTACGCCGCCGACGCCATGGACGCCCCAGACGTCGAGGGCGTCGTCCCACTTGAGCCGGTTCTTGAGGCTGACGGCCAGGTAACAGACGACGCCCGATGCGGTGCCGATGATCGCCGCGGTGGTCGCCGTGACGTAGCCCGCGCATGGAGTGATGGTCGCCAGGCCGGCAACTGCCCCCGTGAGGAGGCCGCTGAACTTGAGGTGCCTCTCGTATCGCCACGCCATCAACATCCAGACCGGACCCGCGAAGGAGGCTGCGATGTCGGTGTTGAGGAAGGCCTGGCCGGTGACGGCATCGACCTGGAGCTCGCTGCCGGCGTTGAAGCCGTACCAGCCGAACCACAGGAGCCCGGTGCCGAGGGCGACCAGTGGAACGCTGTGCATTCCACCACCCGAGACGCGGCGTCGCCCGACGTAGAAGACGGAGGCGAGCGCGGCCATCCCCGCGGTGGCGTGCACGACGATGCCGCCGGCGAAATCGAGCACGCCCCACTTCTGGAGCAGCCCGCCGCCCCAGACCATGTGGACGAACGGGAAGTAGACCACCAGCAGCCAGGCGACCAGAAACAGGAGGTACGCCCCGAAACGGATGCGATTCGCGAACGCGCCGGTGATGAGGGCCGGCGTGATGATCGCGAACATCATCTGATAGGCGACGAAGACGAACATCGGGATCTTGGCCGGGCCGGGGAATGGCGTGGACTGATCGATCCCGCGCAGGAACGCATGATCCAGGTTTCCGATGACACCGTGGAAGTCGCCGCTGAAGCAGAGCGAGTAGCCGACCGCCCACCAGATGATCGTCGTCACGCCCATCGAGACGTAGCTCTGCATCATGATCGCGAGGACGTTCTTGCGATCGACGAGCCCGCCGTAGAAGAAGGCCAGGCCTGGCGTCATCAGCATGACCAGGCTCGTCGCCAGAAGCATGAATCCGGTGTTGCCGGTGTCGAACATCGTTGTCTCCTTCCACACGCGGCCCGGCGACCGCTTCGGGAACGTAACACCGGCGCGCTCGACGTCTCAGCTCGGGGGTCGAAATTGCGAGGTGAGGGGAGCGGCTACTCGTAGACGCCGCCGAGCGCTCCCCTGGGCTTGCCCCGCCCCGTAGAGGGGTTGCTACGACGCGAACTCCTGCTGACCTCTCGTACCTCATCTGGTTTTCCGGCGGAGGAGCTCTTCGCCGGCGTGCCCTCGAGCGTCGTCGTGATCGACACCGGCAACTACTACCTGCAGCTGGCCTTGCCCGACCGGCATGCGGTTCTTCTACTCGGTCGCGGAGGTGACCGACACGCTGGTCCGCGACATCGAGGTGACCCTGGCGAACATGCAGACCGGCATCCTGGTGGGGACCGGGGACGCCCTTGCCGCTGACCGGCGGCGACATCGTCGGGCACGAGAGCTCGATGTCGCGCTCCGGCGGAAAGGCGGCGCCGAGCTGGAAGCGCTTCCCGGACGCTGGCCGAGCGGGGGAGCCGCCTCGGATGGGCATCACGGCGCCGCTACACTGGCCGGTGGCCGAGCAGTATCCCGACATCGAGCCGTACGAGCACGGGATGCTCGAGGTCGGCGTTGAAGCAAACAACGTTCTTGAGCTTGAAGGGGCTACTCCGCCGCGAGACGCGAGACGACGAGGTGGATCGCTACGGAGTCGTTTCCACCTCGTCGTCGTGACCGGCAATCGGGTCGCCGGGCCCCTCGTCCAGGAGCCCGAAGGGCGTAGACCTCGGCCTGCCAGTCGTCGGCTCCAACCATGGCCTCGGTTGCCCTTCGGGCCCGCCCTTGTCTCTAGAAGACCTGGGTCAGGCGCAGATAGTAAAACCGGCCCCAGTAGTCGTAGGTGGAGAAGTCCGAGGTCGCCAGGAAGCCGTTGTAGATGTTCGGTGGATCCTGATCGAGGAGGTTGTTGACGCCGCCGGTGATCATGGTCTGGCCGAACAGGTCCTTGAACGCGTAGCTGAGGATCGCATCGGCGGTCACATTGGGCGAGACCTTGCGCGCGATCGCGTCTGACAGGCCACAGTCGTCCTGCACGCTCTCGGCGCGGCATTCCACGAAACTATGGATGTAGCGCACGTTGAGGCCTGCCCCCATGCCGGCGAGACTCCACGACGTCGAGAAGTTGGCCTTGTACTTGGGGTTGGCGCCGAGGTCATAGTTGCCGGCGCCCTCGTGCTTGATCTCGCCTCCCATGCCATCCGGAAAGAAGTTGTCGAACTTGAGGAGGCGAGTCCCCTCGAGGTTGTGGCGGAACTTGCCCACGCCGACGATCTCGTGCTGGTAGGCAAGACCGACGTCGATACCGGAGGCCTCGGCGCGGCCGATGTTCGTGAAGCGATCATCGATGACGTCGATCCGTCCGCTGGCAGTGCGGGTGATCTTGTCGCAGTCGGTACGCTGGGGCGCGGTGTAGCAGTTGCTCAGAATGATGTTGGCGCCCGCCCTCTGGATCGAGTCATCGATCGAAATGTCGTAATAGTCGACGGTGAAGCCCAGCCCCTCCGCGAAGGTCGGCTCGTAGACCAGCCCCCCGGTCAGGATCTGCGCGGTCTCGGCCTCGAGGTCTTCGTTCCCGCCAGCAAGAGCCTGTTGCTGCGAGTTCGGCTCCACGAGGCCGGCGGGCACGTCATCCGCTGCGCATCGCTCGGCGACGATTCCGGTCGCGTCAACACAAGGATCCGTGACATTCGGGAAGTCGTCCTGCTGTCCGCCATAGAGCTCTCCCACGTTGGGCGCGCGGAACGCGGTCGAGTAGGTGCCGCGCAGCGACACCCCGACCGGTAGCTTGTACAAGCCGCCCACCTTCCAGCTGAAGTTGCTGCCGAATGTCGAGTAGTCGACCGCGCGTGCCGCGCCGCTGAGCTCGAGCACCTTGACCCAGCTCTGATTCCTCACCGGGATGACGGAGAGCTCGGCGAAGCCCTCCTTGACGTCGTAGTGCCCGCCGGTCGGATCGACCTTCACGCCGGTGGTGTTGCCAGTTCCGGTCAGCGGATCCGGGCGGAACCCGCCCGCTTCGAAACGGTAGTCTCCGCCGAGAGCGAGATACACATCGCCGTCCCACGGCGTCTTGAGCACTGGGCCGCTCAGCTTGGCCAAGGCGGTGTGCTGCCGGTTGTAGCCCCGCGCCACGCCGGTATAGCTGATCCAGTCGATCATCTCCGGAGTGATCGACCCTTCCCCGCCGAACAGATCGAGCGGCACGCACTCGGCCGTGCCGGGGTCATCCGCCGTCCCACAACGGAGCACGCCGCTCTCGTCCATGTAGGTCGGGCCGAGCGCCTCCGCCACATTCGGGCGGATGAGATTGCCGCCGTTGACGACGGTCCCGACGGTACGGCCAAAGTTGTACGAGAGCTCGTACTTCCAGCCCGACAGCAACTGATCCGGCAGCTTTCCATCCACACCAGTGACGAGGCGGAAGGTGTCGATGTCTTGCTCCGTGGTGCGCGGCCCCGTCTCCACCATGCGCTTACCCATGTCCTCGATGGCTCGCCCCTGCCCGTCGCCAAGGAACCTATCGCCGAACGTGTTGTAGTAATTCTGGGGCGAGACCAAGATTCCCTCTCCGCCGGTCGTCAGCGGCTCGGGGGCGAGCTGCTGGTCCGACTGCCGATTGATGTACGAGGCCTCGAAGATGCCACGGACGTTTTCGTGGAACTTGTAGTTGCCGGTCGAGAAGACGTTGTAGCGGCGCTGCGGCGTGAGCAGGTAGTTGTCCGGCTGAAAGTTATAGTAGTCACCTGTCCCGGTATCGAAGTTGCCGCCGGTATCGAAGTCGCGCCATTGATCGGTGCCTGGATCCCGGAAACAAACGCCAGTGGGGCAAATCAAAGTCGCCTCGCTGGGCGCGCATCCGTTCGTGCGCGGATCCTCGTCAGGACCACACACGCGGTCGTAGAGGGTCCCCTGGGGAGTCGTGGGGCTGCCGGCTTGTACCTCGCTGTCCTCATCCGCGAAGCTCTCGAGGTCGCGGGCGGGGCTGGCAAAATCGCGCTGGTCGGCGAAGATGTCCTTCTGATCGAAGTAGCCGGCCGAGAAGAGCAAGTTGCCGCGCGTCGAGTTCATCCCGGTGACGAAACTGGCGTCGTACACGGTGCCGCCGCCGCGCTGCGTGGTGCCGGTATAGACGGTCGCCTCGGTGCGGTCCACGTCCGACCGCGTGATGATGTTGACCACGCCGGAGATCGCGTCCGACCCGTACACCGCGGAAGCGCCGTCCTTGAGGACTTCGATGCGCTGGATGACCGCGAGCGGGATCGCGTTGAGATCGACCGAGCCGTCGGCTCCCGTGCCGCCCGGAACATGGCGGCGGCCGTTGAGGAGGACCAGCGTCCGGGCGGAGCCGAGCCCGCGGATGTCCACCCGGGTCGCGCCGTCGCCGCCGTTGTTGGCCTGGGTGTTGATGCCGTTCGACTGAGAGGGCAGGTCCTGCAAGATGTCGCCGATCGAAGCCATGCCGGCCGCGTCGAGATCCTGGCGGTCGAGGACGGTGACCGGCGCGGGGGTCGTCGTCTCGGTTCGCTCGATGGCGGAGCCTGTGACGACGATGACCTCGCCTTCTCCGGGCGCGCCAGCTAGCTGGGCCTCGGCCTCCGCGATGACGTCGGCATCCGACGGCGCCTCCGCCGAGGTGTCAGCCGGCGGGGGCGTCGTGGAGGGTGCGGGTTCGGCCACTGGAGTCGGCTCGGCCGGCGGGGCCGTCGTGGAGGGTGCGGGTTCGGCCGCTGGAGCCGGCTTGGCCGGCGCTGGCTCGGCCGGCGGCGCCGACTCGGCCGGCGGATCGGCCGGCACCGGTGGGGTCGGCTGCGGCTGCGCTGGCTGCGGCTGCGCTGGGGGCGGCTGGGCGCCTTGCCACCACAGGGCGAGCCGAGTGAGCGACGACAATCCAGTCAGGCGGCTGCGAACGGACAGGCTGGTCGGCACCGCCCGGTCGCGCGGGGGCTGCGCCGAAGGGTTCGCCAGAGGGCCGGCCGTCGCGGCGGAGCCGGTTCCAAGGCAGGCGAACGCGAACAGCGTCGCCGTCATTGAAAGATTCGATCGGGCGGGCATCGGGTCTCTCCTTTCACCAACCATCCGAGCAGGAACGTGCGTGGTCCCGAAGTAGCTGAGTGTCCGCATCGCCCCGTTCGCGATGGTAGCTGCGTTCGGGCATGGGTTGCCTGAGGTGCCCTAACATCGCCTCCTCGACCGAGGAGTCAAGTCGTGTCGTGTCTCTACTCACCCCCACGAATCACACCGAGGAGCGCAACATCTCACCTCCGTACCAGCGCAGGTGAGACACCCGGCCTTCTGGAATGACTCCGCTCTTTCGGGCCTGTCCTCGAAAGGAGCCATCTCGATTACCGGACCAGCCGGAGAGCGCCCAGGTGACAAGCGGCCCGGCTGCCGGAGTCATGGAAACAAGAGGATCTCGAGATGAAAGTAGAGCCTGGACTCGCCAAACACACAGGGGGGCGAGGTAAGGCGGTCGGGCAGCATCTTCTTCGACAGAGGTCTGGGAACTCTCCAGACGGTTCCATTCTCGTAGACAGGTTCGACGACGCTCAGGCCGATCTTGCCGAGAGCGTCCGGGGTGGCATCGAGATGGCGAATTTCCAAGATGACAAGGTCGTAGCAGTCGAGCGGGTAGCCGCGGCCAGCTCGCGGCTCGCACCGTCGTCGATCTCGAGGCATCAAGCAGGTCTCGCTCGCCGAGAGCGCGCGCTGACTGCCGATCGAGTAGCATCGCTGCGGATAACTCCTCGATCGCATCGCTGAGGCTCAGCGGCGGCCGCTGCTACACTGGCCGCGTGGCGGAGCAGTATCGCGACATCGAGCCGTACGAGTACGGGATGCTCGAGGTCGGCGACGGCAACCTCGTCTACTGGGAGGAGTGCGGCAACCCGGACGGGAAGCCGGCGGTGGTGGTGCACGGCGGCCCGGGCTCGGGCTGCACGCCGGGCTGGCGCCGCTTCTTCGACCCCGAGGCGTATCGGATCGTCCTGTTCGACCAGCGAGGATGTGGCCGGAGCAGGCCGGACGCCGGCGATCCGGGCACGGACCTCTCGACCAACACCACCGCGCACCTGATCGCGGACATGGAGTTGCTCCGCCGCCGGCTCGACATCGAGCGGTGGCTGCTGTTCGGCGGCTCGTGGGGCTCGACGCTGGGGCTGGCCTACGCCGAAGGCCATCCCGAGCGAGTCTCGGAGATCGTGCTGAGCGCGGTCACGTCGGGTCGTCGGCGCGAGATCGACTGGATCACGGAGGACATCGGCCGGATGTTTCCCGAGGAGTGGGCCCGCTTCCGGGATGGCGTCCCGACGGCACGGCGCGGCGGAAGACTGGTGGAGGCGTACTACCGGCTGCTGACCGATCCGGACCCAGCCGTTCGCGAGAGGGCGGCCCGGGACTGGTGCGACTGGGAGGACGCCCACGTGAGCCTGGCACCGGGCCACCGGCCCAGCCCGCGCTACGACGACCCGGCCTTCCGCATGACCTTCGCGCGGCTGGTCACTCACTACTGGAGCCACGACTGCTTCCTCGAGGACGGGATCGTGCTGCGGGAGGCGGGGCGCCTGGCCGGCATCCCGGGCGTGCTCGTCCATGGCCGGTTCGACGTGAGCGGTCCGCTCGACACGGCCTGGGAGCTCGCGCGCGCCTGGCCAGACAGCGAGCTCGTCGTCGACGACGATGCCGGGCACTCCAGCGCCGGCATGATTCCGCACCTAGTCGCCGCCACGGATCGGTTCGGCGGACGGCGGTAGATCCTTCCGGGACGTGTTTCGTCGGTAACGTGTCACCGCGGCGTGTTGAGGCCTATCATCGGGCCTCGAGCCATCGGTAGGAGAGTCGACCATGCGCAGGTACTTCGCCCTTGCTTCATTCGTCCTGATCTTGGCCCTCACCGCGGGTTCGGCTCTCGCCGAAAGGCCGCCGGAGACCCGCGCCGAGGCCGACCACGTCGTCACCGGAGTCATCGAGAAGATCGAGACCGAGAATTCTGACTTCGGCGGAGGCATCAAGACGGGGTACAAGGCGACGCTCCGGGTCACCAAGGTCGAGCGAGGAGCCGGCATCAAGGCGGGCAAGACGATCGCCGTCCACTGGTTTCACGTGACCAAGCGGCCCGCGAAGTCCATGCCGGGCGCCTACGGTCATCACTACGAGGTG
>DATHKR010000197.1:0-12775 GCA_035489015.1 Kofleriaceae bacterium | reverse complement strand
GCGCGCGCTGCTCCAGCAGATCGATGCGCGGACCGACCGCGCCGGCGTTGTCGGCGGCGAGGGTCACCTGCTGGCCGACGACCGGCGCCAGGTCGCTGTCGAACGCGAGCATGAACTGCTCGACGTCGCGTCGGGTCGCGTCCGGGTTGAGGAGCGGAAAGCCGCTGGTCGGCAGCGGCCGGAACACCGCCGCGGTGAAGAAGCGGAACATCGTGTCGACGGTTCCGTCGTTGGTGAACCCGTAGCCGCGGACCTGATCGCCGGTGTTTCCGCTGTCCGGGGCGTCGAAGCTGTCCACCTTGGGAGCCCCGAACATGCCGACCTTCGTGTACACGTTGCGCAGGTGGGGGACCTTGAAGATCTGCGGGATGATCCCCTCGAACGAGGCGCGCTTGCCGGTGCCGAACTCGCCCTCGGCCGGATCGAGCTCGTGGCATCCGTTGCAGGTGAAGCCCTCGAAGATGGTGAGGATGTCGCCGAGGATGGGGACGTTCAGACCGTCCGAGGTGCGCGGACCGAAGTAGAAATCGCGGCCTCGCTGCTGCGCCGCGGTCAGCGAGTTGTCGAGCCGGCGCACCGGATTGGGCGGCAGGAAGACCTGCAGCTGGAAGTCGGTGAAGCGCTGCATGTCGGCGACCGGCGGCTGCGCCGGGCTGCCGATCAGGCCCGGGAAGGCGACGATGAAGTTGTCGAAGGACAGGTTGGGGTCGGTCGCGTCGACCCCAAAGGCGCCGTTCGAGCGGTCACCGCGCCAGTGCATGGCGCCCGAGTTGCGCAGGCCGCGCAGCGTCTGCGTGGTCATCGGGCCCTTCATCGGGTGGAACTCGTTCGCGTTGCCACTGCCGTTCATGGCGCCGCGGAAGTTGAAGAGCAGCTTGCCGGCGATGATCGCGAGCGGCTCGCCCAGGTTGATCGGAAGCGGGTTGGTGGTGACGACGTCATCCGGGTTGCCCAGATCCCAGGCGATGTCGTCGAGGTCGCCGAAGATGTGGCAGCTGGCGCACGAGGCCTCGCCGTTGCCGGAGAAGGCGGTCGCGTCGTAGAGCATCGGGCGACCCTGCACCACCGACGCCGGCTCCGGGTTGGGCAGCGGCAGCGCGGCCGTCTGGTTGCGCGACGCGAGGTCGACCACCTTCACCGCGTTGTCGAAGCGGGTGAGGACGTAGAGCCGGCCGCGCGCCTCGTCGAGGACGAGGCCGCTGGGGCCGCCGCCGCTCACCGGGATGTAGCCGGCGCTGGTGACCCTGGGATCGAAGCTGCCGTCCCGCAGCGCCGCCGTGTCGAAGACGCCGATCTTGCTCGAGCCGAACGCCGCCACGTAGATGGTGCTGCCGTCGCCGCTGACGGCCATGTCGAGCGGGATGGCGAGGCTGTGATCCCTGGCGGTGGGATCGAAGCCGGGGTCGGCGGCCAGCGTCGTGTAGTCGATGTGCTTGTTGAGGTGCGTGGGCGTCACCGTCGAGCCGTCGATGATCGTGATGTGAGTTTCGGCCAGGTGTCCCTGCACGGTGTGCCCCCCGAACTCACCGGGGCCCTCGAAGCGCACCTGATTGAACGCGTCGGTGTTGGACACGTACAGCTCGCCGGTCGCCGGGTTGGTGACCATGTTGAACAGCGTCGTGCCGACGTGGGCGAACGACGCCGTCTGGCCGAGGGTGTTGGCGTCGACCGCGAACACGTCGGTGTCGGGCAGGCGGAACCGGACCGCGTTGTCCCAGTTGCGGTGCAGCTCGTCCTCCCAGTGCCCGCTGGCCCGGTTGAACTTGACGATGAGGGCCACCTCGGGAGCCGGGTCGCCCTCGACGTTGGTCGCCGGTCCGGGGTTGCCGCCCGGCGAGATGGAGCCGTTGCCGTTCACGCACGGCTGGTTGGGCTGGAAGCCGGGGCACACCATCATCTCGTAGATGGCGGTGGTCTCGTTGCCGGTCTTGAAGCCGGCCACGTAGACGGTGTTCCCGTCCGGGCTGGTGGCCAGCGCGCGCGGCGTGTCGGTGAAGAAGCTCATGATCCTGACCGGCGTGCCGCCGACCGTCGCCCCGAGCTGGGCCGGGTCGAACACCCAGACATCGGCGCGCGGGGTGCTCGGCGTGGTGAACTGGGGGTCGCCAGCGCCGGGGACCGCGGCGATCGACGGATCGGTGCGCTGCTGTCCGCGGTGGGCGGTGGTGATGAACGCGCGGCCGGCGTCGCCCGCGAAGACGACGTCGCGCGGCTCGTCGCCGACGAGCAGCGTGCGCACCACGTGCGGCACGCCCGCGACGCTCACCACGCTGACGCTGTCGGACAGGTGATTGACCACCCAGACCTCGTCGTCGCTGCGGGCGGCGACCGCCACCGGCTCCAGGCCGACCGGTACGCGCGCCTGGAGCTGCAGGCCGCTGGCGGTGACCGCGAAGATCTCGAGCGAGTTGTTCGGCGTGTTCAGCGCGAACAGGCGGTCGCCGGCGGGCGACATGGCCAGCGGCCGCACCTGCCCGCTCTCGAACTCCACGAACGGCGGCCCGACCGCGGCCGCGGTCTCGAGCTCGGGCGTCTCCGGCGGAGAGTCCGCCGGAGCGGCCGGGGAATCGACCTGACACGACGCGCCTGACGCGAAGAGCAGACCGGTGAGGAGAATCCGGGACGAGACCATACACTTCTGCATTGCCGACCTCCGCGGTGTCGTCGACGCACCAGTCGAGCAGTCGTCGGCCACCGTAGACGCCGCGGATGGCTCGCCGCAATGTGGGCAGTCAATCCCAGCGTGCCAGTCGCCAATCCCAGACTGCCACGCGCGCTCAGCGACTCACGGCCCAGCGAGCGAGCGCGTCCCCGCGGAAGTGGGCCGGGGTCCTCCCGGTCCAGCGCTTGAACGCCTTGTGAAATGCGTTCGGGTGGGCGAAGCCGAGGAGAAACGAGATCTCTGCGATGGAGAAGGAGCCCGCGGCCAGGTGCTGCATCGCCTCCGTGCGCCGCACATCGTCGACCAGCTCGCCGTGCGTGGTCCCCTCCTCGGCGAGCCGGCGGTAGAACGTGCGCAGCGAGACCGCGAGCCGCCGCGCGATGTGCTCCGCCGCCACGCTCCCCGCCGACAGATCCCGGATGATCGCGGCGCGCGCCCGCTCCGCGAAGCGCCGGGGTCGCCGCTCGAGCTGCTGGAGCAGACCGTCGGCATGGCTGGTGAGGATCTGCACGAGAGAGCGGTCCGGGGCGCAATGCGGCAGATCCAGCGCCGCCGCCTTCACCCACATGACGTGCTCCGGCGCCCCGAAGCGGACCTCGCGGAAGATCTCCTGGTAGATGCCCGCGTCGGCCGGCCCGGCGTGGGCGAGCTCGACCCGCAGCGGTCGGGTCCGGTGGCCGAGCGACCGCGACCCGTACTCCAGCAGCGACGCGAACACCAGCTCGATGGAGGCCGGCACCTGCTCCGCCCCGTGGAGGACCCGCACCCGCAGCGCCGCGAGCGGCGGCTCGACGTCGAGCTGCATCGAGATCCCCTCGTGCATGAGCGCGATGAAGCGCGCGGCGAGCCGCATCGCCTCGCCAGCCGTGGCACAGCTGGCGGCCGCGTACTCGACCACGTCGAAGTCGCCGGGACCGACGCACCGGGCCGCGCGCATCCCGAGCGCCGCATCACCGGTCAGCGCCACCGCCTCGCGGACGAGCGCGCTGGCCTCGCCCTGAGAGATCCGCAGCTCGCGCTCCACCAGGTGGGCCGCGCTGAGCCCGTGCGGGCCGAGCCAGGCCTCGACGTCGTGCCCGGTCGCTCTCAGATACCTGGCAAACGGCTGGATGAAGCGAATGGAGCAGGTCACATCCGCGACGCTCTCGGCGGCGGAGCAGGGTCGCGCGCGCCATGCCCCCTGTTGCGCCAGCGATTCCTGCATCACCCTCGGTCTGAAACTCTACGTCAGCTGAAACGAATCCATCAATGACGAGGCCTCCATGCCGGCGTGTGGCCGGCGTGTGGCCAGCGTGTGGCGAGCGTGGGGCGAGTCTGCCGCTGCGCGTCAGGACGGGAGCGCTCGCGGAGCTGGTCGATCGATGGTCGAGCGATGGTCGATCGATCTCAGGGGCCGCCTATTCTCTCGCCCATGAGGGGATGGTCGGTCGTCGCGGCGCTGCTGAGTCTGGTCGCCGTCACTGGCTGCGCTTACAAGGCGCAGACGCGGGCCCAGGGCTGGGTGATGGTGGAGACCGAGCACATCCGCCTGCGCACCAGCCTGTCCAGGTCTCGCGCGATCGAGCTCGCGCGCGAGATGCAGGTGGTCCGCGACGTGCTGGCCGGGAACGTGGTGCGCTGTCCGGTCATCGCCGACGACGACAAGGTCGCGGTGACGATCCTGCCGGCCTCGCGGTTCACGGAGATCGCGCCCCCCGCGCTGGCCGGATTCCAGCGCCGCGCGAAGGTCACCTGGCTGGCCGACTACGAGTCCGCGATCGTCATGCGAGACGATCTGAGCCAGGACGCGCGGCAGGTCTTCCAGCACGAGCTGAGCCACCGGCTGATGGCGATGTGTCTGCCGCGGGCGCCGGTCTGGCTGGATGAGGGGATGGCCTCGCTGGTCGAGACCGCGCTGGTCAAGGCCGGGAAGGTGGAGATCGGGATCCCGCCCTATGTCCTCGTTCCCGAGCGCATCCAGCCGAGGGCCGGCTATTTCCGCGATGTCCGCGTGGTCGTGCTGTCGACCAATCTCTTGCCGCCGATCCGCGACCTCATGGGCATCAATTTCTTCGCGGCCAGTGCCGGCGGCGGGGAGCACGGCCTCATTCGCAGCGCGGCGAACTACGCCGCCGCCTGGGCCCTCGTCCACATGCTCATGGTGGGTGACGTGGAGCTCCGGCCGCGGTTCGTGGCCTTTCAGCAGGACCTGATCCACAGCGAGACAGACCCGAAGGATCTGTTCCTCAAGCACTTCGAGGGGGTTCCGCTGCAGGAGCGGCTCGACGCGTACATCGCGGGCGAGAAGTTCGCCCTCGTGCGCCGTCCCGTCGCGGTGCCACCTCGCGCCGCGCCCCGGATCCGCGCGATGGCGACCGGTGAGGCCAACCTGCACTGGGCATGGCTGTGGTCGACGCTGCTGAAGGACGGCGACGCGGCGTCGCACCGGCGCGAGCACCTGTTCGCTGCCATGAAGGACCCTGGCACCCGCGCCGACGCGTACGTGCTGAAGGCCTTGCTCCGCCTGGACGGACCCGACGAGGACTGGGCCGGCGCCGAGCGCGACATCGAGGAGGGCCTGCGCCTCGAGCCGGACGCTCCCGCCGTCCTCCACGCCAGGATCGATCTCCTCCTCCGCCGCGGCGCCGACGCGTCGGTGCCGGCCGAGCGCCTCCGCCGGGTGGCGCGGACCTCGGAGCAGCGGTGCGCGGTGGCCCGGGTCGATCTGGCCAGCGGCCGCGCGAGGCAGTCGCTCGTCCTGGCGACCGCCGGGCTGAAGCACCGCCCGAGCTCGTGGACGTGCCGCAAGACCGTCGAGCAGGCGCGCGACGCGCTCGCCGGCGCGCCGGGCTCGTAGCAGAGGCGCGCCCCGCTCGCCGGGCCAGGCGGTCCGCGGTATACAGGCGGCATGCGCGCCGTCTTCGTCCTCATCAAGACCGAGCCCGGCCACGTGACCGATGTCGCCAGCCGCGTCGCCGAGGTGGAGAGCTTCTCGGAGGTCTACAGCACCAGCGGCGAGTACGACCTCCTGCTCAAGCTGTACGTCGACGACATCGACACGCTGGGTCGACTGATCGAGCGGGACGTTCAAAGCATCTCTCACGTGCGCGACACGTTCACGATCCTGACCTTCGAGGCATTCGGCCGCGGCCGAAGCCCGACCTGACCGGGCCCGTCCCCATTTCCCTGCGTCGCGTGGCAGGCTGGCCGGATGTGGCGATCCTGGTCCCTGGTGCTGGTCACCGCCGCGGCGTGCGGTCCTCTGGCCGAGGCGCCGCCCGCGCCGCCGGCGGGACAACCGGTGGGCGGCGGCGACGGCAAGGCGGACGACCCGGGTGATGGCCCGGCCCCGTGGGACGTGCGTGACGGCGAGGCGCGCCGCGAGGTCCTCATCGCCGAGCTCACCCGCCACAACGCCGGGCTCGCGCCGGCCGATCGCGCGGCCAAGTACGCCGCGATGCGGGAGACGCCGTTCGCCTTCTTCCGCGGCAGCGCCCACCTGTTCTTCTTCGACCTGGCCTCCGAGGACCGCGTGGGGCAGAGCTCCTTCGGCGCCGACGACGCGGTCACCTGGGTCCAGGGCGACGCCCACGCCGACAACTTCGGCGCGCTGGATGACGACGGTGGCACGGTCGTCTACGACCTGACCGACTTCGACGACAGCTTGCCGGCCAGCTACCTGCACGACGTGTGGCGGCTGGCGACCTCGGTGGCGCTGGTCGCCGACGCCAACCAGCTCGACGCCGACGAGGCGTCCGACGCGGTCGACGCGCTGGCCGGCGCGTACGTCGATCGGATCGACGAGGTGCGCGGCCCGGACAACGACGAGGAGCACGGGGCCCAGCTGACCGCGGCCGACGCGTACGGCCGGCTCGACGAGTTCCTGGAGGACGTCGAGCGCGACGGCGATCGCCGGG
This sequence comes from Kofleriaceae bacterium, assembly GCA_035489015.1. Taxonomy (GTDB): domain Bacteria; phylum Myxococcota_A; class Polyangia; order Haliangiales; family Haliangiaceae; genus DATFRY01. The sequence continues at coordinate 6,217 of DATHKR010000197.1, read as the reverse complement.
CGATGCTCGACGACTTCACCGTCGAGGACGGCGGAGAGCGCCTGTTCGCGCTCGACCCGGCCGAGCTGGCCGCGGTCACCGAGGAGGAGCGGACCGCGCTGGTGGCGGGCATCGCGGCCTACCGCGGCGGGGTGGCCGGCCCGCATCGAGGCGATGCCGGGTTCTTCCGCGTCGAGGACGTGGCGCGCCGGCTCGACCAGGGTATCGGCTCGCTCGGCACCGCGCGCTACTTCGCGCTGGTCGCGGGCGAGACCGCCGACCCGGACGACGACCGCATCCTCGACATCAAGCGCGAGGGCACGCCGTCGCTGGTGCCGTTCCTGCCGGAGGACGAGCGCCTCCGCTTCGCCGAGCAGTTCCCCGAGGAGGAGGCCGGCTGTCGCGTCGCCGAGGCCGAGCGCGCGCTGCTTGCCCACGCCGAGGACCAGATCGGGTGTCTGTCGGCGATGGGAGAGTCCTTCTCGGTGCGCGAGCGCTCTCCGTTCAAGGACGCGCTCGACACCGACGAGCTCGACACCGGCGAGCGGCTGCGCAAGCTGGCCGAGCAGTGGGCCTGGCTCCTGGCCGGCGCGCACGCCCGCGCCGACCGCGACTTCGATCCGATCTACGTCGACACCAGCTTCGACGACAGCGTGTGGCCGCTGCTCGACGGGCGGCGCGGCGAGTTCGCCGGCGAGGTGGGCGGGCTCGCGCTCGACTACACCGCGCAGGTGCTGGCCGACCACGCCCTGTTCGTGGACGCGCTCGACGACGGCTCGCTCGAGTGAGGCGGCGCGGCCGGGCCGTCAACTTGACCCTCGCGCGGCCCTGAGGCTCCGGCTGCTACTTCGCCGCGGTCCGGGCCGGGTCGCGCAGGAACGCGCGGACGGCGTCGCGATCGCGGGCCCCCTGCAGGGTCGCGACCACCTTGCCGTCGGCCGAAAGCACCACGAAGCTGGGCGTGGCGGCGAGCTGGAGTGACTCGAAGAGACGCCACGCGGCGTCCTGATCGAGGCCGAGCTGCACCATGTGATAGCGGGCCAGGTCCGGCTTCAGCTCGGGCTCGGCCAGCGTCCTGGCCATCGATTCGCACGCGTGGCACCCCGTCGCGGTGAGCTCGATGAGCAGCGGCCTATGCGCCGCCCTGGCGGCCGCGAGGTGCGGCTGCACGATCGCGAGATCGGGCGCGGTCACCGATGGCGACGGCGCGGGTGCGCCGGTCAGCCTGGCCAGCTCGCGCTCGATGTCGGCGACCGCCGCCCACGGGATCTTGAAGGCGACCCGGCCATCCGCGCCGACCAGGTAGGCCATGTTGGGCAGGCCGCCGTAGCCGGTCGCCACCGCGTCGTCGATGCCGTCGACCAGGACCGGAATCGTGCCCGGGACGTCCTCGCGGAGCTGCCGGGCGAGCGCCACCCGCTGCTCGTAGCTGGCCGGCGCGTCGATGTCCTTGAACTGGTCGAGCCGACGCGCGGCGAGAAACTCGTATGACCGCACCGCGCCATCGTGGTCGAGGTCGAACGCATCGAGCATGTAGCGCGGACCGAGGTCGCCGTACTCGGCGACGGTCACGGTGCCATCGCCGTCCCGATCGCGGGCCTGGACCTGGTCGGCGAATCCATTCAGCCTCTCGCTCGACTTCGCGTGCGGGTGAGCCTCGCGCGAGTAGACCACGTAGACCGAGGCCCTGCCCTTCCACCGCTCGGCGAGGGCCTCGAACCGCGGCAGCTTCATGCGCGAAGGCGGACAGGTGAACGACGCGAACACCAGCACGACCGGACCGCGGCTCGCCGCCTCGGCCAGGCTCACGCGTTCGCCGCCGATCGAGGTCAGCTCGAACGCCGGCGCGGGCTGGCCGACGGTCGGGGCGGTGCTGGCAAACGAGAGGAACGGATCCTGCTCGACCGGGCGCGGCGCGGTCGGGCTGGCTGGAGGCGCCTGCGGCGGGCGATCGTCGTCGGACGGGTGAGCGCACGACGGCGCGGAGGCGAGCGCGAGGACCGCGGCCAGGCGGACGCGGGTCTGGTGGCGAGGCATCGCACCATCGAACACCTGAAGGATGTGGGTCTGCAAGCGCCGCGCCCGACCGCGGTAGAGTCGCGCCATGGGCGACGAAATCAAGGCGTTGATCAAGAAGCAACCGTACGAGATCGCGCCGGCCGAGGGAGTTCACGCCGACATGGTCACGACCGCGTTCTCGCTCGATGGATTCCGGACGGTGAAGTCGCTCGGCGTGGTACGCGGGATCGTCGTGCGGTCGCGGTCGATCCTCGGCAACCTCGCCGCGGTGCTCCAGTCCCTGAAGGGCGGCAACATCACGGTCTGGACTCACCTGTGCGAGCAGACCCGGATCGACGCCTTCCGCATCATGCTCGTGCACGCGGCGCAGATGGGCGGGAACGCCATCATCGGCGCGCGCTACGACGCGACCGAGATCGCCGGCGGAGTCACCGAGGTCCTCGCCTATGGCACCGCCGTGGTCGTCGAGCCGGAGAAGGGGCCGTACCGCACCTGATCCGCGAAAAGCAAAACCGCCAGGACGCGCGCGGCGCCCTGGCGGTCTGTTCGACCTCTCGCTGTTCCGTCGTCGCTACTGGGCGGCGAAGTCGAGGCCGTGAGCCTGCGCGGCCGGGAGGAGCGCGTCGGAGTTCGGTGTCCCGTTGGTGAGATCGCCGTCGTCGTCGTCGCGGAGGAACACTTCACGCACCGCGCCCGGGATGTCGGCGGCGTTGGACGGAAGCGAGGGCAGGACCAGGGCCCGCGCCAGCGCCTCGCCGTCGACGTCGCCGAGCTTGGCGATCAGGTTCTCGCGGACCAGCCAGGTGAAGCCGGCCCAGGCCTGACCGAGGTTGTGGACCTCGTCGTTGCCGCCCGGCGGGAACACGTAGTCGTTCTCGCAGCTGCGGATCGCCTCACCCGGGAACAGATCGAAGCCGACATCGGGGACCCCGAAGATGTAGCAGGACAGCGCGTCGCCCCAGCCCTCGGAGAGGCCGCCGTCCTGGATGCCGCCCAGCTCGTCGTCGGCGAAGTGGCCGTGCTCGTGCGCGATCACGCTGTCGGAGGCGCTGTTGTTGCAGCCGCCGCCGCTGGCGAAGAAGTTGATGCTGCGATCGAACGGCGAGTAGAAGGCGTTGCAGACGTCGGCGATGTTGGTGTTGATCGCGAGCGGTCCGCCGAGCGAGGCGGCCGGGATGCCGTTGGCGTCCAGGAAGCTGCGCTCGACGTCGACGAAGACGTAGGCGGTCGCCTGCGCCAGCTCGGCCTCGCCGCCGGCCGCGCTGCCCAGGACCAGGTCGAGGACCGGACCGGCCGCGCCGGAGGCGGTGAGCGGAGCGCCGACGTCGGTGGCCACGCTGCCGGAGGTGCCGCTCAGGTTTGCGGTGAGGGTGTCGGTCGCGGGGACGTCGATCGCGTAGTTGCCGGCCGCGTCGGTCTGCGCCGAACCGGACGCCGAGGCGACGGTCAGGTTGGCGAGCCCGCCCTGGGTGACCACGCCGAGCCCGCCCGGCGCGCCGCCGGTCACGAAGAAGCCGGAAACGTTGCCGGTGGTCTCGAACACGCGCTCGTCCACCTTCTCCGACTGACCGGCGCGCGGGCCGCTGGCGATGACCAGCGAGCGCTCGTGGCTGCCGCGCAGCGCGGTCGCCCACACCAGCTCGAGCGTGCCCTTCATCTCGCGCACCTCGAGATCCTGGGCCGCGATCTCCGCGGTCGCGGTCGCGCCGATCGACTGGCGGGCCATCCCGGTGGCCGAGTCCGCGCTCACGCTGGCCTTGGTGTCGGCCTGGGCGCCGCGGTAGAGGCGGAAGGTCGATCCGACCACGGTGTTCTCGCGCACCGTGAGCTGGAGATAGGTCTGATGGATCGGCACGCCGTCGACGGTCTGGACCAGATCGACGTGCCGGAGGCTGCCGCCGGCGGGAGACTGGGTGGTGGTGTCGCCGCGCACGATGAAGTCGTCCGGGTCGAGCGGGCCGACCTGGTCGCGCAGGTCTTCATCGACGGCCGAGAGCAGCGCCGCGATGTCGGGCGTGGCGCCGAGGGACGCGGCCAGCGATGTCTGGTGGCTCTGACCGCCGCGAACCAGGTCCGAGGAGCCTCCTCCGCCGGCCAGGTCATCCAGGCGGGGATCGCCCACTTCGGGATCGTCTTGCGAGCAAGCTGCGGCGAGGCTCAGGGCCATGACTGCCGCGAGAGCGGTGCGTACCATCGTCGTTCCTCCCTTTCGAAGGGGAACCATCGGGTTCCCGACAGCTGGTTCGTTCGTCATTCGTGGTTCGTCGTTCTTCGGTCTTCGGTCGTCGATCGCGTTGCGCGCCGCTTGGTTGCAAGCGAGGGGCCGCCAGCCGATGAACCGAGCCCGTCGCACTCGACCGCACAAGGCAGCGCCGATCGATGGCCGAAGACGGCGAGGATCGCAATTCAACAGGCGAGCCGGCTCACGCTCGTGAGGCCAGAAATCCAGCCTCATGACGCGACCCGTGTTCGTCGCTCCGTCGAGCCAGCGCTGGCGTGTCCCATCGCGGGCTCGGCCATCGCGGATCACCGTGTGCAGCGGAGGGGACTGTCTCCTCATCGCAGGTTCAGTCGACCGGCGATGCGTCATCCGGACGGGCGCTGGTCGGTGCGTGTGTGTGTCTTCCGCCTGCGTGGCAGTCGACGAGGCGGGAGCAATTCACATCGTCACTTCCCTGATTGAGTCGCGACACGGAAGGTCGATAGAGTTCCTCTCGCGACCGCACTCATCGCGGTCCGAAGAGGTGACCGATGGCCCGTGTCGTGTCCCTCCGCAGGGTGTGCTTCATCGGCGTCGGTTTTCTGGCCGCCTGCGGCGCGCTCGAAGACGCCGAGCTCATCGACGACCTGTCCGAGCCGCTCGACCGCCTGGATCTGGTGGCGGTGCAACCGCGAGGCACGGGGGCGACGCTCGACGTCGCCAACTGGAACCTGGAGTGGTTCGGGGACACCGGCAACGGCCCGACCAACGAGGCGCTCCAGCTCGCCAACGCTCGAGACACGATCCAGGGCACCGACTTCGACGTGTGGAGCCTCGAGGAGGTGGCCAGCGCCAGCGCGTTCCGGAGCCTGGTCGGCCAGCTCCCGGGATATGCCGGGGTCATCGCCAGCGACCCCGTGGTCGCCGGCGGCACCGCGTCGTACAGCGCCGGCGAGCAGAAGCCCGCCCTGGTCTACAAGACCAGCCTGGCGTCGCTGGTCTCGGCGCGCATCATCCTCACCGCGAGCGACTCCGACTTCGCCGGGCGGCCCCCGCTCGAGGTGAAGCTCTCGGTGACGCTCGGCGGTGTGACCCAGGAGCGCATCTTCATCGTGCTCCACATGAAGGCGTTCGCCGACACCACCAGCTGGCAGCGCAGAGCCAGCGCGTCGGCCGCGCTGAAGAGCTTCCTCGACGCGACCTACCCGACTCAAAGGGTGATCGTGCTGGGCGACTGGAACGACGATCTCGACACCTCCATCACCTCGGGGCGGCCAACCCCCTACGCGAACCTCAATGCCGATCCGGGCCGATACACCTTCTTGACCCGCGTCCTCACCGACGCCGGCGTGGCCACCACCTGCGACTTCTCCGACGCGATCGATCACCAGCTCGTCACCAACGAGATCGCGGCGGATCGCGTCTCTGGCTCGGTGGAGGCGTACGAGCTCGACGCGCAGATCCCGTCCTACTGCAACACCACCAGCGATCACTTCCCGGTCCTGGTCCGCTATCGGTTCGGCGGCGGCACCCCACCTCCGCCACCGCCCGGAGCGGTCATCCTCAACGAGATCCTCGCCAACGAGCCAGGATCGAACACCGGCGCCGAGTTCGTCGAGATCGTCAATCTCGGCGGATCCGCCGCCAACCTGTCGGGCTGGCAGCTCCGCGACGCCACCACCACCCGCCACACCTTCGCGCCCGGCACCACCCTCGCCGCCGGAAAGGCCATCGTCGTCTTCGCCAGCGCCGCCTCGATCCCGGCCGGCACCCCCGGCGCGATCGCCGCATCGACCGGAGCGCTCAGCCTGGCCAACGGCGGCGACTCGGTGGTGCTGCGCGACGCGGCCGGCGCCACCGTCGACTCCAACAGCTATTCGTCCAGCCTGTCGTCGGTGGATGGAGTCTCCATGAACCGAAGCCCCGACGCCACGGCCGGTGCGAGCTTCGCCCTGCATACGAGTGTCTCGGGCCTCGCGTCGAGCCCGGGCCGGCGTGCGTCCGGGGCGGGATTCTGAG
>DATHKR010000196.1:0-7662 GCA_035489015.1 Kofleriaceae bacterium | reverse complement strand
CCGGGCTCGGCCGCTGCCCGCGTGGCGGTCCGCGCCGTGCTCGCGCAGCTCACCGACGACGAGGCGCGGGCGGCGGTCTACTACCACCTCGACGGCATGAGTCACGCCGAGATCTCCGGGCTGATGGGCTGCTCGCCGCGCCACGTCGGCAACCTGCTCGGCCGCATCGAGAGCCGCCTCTCCGGAATCAAGGAAGCCTCGTGAGCGACAACGACCTCCACGTCTCCGACCTGCGCTGGGATCAGCTGATCGGCGGTGAGCTGGACGCCGACGCCAGGTCCGCGGCGCTCGCGCACGCCAGCGCCTGCCCGAGGTGTGCCGCTCGCCTCGACACAGTCACCCTCGAGAGCCAGGCGTTCGCCCGCCGGCCTCCCTTCGAGTCGCCGCGGCCAGAGGCGCGAGGGATCCGCTGGCGACGGTGGTCGGCACCCATCGTGCTCGCGGCCGCGGCCGCCGTCTTCCTCGTCGCTCGCACGCGGCCGGATCCGGCGTCGGGCGGTGGCGAGCGGGCCAAGGGGACCGGTCCGAGCCTCGTCCTGGAGGCGGGTCCGGCTGACCGGCTCGCGCCGGTCGTCTCGGGCGACCGGATCCATCCGGGCGACTCCATCCAGGCCGGCTACACCACCGCGCGCGATGGCTTCGGTGCGGTGCTCGCCAGGGACGGCAGCGGTCGGGCGATGGCGTACGTGCCGTCGGGCGGCGACGCCATGATCGCTCTGCCCGCGGGCAGCATGCAGTCGTTCCCCGAGAGCACCGTGCTCGACGACATCCTCGGCGAGGAGGACCTGGTCGTCGTCTGGTGCGAGGCGGCGCACCCGCTGCGCCCCTTGCTCGCGGAGCTCGAAGCTCGCGCCGAGGTGACCGCGCCCGCGGGCTGCACGCTCCAGCGCGTGGTCCTCGACAAGCGCGCCCCGCGGCGGTGACCATGCGCCGCGCGCTCATCGTCGTCGCCAGCCTGATGCTCACCGCCGGATCGGCGCGCGCCGACATCGAGCGATTCGCCGTGATCATCGGCAACAATGCCGGGCCGGCCGACGAGCCGCGGCTGCGGTTCGCCGAGAGCGACGCCGCGCGCGTCGCCGAGGCCCTCGGCGAGGTCGGCGGGGTGCCCGACGAGAATCAGGTCGTGCTGCGAGGCAGGACGGCCGATCAGGTCCGCACCGCCTTGATCGCGACCAACGAGCGAATCCGCGGCGGTCAGCGGGCGGGTCGGCAGGCGATGCTGTTCGTCTACTACTCGGGCCACGGCGACGCCGAGGCGCTCCACCTGGGCGACACCCGACTCCGGCTGCGCGAGGTCGAGGCGCTCGTGCGTGGCTCGGCGGCGCAGGTCCGGGTCCTGGTGATCGACGCCTGTCGATCCGGATCGTTGACCCGGGTCAAGGGCGGACGCTCGGCCCCGCCGATCGCGCTCGCCGGCGACGGCGAGCTCGGCGAGGGCGTGATCGTCTTGACCGCGAGCACGGCGGGCGAGGACGCGCAGGAGTCGGATCAGATCGGCGGCTCGTTCTTCACCCACTACCTGCTCTCCGGGCTCCGCGGCGCGGCCGACGATGACGGCGATCAGGTCGTCACCATCGCCGAGGCGTTTCGCTACACGCGCAACCAGACGATCCTCGCGTCCGCCCGCACGATCGGGGGCGTGCAGCATCCGACCTTCCACTACGACCTCCGCGGCCGCGCCGACCTCGTCCTCGCCGATTTGGGCAGCGATCGAACCCGAGGTCGACTGACGTTCCCACGGGACGCGACCTGGCTGGTCGTCCGCGACGGCGGGCGATCCAGCGTCGTCGGCGAGATCGTCGCGCAGGCGTCGCGTCGGACGCTGAGCCTGACCCCGGGGCGCTACCTGGTCCGCGGTCGCACCCGGGACGCCCTGCTCGAGGGCTCGGCCGTGGTCGAGAGCGGGCGCGAGACGGTCGTCGTCTCGGCCGATCTATCGCGCACGACGTACGCGCGTCTGGTCAGGAAGGGGCGCGGGGAGGTCCTCGCGGGCGTCTCCGGCCCGGTCGGCGGCGCCGCGGCGCAAACCGCGGTCATCGCCGGGGCGAGCCCCTGCCTGGGCGCGTTCGCCGGCTGGACGTGGGTCCGCGCCGACATGACGCTGTCGCCGCGCGTGGTCGCGTGTCGGGGCGAGTTCTCGAACCGGACGGTCGACGCGAAGACGGATGCGGTCGCGCTCGACGTCCGCGTCGCCAGGGCGTGGGACATCCCCCGGGTCACGCTGGATCTCGGCATCACGGTGGGCGCCGAGCTTCTACGAGAAAGGTTCGTCACGCGGGGCGACGCACCGACGCGCACCTCGGCGGCCGCGCACATCGACGCTGGCGTCGGTGCGGCCCTCCCGATCGCCGGACGGATCTTCGTGACCACCGAGGCTGCCGTGCAGACCCACTTCCTCGCGGTCGAGGACCAGGCGGGTGACCGCGACCTGACGGCGCGGTTCGCGCTCCGCTGCCTCGTCGCCATCGGGGCCTGGCTCTGATCAGCGCGGCCGATGGCGCCCCGGCGTCCCCCCGGTAGAGGGACGTAATCCCCCCGGGCTGCCTTGACGTGCATCGGGATCTGGACAAGAGAATCGTGGGGCGCACTCGTGTTCGAGCGCGATCCCTGCAGGAGGAGCCGCATGAGCAAGCTCACCGAATCGCCCGCCTGGACGGCGCTCGCCGCCCATCGCAAGGACATGCAGGAGGTGCACATCCGGACGCTGTTCGAGGGCGATCCTCGGCGGCACCAGGCGTTTTCCTTGCGGTTCGACGACCTCCTGTTCGACTACTCGAAGCATCGAATCACCGGCGAGACCATGCGCCTGCTCCTCGACCTGGCCGAGGAGACCGAGGTTCGCCAGCTCCGCGACCAGATGTTCGCCGGCGAGCGCATCAACATCACCGAGGATCGGCCGGTCCTGCACGTGGCCCTGCGCAACCGCAGCGGACGGCCGATCCTGGTCGACGGCGAGGACGTCATGCCCGACGTCGACGCCGTGCTGGCCAGGATGCGCCGGTTCACCGACCGGGTTCGCAGCGGCGAGTGGAAGGGGCACACCGGCGAGGCCATCACCGACATCGTCAACATCGGCATCGGCGGGTCCGATCTGGGTCCGGTGATGGTCACCGAGGCGCTGCGTCCTTGCTGGAAGGAGGGGCTGCGGGCGCACTTCGTGTCCAACATCGACGGCACCCATCTGGTCGAGACGCTCGCGCGGTGTCGCCCGGAGTCGACGCTGTTCACGGTCGCGTCCAAGACGTTCACCACCCAGGAGACCATCACCAACGCCCTGTCGGCGCGCGCCTGGTTGCTCGAGGCGCTCGGCGATCGCGCCGCGGTGGCCCGCCACTTCGTGGCCCTGTCGACCAACGCCAAGGAGGTCGCGGCGTTCGGCATCGACACCGAGAACATGTTCGGGTTCTGGGACTGGGTCGGGGGGCGCTATTCGCTGTGGTCCGCCATCGGGCTCTCGATCGCCCTGGTGATCGGGATGGACCGCTTCGAGGAGCTCCTGGCCGGAGCGCACGACATCGACGAACACTTCCGCACCGAGCCATTCGCCCGGAACATCCCCGTCGTCATGGGGCTCCTCGGCGTCTGGTATCACAACTTCTGGGGCGCCGAGTCCCACGCCATCCTCCCCTACGATCAGTACCTCCACCGCTTCGCCGCCTACTTCCAGCAGGGCGACATGGAGAGCAACGGCAAGGGCGTGGATCGCCAGGGCCACCCGATCGTCGACCACACCACCGGGCCGGTCATCTGGGGCGAGCCAGGGACCAACGGTCAGCACGCCTTCTATCAGCTCATCCACCAGGGGACGAGGCTCATCCCCTGTGACTTCATCGCCGCGATCGAGAGCCAGAACCCCATCGGCCGCCACCACGACATCCTCATCGCCAACTTCCTGGCCCAGACCGAGGCGCTGATGCGGGGCAAGACCGCCGACGAGGTCCGCGCCGAGCTGGCCGCGAAGGGCATCACCGGCCGCGAGGATCTGGTGGCGCACCGGACCTTCAACGGCAACCGGCCGACGAGCTCGATCCTCTACACCAGGCTCGTGCCGCGGACGCTCGGTCGCCTGATCGCCCTCTACGAGCACAAGATCTTCGTGCAGGGGGCGATCTGGAACATCAACAGCTTCGACCAGTGGGGCGTCGAGCTGGGCAAGCAGCTGGCCACCCGGATCCTGGCCGAGCTCGACGGCGACGCCGACGCGACCGGCCACGACGGCTCGACCAACGCCCTCATCAATCTGTACAGGGCGCACCGCGAGCGCCACCCCCGGAAGTGACAGCGGCGCGGGCCTGTCAGCGACAGCGACCGAGCTCACCGGGGGCGCCGCTGCGCGGCGATCCACGCGTCGATCCGGCGCTCGAGCACGTCGAGCGGGAGCGAGCCACCGAGCAGGATCGCGTCGTGGAACGCGCGGACATCGAAGCGCGTGCCGAGGGCGCGCTCGGCGCGCGTGCGTCCATGCTTCGTGTGCATGCCGGTATCGACGACGAGCCGGCGAAACGCGGGCAGACCCTTCTTCGCCGAGACCGGTGATAACCTCGGGCGGTGAACCGAAGAGTGTTCCTCGCGAGCGTGACGATCGTCGCGAGCCTGACGATCGTCGCTTGCAGCAACTCGACCCCGGCCCCGGCCCCGTCCAAGCCGCCGGCGACCACGACCGCCGCCACGACACCGGCGGAGGGCGCCGCGACACCGGGCAGCGTTGCCACGAGCCCTGACCCGGGCGCGAGCCCGACCCCGGGCCCGAGCGCGACCCCGTCCGCGCCGTCGAGCGGCGGCGCCCCCGCCGCCGCTTCGTGCGCGAAAGACAGCGACTGTGCGTGGGACGACCCGTGTCAGCCGAGGCGCTGCGTCGCGGTGGCCGCCGCCCCGCCAGCGGTCGGCTGCGACAAGAGCGTCCCGCCGGACGGGACCTGCGTCTGCTTCGATCGCCGGTGCGCGTACCGGCCCGTCGCCACCCGCTCTCCTGTCTCCGTCGAGGAAGCGTGCACGTCGCCGCCGGACTGCATCATGGACGTCGCCGCCGGCACGTGCGCGCCGGGCTCCGATCCGGACACGCAGCCGCTGGGCCAGCCGGGGCCCCACTGCCGCTGCGACGGCCACGAGCCGCGCCGCTGCCACTACGTCTGGGTCGAGTCGATTCCGTGCACGGCCGACGCCGACTGCTGGGTGAGCCACGAGGACTTCACGCACCCCATCGCCCGGCCCAAGAAGCTGCGCGGCAAGCGCTTCCGCCCGTGCAAGGATGGCGAGCAGGCCCCCGTCTGTCGCAGCGGAGTCTGCACCGTCGAAGGCTACACCTGCTGAGCGCTCGTGCGCCTCCACCCATCCCTGCGATCGCGGTGGAAGAGATCGTAGTCGAGCTGCTCGGCCGGTGATCCACCCCGCCGGCGCCTCGATCGCCGCCCGTTGCTCGTCGGTGGCGTACTCCGCGGTAGCGGTTGCGGCGGGCGCGGACCATGCTTGCGGATGGTCGGACTCGCCGCGCTCCTGGTCTCCGCCGTCGCGGGGTATCTACCGCACCTGTTGCTCGGAAGCCGCCTCGACGAGACGGCCGACTTCCTGATCGGGACCGTGACCGGCGGAGCAGCGTTCGTGGCCACGTACTACTATCTGAAGAAGTGGCTGGACGGGCGCTGACGGCCAGGCCGACGTCACCGAGGTGCGGGCAGGCAGGCCGGGAGGACGCCGGTCATCGAGGCGTCAGGTGGGCGCGAGTCGCTGCCACTTGGTGCGCGTGTACGCGACGCGGAAACCGCTTCGCTCGGCGTTGCGCTGCGAGGCGCTCCCCGGCGATGTCACCATCATCGCCACGGTGCATCCCCGCTCGCGCGCGTCGGCCAGCCGCGCCGCCAGGAGGGCCGCCTGCGCGCCGAGCTGGCGCGCCGAGGGGATCGTGCTCGCGCCGGCGAGCAGCGCGACGCCCTCGTGGATCCCGAGCGACGCGGTCGCGATCATCTCTCCGTCGCGCTCGACGTGGTAGCTCATCATCGCCGGGTTTGCGCTGGCGATCGACGCGATGGTGCGGACCATCTCGGCGGTGGCAGCGTCGGTGGCCCAGCCGGCGACCGAGGCCTCGATCCAGCCGTCGCGACGCGAGGGCTCGAGGTGACGAACCCGGAGCGCGTCCGCCGGCGGCTGGACGTTCCGCTCGGCCAGCGGCTGCACGAGGACCGTGCTGAGCTCGATCGGCCGGTAGCCGCGCTCGACCAGCAGCGCTGTCGTCTCGAGGCCGGCGAGCGGGGACACCTCGTGGGTGGTCGGCGCGCCGCGCTCCGAGAAGTAGGCCTCGATCGCGTCGAGCTGCCCGGCGGTGACCGGGTCGAACAGCCCGAGCCCGAAGGTCTGAGTATGCGGAGAATCGGCGCCGTCGAACATCGCGTACGTGCCGCCGAAGTCGTGCCAGCACGCGGCGATCTCGGGTGTCACCTCGCGGCGAGCTGCGATGAACGTCGAGCCGACCGCGCCCTCGGTGCGTTCGAGCCGTCGGGACAGGTCGCGGTCCATGAAGTCCATCGAGGACCATTGTGACGGGATCCGGCCTACCTGTCCCCCGGCGCGACCACCGCCGCGCCACCCCCGGAAGTGACTACTTGAAGCTGACCGACACGAACACCAGCTTTCCATCCGCGAGTACCCCGCGAACGGTGTCGACACCATCGCCGCCAGTTCCGCAGTGGCATCCACGATCCAGGATCAGGCCCTTCGGGAACAGCGGAAACATCGCCTCGTCCACGTACTTCGGGTCGTCGCGGACTGCGGCGTCGAGCATGGTCATCCGCCCGCCCTCCACGATCACGCGACTCAGAGGGATGGCTGACTTCGCCAGCTTCTTGAAGTTGTCCGCGTGATCGCGGTGCACGGCGATCAGTGCCTTCACCTCGTCGTCGCCCTGCACGAACGCATACCAGGTCCCTGGAACGGCCGGTGAGACGAAGCTGCTGCGCTCCTTGGCATCCGGCGGGCTGTCACCAGACGACTCGGTGAACTCACCGATGACAAGGCGACCGTCGGCCACGGTGAACTCACCAAGGTACTCGTGCTTCGAGAGCTTGATCGGTGGCCTGGGCGTCGGACGAGTGATGGGCTGCTCCGGTGGACGTACCGGCGCGGACGCCGAGAAGGCGGGATGCATCCCGTGCAGCTCCGCGACCAGGGCGTCCTTCGTTCCACCCACGACGTGCGCGAGCTCCCCGAGGATGGCGTCCTCGAAGGTCAGGATCAGCCGTCGCTCGTCGAAAGAAGGCTTGTACCTGGTGCGGTACAGCCGATGTAGCGCGCGCACCTGGTCCTCGAAGGAACCGTTGACCAGAGCCCGCTGGAAGTCCCGGTAGCGGTAGGGCCATGCACGGTCGTCCGGTGGCTCTGCATCCCCGGTCCGGAGGATGGTAAGGAGCCGCTCGGCCTCGGCGCGGGACACCGGGGCGCGCAGGAGCTCATGAATCTTCGCGACGGGCACGCCGATGGTCGTGCCGCTGTCCGGGACCGTCACCATGAGGAAGGGCTTTCCTCCGATCTCCTGTTGGCCTTCAACACGAACAAGTCCCTGGCCGGGATAGACGGCCACGTCACCGGGGCGGAAGGCTCCGACTCCTGCGTCACCGTGATTCGGCATTTCCATTGGCCTCTCTGCCTTCGTCTGCTCTTGCTTGTCGC